>NZ_JBVIHH010000018.1:0-157423 GCF_055570395.1 Streptomyces sp. NPDC031210
CCCCCCCCCCCCCCCCCCCCCCCCCCCCCCCCCCCCCCCCCCCCCCCCCCCCCCCCCCCCCCCCCCCCCCCCCCCCCCCCCCCCCCCCCGCCGGCGAACGGCCGCTCAGACCGCCAGCCGGTGGCAGTAGGCGGTCCGCTCGCCCCGCGGTGTGATCACCGTCTCCGCGCGCCGCATTCCCAGCCGCCGGGTCACCGCCAGGGACCGCTCGTTGCGGGCGTCCACCATCGCGACGACCTCCCGCACCCCGGCGGCGCGTACGGACTCCAGCGCCGCCCGCGCCGCCGCGGTGGCGTACCCCTTGCCCCAGTAGGCGCGGCCCAGCCGCCAGCCGATCTCCGTCTCCCCGGCCGGGCCCCACTCCCAGGGCCACGGCTGCGCGCCGGTGAAGCCCATGACCGCGCCGTCGGCCGGGTCCAGCAGGGTGTAGAGGCAGTACCCCAGCTCCGCGTGATGTCTGCGCTGCCGCGCGGTCAGCTCCTCGTACACCGACAGTTCGGCCGCGATCCCGCCGTGGAATTCCATGACTTCGGGGTCCTTGAAGACCTGGTGCCAGTGCCAGGCGTCCTCCTCGGTGGGCACGCGCAGCTCGACAGCCGGGAGCGGTGTATTCATCGGCCAACCCTTCAGGATCTGATCACCAAGGCCCCCATAGACTGCACGTGCCCAGTGCCGGTCGGCACCCAGATATCCAGATATCGACTTCCGGGAGACCCCGCCGTGACCGAGTCCGCGTCCGTGACCGAGCCCGTGACCACGCCCCGATCGGAGCACAGCGCGGATGTGATCGTCGTCGGTGCCGGGCCCGCCGGCTCAGCGACCGCCTACCATCTCGCCAAGTCCGGGCTGGACGTCCTCCTCCTGGAGAAGACCGCGTTCCCCCGCGAGAAGGTGTGCGGCGACGGCCTGACCCCGCGCGCCACCAAGCAGCTCGTGGCCATGGGCATCGACATCTCCGAGGAAGCCGGCTGGCTGCGCAACAAGGGCCTGCGCATCATCGGTGGCGGCTCCCGGCTCCAGCTCGACTGGCCGGATCTCGCCTCGTTCCCCGATTACGGACTGGTCCGCAAGCGCGACGACTTCGACGAGCAGCTCGCCCGGCAGGCGCAGAAGGCGGGCGCGCGGCTGTACGAGCGCTGCAACGTCGGCGCCCCGATCATCGACGAGCTGACCGGCCACATCACCGGCGTGCACGCCAAGCTCGGCGAGGCCGGGTCCGATGCGAAAGACAAGACCCCGGTCACCTTCCACGCGCCGCTCGTCGTCGCCGCCGACGGCAACTCCACCCGCCTCTCCCTGGCCATGGGCCTGCACCGGCGCGAGGACCGCCCGATGGGCGTCGCCGTGCGCACGTACTTCACCTCACCGCGCCACGACGACGACTACCTGGAGTCCTGGCTGGAGCTGTGGGACCGGCGCGGCCCGCAGGACCGGCTGCTGCCCGGCTACGGCTGGATCTTCGGCATGGGCGACGGCACGTCCAACGTCGGCCTCGGCGTGCTGAACACCTCAGACTCCTTCAAGGAACTGGACTGGCGCGAGGTCCTCAAGGCGTGGTGCGCCTCCATGCCCGCCGACTGGGGCTACACCCCGGAGAACATGACCGGCCCGATCCGGGGCGCCGCCCTCCCCATGGCCTTCAACCGCCAGCCGCACTACACCAAGGGCCTCCTGCTGGTCGGCGACGCCGGCGGGCTGGTCAACCCCTTCAACGGCGAGGGCATCGCGTACGCCATGGAGTCCGGCGCCATCGCCGCCGAGGTCATCGTCCAGGCGCACGCCCGGCAGACCTACGCGCAGCGCGAGCTGGCCCTGCACCGCTACCCGAAGATCCTCAAGGAAACCTACGGCGGCTACTACTCCCTGGGCCGCGCCTTCGTGAAGCTCATCGGCAACCCCAAGGTCATGAAGATCGCCACCCAGCGCGGCCTGACCCACCCCCTGCTGATGCGCTTCACCCTCAAGATGCTCGCCAACCTCACCGACCCCACGGGCGGCGACGCGATGGACCGCATCATCAACGGCCTGAGCAAGGTGGCCCCCAAGTCCTGACCATGCAAGACCGCCCGCCCGGGCCGGGGATCGGCGGCCGGGCGCGCGGCGGTTGAACTCTCAGACGTTGACGATCTTCAGCTTCGGCGAGCCCGGAAGCTCCTCGGCAGCCTTGCACAGAGCCGGGATGTGCGACTTGTCGGAGGTGACGAGCAGCACCGGGGGTGCGCAAAGCGCGGCTGTGGCGACCACGAGTGCGTCCACGAGGCATTCGTGCCCGTCAAGGCCCGAGAGGTCCAGCAGCTTCTCCGCGGCATGTATCACCGCGTCGCTGACCGGCTTCACGTCGAACCGGGACAGCAGGAACTGGAGCCGCTTGGCGGCCTCCCCGGTTCGGCGCACCTCCAAAGGTGTCAGGACGGACAGTGCCACTCGTCTGCCGCTCTGCTGGGCGACCTCGATTCGCGCACGCATCGGCTCGTCGCCGTCGACGTGCAGGGAAAGCCCCTGGGCGTCCAAGACGAGCGTGCCTTCACTTTTTGCCTTGATCTTGGGGCGTTTGGTCACCACTCCTGTTCCGCCTGCCGCCGTGCTTCGGCGGAAACCGGGCCGAACGCCTCGCGGTCGGCTGCGACGACCTCGCGGAGCTTGGCAGTGGCGAGCCACTGCTCCAGGGCTTCGGCCACGACTGAGGAGAAGGCGTTCTTCCCGGTCCGCTCCTCAACTTCCTTGATCAACGACTGCGCCAGCGAGACGGATCTCTTACCGGCCCGCTCGGGTGCGGCGTGGGCTACGTGGCTGCTCATACCTAAAAACGTAACACCGCCGGTAGGAAAAATCTCGTGGGGGTCGCCGCACGTAATCGCCGCCGGCCGGCTCGACGTGGCGCGGGCCCGGAGAGCTCCGGACCCGCGCCGTCGCGTGCGGCGTTCCGGCCGCGGCGGGAGGGGTCAGCCGGCCGGTACGCGGGCCGGGGCCCGGCGGCGGGGTTCGGGGGCGGTCAGCCGGTCGGCGCCCGGCGGGACCTGCACGGCCGCGAAGATGGCGTTCTGCTTCTCCTGGAGTTCGCGGACCCGCTCGGGCGGAGTGCCGGGCAGCCGCTGTTCCTCGTACAGCTTGTGTGTCTCCAGTTGTGCGGCCTTGCTCTGCGGGGTGTGGAACTGGACCTCGAAGAGCTGGCCGGAGCGCGGGGCGCGCCAGGCGGAGTTGATCGCCTTGTAGCCCGCGGCGCGGTGCCAGGTGTTGGCCCAGCGGGTGCTCTCGTTGCCCCAGTTGGAGAGCAGCCCGGCCGCGGTGGCGGCGCCGGTGGTGTAGGTGAGGGCCGGCCACTGGAGGGTGAAGCGGACCGAGTCGTTGATCATGGACAGCGCCTCCTCCACCGACTGGCCCGGGGTTTCCCGCATCCAGGTGGCGACCTTGCGCTTGAGCGAGTCGGGGGACTTCAGCCGGTGGTCGAAGCCGACCAGTTCGGCGTTGCTGAGCCGGGCGGCGGCGCGTACCTGGGGGCTGATGGAGCGCTCGGCCGTGCGGGCGCGGGCGGCGAACGCGTCGACCTTGTTGTTGTCGGCGGCGTTCAGCGCCAGTCCGTCCTGGCGCCAGCCGCCGTCCGGATCGGTGTCGGCCCGGCCCGCCGGGGCGGCCGTGACCGGGGCCGAGGCGGTGGCCGCGCTGGTGGTGTGGATCGCGCCCAGGCCGAGGGCGGTGGCGAGCGCGGCGGCGGTCGCGGCGCGGGTGACGAGGCGGCGGGGGGTGAAAGAAGTGCTCATCGGTGTGCGGGGTCCCTCTCGCTACGGGTACCGCATGACACTTACGGGTCATTTGCGCGGCATGTGACGAGAACTGCAACGGTGTCCCCGGCCATCGGTAGCTGTGGCACGGCCAGTTGGCGCATACCTGGCCAAAACACGGCGTCGAACGGCGCGAATCGGTTGCCACCGCGCGGCGGCGGCAACGAAAAACCGCCCCTCCCGAGCGGTGGGAGGGGCGGTCCGTGCGGCGGTCTCAGAGGACGCGTACCGCGCCGGTCGGCTGGTCGTAGTCGAGCGGGCGCTCGACGATGCCGGTGCTGGAGTTCTGCGCACCGATGAAGTTGCCGTTACCGACGTAGACACCCACGTGGTAGGCGCTGCCCGCGCTGCCCCAGTACAGGATGTCGCCGACCTGGAGGTTGTCCAGGCCGACCTGGGTGCCGGCGGTCGACTGGTCCTGCGAGACGCGCGGCAGGTCGATGCCGATCTGGCTGAACGCGGCCTGGGTCAGGCCGGAGCAGTCGTACGCGGACGGGCCGGTGGCACCCATCACGTACGCCTTGCCGAGCTGCGCCTTGAGGAAGGCGACGAGCGTGGCGGTGCTGCCGGTGGCGGAGGAGGCCGACGGCGTGGAGACGGCGGAGAGCGTCGAGCGCTCGGCGGAGCGCGAGGCGCGGGCCTGGGCGGCCTCCTTGGCCTCCCGGGCCTCCTGGGCCTTCTTCTTGGCCGCGGCCTTCGCCTTGGCCTCAGCGGCGGCCTTGTGCTTCTGCGCGGTCTTGGCGGCGTGCGTCAGGGCGTCTTCCTGGAGCGCCTGACGCTCGTAGGTGAACGCGACCTGCTGCGCGGCGTCGGCGCTCTTGGCGGCGCTGGTGGCCAGCGCCGTCGTGATGGTCGGCATCTCCTGCGTTTCGGAGACGGGCTTCTCGGCGGCGTTGGCCGGCACGGTCGCGCCGGTCACCGCGAAGGTGAGGATGCCACCGGTCACTCCCGCACGCAGTGCCCGCGAGGACGCGGAACGGCGGGGCTTCCGGTGGCTGGGTATGAGTGCGTTCGGGGACATGGCACCACGGCTATCAGGCGCCGGAGGTTGCTGCCAAGAAAGGTGCAGTACGCCACACTTGACGCGTACGCGTCGAACAAAACGGACTTTTGACTGCGCGCGGACCCGCCGGCGCGATGTCCGTATTTCGCGATCATGTTCCTACGCACGGCATTTGCAGCCCGATGCGGTCTCCGGAGGCACTTATCACCTCCCCATCCGCCACGCCAAGGCTTCCCGGCCGTCAAGGACTCAGGCCCCTAAATAGCGTGGGATAGGTCACTCTTGAGTGTCCGTTATGTTCCCGTGACCTGTCGGCGGGTGCCGCGCTCGTGAACGCGGGCACGTACGGACGATCACGGTCGGGTCACGGCCGGGCCGCCCCAGTCGGCCTGCGGCTTATAGCAGTTGGGCCGGTCCAGCGCCAATTTGCTTGCACGGTCCACCTCTTGATAGTGGCGCGTGCCCTCTGACCAGCGGTAACCCGGGTGAATGTCACCTCTCGTGATCACTCGCGCGCTTCGCGTATGAAGATCACCGCTGATCCGACTTCATGATCGTTCGCCGGGTGGTGGAGATCACAAAGGCGTTGTCGCACCCCGTGTCGCAGATCACAGATCGACGGGCATAAGATGCAAGCGGTTCGGGCTTGTGAACTGCCTCACATGTGCACGATCTTCACCGGGGCGGCCAAGGGCCCGAGCGGACCGCCATCCAGTCATCGTCGACTGAAGGGAGCGAGGACGGTGAACGCTTACGCGCCCATCCTCGTACTGGGAGCCCTCGGGGCAGGCTTTGCGATCTTCTCTGTCGTCATGGCCACGCTCGTCGGACCCAGGCGCTACAACCGGGCCAAGCTCGAGGCGTACGAGTGCGGAATCGAGCCGACCCCGCAGCCGTCCGGCGGCGGTCGCTTCCCGATCAAGTACTACCTGACGGCGATGCTGTTCATCGTCTTCGACATCGAGATCGTCTTCCTCTATCCCTGGGCCGTCACCTTCGACGCCCTGGGGCTGTTCGGGCTCGTCGAGATGCTCCTCTTCGCGCTCACCGTCTTCGTCGCCTACGCCTATGTCTGGCGTCGTGGCGGCCTGGAATGGGACTAGGGGCCACCAATGGGACTTGAAGAGAAGCTGCCGAGCGGCTTTTTGCTGACCACTGTCGAGCAGGCCGCGGGCTGGGTGCGCAAGTCATCGGTCTTCCCCGCGACCTTCGGCCTGGCCTGCTGCGCCATCGAGATGATGACCACCGGCGCCGGGCGCTACGACCTCGCCCGCTTCGGCATGGAGGTCTTCCGCGGCTCACCGCGGCAGGCCGACCTGATGATCGTGGCCGGCCGGGTGAGCCAGAAGATGGCGCCCGTGCTGCGGCAGGTCTACGACCAGATGCCGAACCCGAAATGGGTGATCTCCATGGGCGTGTGCGCCTCGTCGGGCGGCATGTTCAACAACTACGCGATCGTCCAGGGCGTCGACCACATCGTCCCCGTCGACATCTACCTGCCGGGCTGCCCGCCGCGCCCCGAGATGCTGCTGGACGCCATTCTCAAGCTCCACCAGAAGATCCAGGACACCAAGCTCGGGGTCAACCAGCGCCAGGCGGCGCACGAGGCGGAGGAAGCGGCCCTCAAGGCGCTCCCGCTGATCGAGATGAAGGGGCTGCTGCGGTGACCGAGCCGAAGAACCCCCAGAACCCCCAGCCGCCCGACGCCACGAGCGGAAACGTCCCCGCGCCGCGCGACGACGCCGGCGAGGTGATCGCCACCCGCCGCGGCATGTTCGGCGCCGACAACGGCGGCGACACCTCCGGTTACGGCGGCCTGGTCCGCACCGTACGGCTGCCCGGCGCCACCTCCCGCCCCTACGGCGGCTGGTTCGACGAGGTCGCCGACGAGCTGGAGGGCGCCCTGGACGAGCGGGGCCTGGTCCCCGAGAACGTCATCGACAAGACGGTCGTCGACCGCGACGAGATCACCTTCCACATCGAGCGCGAGTACCTCCCGGCCGTCGCCAAGATCCTGCGCGACGACCCGGCGCTGCGCTTCGAACTGTGTACGGGCGTGAGCGGGGTGCACTTCCCCGGCGACAAGGGCCGCGAGCTGCACGCCGTCTACCACCTGCGCTCGATCACCCACAACCGGCTGATCCGGCTGGAGGTCTCCGCCCCCGACGCCGATCCCCATGTGCCCTCGCTCGTGGAGGTCTATCCGACCAACGACTGGCACGAGCGCGAGACCTACGACTTCTTCGGCCTCGTCTTCGACGGGCACCCCGCGCTCACCCGGATCATGATGCCCGACGACTGGCAGGGCTTCCCGCAGCGCAAGGACTACCCGCTCGGCGGCATCGCCGTCGAGTACAAGGGCGCCCGTATCCCGGCTCCCGACCAGCGGAGGTCGTACAGCTGATGGCAACTCCCCACGCGCAGCGTCCCCACGCGGCGGCCCGCGAGACGACCGAGGGCCCGGTCTACACCGTCACCGGCGGCGACTGGGACGAGATCGCCGCGGCGGCCGCCAGGTCCGACGACGAGCGGATCATCGTCAACATGGGGCCGCAGCACCCCTCCACGCACGGCGTGCTCCGGCTGATCCTGGAGATCGACGGCGAGACCGTCACCGAGGCCCGCTGCGGCATCGGATACCTCCACACCGGCATCGAGAAGAACCTCGAATACCGGACCTGGACCCAGGGCACCACCTTCGTGACGCGGATGGACTACCTCACGCCGTTCTTCAACGAGACGGCGTACTGCCTGGCCGTGGAGAAGCTGCTCGGCATCACCGACGACATCCCCGACCGGGCCACCGTCATCCGCGTGATGCTCATGGAGCTCAACCGCCTCTCCTCCCACCTGGTGGCCATCGCCACCGGCGGCATGGAACTGGGCGCCACCACGATCATGATCTACGGCTTCCGCGACCGCGAGCTGATCCTCGACCTGTACGAGCTGATCACCGGGCTGCGGATGAACCACGCCTACATCCGCCCCGGCGGCCTCGCCCAGGACCTGCCCGCCGGCGCCGTCGACCAGGTGCGCGCCTTCGTCAAGAAGATGCGCAAGAACCTCCCCGAATACGACAAGCTCGCCACCGGCAACCCCGTCTTCCGGGGCCGCATGGAGGGCATCGGCTACCTCGACCTGGCCGGCTGCCTGGCCACCGGCGCCACCGGCCCGGTGCTGCGCTCCGCCGGGCTGCCGCACGACCTGCGCAAGACACAGCCCTACTGCGGCTACGACACCTACGACTTCGAGGTGCCGACCGCCGACACCTGCGACTCCTACGGCCGGTTCCTGATCCGGCTGGAGGAGATGCGCCAGTCGCTGCGGATCGTCGAACAGTGCCTGGACCGCCTGGCGCCGGGGCCGGTGATGGTCGCCGACAAGAAGATCGCCTGGCCCGCCCAGCTCGCCCTGGGCCCGGACGGCCTGGGCAACTCCCTCGACCACATCAAGAAGATCATGGGCACCTCGATGGAGGCCCTGATCCACCACTTCAAGCTGGTGACCGAGGGCTTCCGGGTCCCGCCCGGGCAGACCTACGCGGCGGTCGAATCCCCCAAGGGCGAACTCGGCGTGCACGCCGTCAGCGACGGCGGCACCCGCCCCTACCGGGTCCACTTCCGCGACCCCTCCTTCACCAACCTCCAGGCCATGGCGGCGATGTGCGAAGGCGGCCAGGTCGCCGACGTCATCGTCGCCGTCGCGTCCATCGACCCCGTGATGGGAGGCGTCGACCGGTGAGTGACGTCCAGTTGGGGATGCCCGAACTCCCCGCCCCCGACTACCCCGCCGACGTACGCGCCCGGCTCGAAGCCGACGCCAAGGAGGTGATCGCCCGCTACCCCGGCTCCCGCTCGGCCCTGCTGCCGCTGCTGCACCTCGTGCAGTCCGAGGAGGGGCACGTCACCCGCACCGGCATCCGCTTCTGCGCCGAACAGCTCGGCCTGACCACCGCCGAGGTCACCGCGGTCTCGACCTTCTACACCATGTACCGGCGCAAGCCCAGCGGTGACTACCAGGTCGGGGTCTGCACCAACACCCTGTGCGCGGTGATGGGCGGCGACGCGATCTTCGACGAGCTCAAGGAGCACCTCGGCGTCGGCAACGGCGAGACCACCGAGGACGGCGCCGTCACCCTCGAACACATCGAGTGCAACGCCGCCTGCGACTTCGCCCCCGTCGTGATGGTCAACTGGGAGTTCTTCGACAACCAGACGCCCGAGTCCGCCAAACGGCTCGTCGACGACCTGCGGGCCGGGCGGACCGTCGAACCCACCCGCGGCGCGCCCCTGTGCACGTACAAGGAGACGGCCCGGATGCTGGCCGGGTTCCCCGACGAGCGGCCCGGCGCGGTCGAGGCGAGCGGCGGCGCCGGCCCCGCCTCGCTGGTCGGACTGCGGCTGGCCAAGGGCCAGGCCGTGCCCGGCCGCGGCGACCACGTCATCTCGCCGCGTACGTCCCGCCCCCCGCAGGACCAGCGCCCGGCCACCCACCCCAGCTCCCACGACGCACCGCAAGAAACCTCGGCCTCCGACTCTCACCACCCGGCCGGGCCCACAGCAGAGGAGGGGGAGTGATGACCGTGGCAACCGAGGATGGGGGCACCGCCCGGCCGGAGGTCGGGGAAGGGACGAGCCCGGAGAAGATCCTCGCGCCCGTTCTGTCCGCCTTCTGGGACGAGCCCCGCTCCTGGACGCTGGAGACCTACCGGCGCCACGAGGGCTACGAAGGCCTGCGCAAGGCGCTGGCGATGCCCCCGGACGACGTCATCGCCTACGTCAAGGACGCCGGGCTGCGCGGCCGCGGCGGCGCCGGCTTCCCCACCGGCATGAAGTGGCAGTTCATCCCGCAGGGCGACGGCAAACCGCACTACCTCGTCGTCAACGCCGACGAATCGGAGCCCGGGACCTGCAAGGACATCCCGCTCCTCTTCGCCAACCCGCACTCCCTCATCGAGGGCATCGTGATCGCCTGCCACGCGATCCGCTCCCACCACGCCTTCATCTACCTGCGCGGTGAGGTCGTGCCCGTCCTGCGGCGGCTGCACGAAGCCGTCCGCGAGGCGTACGCGGCGGGCTACCTCGGCAAGAACATCCTCGGCTCGGGACTCGACCTCGACGTCATCGTCCACGCCGGCGCCGGGGCCTACATCTGCGGTGAGGAAACCGCGCTGCTGGACTCCCTGGAGGGCCGCCGCGGACAGCCCCGGCTGCGTCCCCCCTTCCCGGCGGTGGCCGGCCTCTACGCCTGCCCCACCGTCGTGAACAACGTCGAGTCCATCGCCTCGGTTCCCGCCATCATGAACAAGGGCAAGGACTGGTTCCGCTCGATGGGCAGCGAGAAGTCCCCGGGCTTCACGCTCTACTCCCTCAGCGGCCATGTCACCAACCCCGGCCAGTACGAAGCCCCGCTGGGCATCACCCTGCGCCAACTGCTCGACATGAGCGGCGGCATCCGCCGCGGCCACCGCCTGAAGTTCTGGACGCCGGGCGGCTCCTCCACCCCCATGTTCACCGACGAGCACCTGGACGTCCCCCTGGACTACGAGGGCGTCGGCGCGGCCGGCTCGATGCTCGGCACCAAAGCGCTCCAGTGCTTCGACGAGACGACCTGCGTGGTGCGCGCGGTGACCCGCTGGACGGAGTTCTACGCGCACGAGTCCTGCGGCAAGTGCACCCCGTGCCGCGAAGGCACCTACTGGCTGGTGCAGTTGCTGCGCGACATCGAAGCCGGCAAGGGCCGGATGGACGACCTCGACAAGCTCAACGACATCGCCGACAACATCAACGGCAAGTCCTTCTGCGCCCTCGGCGACGGCGCCGCCTCGCCGATCTTCTCCTCGCTCAAGTACTTCCGCGAGGAGTACGAGCGGCACATCACCGGCAAGGGCTGCCCGTTCGACCCCGCCAAGTCGACCCTCTGGGCCGGCAACGACGCCCACCTGGGGGTGAATGCATGACCGTCACGACAAATGCCCCCCACAACGGGGGCGGCGAGGCGGCGATCCCGCCGGAAGACCTCGTCACCCTGACGATCGACGGCATCGAGATCTCCGTTCCCAAGGGGACGCTGGTCATCCGCGCCGCCGAACTCCTCGGCATCGAGATCCCGCGCTTTTGCGACCACCCGCTGCTGGATCCGGCGGGCGCCTGCCGGCAGTGCATCGTGGAGGTCGAGGGCCAGCGCAAGCCGATGGCCTCGTGCACCATCACCTGCACCGACGGGATGGTCGTCAAGTCCCAGCTCACCTCCCCGGTGGCCGAGAAGGCCCAGCGCGGCGTGATGGAGCTGCTGCTGATCAACCACCCGCTGGACTGCCCGGTCTGCGACAAGGGCGGCGAGTGCCCGCTGCAGAATCAGGCGATGCAGGTCGGCGACCCGGACTCCCGCTTCGAAGGCAGGAAGCGGACGTTCGCCAAGCCGGTGCCGATCTCCACGCAGGTGCTGCTGGACCGCGAACGCTGCGTGCTGTGCGCGCGCTGCACCCGCTTCAGCAACCAGATCGCCGGCGACCCGATGATCGAGCTGGTCGAGCGCGGCGCCCTCCAGCAGGTCGGCACCGGCGAGGGCGACCCCTTCCAGTCGTACTTCTCCGGCAACACCATCCAGATCTGCCCGGTCGGCGCGCTCACCTCCGCCGCCTACCGCTTCCGCTCCCGCCCCTTCGACCTGGTCTCCTCCCCGTCGGTGTGCGAACACTGCGCGGGCGGCTGCGCGACGCGCACCGACCACCGGCGCGGCAAGGTCATGCGCCGGATGGCGGCCAACGACCCCGAGGTCAACGAGGAATGGCTCTGCGACAAGGGCCGCTTCGGCTTCCGCTACGCCCAGCAGCGCGACCGGCTCGAACACCCCCTGGTGCGCAACGCCGGGAGCGGTGAGCTGGAGCCGGCGAGCTGGCCCGAGGCCCTGGAGGCCGCGGCCCGGGGCCTGGCGGCGGCCAAGGGACGCACCGGCGTCCTGACCGGCGGCCGGCTGACCGTCGAGGACTCCTACGCGTACGCCAAGTTCGCCCGCGTCGCGCTGGAGACCAACGACATCGACTTCCGGGCGCGGCCGCACAGCGCCGAGGAGGCCGACTTCCTGGCGGCCAGGATCGCCGGCCGCGGCCGCGACCTGGACGGCGAGGGCCTGACGTACACCGCGCTGGAGAAGGCGCCGGCCGTGCTGCTGGCCGGCATCGAGGCGGAGGAGGAGGCCCCCGGCGTCTTCCTGCGGCTGCGCAAGGCCCACCGCCGCGGTGGCGGCCGCACCTTCGGGCTGGCGGCGTACGCCTCGCGCGGCCTGATCAAGGCCGGCGGCACGCTGCTGCCCGCCGCGCCCGGTACCGAAACCGAATGGCTGGACGCGCTCGCGGACGGCGCCGGCCTGGAGGGCGAGGGCCGGGCCGCGGCCGAGGCGCTGCGGGCCGACGGCTCGGTGATCATCGTCGGCGAGCGGCTGGCGGCGGTGCCCGGCGCGCTGACCGCGGCGGTCCGCGCCGCGGCCGCCACCGGCGCCCGCCTGGTGTGGATCCCGCGCCGGGCGGGCGAACGCGGCGCCCTTGAGGCGGGCGCGCTGCCGGGCCTGCTGCCCGGTGGCCGGCCGGCCACCGACCCGCGGGCGCGCGACGAGGTCGCCGCCGCCTGGGGCGTGGCCGCGCTCCCGCACCGGCACGGCCGGGACACCGGCCAGATCATCGAGGCCGCGGCGACCGGCGAGATCGGCGCGCTGGTGGTGGCCGGCGTCGAGGTCGCGGACCTGCCCGACCCGGCCCGCGCGCTGACCGCCCTGGACGAGGTCGGTTTCCTGGTGAGCCTGGAGCTGCGGCCCACCCGGGTCACCGAGCGGGCGGATGTGGTCCTGCCGGTCGCCGCCGTCGTCGAGAAGGCCGGCACGTTCCTCAACTGGGAAGGCCGGGCGCGGCTGTTTGAGGCCGCGCTCAAGCCGGACCAGATGACCCGCCGGCATCTGCTGCCGGACGCCCGGGTCCTGCACATGCTCGCCGACGCGCTGGCCCGCGTCGAAGGCGGACACAGCCGCAACCTGCTCGCGCTGCCGGACCTGCGCGCGGTACGCCGTGAGCTGGACCGCCTCGGCGGCTGGAGCGGGCCGTACGCCGCCGAGCCGGTGGAGTCGGGGCGCCCGCTGCCCCGGCCCGAGGCCGGCCAGGCGGTACTGGCCGGGCACCGGCTGCTGCTGGACCAGGGACGGCTCCAGGAGGGCGACGAGGCGCTGGCCGGCACCCGGCACGCCGCCGTCGCCCGGCTCTCGCCGACGACCGCGCGGGAGACCGGCGTCAAGGACGGCGATCTGCTGGCGGTGTCCGGGCCGGCCGGCTCGGTGCGGCTGCCGTTGCAGGTCACGCCGATGCCCGACCGGGTGGTGTGGCTACCGCTGAACTCCGTGGGCGGGGGCGTCGCCGCCGACACCGGGGCGCGACCCGGTGACCTGGTGAAGGTCCGCGCCGTCTCCGGTACGCCGGAGCTGGCCAAGGAGGTGGACGCGTGATGCAGCGGCTCGACCAACTCGTCGCGGCGGGCGGGGCGCTGGCCCAGGAAGACCTGTCGATGTTCGGCCGCGATCCGTGGTGGCTCGTCGTCATCAAGGCGGTCTTCTGCTTCGCGTTCCTGATGCTGACGGTGCTGTTCTCGATCGTCTGGGAGCGCAAGGTCGTCGCCTGGATGCAGTTGCGGATCGGCCCCAACCGGCACGGTCCCTGGGGCATGCTCCAGTCCCTCGCCGACGGCATCAAGCTGATGCTGAAGGAGGACCTGGTCGTCAAGCGGGCCGACAAGGCGGTGTACGTCCTCGCGCCGATCGTGGCGGCCGTACCGGCCTTCATGGCCATCGCGGTCATCCCGTTCGGCCCGGCCGACAACGAGATCTCGATCTTCGGCCACCGCACCCCGATGCAGCTCACCGACCTGCCGATCGGCATCCTCTACATCCTGGCCACGGCCTCCGTCGGCATCTACGGCATCGTGCTCGCTGGCTGGTCCTCCGGCTCGACGTACCCGCTGCTCGGCGGGCTCCGCTCCTGCGCGCAGATGATCTCCTACGAGATCGCGATGGGCATGTCGTTCGCGGCCGTCTTCCTCTACTCCGGGTCGATGTCGACCTCGACGATCGTGGAATCGCAGCAGGACAGGTGGTACATCCTGCTGCTGCCGGTGTCGTTCATCATCTACATCGTGGCGATGGTGGGCGAGACCAACCGCGCGCCGTTCGACCTGCCGGAGTCCGAGGGCGACCTCGTCGGCGGCTTCAACACCGAGTACTCCTCGATCAAGTTCGCGATGTTCATGCTCGCCGAGTACATCAACATGGTCACCGTCTCGGCGGTCGCGGTCACCCTCTTCCTGGGCGGTTGGAAGGCGCCGTACCCCATCACCACGTTCTGGGAAGGCGCCAACCACGGCTGGTGGCCGCTGCTCTGGTTCGTCATCAAGGTGCAGTTGCTGCTGTTCTTCTTCATCTGGCTGCGCGGCACGCTCCCGCGCATGCGCTACGACCAGTTCATGAAGCTGGGCTGGAAGGTCCTCATCCCGGTCTCGATGGTCTGGCTGATGCTGGTCGCCACCGTCCGGGCGCTGAAGAACGAGGGCTACGGCTTCCAGCAGATCGTGCTGTACGTCGCCGGGGGCGCGGTCGCCCTGCTGCTGGTCTCCCTCGTCGTGGACTTCTTCCGGCGGGGCGAGAGGGAGGAAGAGCCCGACGGCGGCGAGGCGTTCGACCCGATGGCCGGCGGCTTCCCCGTACCGCCCAAGCCCGGCCAGAGCCTGCCACCCGTGCCACGACGGCGACCGCGCTGGGGTTCGTCCCGCGCGGCGGGCGCCGGTGGCGAGCGGGAGCTGATTGTCAGTGGCGGGGTGGACACTGTCAGTGACGAAAACGGAATCGACGGAAAGGGGGGCGACGGTGCCTGAGTTCCACAACCCCGTAGCCGGCTTCGGCGTGACCTTCAAGGCCATGTTCAAGAAGCGGCTGACCGAGCAGTATCCGGAGGAGAAGAAGCCGACGGCGCCCCGCTTCCACGGCAGGCACCAGCTCAACCGCCATCCGGACGGGCTGGAGAAGTGCGTCGGCTGCGAGCTGTGCGCCTGGGCCTGCCCGGCGGACGCGATCTACGTCGAGGGCGCGGACAACACCGACGAGGAGCGCTACTCCCCGGGCGAGCGGTACGGCCGCGTCTACCAGATCAACTACCTGCGCTGCATCCTGTGCGGTCTGTGCGTGGAGGCCTGTCCCACCCGCGCCCTGACCATGACCAACGAGTACGAACTCGCCGACCGGTCCCGCGAATCGCTCATCTACACCAAGGAGGAGCTGCTCGCGGGCCTTCAGGAGACGATGGTCGACACGCCGCACGCGATCTTCCCCGGCATGACGGAGAAGGACTACTACAACGGCCTGGTGACCGAGGCCGCGCCCGGCACGGTCCGCCAGCCCGCCGTCTCCAAGGGCGCGGCACCGCAGGAAGCCGCCGCCACGACCGGTCCGAACGAACCCGCCGCGGGGGAGGTGACGGGGCGATGACTCCCCTCGCCGCCGCCATGACCTCCACCGGGGAGGCCGTGCAGTTCTGGGTCCTGGGCATCGTCGCCGTCGTCGGCGCGCTGTGCACGATCTTGCTGAAGCGGGCCGTCCACAGCGCGCTGTCGCTGGCCGGGACCATGATCACCCTGGCGGTCTTCTACCTCGCCAACGGCGCGTACTTCCTCGGCGTCGTCCAGGTCGTGGTCTACACCGGCGCGATCATGATGCTGTTCCTCTTCGTCGTCATGCTCGTCGGCGTCACCGCGGCCGACTCCCTCAAGGAGACCCTCAAGGGCCAGCGGTGGCTCGCCGCCACCCTGGGCATCGGCTTCGGGATCCTGCTCATCGCCGGCATCGGCAACGCCTCGCTCAAGGAGTTCAACGGCCTGGCCGAGGCCAACGCCGGGGGCAATGTGCAGGGCCTGGCCGCCCTCATCTTCACCAAGTACGTCTTCGCCTTCGAGATCACCGGCGCCCTGCTGATCACGGCGGCCGTCGGCGCGATGGTGCTCACCCACCGGGAGCGCACGGAGCGCCCCAAGTCCCAGCGCGAGCAGGCCGAGGCCCGTGTCCGCGAGGGCAAGCAGGTGCCGCCGCTGCCCGCCCCCGGCGTCTACGCCCGGCACAACGCGGTGGACATCCCCGGCCTCCTGCCCGACGGCACCCCGTCCGAGCTGACGGTCAGTCCGACGCTGCGGGAGCGCGGCCAGGTCCGCGACGTCTCCGGCGAGTCCCTGGCCGCACTCAAGGCGCTGGAGCGGCGGTCGCAGGAGTGGCTGGGGCGGGAGTCCGAGCCGGAACCCCCGCCGTCCTCGGCGCCCGGGGTCGCGTCGCCCAAGGAGGAGGCCAAGAAATGAACCCGGTCTACTACCTCTACCTCGCCGCCCTGTTGTTCACCATCGGCGCGGCCGGGGTGTTGATCAGGCGGAACGCCATCGTGGTGTTCATGTGCATCGAGCTGATGCTCAACGCCTGCAATCTCGCCTTCGTGGCCTTCTCGCGGATGCACGGAAATCTGGACGGCCAGATCATCGCCTTCTTCACGATGGTCGTCGCCGCGGCCGAGGTCGTCGTCGGTCTGGCGATCATCGTGTCGATCTTCCGCACCCGTCATACGGCCTCGGTCGACGACGCCAGCCTGATGAAGCTGTAAGGGGTCGCACAAAGTGGAGAACTTGATCGCGCTGCTTGTCGCGGCACCGCTGGTCGGTGCGGCCCTGCTGTTGTGCGGCGGAAAACGACTCGACCGGGCCGGCCACTGGCTCGGCTCACTGTTCGCGGTGGCGTCGTTCGCCGTCGCGGTGGTGCTCTTCGCCGACATGCTCGGCAAGGGCGCCGAGGACCGCGCCCTGCACCAGCACCTGTTCAGTTGGATCCCGGTCGGCGGCTTCCGCGCCGACCTCGCCTTCCAGCTCGACCAGTTGTCGATGACCTTCGTCCTGCTGATCACCGGTGTCGGATCGCTGATCCACATCTACTCGATCGGCTACATGGAGCACGACGAGCGGCGCCGCCGCTTCTTCGGCTATCTCAACCTCTTCCTCGCGGCGATGCTGCTGCTCGTCATCGCCGACAACTACCTCCTGCTGTACGTCGGATGGGAGGGCGTCGGCCTCGCCTCGTACCTGCTGATCGGCTTCTGGCAGCACAAGCCCAGCGCGGCCACCGCCGCCAAGAAGGCGTTCCTGGTCAACCGCGTCGGTGACGTCGGACTGTCCATCGCGATCATGCTGATGTTCACGACCTTCGGGACGTTCGCCTTCGGTCCGGTGCTCGCCGCGACCGGCGACACCTCGGAGGGCAAGCTCACCGCCATCGGGCTGATGCTGCTGCTGGCCGCCTGCGGCAAGTCCGCGCAGGTACCGCTGCAGTCCTGGCTGGGCGACGCGATGGAGGGCCCGACCCCGGTCTCGGCCCTGATCCACGCCGCCACGATGGTCACCGCCGGCGTGTATCTGATCACCCGCTCCGGGGCGATCTTCAACGCCGCGCCGGACGCCCAGACCGCCGTCGTCGCCGTCGGCGCGGTCACCCTCCTGTTCGGTGCGATCGTCGGTTGCGCCAAGGACGACATCAAGAAGGCGCTGGCCGGCTCGACGATGTCGCAGATCGGCTACATGATCCTGGCCGCCGGCCTCGGTCCCGTCGGGTACGCCTTCGCGATCATGCACCTGGTCACCCACGGCTTCTTCAAGGCGGGCCTCTTCCTCGGCGCCGGTTCCGTGATGCACGGCATGAACGACGAGGTGGACATGCGCCGTTACGGCGGCCTGCGGAAGTACATGCCGGTCACCTTCATCACCTTCGGCCTGGGCTATCTCGCGATCATCGGCTTCCCCGGCCTGTCCGGCTTCTTCTCCAAGGACAAGATCATCGAGGCGGCGTTCGCCAAGGGCGGCACCGAGGGCTGGATCCTCGGCGGCGCGGCCCTGCTCGGCGCCGCGATCACCGCGTTCTACATGACGCGGGTGATGCTGATGACGTTCTTCGGCGAGGAGCGCTGGCGCAAGGCGCCGACCCCCTCACCCGCCGAACCGTCCGTCGAACCCGCCGCCGAGACTCGCGGCGAGTACACCCCGCCGGACCCGCACGAATCCCCGCGGGTCATGACGATCCCCATGATCGTCCTGGCCGTCGGATCGGTCTTCGCGGGCGGCCTGTTCAGCATCAACGAAGCCTTCGTGAAGTGGCTGGAGCCGGTCACGTCCTTCTCGCACGGCCGCTCCCCGCTCAGCGCCACCGCCGTCACCTCCGCCACGATCGTGGTGCTGGCCCTCGGCGTCGGCGCCGCCTGGATGATGTACGGCCGGCGCCCCGTCCCGGCCGTCGCCCCGCGCGGTTCGCTGCTGACCCGGGCCGCCCGCCGCGATCTGCTCCAGGACGACCTCAACCACCTGGTCCTGGTGCGCGGCGGCGAGCAGCTCACCCGCACGCTCGTCACGCTCGACCACTCCCTGGTGGACGGCGCGGTCAACGGCACGGCGGCCTCGATGGGCGGGCTCTCGGGCCTGCTGCGCCAGTTGCAGAGCGGCTTCGTCCGCTCGTACGCGGTCCAGATGCTGGGCGGGGCGGCCGTTCTCGTCGCCGCGACCCTGCTGATGAGGGGTGTCTGAGCCATGGCAGATCTTTCCTTCCCTCTGCTGACGGTGACCGCCGCGGTGCCGGCGATCGGCGCGATCGCCACCGCCGCGGTGCCCGCCGCCAAGCGCACCGCGGCCAAATGGTCGGCGCTGCTCTTCTCGCTGGCCACCCTCGTCCTGGCCGTGGTGATCGCGGTCCGCTTCCGGCCCGGCGCCCGCGGCCCCTTCCAGCTCACCGAATCGCACGCCTGGATCCGGGACTTCGGGGTCCGCTACGACCTCGGCGTGGACGGCATCGCGGTCGCCCTGATCGCCCTGACCGCGCTGCTGATCCCGTTCGTGATCCTGGCGGGCTGGCATGACGCCGACCCGCTGGAGGAGGACCGCCCCAACCGCCGCTGGCGGCCCACCCAGGGCTTCTTCGCGCTGATCCTGGCCGTCGAGGCGATGGTGATCCTCTCCTTCGAGGCCACCGACGTCTTCCTCTTCTACATCTTCTTCGAAGCCATGCTGATCCCGATGTACTTCCTCATCGGCGGCTTCGGGGACCGTGCCGGAGGGGACGGCGAGGACCGGTCCGCCACCCGGCGCTCGCAGGCCGCGGTGAAGTTCCTGCTCTACAACCTCCTCGGCGGCCTGATCATGCTGGCCGCGGTGATCGGGCTGTACGCCGTCACCGCCGACCAGCTCGGCACCGGCACCTTCTCGCTCCAGCAGATCGTCGAGGCCCGCGCGTCCGGCAAGCTGGACATCTCCACCGGCACCGAACGGCTGCTCTTCCTCGGCTTCTTCTTCGCCTTCGCGGTGAAGGCGCCCCTGTGGCCGCTGCACACCTGGCTGCCCGGCGCCATGGGCGAGGCGACGTCGCCGGTCGCGGTGCTGATCACCGCCGTGGTCGACAAGGTCGGCACGTTCGCGATGCTGCGCTTCTGCCTCCAGCTCTTCCCGGAGGCCAGTAGCTGGGCCACCCCCGTCATCCTGGTGCTCGCGGTGATCAGCGTCCTGTACGGCGCACTGCTCGCCGTCGGCCAGCGGGACATCAAGCGCCTGATCGCCTACGCCTCGATCTCCCACTTCGGCTTCATCATCATGGGCATCTTCGCCATGACGTCGCAGGGACAGGGCGGCGCGACGCTCTACATGGTCAACCACGGCATCTCGACCGCCGCGCTGATGCTGGTGGCCGGCTTCCTGATCAGCCGCCGCGGTTCGCGTCTGATCGCGGACTACGGCGGCGTGCAGAAGGTCGCCCCGATCCTCGCCGGGACCTTCCTCATCGGCGGCCTGGCCACCCTGTCGCTGCCCGGCCTGGCACCGTTCATCAGCGAGTTCCTGGTCCTGGTCGGCACCTTCAGTCGCTATCCGGTGATCGGCGTCATCGCCACCGCCGGCATCGTCCTGGCCGCGCTCTACGTCCTCGTGCTCTACCAGCGGACGATGACCGGCCCGGTGAAGGCCGAGGTGCGGACCATGCCCGACCTGCGGGTCAGGGAGCTGGTCGTGGTGACGCCGCTGATCGCGCTGCTGCTCTTCCTCGGTGTGTATCCCAAGCCGCTGACCGACATCGTCAACCCGGCGGTGGACCACACCCTGTCCGTGGTGGACGAGAAGGATCCCAAGCCCGCCGTGCGGGTGGACGCCGTGCCCGGCGCGGGCCGGCACGGCCACGCCGCGCCCGATCAAGACGTGGAGGCCGCGAAGTGAGTTCCGTGGCAAGTGTCCACAGCCTGTGGACAGTGGCGGCCGACGCACCGGGCAAGATCCCGGCGCCGCACATCGAGTACGCCCAGCTCTCCCCGACGCTGATCGTCCTCGGTGCCGCGGTGGTCGGCGTCCTGATCGAGGCGTTCCTGCCGCGCCGCGGCCGCTACCACGCCCAACTGCTGCTGTCCGTGGTGGCGCTGGCCGCCGCGTTCGCCGCGGTGATCGGCCTGGCGGCCGGCGGCTTCGGCTCGTCCAAGGCGCACATCGCCGCGATGGGCGCCCTCGCCGTCGACGGCCCCGCGCTGTTCCTCCAGGGCACGATCCTGCTGGTCTCCCTGGTCGCCGTCTTCACCTTCGCCGAGCGCCGGCTCGACCCGGTGGCGGAGGGCAACCGCGTGGACTCCTTCGCCCCCCAGGGCGGCGCCGTCCCCGGTGGCGAGGCCGAACAGGCCGCCGTCAAGGCCGGGTTCACCACCACCGAAGTCTTCCCGATCATGCTCTTCGCGGTCGGCGGCATGCTGGTCTTCCCGGCGGCCAACGACCTGCTGACCCTCTTCATCGCGCTGGAGGTCTTCTCCCTCCCGCTGTACATCCTGTGCGCGCTGGCCCGCCGCCAGCGGCTGCTGTCCCAGGAGGCGGCGGTCAAGTACTTCCTGCTCGGCGCGTTCTCCTCCGCGTTCCTGCTGTTCGGTGTGGCCCTGCTGTACGGCTACGCCGGCACGGTGACGTACGCCGGCATCACCGAGGTCGTCTCGGACGGCGCCAAGCAGATCGATCCGGCGCTGGCCGGCACGATGGGCAATGACGCGCTGCTGCTGATCGGCGCGGCGCTGGTGCTGATGGGGCTGCTGTTCAAGGTCGGCGCGGTCCCGTTCCACATGTGGACGCCGGACGTCTACCAAGGCGCCCCGACCCCGGTCACCGGCTTCATGGCGGCGGCCACCAAGGTCGCGGCCTTCGGCGCCCTGCTGCGCCTGCTGTACGTCGTCCTGCCCGGCCTGCGCTGGGACTGGCAGCCGGTGATGTGGGGCGTCGCGATCCTGACGATGCTGGGCGGCGCGATCGTCGCCATCACCCAGACCGACATCAAGCGGCTGCTGGCCTACTCCTCCATCGCGCACGCCGGCTTCCTCCTCGCCGGTGTCATCGCCACCAGCGAGGACGGCATCTCCTCGGTGCTCTTCTACCTCGCCGCCTACTCCTTCGTGACGCTCGGCGCCTTCGCCGTGGTCACCCTGGTGCGGGACGCGGGCGGTGAGGCCACCCAGTTGTCCAAGTGGGCGGGGCTCGGCCGCCGTTCGCCGCTGGTGGCCGCCGTCTTCGCCGTCTTCCTGCTGGCCTTCGCGGGCATCCCGCTGACGTCCGGGTTCGCCGGGAAGTTCGCGGTCTTCAAGGCGGCGGCGCAGAGCGGCGCGGGCTGGCTGGTCGTGGTCGGTGTGATCTCGTCGGCGATCGCCGCGTTCTTCTACATCCGGGTGATCGTCCTGATGTTCTTCCACGAGCCGAAGGCGGAGGGCCCGACCGTCGCGGTGCCCAGCCCGCTGACGGCGACGGCCATCGCGATCGGCGTCGCGGTCACCGTGGTGCTGGGCCTGGCGCCGCAGTATTTCCTGGACCTGGCCGGCCAGGCCGGGGTCTTCGTGCGCTGACCCCGGCGCCGCCGTACGGCACACCGCGACGGCCGCCGCCCGGACCCCTCTCGGGGCCTGCCGGGCGGCGGCCGTCGCGCGCTGCGGGTGGCCGGCGGTCAGCCGCCGTCGGGCATGCCGCTCGGCAGCTCCGGCATGTCCGGGATCTTCACACCGCTGTCGGTGGACTTGGTGTACTTCTCGGTGGGCCCGTTCTTCCAGTTCACGGTCAGGCTCTTGCCGTCGGCGCCGGGCTTGAGCGTGCCCATCGTGCGGGTGGTGTCCCCGTCGGTGCACTTCAGCGCGGCCATGGTCATGCCGGCCAGCTCCTGGACCTTGCCCAGGCAGGCGGCCTTGTGGCCGTTGCTGAGGGCGACGGTGCCCTTGGTGATGGCGAGGATCAGCGTGCCGTCGGCGGACTTGGCCTCCCAGGCACCCTCGAAGGCCTTGGCGTCCGTGGGCTTGTCCCCGCCCTGCGGAGTCGACGGCGCGGTCTCCGGCTGCTTGCTGGGAGTGCTGTCCTTGCCGCTGTCGCCGCTGCTTCCGCAACCGCTGAGCAGCATCGCGGCGATGGCGGCCGCCCCGGCGATCTGCGCTGCCTTGCGCACGTTCGTCTCCTCCGTTGTGGGACAGGGAGACGTGAGGCTAGCAGCCGGCCGGCGGGCCCGTCCGGCACCGAGCACGCGGGGCTTCCCGGGGGCGGCGCGGTCGTGGCCGGGGCCGTGGCGAGCCGGGGAGCCGACCGGCCGGCAGAAGCCCGCCCAGCCGGCCCCTGGCCCCGTCCAGCCGACCCCCCCGCTGCGCTCGCCGGTAACCCCGCCGTCAGGGTGCCTCGCCCGCCGGGGCGGCGGTCGCGGGGAGGACGCGGCCGGTGACCTCGCCCAGGCCGATCCGGGCGCCGTCGGGGCCCGGTGCCCAGGCGGTGAGGGTGACCTCGTCGCCGTCCTGGAGGTAGGGGCCCTTGCCCTGGGTGAGCTCCAGGAGGCAGCCGAGCTGGTCGGGCTCGGGCCCGGACACCGTCCCGGAGGCGAACAGGTCGCCGGTGCGCAGCGAGGCGCCGTTGACGGTCATATGGGCGAGCTGCTGGGCGGCCGTCCAGTACATCGCGGAGAACGGGGGCCGGGAGACCGTCTCGCCGTTGATGTCCACCTCGATGCGCAGATCGATCCCGCCCGGTTCGGCGGCGGAGTCGTCGAGGTAGGGCAGGAGCGGCAGGTCGCGGGCGGGCGGCCGCGTACGGGCCTCGTCGAAGGCGTCGAGGGGGGTGATCCAGGCGGACACGGAGGTCGCGAAGGACTTGCCGAGGAAGGGGCCGAGCGGCACGTACTCCCATGCCTGGATGTCGCGCGCGGACCAGTCGTTGACGAGGCAGACGCCGAAGACGTGGTCGCGGAAGCCGTCGAGGGCGACGGGTTCGTGGAGCGCGGAGGGCGTGCCGACGACGAAGCCGATCTCCGCCTCGATGTCGAGACGGGTGGAAGGGCCGAAGGACGGCGCCGGGTCGGCGGGCGCCTTGCGCTGGCCGTTGGGCCGTACCACCGGGGTCCCGGTGACGACGACGGTGCCGGACCGGCCGTGGTAACCGATCGGCAGATGCTTCCAGTTGGGCGTCAGCGCCTCGCCGTCCGGGCGGAAGATCCGGCCGACGTTGGTGGCGTGGTGCTCACTGGCGTAGAAGTCGACGTAGTCGGCGACCTCGAAGGGGAGGTGCGTGGTGATGTCGGTGAGCGGGCGCAGGAGGGGCGCCACGGCGGTGCGGTGCGCCGGGTCCGTCAGGGCGGTGCGGACGGCCTGGCGCACTTCGCTCCATACGGCGCGGCCGGCGGCCAGCAGCGGGTTGAGGGTCGGTGCGGCCAGCAGGTCGGCGTGCGGCGGCCGGACGGCGGCGGGCAGCGCGCTCAGGTCGAGGACGTGCCGGCCGTAGCGGACGCCGATGCGGCGCAGACCGGGCGCGTCGGCGGTGCTGAACACCCCGTAGGGGAGGGTGTGCGGGCCGAAGGGATCGCCTTCCGCCAGGTCGAACAGGTCGTCGAACGGGCTCTGCTCGGGCATGGACAGCTCCTCGCGTGCGTCGTCGCCGGTGGGCGGCCGGGCCGGCCGGGGTGGGTGTCCGGGCCGGCCGGGACGGTCGGTGGACCGGCCGCCCGTGGCCGGCCGGTCCGACGCTCAGGGTACGGGGGCGGGGCCGCGGCGGGGCGGGTGATTCACGCGGACGACGGGTGGCCGGTGCGGGCCGTTCCGAGGGGCCGTGAGCGGCTCGCGGCGGCCGTCCCACGGGCCGGGGCGCTTCCGACGTGGTTCGAGGGGCGGGCGCTCACGGTGATCCAAGAGCGACCGGATACGCTGGCCAATGGTGGAGACAGCGACAGATCGACATTCCGTTTGATCGTCAGCAGACAGGAGTACCCCTCGTGACCGTCGTCGGGCCCTTCGGGCTGAGCGTGCGGGACCAGGCTCTTGAGGCCGATGTCCAGGCCGGGTTGGCGGCTGTCGAGGAGGGCCTGCTGGAGGCCACCAAGAGCGACGTGCCGTTCATCACCGAGGCCGCGCAGCATCTCGTGCGCGCGGGAGGCAAGCGGTTCCGGCCGCTGCTGGTGATGCTGGCCGCGCAATTCGGTGACCCGTACACCCCCGGTGTGGTGCCCTCGGCCGTCGTCGTGGAGCTCACGCACCTGGCCACGCTCTATCACGACGACGTGATGGACGAGGCGGACGTGCGCCGCGGTGTGGCCAGCGCCAACGCCCGCTGGGGCAACTCCGTCGCGGTCCTGACCGGCGACTTCCTCTTCGCCCGCGCCTCGCACATCCTCGCCGACCTCGGGCCCGAGGCGGTCCGGATCCAGGCCGAGGCGTTCGAGCGCCTGGTGACCGGCCAGATCCTGGAGACCGCGGGCCCGCGCGACGGCCGCGACCCCGTCGACCACTACCTGGACGTCCTGGCCGGCAAGACCGGCTCGCTGGTCGCCGTCGCGTGCCGCTTCGGCGCGATGATGTCGGGCGCCGAGGAGTCGACCGTCAACATCCTCACCCAGTACGGCGAGCGGCTGGGCACCGCCTTCCAGTTGGCCGACGACGTGTTGGACATCGCCAGCGATTCGCATGAATCGGGCAAGACGCCCGGCACGGACCTGCGCGAGGGCATCCCGACGCTGCCCGTGCTGCATCTTCGGGCGCGGGCCGAGAGCGACTCGGGTACGCCGGAGGACCGCGCGCTGTGCGAGCTGCTGGCCGGCGACCTCACCGACGACGCCCGGCATGCCGAGGCGCTGGCCGGGCTGCGCGCCCACCCGGCGCTCGAAGAGGCCCGGCGCGACACCGTGCGCTACGCCGAGGAGGCGCGGGCGCTGCTGGCGCCGCTGCCGTCGTGCATGGCCAAGACGGCCCTGGAAGGGCTGTGCGACGCGGTGGTGTACCGCGCGGGCTGATCCGGTGGCTTGTGCCGGCCGCGGTCCGGCCTCGCCTCCGGGGCATCCCCTCGGGGACATCCCCGACGCGACGGCCGTCCCCTAGGGAATGATCAGCCTCCCGTCGTACGGGTTCCGCCTCGCCGCGGCCGGTTGTCATCCCTCAGCAGTAGAGACAGTTGCTCCCGCGGGCTGACGCTTTGTGCCGGGCGGTTTGATGGGATGGAACCACCGAGCACGGCGGTCGGCCGACCATGCGCCCGAGGGGTGGGCGAGTGCACCTGAGGCCGCCGCCGTATATGACGGAGGTAGGCACATGCCACGCAACGAACCGACAGAGGCCACCGACGAGTGGGGCGGGGAGCGCTCCCCGGGGCGCCGGAAGGCGGCTCGGTACGGCGTACCGCTCGCGGTGGCAGGGGTGGCGGCGGCGACGATCGGGCTGGTCCCCGCGTTCGCCGGCTCCGGTTCTCCGGACCTGCCCGAGATCTCCGCGCAGGACCTGATCGCCAAGATCGCCCGCTCGGACGTCCAGCAGTTGTCCGGCACGGTACGGATCACCACCGACCTCGGGCTGCCGTCCCTGCCCGGCGGTGCCGGGGGCCTGGGCGGCGGTGACGGGGGCGAGGACGGCGCGGCCGCCGCCCCGCAGCAGAAGCTGATGGAGCTGGCGTCCGGCGCGCACACCCTGCGCGTCGCGGCCGACGGCCCCGACCGGCAGCGGGTGTCGATCGTGGACAAGGACGCCGAGTACAGCCTCGTCCACAACGGCGATGAGCTGTGGGCGTACGACGGTGGCAGCCGCACCGCCGTCCACACCAAGGAGGCCGGCGCGCACGGCGAGCGGCATGGCCTGCCGGGCGGTCGTCCCGGGCACCACGGGCGGTCCGCCGGGCTGAAGGACGCGACGCCGCAGGAGCTGGCCAAGGAGGCCCTGAAGGCCGCGGGCGACACCACTTCGGTCGAGGTCGGCGGCACGGCGAAGGTCGCCGGCCGGGACGCCTACCAACTGGTCATCAAGCCCAAGCAGTCCGCCTCGACGGTCGGCTCGATCCGGGTGTCGGTGGACGCCGAGAACGGCGTCCCGCTGAAGTTCACCCTCACCCCCAAGAGCGGCGGCGCGGCCGCGGTCGACGTGGGGTACACCAACGTCGACTTCGCCAAGCCCGACGCGAGCACGTTCTCCTTCACGCCGCCCAAGGGCACGAAGGTCGTCGACGGCGACAAGGAGCGCGCGACGGCCCACGAGCGCGGGGACTTCGGGTCCGGCAAGCACCTGAAGGGGCTCGGGGACCTCAAGGGGCCGGGCGGCGGCCTCGACGGGCTGCGGGTCATCGGCAAGGGCTGGACGTCCATCGCCACGATCAAGGGCTCCGGACCGGGCCTGCCCTCCGGCAAGGACAAGGGCGCGGCCGGCGACGCCGGCGCGTTCCTGGACAGCCTCGGCGAGAAGGTCAACGGCTCCTTCGGCTCCGGCCGGGTCTTCAGCACCCGCCTGGTCAACGCCCTGCTGACGGACAAGGGCACGCTCTACGTCGGCGCCGTGGACAAGCAGGCGCTGATAGCCGCGGCCAACGGCGCGAAGTAGGGCCGACGGCGCGGTGGCGCCCCGTACGGCGAACTGACGGACGCGCGCGGCCTCTGGCGGGGGTCGCGTTCGTCCGCCCTCCGGCGGGGGTCGCGCGCTCTTCCGCCCCTTCGCCCCGCGCGGGCCGTCAGGGCGTGACCGGTCCGGCGGCCGTCTCCGGTCCCGGCTCCGGGCTCTCCCGCGCGGCCGACTCGGCGGTCTCCGCGCCCGCGGCGGCCACCGCGGCCGTCTCCGTGCCCACCGCGGTCGGTGCGGCCCCGGCTCCGGCCTGGGCCGCCGCCTCGGCGGCCCGCGCTCCGGCCGCCGCCAGAGCGGTCCGCGCGGCCCGGGCAGTCCGCAGCGCGTCCCAGGTCAGCAGCGCCAGGGCCAGCCACACCAGCGCGAATCCGGCCCAGCGCTCGGGCGGCATCTCCTCGTGGAAGACCGTCAGCCCGAGCAGGAACTGGAAGGTCGGCGCCAGGTACTGCATCATCCCGATCACCGTCAGCGGCAGCCGTACCGCCGCGGCGCCGAAGCAGATCAGCGGCACGGCGGTCGCGATTCCGCAGGCCGCGAGCAGCAGCGCCTGACCCGGGCCCCCGGAGGTGAAGGCGGAGTCGCCGCCCGTGCCGAGGAAGAGCAGGTAACCCAGCGCGGGCAGCAGTTGCAGGGCCGTCTCCGCGCTGAACCCTTCGATGCCGTCGAGCTTGATCCCCTTCTTGACCAGCCCGTACGTCGCGAACGGGAAGGCCAGCGCGAGGGCGATCCAGGGGACCTTGCCGTAGGCGAAGGTCATCAGGGCGATGGCCGCGACGCCGACGGCCACCGCCGTCCACTGCAGGGGCCGCAGCCGTTCGCGCAGCACCAGCACGCCGAACGCGATGCTGACCAGGGGGTTGATGAAGTAGCCGAGCGAGGCTTCCAGGACGTGCCCGGCGTTGACCGCCCAGATGTAGAGGAACCAGTTCACCGAGATGAGGGCGGCGCACACCAGGATGAGCCCGAGCCGTCCCGGCTGCCGCAGCAGCGGGCGTATCCACGCCCAGCGGCCCGTTGCGGCCAGGATGACGACGGCGACGGGCAGCGACCACACCATCCGGTGGGCCAGGATCTCCGACGGCGAGGCGCCGCGCAGCAGGTACCAGTAGAGCGGGAGGAGCCCCCACATCGTGTAGGCGGCCAGGCCGTAGGCGAGTCCTGCGCGCTGTTCGCTTCGAGGCTGCAAGGGACCCCTCCCGATGGTGCCGCGTCGACCCTGTGAAGGTAGTGCCGACCGGCCCACCTGTCATGCCCGTACCGATATACGGTCATGACGACCGGACTCCGGTCGCGGCCTACGGGCCGGCGGGCGGAAAACGCCGAACGGGTGCCCGCCCGGCAGCGTCACACGAACGCTTCCGTACGGGCACCCGAGAAGGCAGGCCGGGGCCGGTCAGCCCACGACCGTCCAGGTGTCGTTGCCCGCCAGCAGGGTGGCGAGGTCGCCCTTGCCCTTCTGCTCGATGGCGGAGTCCAGTTGGTCGGACATCAGGGTGTCGTAGACCGGCCGGTCGACGCTGCGCAGCACACCGATGGGGGTGTGGTGGAGGGTGTCGGGGTCGGCGAGGCGGGAGAGGGCGAACGCCGTGGTGGGCGAGGGGTTGTGCGCGTCGTGCACCAGCACGCCGCCCGTGCCCTCCTCCCGGACGTCGATGACCTTGAGGTCGCCGGTGGCCGGGTCGCGGACCACGCCCTTGGAGCCGAAGCCGTCGGGAGCCAGCGCCCCGAAGCGGATCGGCTGCCCGTGCTCCAGGCGGATGACGGCTTCCTCGGCCTTCTCCTTGTCCTTGAGGACGTCGAAGGCGCCGTCGTTGAAGATGTTGCAGTTCTGGTAGATCTCCACCAGCGCCGTGCCGGGGTGGGCGGCGGCTTCGCGCAGCACCGAGGTGAGGTGCTTGCGGTCGGAGTCGACGGTGCGGGCCACGAACGACGCCTCGGCGCCGATCGCCAGCGAGACCGGGTTGAACGGCGCGTCCAGCGAGCCCATCGGCGTCGACTTGGTGATCTTGCCGACCTCGGAGGTCGGGCTGTACTGCCCCTTGGTCAGGCCGTAGATCCGGTTGTTGAACAGCAGGATCTTGAGGTTGACGTTGCGCCGCAGGGCGTGGATGAGGTGGTTGCCGCCGATCGACAGCGCGTCGCCGTCGCCGGTGACCACCCACACCGACAGATCGCGCCGGGAGGACGCCAGACCGGTGGCGATGGCCGGGGCGCGACCGTGGATGGAGTGCATCCCGTAGGTGTTCATGTAGTACGGGAAGCGGGAGGAGCAGCCGATACCGGAGACGAAGACGATGTTCTCCTTCGCCAGGCCGAGCTCGGGCATGAAGCCCTGCACGGCGGCGAGGACGGCGTAGTCACCGCAGCCGGGGCACCAGCGCACTTCCTGGTCGGACTTGAAGTCCTTCATGGACTGCTTGGCCTCGGCCTTGGGCACCAGGGAAAGCGCCTCGATCTGCGAGGAGCTCTCCGAGATCGTCTCAGTCATTGATGGCCTCCTTAAAGACCTCCGCGAGCTGCTCGGCCTTGAACGGCATTCCGCTGACCTGGGTGTGCGAACGCGCGTCGACCAGGTACCTGGCGCGCAGCAGAGTGGCGAGCTGTCCGAGGTTCATCTCCGGCACGATCACCTTCTCGTAACGCGCCAGGACCTCGCCGAGATTCCTCGGGAAGGGGTTGAGGTGGCGCAGATGGGCCTGCGCGATGTGCGCCCCCGCGCGCCGTACGCGCCGTACGGCGGCGGTGATCGGGCCGTAGGTCGAACCCCAGCCCACCACCAGGGTGTTGGCCTCGCCGGCCGGGTCGTCGACCTCCAGGTCCGCGACCTCGATGCCGTCGATCTTCGCCTGGCGGGTGCGCACCATGAAGTCGTGGTTGGCGGGGTCGTAGGAGATGTTGCCCGTGCCGTCCTGCTTCTCGATGCCGCCGATGCGGTGCTCCAGACCCGGCGTGCCCGGTACCGCCCACGGACGGGCCAGCGTCCGCTCGTCGCGCTTGTAGGGCCAGAACACCTCGGTGCCGTCCGCCAGTTGGTGGTTGGGGCCGGAGGCGAACTGCACGCGCAGGTCGGGAAGTTCGTCGACCTCGGGGATCCGCCACGGCTCGGAGCCGTTGGCCAGATAGCCGTCGGAGAGCAGGAAGACGGGCGTGCGGTACGCCAGCGCGATACGGGCCGCCTCCAGCGCCGCGTCGAAGCAGTCGGCGGGCGTCCTGGGCGCGACGATCGGCACCGGCGCCTCGCCGTTGCGCCCGTACATCGCCTGGAGCAGGTCGGCCTGCTCGGTCTTGGTGGGCAGGCCCGTCGAGGGGCCGCCCCGCTGGATGTCCACGACCAGCAGCGGGAGTTCCAGGCTGACCGCGAGGCCGATGGTCTCCGACTTCAGCGCCACACCGGGGCCGGAGGTCGTGGTGACCGCGAGCGCGCCGCCGAACGCCGCGCCCAGCGCCGCGCCGATCCCGGCGATCTCGTCCTCCGCCTGGAACGTCCGCACACCGAAGTTCTTGTGCTTGGACAGCTCGTGCAGGATGTCGGAGGCCGGAGTGATCGGATACGAGCCCAGATACACCGGCAGGTCCGCCTGGCGGCCCGCCGCGACGAGTCCGTAGGACAGCGCGAGGTTTCCCGAGATGTTCCGGTACGTGCCGGTCGGGAACGCCTTCGTCGCCGGCGCCACCTCGTACGAGACCGCGAAGTCCTCCGTCGTCTCGCCGAAGTTCCACCCCGCCCGGAAAGCGGCGACGTTCGCCTCCGCGATGTCGGGCTTCTTGGCGAACTTGGCGCGCAGGAACTTCTCGGTGCCCTCCGTCGGCCGGTGGTACATCCACGACAGCAGGCCCAGCGCGAACATGTTCTTGCTGCGCTCGGCCTCCTTCCGGGACAGGCCGAATTCCTTGAGCGCCTCGATCGTCAGCGTCGTCAGCGGCACCGGGTGGACGTTGTACGCCTCCAGGGAGCCGTCCTCCAGCGGGCTGGTCGCATAACCGACCTTCGCCATCGGGCGCTTGGTGAACTCATCGGTGTTGACGATGATGTCCGCGCCGCGCGGCACGTCCGCGATATTCGCCTTCAGCGCGGCCGGGTTCATCGCCACCAGCACGTTCGGCGCGTCGCCGGGCGTGAGGATGTCATGGTCGGCGAAGTGGAGCTGGAAGCTGGAGACGCCCGGCAGGGTCCCGGCGGGCGCCCGGATCTCGGCGGGGAAGTTCGGCAGCGTCGACAGGTCGTTGCCGAAGGTGGCCGTCTCGGAGGTGAACCGGTCACCCGTGAGCTGCATACCGTCACCGGAGTCACCCGCGAACCGGATGATGACCCGGTCCAGGCGGCGGACTTCCTTGCCTCCGCCACCGTCACCGGATGCTCGCTGCCCCCCGACACGCGCTCCGTCGGCCTGCTCGGCTGGGCTACTGACCTGGCTCGTCACTGCTTCGGACCTCCCTCGAGGCGTGAGGCGTCCCGCCGAAAGGCGGGCCTCGGGACCTGTCGTAACGACTGGTTGTCCCATATCCATCGTACGTGGGTAAGGGTGACCTTCCCTGGGTCGATCACATGCTGGACGCCGAGCTGAGACGCCCCCGCGGCCTTGATTGTCATGAAATCACCACCCCCGCTTCCCCCTCTTCATGACGCTCCGGACTCGTCCATTGGTTGTACGTGCAAGGTCCTGGCCCACCCTCACTTTCAACGCCGACGCGCCCGGCCCCATTCCGGCCGGACCGCCGGGGCGTCACGTGTTGTCCTCACGTGTTGAGGTAGGTGAGCACCGCGAGCACCCTGCGGTGATCCCCGTCGCTCGGTGCCAGGCCCAGTTTCAGGAAGATGTTGCTGACGTGCTTCTCGACCGCCCCGTCGCTGACCACCAGCCGCCGGGCGATCGCGGAGTTCGTGCGCCCCTCCGCCATCAGCCCCAGCACCTCGCGCTCCCGCGGCGTCAGCCGGGCCAGGACGTCCTGCTTGTGGCTGCGGCCCAGCAACTGCGCCACCACCTCGGGGTCCAGCGCGGTGCCGCCCCCGGCGACCCGGACCACCGCGGCGACGAACTCCCGCACCTCGGCCACCCGGTCCTTGAGCAGGTAGCCGACACCTCGGCTGGAGCCCGCCAGCAGCTCCGTGGCGTACTGCTCCTCGACGTACTGCGACAGCACCAGCACACCCAGTCGCGGGTGGTCCCGGCGCAGCCGGATCGCGGCCCGTACGCCTTCGTCGGTGTGCGTCGGCGGCATCCGTACGTCCGCCACCACCACATCCGGCGGCGCGCCGGCGTCCGCCAGCTCCCCGATCACCTTGAGCAGCGCCTCGGCGTCGCCCACGCCCGCCACGACCTCGTGTCCCCGGTCGGTGAGCAGCCGGGTCAGGCCCTCCCGCAGCAGCACCGAATCCTCGGCGATGACCACCCGTACGCAGTCCCGTACGCCGTCCCGCGCGTCCTCCACGACTGACATCCCCCGTTGTCCCCCGCCATCCCTCGCGTCGTGCGCGGCCCTCCCGGTCGATCCCAGCATCCCAGCATTCGAACGCCGGGGTGGGGGAGTAGGCGGATTGGGGGACAAGTACGGCAAAGGGGCAGGTCGGGGCGGGGTGAAAGGCGTGAAGGGCGGGCGGGGTGAACGACGTGAAGGGCGGGACCGGGACCGGACCCCCGTCCCGGTCCCGCCCGCTGCTACCGGTTCGCCCTCAGCCGCGCCACGGCAGCTCGGCCGTCACGACGGTCGGGCCGTCGGCCGGGGAGTCCACGACCAGGCGGCCGTCGACGGAGCCGATCCGCTCGGCGAGGCCGGCCAGGCCGCCGCCGCGGTCGGTGCGCGCGCCGCCCCGGCCGTCGTCGCGCACCAGCAGCCGGATCCGGCTGTCGGTGTGCCGGACGTCCACCGTCGCGCTGGTTGCCCGGGCGTGCTCCGAGACGTTCCGCAGCAGCTCCGAGACGGTGAAGTAGGCGACGCCCTCGATCGCCGCGGCCGGGCGGCGGTCCAGGTCCACCGACACCCGCACGGGCACCTCGCACCGGGCGGCCAGCGCCGACAGCGCCGGGCCGAGCCCCCGGTCGGTCAGGATGGCCGGGTGGATGCCGCGGGCCAGGTCGCGCAGCTCCCGCAGGGCCGTCTTCACCTCGCCGTGCGCCGCGTCCACCACCTTGGCGGCCGCCTCCGGGGCCGCCGCCAGCTTTTCCCTGGCCAGGCCCAGATCCATGTCCAGCGCCCTCAGCCGCGCCTGCGCGCCGTCGTGCAGCTCCCGCTCGATACGCCGCAGATCGGCCGCCGCGGTATCCACCGCCACCCCCCGGTCCGACTCCAGCTCCGAGACGCGGGTGGCGAGGGACGACGGGCCGAGCAGGCCCAGCACCATGACCCGGTCGACCTGCGTCAGCCCGTGCACCAGCCATGGCCCCACCACCACGAGCACCAGGCCGGCGGCGCTGGTGACCCCGATTTCCGTCGGGGTGTCCAGGTAGAAGCCGTCGCCGTCGCCGTTGCCCCACAACTGGATGCCGGGCCGGCCGAGGAATTCGGGGAAGGTCCACCGCCACAGCGGATAGGCCAGCAGAGCCCACCCCACGGACAGGAAGGTCACCGAGAGGACGAAGGAAAAGAGCGCCCAGGGGAAATGCAGCACCGAATAGAGCAGATGCCGCCAGGACGCCCCGCTCTTGAGCACCGCCCCGACCCACCCCATCAGCCCCGGCTTGGCGGGCCGCACCGGTGCCGGCTCGGCCACGTCCAGTCCGAGCAGCGCCCGGGCCCGGCCGCGCTCCAGCCCGCCCAGCGCCCGGCAGCCGGCCAGCCCGCCCGCGAGCACCGGGATCCCCAGGAAGGTGACCAGGAGACCGGCCCCGAGCGAGAGCACCGTCACCGCGTAGACGAACATCAGGACGGCCACGGGGAGGCTCAGGAACAGGTAGAGGAACTCCCGCCAGGAGCGCCCGGAGAACGGGGCGCGCAGGCCCACGGGCACCCGGGAGCCGCGAGGCCGCGGTGCGTATGCGCTGTCCATCGTCTGTAATCCGTCCGTTCTGCCGTTTCCGCCACCACCACCTGTCGCCGGTCATCCGGCGCGTGGTTCCTGCCCTACGCCCAGACTCCGGGAGCGCCGCCGCCCGCACCATGCGGCCCGTCGCCCTCTTCTCCTGGGGTTTTCCCCACGCCCTTCCTGGGGTTTTCCCCACCCCTTTCCCGAGGCTGGAGGTTTCCCCAGCCCCTTCCTTTCCTTACGTCCGCGCCCGCCAAGGGAGCTCGGCCGTCACCCGCGTCGGCCCGCCGCCCGGTGAGTCCAGGACGAACAGGCCGTCCACCGCCCCCAGCCGCTCGGCCAGCCCGGCCAGCCCGCTGCCGCCGGCCGGCCGTGCCCCGCCCCGCCCGTCGTCCCCGACCTGGATCAGCAGCCGGTCCCCGACCCGCGACACCGCCACGGACGCCTGCCGCGCCCCGCTGTGCTTGGAGACGTTCTGGAGCAGCTCGGAGACGGTGAAGTACGCGATGCCCTCCAGGGCGGGCGCGGGCCGCTCGGCCAGATCCACCGACGTCGTGACCGCGACCGTGCAGCGCCCGGCAAGAGAGGTCAGCGCCGGCCCCAGCCCCCGGTCCGTGAGGATCGCCGGGTGAATGCCCCGGGCAAGGTCCCGCAGCTCCTGAAGCGCCAGCTTCACCTCGCCGTGCGCCTCGTCCACCATCGCCGCCACGCTCTCGTCGACCCGGCCCTCCAGAAGCTTCTCCTTCGCCAGCCCGAGCCCCATGGCCAGCGCCACCAGCCGCGCCTGCGCGCCGTCGTGCAGATCGCGCTCGATACGCCGCAGATCGGCCGCCGCCGTATCGGTCACCGTCACCCGGTCCGACTCCAACTCGGCGATACGGCGCTCCAGTTCGTCCGACGGCGAAAGGAGCCCGCGCACCATCGCCCGGTCCGCGTTCGTCAGCCAGCGCGCCACCCACGGCAGCGCCGGCCACACCAGCACAAGCGACACGAGGGCGACCACGAAGGTGAGGACGACCCACGGCAGTCGGACGAACGCGAACAGGACGTGCCGCCAGGCGACGGGATCCTTCAGCCGCGTCCACAGCCAGGCGGCGAACCCCCGCTCCCGGGCCCGCGGCGCACTCGGCTCCTCGACCCGCATCCCCAACAACGCCCGCGCCCGCGCCCGCTCCGCCTTCCCGTACCACCGCGCCGCCCTCAGCCCCGTGGCCAGCAGCGGCAGCCCGACCACGGTGACGGACAGCCCGATCCCCAGGACGACCCACACGACCAGCACCGCGAACCCGACGACGCCCACCGGGAAGTTGGCCAGCAGATAGGCGATCTCCCGCCAGGTCGCCCCACTCAACGCCGCCCGGGGCGGCGTAGGTGACGCCCCGTCAGGCCCCTCGTCATCGGCAGTGGGCAGCGCGCCCTCGGAGGACGGGGAAAAAGATCTGTCGGTCATACCGCCCAGCCTGCCCGGCCGCGATCCGGGGTGCCATGGGGTTGGTGGGGTGCGGAGGGTGGGGTTTGCCCTACCCCGGGGGCCGGCAACCAGTGGCTACGCCCACGTGAGGCGTTGCCCGTCAGGGCCGACGTGCAGCCGCATCCGGTCGGCCGACGGTCGCCCCTCCGCCTGCCATCGGGTGACGTGTTCGGTGATCTGATCCCACAGGCGTGCCGTGCCGCCCTGCCGGACCCTCCACCGTGCGCCGTCCCGGAAGACGACCGCCCATGAGCCGGCCTCTACGTCGATGACGACGTGTTCTGCCCGGCCGTCGCGTTCCAGCGTGAGCCGCTGCGCGTGGGGGGCGGCGAACTGTGCGACGAACCGGGCCGTCCAGTCGTCGAGTACCTCCGCGCCGAGCACCGTGGGCGCCGTGTCGCCTTCGCCGAGGTCCGGCAGCATCCCGAGCGGGGGCGGAAGGTGGGGGCGGGCCAGCATGAACGAGATCTGCCCACCGAGAACCGGGCCGCTCGCCGTGCCGTCGTCGGCGACCGTGAGCCGTAGGAGTTCGGATGCGTGCATCCAGCCGCCGACGGTGACCAGGACCTCACCGCCGGGCCGGGTCTGCGCGAGCCAGTCGGCCGGCACCGTCCGCACGCCGCAGGTGGCGACCACGCGGTCGTACGGGCTGCCGTCCGGGTATCCCGCCAGGCCGTCACCGACCACGTGGGTAGGCCGGTAACCGGCGCCCGCGAGCGCCATCTCGGCGCGGGCGGACACCTCCGCGTCCACCTCTACCGTTGTCACGTTGTCCTCGCCGACGACGTGGCAGAGCAGCGCCGTTGAGTAGCCCGTGCCCGTGCCGATCTCAAGGACACGGGCCCCCTCGCTCACCCGCAGATCTTCGAGTATCCGCACGACGAGCCCCGGCAGGGTGGAAGACGACGACGGGGCCGCGGCGATGCGTCCCTCGATCTGGTCGGGGAAGACGCCCCCGGCCACCTGTGTCACGAGGGTGTCGTCTTCGTAGATCCGCCTGAGCCCGGCAGCGGAGTCCCCGGACACAGGCCGGTACCAGCCGCCCTCTTCGTACTCGAACCAACCGCGCGAGAGGAACGCCTCGCGGGGGACGGATAAAACAGCCGCTTTCCATTCGGGGCTGCGCAAGGCGCCGGTCTTGGACAGGTGCCGCGCGAGGTCGGCCCGTAGGTGTTCTGAGAGCAGGGGGTCAGTCATTCCGGCTCGCTCCGTTCTTCAACCCGTTCTTCAACCCGTTCGTCAACAGGTCTGCGATGGCACTTGTGATCGGCAGTCCGGCCGCGCTTTCGAGCCATGCCCATTGACCGTTGGGGTTGCATTCCAAGAACCACCACGCGCCGTCCGCGGTCATGGCGAAGTCGAAGGCGCCGAAGCTCAGCCCGAAGTCGGCGAGGAACCGCATCAGCGCACCGCGTATCTCCTTCGGACACGTAACCGGCTCATAGGCGAGGTTCTGATACTCGGCTCTCCAGTCCACGACTCCGGGCGGCGCGGTAATCCGGGCACTGAACACCTCCTCTCCGACGACGACCACCCGCATGTCCGCGGCCTTGGGCACCTGAGCTTGGAGTAGGTGCGCGCTGTGCCTCACTGCGCCGTCGATCTCGCCCGGCTCGACGGGCGCAGCCCAGATTCCGGCGGGCTCTCCCTCGACTTCGTACGCCGCCGCGTGCAAGGGCTTGTAGATCGTGGGCTGTTCCGCACAGAAATTCCTGGCCTCCTCCGGATCATTCGTGATCAGGGTGGCCGGGATCGTGAGCGCCACCCGAGCCGCCGCGGCCAACTGCGCGGGCTTGTACTCCGCCCGCGCGATGGCCTGCGGGTGACTCAGGTACAAGCACCCCGGCAGGGCACCCAACACGCCGCCAAGGCCACGCCGGTTCTCCTGAGCGGCGAACCGGCCGGACTGTTCGCCGCTATCCGTCGGGTAGGCAGTCGGGCGACGGTGGTACAGGGCGCGCGCCTCGGACAGGTCGGCCGTGCGCGCCCCGACCGTGAGCCGCCCGCCCCATCCCCTCGCTCCCGTACGGGCGGCAAGCACCGCAGGGGCGGGGAAATCGCGCCCCGGGTCGAACCGGAGGACGGGCACCCGGCGCCGGTTCAGTTCCGCAATGACCAGATCAGCGGTTGCGTCCTCGTGCTGCGTACAGATCAGCACCGGGCGTCCGCCCACGGCACTACCCCTAGTCCTGTGTCGCGTCGTGGCCGGAGTCGGCGTCTAACTTGCCGTCCTTGCCGACCTGCGTGGGCGGGTAGGTGTTCACGCTGGTGCCGTGCTTGCCTAGCTCGGCCGGCGTCATCGATCCGTCGGCTCCGATCCATCGACCGGTCTGCGTGTCTGGGTCGATGCCCGTGTATCGCCACGGCGAGGGCGAACCGTTGCGCAGCGGCGCCATACGGCGCAGGCCCCACGGGGCTTTTACCGTCGTTTCCGTACGTGCGATGTGTGTCTGCAAGCCTGTCTCCTTGTTCCGAACGTTGCGAACGCCCTTGGCGTGCAGCAGCGTTGGGCGGGTAGTCACGTGCTGTACTCCAACCATCACAAACATTGCCGATGAGGTCTGCCCGGTACACACCTGAGCTGTCACCGAATGCGTTGGGTTGACAGCGAGTTGAGGCGAAGAGGAGTTCGACGGAGTGGAGTTGAACAGCGGAGATTTCAAGCTCACGCCACGGGGCAGACTCGGCAGACGGCTGCGTCGGCTCCGCGAGCGTCAGAACCTGTCGCTCCGTCAGCTCTCCGAACAGGTGGGCGGCTACTCGCACAGTTACTTGGGGCGGGTCGAGCTTGGCCAGCAGCTTCCCTCGGAGGCGCTCGTCATCGCGCTGGACGAGTTCTTCGATACGGACGGGGTGTTGGCTGAGCTATTGGAGCTGGCCCACGACATGCTGGTTCCGGACTTCATTCGGCGAGCCTTCACCGTTGAGCAGGAGGCCGTACGCATTCAAGGGTTCACCAGTAGTGTCATCCCCGGGCTTCTCCAGACCCCCGAATACGCGCGGGCGCTTTTCCGGAGCGGGCTGCACGGCGAAAGCGACGAATTGATCGGTGAGCGTGTCACCGTTCGCATGAAGCGACAGCGCATCCTGGACAGAGAAGAACCGCCTTATTACTGGGCAATCATGGATGAAGCCGCCCTCAGGCGCCCAATTGGCGGCCGGAAGTGCATGGTTGGACAAATGAATCATCTGTTGTCCATGGCAACCCGACCTCGGGTTGAGATGCAGGTGCTTCCCTTCCACAAGGGGGTGCATCCCATCCTCGGCGGAAGCCTCAACCTGCGCACCCTGCCCAGCGGCGAAACGATCGCGACAGTCGAGAGCTTCGGCTCCGGTGAGGTAGTAGAGTCCCCAAGCAGGGTTCTCCTACAGACGCACCGATTTGATGTGGCCCGCACTCTGGCCCTCACGGACGACGAATCTATCGACCTGATCCATAGATACCTGAAAGAGTACGAAGTTGAAGATGATTTCTGACGCATCGACTCTCCGCGCCTGGCGCAAGTCCAGCTACAGCGATAACGCGGAAAATGCGTGTGTCGAGGTATCGGACGGCTACCCAGATGGCGTTCCCGTCCGCGACTCCAAGGCTCCGCACGGACCTGCGGTCGTCTTTGCGACGGCCGCTTGGTCGTCGTTCGTCGCCGCCGTCAAGGGCCGGGACTTCCCCGCCTGAGCCAGGCGGCAGACAACCCCCGATTGACCGGCCCTCGCCACGCGGCGGGGGCCGCTGTCATGTCGGCGCGGTAGCGGCGCCCGCTCGCCCCGGTCGGACCGTACCCAAATGAGGCGTTGGCGCAGGTGGTGGCTTTCTCGTTACCGGGCTTGGTGGAGACGGCCGGGTGGCCGGACCGTAAGGTGTGGCCGATAACGAACGGGAGAGGCGGGGGACATGGCACGGGGAGACGAGCGCCTGCGCGGGGCCCGCGCTCCGTACGTCCCTCCGGTCCGACCCGCGAAGAGAAGTACAGGGGTCGCGTCGACATGGCGAGTGTGAGTACCGGTGTCGGCGCGGGGCCGGGAGGGCGGTCCGTCCTCAGCCGGGTGACGCTGGTCGGTGACCGGCGCCGGATCGAGCTCGTCCTGCCCGCGCGGGAGCCCGTCGGGGCGCTGCTGCCCGACCTTCTGCGGCTGCTCGGAGAACGCGCCGACGGCGGTCCGTCGGGGCACCGGCTGCTCACCTCCGCCGGTGTGGTGCTCGGCGCGCACGATTCGCTGGCCTCCGCCCACGTCGCCGACGGCGCCGTACTGCGACTCGTACGGGACCTGGACGACGCGCCGGTCGCCGCCGGGGAGGGCCGCCTCCGCGAGACGGTCGGCCCGATGGACGAGGTGGCCGATCCCCTCGACGTGCGCGGCTGGGGCTGGGGCGAACGCGTCCGGGCCTGGACGGCGGTCACCGCGAGCGTGCTGCTGGCGGCGGTCGCCGGTGTCGGCGCCGGGCGCTGGTTCCCGGGCGGGAGCACCGCCCTGTGGCTGGCGGTCGCCGCCGTGCTCGCCGCGGGAGCCGGTGCGGCGGTCGGTGTGCGGGCGGGACGGTCCGGGCCGCACGCGCCGGGCGTCGCCCTGTCGCTGCTGGGCGGCACGCTCGGCGTCGTCGCCTCCTGGCAGGCGGCTTCCGGCGGCGGCGCGCGGCTCGCCGCCGTGGGCCTGACCGTCGCCGCGCTGCTCGCGTTCCTCGGCCTGAGCACCCCGCTGGGACGCGGCGGCCTGACCGGCGCGGCGGCGGTCGCGCTCGCGGTCGGAACCTGGGAGCTGTCCCTCGCGCTGACCGGCCCGGCGCGTACGGGCGTGGCGCTCGGCTTCGTCTCCGTCCTGGTTCTGGGATATCTGCCGCGCGCGGCGCTGACCGGGGCCGGCCTGACCCGGCTCGACGACCTGCGCTCCGGCGGCACACCGGTCAGCCGCTACCAGGTGGCGGCCGCACTGGGCGCCACCCACCGCGGACTCGCGCCGGCCACCGTGGCCGCGGCGGCGTCGGCGGGAGCGGCGGGCGTGCTGGCGCTGGACGCGCCCGACGTGTGGACCGTGGCGGCGGCAGTCCTGCTGTGCGGGGTGCTGTTCTCCCGGGCGCGTGCCTACCCGTTGGCCGTGGAGGTCGTGGCACTGCTGGCGGCGGGAACGGCCGTGTGCGTACGGCTGGTTCTGCTGTGCGCGACGGCCGCCGACGCGCCGGCGCTCGCCCTGGCCGCGCTGTGCGCGCTGGCGGCCCTGCCGGTCGCGGTGCTCGCGGTGCGCGTGCTGGAACCTTTGCGCGCACGGCTGCGGCGCCTGCTGGACGGGACGGAAGCGGTGGCCATGGTGGCGCTGATTCCGGTGGCCCTGGGCGCCTTCGGGGTCTACGGCGCGCTGTTCGGGACCGCCTGACGTGGGTCCTGGGGCAGAGGAGAGCAGAGGACTGGAGACAAGCGAGACAAGCGAGTTGGGTGTGACGGGCGACGGTGTGACGGTCCAGGGTGTGGCGAACGAGGGTGTGGCGCACCAGGCTGTGGCCCACGAGGGTGTGGCGCACCAGGCTGTGGCGAAGCAGGGTGGGGCGTACGAAGGCGTGACGGGTGACGGCGTGAGGGGGAGCGGGGCTGTGGCGGGCGAGGGGCTCACGAGTCCGGCGGGAGCCGGGGGGACGGCGCCGGACGCGCGTCCCGTGGCGCGGCCGACGCCCGGCGCGGCGAGGGCCGGCGGGCCGCTGCCGGCTCCGGTCCCGGGACCGGTTCCGAGGGCGGTTCCGCTGCCGAGGGAGGAGGCTTCCTCGGCTCCGGTCGCGCCGTCGCCATCCCAGTCGCCGCCCCTGGCGCCCCCGGCGTCCCCTGCCCCGGCACAGTTTCCTTCGGCGCCCCCTACCCACGCTCAGGCTCCCTCGATGCCCCCCGCTCAAGCCTCCGCCTCGGGACCCGCCTCCGCCCAAGGACCCGCCTCCGCCCAGGGACCCGCCCCTGCCCCGGGACCCGCCCCCGCCCAGGCCCCCGCTCCCCCTCCGCTTCCCGTGGCGCCCGCGCCCGTGCCCGGGCGGTACGGACGGTCGGGGCTGCCCGCGCGGACCCCGGTCTCCGTCCCCCTCCTGCCGCCCGAACTGGCCGACGGGCAGCCCAAGCCGCGCCGGGGCGATCCCCTCGCGCGGCGTGCCGGGCGGGCGCTGCGGCGGGTGTTCGCGTCCTCCCCGGCCGCCGAGACGGCCGCCGTGACCCAGGCCGCGTACGCGATCCAGCAGCCCGTGGCCACCGGCCGGCAGATCGCCGTGTCCAGCATTCGCGGCGGCGCGGGGAAGTCGACCGTCGCCGCCCTGCTCGCCCTCACCTACGCGCACTACCGCCCCGACCCGGTACTCGCCGTCGAGGCCGACCCGGCCCTGGGCACGCTCCCGCACCGGCTCGGCGCCCGGGAGGTGCGCTGGTCGGGCAGCGACCTGGCGCAGATCGTCGATCCGTCGATGCTGATCACCGACCTGACCGGCTACCTCCTGCCGTTCGCGGGCGGCGGCTGGCTGCTGCCCGGGAGCCAGGGTTCGATCGGCACCCGGCTGGACCTCGACACGTACCGCGTCGTGATGACCTCGCTGCGCCGTCACTTCGCCACCACGGTGGTGGACTGCGAAACGCTGCCGGCGGAGGTGGCCCGCACGGCTCTGGTGACCACGCAGGCGCGCGTACTGGTCACCCCGGCGACACCGGAGGGCGTGGCGGCGACCCGTTCCGTGCTCGACTGGATCGGCGGCCTGCACTCCGGGCTGCTGCCGACCACGGTCGTCGTGCTGACCCACTCCTCACCCGATACGGGCGTCGACGTCCGCAAGGCCGCCGAGCACCTGGGGGCCGGGGGCGCGGCGGTCCTGCCGCTGCCGTACGACCGGCACCTGGCGGCCGGCGGTGCGATCCGCACCGAACTGCTGGGTGAACGCACCCGTGAGGCGGCGGCGCGGATCGCCGCCGAGGTGATGGACCGCGCGGTCTCCCGGGAGCCCTCCCGGCGGCCGCAGCGGCAGATGGATCCGCCGGGAGCGGGAGGCGGCGCACCGCAGCCGCCCGCGTCGCCGATGCCCCCGCACGGGCAGCCGGACGGGCCGACGCAGCCGCAGCCGCAGCAGTACCAGCACTCGGCACAGCAGCCGCAGCAGTCGCACCAGTACTCGTCGCAGCAGCAGTCGCAGTACCAGCAGCCGTCGCAGCAGGCGCAAAACCGGCATCCGTCGCAGAACCAGCACCAGCACCAGCAGCCTTCATCGCCGCAGCCGCCTCCGCCGCACCCACAACCCCAGCCGCAGCAGCCCTACACCCAAGCCCAGCCGCAGCAGCCCCACCCACCGACGTCGGCCGCCCCCGCCACTCCCACCGCCCCAGACGAACGGAGCCCCTTCGACGGCGGCCCCCTCCGCTGACACCTGACACCCGGCACCTGACACCCGGCACCGTCCGCCTCTCCCTCCCCGCCCCGGCCACCACCAGCTCGGACGTTTCCCGACCCCCACCCGCAGGTAGGGCGAAGGTAGGGAGAAGAGGGACATCCCGCCCCGGAGTGAGACGGCTGCTCACCGCCGGGCGGGCAGGGCCTAGACTCCCGTCCGTACAGATCGTCGAAGTCGTTGAACAAGCGCAGTCAGGGAGCGAGGGGCGGACGTGCCGGACGCGACCGTACGCACCACCGTCGCCGCGAGCTACTTCCAGGGCTATGCGGTCGTCGGGATCATCGCCGTGATCGGCGTGCTCTTCGTCGCGGTGGCCTTCGGGGCCGGGCGGCTGCTGCGCCCTGTCGTGCCGACGCCCGAGAAGCTGCTGACGTACGAGTGCGGCGTGGACCCCATGGGCGAGGGCTGGGCGCACACCCAAGTCCGCTACTACGTCTACTCGTTCCTCTACGTCATCTTCGCCGTCGACTCGATCTTCCTGTTCCCCTGGGCGACGATCTTCGCCGCCCCCGGTTTCGGCGGCGTGACGCTGGTGGAGATGTTCATCTTCCTCGGCTTCCTCGCCGTCGGCCTGCTCTACGCATGGAAGAAGGGCGTCCTCGAATGGACGTGACTCCCGCCTCCAAGGGCTCCGTGGCCGCGACCGAGGGTGCCGCCCCCGAGTTCCTGCCCGAGCCGCGGCGCCTGGGCACGCTCGCCCGGCTGGCGCCCGAACCGATGAAGGTGGTCCTGAACTGGGGCCGCCGCTACAGCCTGTGGGTCTTCAACTTCGGTCTGGCCTGCTGCGCGATCGAATTCATCGCGGCCTCCATGGCCCGCCACGACTTCATCCGGCTCGGCGTGATCCCGTTCGCGCCCGGCCCCCGCCAGGCCGACCTCATGGTCGTCTCCGGCACGGTCACCGACAAGATGGCGCCCGCGGTCAAGCGGCTGTACGAGCAGATGCCCGAGCCGAAGTACGTCATCTCCTTCGGCGCCTGCTCCAACTGCGGAGGCCCGTACTGGGACTCGTACTCCGTCACCAAGGGCGTCGACCAGATCATTCCGGTGGACGTGTACGTGCCGGGCTGCCCGCCGCGGCCCGAGGCGCTGCTCCAGGGCATCCTCAAGCTCCAGGAGAAGATCGCGCGCGAGTCGCTGGGCGAGCGGTACGCGCGGGGTACGGGAGCGCGGCCCTCGACGGCCGCGCTGCGCAGCCCACTCGTGACGCCGCCGCCCGCGCCGACGACGGCGGAGGACAAGCCGGCCGGTGGGACGACGGCGGGGGAGGAGCCCCGATGAGCGAGCAGCCGGAGCAGTCGAAGCAGCAGCCTGAGGAGCCGCAGCGGCCTGACCGGTCGGAGCAGCCGGAGCGTTCCGAGCAGGCCGAGCAGCCGGAGCAGCCCGCCGCCGAGCCGGTCGTCGGCTGGCTGCCGCGGCCCGCGAGCGAGATCTTCGGCGCGGACGCCACGGCGGAGCTGGCGTACGACCTGCTGACCGTCGACGTCCCGGCCGACGGCTGGCTCACCGCGCTGACCGCCGCCCGCGACGACCTCGGCTGCACCTACTTCGACTGGCTGAGCGCCGTCGACGAGCCCGGCACCGGCTTCCGGATCTGCGCGCACCTCGCGGACGTGGCCCACCCCGGCACCGTCCGCCGCCTGCTGGTGCGCACGACCGTGCCGCACGACGCGGCCGCGCTGCCCACCGCCGTCGGTGTGTACGCGGGCGCGGGCTGGCACGAGCGCGAGACCCACGAGATGTTCGGCGTGGACTTCGCCGGCCACCCCCACCTCGTCCCCCTCCTGCTCCCCGAGAACTTCGAAGGGCACCCGCTGCGCAAGGACTTCGTACTGGCGGCGCGCGTCGCCAAGGCGTGGCCCGGCGCGAAGGAGCCGGGGGAGTCCGACCACGGCGGGCCCAAGCGCCGCCAGATGCTGCCGCCCGGCGTCCCGGACCCGAACGAATGGGGCCCGCTCAAGGGCCAGCTCCCGCCCGCACCCGCCCGCCCGGCGCGTGGTGCGCGTGCGGCGGGCGGGGCTCGTGCGGCGGGCGCCGCCGCGGGCGAGCGGCCCGTGCGGCGTGCCCGGACGGCGGACGCGTCCTCCCCGGCCGCCGCAGCCACCCTGGCCGGCGAGGCCGCGACGCCGCCGGCCGAGCGCCCGGCACGTACGGAACGGGCCGCTGGCACCGACCGGCCGGCCCGCCGTACGCGCTCCGTGAGCGAGGGCTCGGCGACCCAGCAGCAGGCGGCCGCGGCGGAGGCCGCCGACCAGGTGAACCGGGAAACCGCGGCGGCGGAGGCCGCGAAGCCGGAAGCCGCGAAGCCGGAGACCGCGAAGCCGGAGACCGCGAAGCCGGAAGCTTCCGCACCGGCGGGTTCGGCACCGGACGGTTCGGCACCGGCCGCCGCCGCACCGGCCGCCTCGGCGCCGGAGCCCAAGGAGCCGCGCTCCTCCGACGCGCCCTGGCACCACGCACGTCCGGCCTTCGGCGAACCCGAACCGGCCGCGGAACCGACCCCCGAACCGGCCCCCGAACCGGCCCCCGAGGCGAAGCCGGAGCAGGAAACCCAGCCGGAGCCGGAGACCGACCCGAAGCAGGAACCCCAGCCGGCTCCGGAGCAGGACACCGAGCGGAAGCCCGACCCCAGCCCCTCCCCCTCTCCGTCCCCCGACCCCACCCCCCAGGACCCGGCAGGAGGCGACACCCCGTGAGCGACGCTCTCGACATCGCGCTGCGTCTCGTCGCCGTCTTCGCCGTCTTTCTCGTGTTCCCCCTGGTCATCGGGCAGACCGAGCACAAGGTCATGGCCCATATGCAGGGCCGGCTCGGGCCGATGTACGCCGGTGGTTTCCACGGGTGGGCCCAGCTCGTCGCCGACGGCGTGAAGTTCGCGCAGAAGGAGGACATCGTCCCGGCTGGAGCCGACCGGCGGATCTTCCAGCTCGCGCCCGCCGTCGCCCTGCTGCCGTACCTCCTGGTGCTCGTCGCCATCCCGATAGGCCCGCACAACGCCGTCGGCCAGGCCCTCGACGCGGGCATCTTCTTCGTCCTGGCGGTCATGGGCGTCGGCGTGCTCGGCTCGCTGATGGCCGGCTGGGCCTCGGCGAACAAGTTCTCGCTGCTCGGCGGCCTGCGGACGGCCGCCCAGCTACTCGCCTACGAGCTGCCGATGCTGCTCGCCGCCGCCTCCGTGGCGATGGCCGCCGGCACGCTCTCGCTGCCCGGCATCATCGACGCCTTCCACTGGTGGTGGGTGCCGTGGCAGCTCGTCGGCGGCGTGGTCTTCTTCACCGCGGGCCTCGCCGAGCTCCAGCGCCCGCCGTTCGACATGCCGGTCGCCGACTCGGAGATCATCTTCGGCGCGTACACCGAATACACCGGACTGCGGTTCGCCCTCTTCCTGCTCGCCGAATACGCCGGGATCGTCGTCCTGTGCGCCCTGACCTCGGTGCTCTTCCTCGGCGGCTGGCACGGCCCGTTCGGCGCGGACGGCCTGGGCTGGCTGTGGACGCTGCTGAAGACCGTGATCCTCGCCTTCGGCGTCATCTGGCTACGGGTCACCTACCCCCGCCTCCGCGAGGACCAGCTCCAAAAGCTCGCCTGGACCGTCCTCATCCCGCTCGCTCTCGCGCAGATCGCCCTCACCGGCGTCGTGAAGGTGGTGATCTCCTGATGGCCACGGACAAGCACAACCACCCGCACGAGCATCAGCACCCCGGCCCGCCCAAGAAGTCCGGCTTCCCCGGATCCGGCCTCGCCAAGGGCCTGGCCGTCACGCTCCGGACGATGACGAAGCGGAGCTCCACCCAGCAGTACCCGGACGTCCAGCCCGACCTCGCGCCGCGCACCCGCGGCGTCATCGGACTGTTCGAGGAGAACTGCACCGTCTGCATGCTGTGCGCCCGCGAGTGCCCCGACTGGTGCATCTACATCGACTCCCACAAGGAGACGGTGCCGGCCGCCACCCCCGGAGGACGCGAGCGCAGCCGCAACGTCCTGGACCGCTTCGCGATCGACTTCGCGCTGTGCATGTACTGCGGTATCTGCATCGAGGTCTGCCCCTTCGACGCGCTCTTCTGGTCCCCGGAATTCGAGTACGCCGAGACGGACATCCACGACCTGACCCACGAGCGCGACAAGCTCCGCGAGTGGATGTGGACGGTGCCCGAGCCCCCGCCGCTCGACCCGGCGGCCGAAGAGCCCAAGGAGATCGCCGCCGCCCGCAAGGCCGCGGACAAGATCGCCGCCCAGGAGCGGGCCGAGGAAGCCGAACGGCAGGCCGCCGCAGCCGGCCCGCAGACCACCGAAGCCGACCAGTCGGCCGCCGAAACCGACCAGTCGGCCGCCGAAGCCGGCCGGCCGGCCGAGGACCGGAACCGACCCGACACCCCCCGGGAGGAATCGTGACGCTCGCAGCCGCGGTCGCGGCCGCCGGGAGCCATCCCGGCTTCCTCTCGCCCACCGGTGTCGAGATCGCCTTCCTCCTCGTCGGCATCGCCACGCTCGGCGCGGCGGTCGTCACCGTCACCACCAAGCAGTTGGTGCACGCCGCCCTGTGGCTGGTCGTCGCCCTCGGCGGCATCGCCGTCGAGTACCTGCTCCTGACCGCGGAGTTCATCGCCTGGGTGCAGGTCCTGATCTACGTCGGTTCCGTCGTCGTCCTCCTCCTCTTCGGGCTCATGCTCACCAAGGCGCCCATCGGCCGCTCCCCGGACGCCGACTCGGGCAACCGCTGGGCCGCGCTGACCGTGGCCCTCGCCGCCGCCGCGGCCCTGGTCTGGGTCGTCGTCGACGCCTTCCGCGCCACCTGGATCACTCTCGACGGAGCCGTCCAGGGCTCCACCGAGGTTTCCGGCCGCAGCCTCTTCCAGCACTGGGTGCTGCCCTTCGAGGCGCTGTCCGTACTGCTGCTCGCCGCCCTCGTCGGCGCGATCGTGCTGTCCCGCAGGAACGGTGACGCCACGCGCGACGGCGGCACCGCCCGCAAGGGTGGTGCGTCCCGCGACGGGGCGCCCGCCCCCGCGGCGGCCCCCGCTCCGGGAGAGGACCCGCGCTGATGCATCTCGCCTACCCGGCCGTCCTCGCCGTCCTCCTCTTCTGCACCGGTCTGTACGGCGTGCTCGCCCGCCGCAACGCGATCCTGGTGCTGATGTCCGTCGAGCTGATGCTCAACGCCGTCAACCTCAACCTCGTCGCCTTCGACGTCTGGCTGCGCGACACCCTCCACGCCGGCCAGGCCCTCGCCCTCTTCACGATCACCGTCGCCGCCGCCGAGATCGGCATCGGCCTGGCGATCGTGCTGCTCGTCTACCGCAACCGCGGCAGCTCCGACATCGACCGGCTCCGTGACCTCGCCGAGCAGCCGGGCGAGAGGGACGCGGCGGACGGGGACCCGCAGCAGCCGCAGCCGGACACCAAGGCGGAGGCCCCCGCGTGACGCTCACGACCACCGCCGTCCTCGTCCCCCTGCTGCCCTTCCTCGGGGCCGTCGCGGGCCTTTCCCTGGGACGCCGCGCGCCCGGCTTCGTCCGGCCGCTGGCCGTCCTGCCGACCCTCGCCGCGGCCGCGCTCGCCATCAGCGTCGCCGTCGAACAGGGCGGTGGCGCGGCCACCGACGTCGCCACCCGGCTCACCCCGACCGGCTCGGTCCCCATCGACCTGGCGCTGCACATCGACGGTTTCGCCGCGCTCATCGCCGTCCTCGTCGGCGTCGTCGCGACCTGCGTGCAGCTCTACTCCACCGGCTATCTGCGCGAGGACCCGCGCTACGCCTCCTACGCCGCGCTGGTCTCCCTCTTCACCTCCGCGATGCTGCTCGTCGTCTACACCGGCGACCTGATGGTGCTGCTGGTCGGCTGGGAAGTCATGGGCATCTGCTCCTACTTCCTCGTCGGCCACTACTGGGAGACCGAGGCCGCCCGCAGCGCCTCCCTCAAGGCGTTCCTCGTCACCAAGCTCGGTGACGTCCCCTTCCTCTTCGGCATCTTCGCGCTGGCCGCCGACACCGGGACCTTCCGCATCACCGGAATCCTCGGTTCGGTCGCCCGCGACGGCCTGGACCACCCGACCCTGATCGCGCTCCTGCTGCTGGCCGGCGTCGCGGGCAAGTCGGCGCAGTTCCCGCTGCACACCTGGCTCCCGGACGCGATGGCCGGCCCGACCCCCGTCTCGGCGCTCATCCACGCCGCGACGATGGTGGCCGCCGGTGTCTACGTCGTGGCCCGCCTCCTGCCCGTCTTCGCCGCCTCGGCCGCGGCCATGGTCGTGCTCGCCGTCATGGCCGCCGTCACCATGGTCGGCTCGGGCCTGGCGGCGCTGGCGCAGGACGACATCAAGCGGGTCCTGGCCTATTCCACGGTCGGCCAGCTCGGCTACATGACCGGCGCACTGGCCGTCGGCGACCGCGGTGCCGCCGTCTTCCACCTCCTGTCGCACGGTGCCTTCAAGGCGCTGCTCTTCCTCGGCGCCGGCGTGATCATCCACGCGGCGGGCACCAACTCGCTGGCCGCGATGTCCCGGATGAGCGGCCTGGCCCGGCGCATCCCCGACGCCTACTGGACGGTCACCGTGGCGCTGCTCGCGCTCGCCGCGATCCCGCCGTTCGCCGGCTTCTTCTCCAAGGAAGCCGTCCTGGGCGCCGCCGAACACGCCGCCACCGGCCACGGGCCGGGCATCCCCGGCGCCGCCGGCTGGACCGTGCTGATCGCCGGCCTGTTCACCGCACTGCTCACCGCCGGCTACGCCGCCCGCCTGTGGCTGCTCGCCTTCAAGGGCCGCGGCGCCGAGGCCCCCGACCACGGCCGGCAGCCCATCGTCATGAACGCCGTGCTGTGGTTGCTCTTCATCCCCACCGTCGGACTCGGCCTGACCGCCCCCTTCCTGCCCGACTGGTTCGACGGCCGCTCGCTCAACCCGACCCTGACCACCTCCGTCCTGGGCACCGGCGTCGCCCTCGTCGGCGGCCTGGTCACCTACGCGGCCTGGCGGCACACCACCGCCCTCGCCGCCCGCGCCCCGATCGGCGCGGTCGTCGCCGACCTGGACGCCACGCCCGCCGTCTCCGAGGAGACGGCCATCGCCACCCACGCCCCGGCCTACGGCGACAACGCCGGCGCCCCCGACCCGGCCGACCCCGGCCGCCTCGTCCTGGGCCCCCTGCACCGCCACGCCGCCGTCGGCTTCCACCTCGACGCGGTCTACTCCGCCCTGTTCGTCCGGCCCGTACGCGCCGCCGCCACCCTCGTCCGCTTCCTCGACCGCGAGGTCGTCGACACCTACGTCCGCGGTGCCGGCACCGCGCCCCGCTGGCTGGGCGCCGCCGTCCGCCGCGCCCAGACGGGGAACGTGCAGACCTACCTCGGCGCCCTGCTCGCGGGCTCGCTCGTGCTGGCCGTCGCCGCCGTCCTCGTCGCTACGGGCACGGGAGCCTGACCGATGCCGCACACCCCCGGGGCCCCGGCCCCGCACTCCCAGCCGACACCCCTCGCGGCCGGGCTCGCCGGAGCCGAACCCCTGAGGAGGGCCTGACCCCGTGAACCCCACCGCTCTGCAGCTCCTCCTCGCGGCGCTCGTCGTGCTGCCCCTCCTGGGCGCGGCCGGCGCCCTGCTGCCGCCCCCGCCCGGGCTCAAGGGCCGTAACCGCGACCAGGCCGTCCTGCGCCACGGCGTGACCGTCACCGGCGTGATCCTCGCCGCGGCCATCGCCCTGGCCGCCGGCTTCGACCACGACCACCCGGCCCGCATGCAGGCCACCACGGACATCAGTTGGATCCCGGCGCTGGACATCCGCATCCACCTCGGCGTCGACGGCATCTCGCTCCCCCTTGTCGTCCTGACCGCGCTGCTGACCTTCCTCTGCGCGCTCTACAGCTACTTCCACATGCCCAAGGGCCCGTCACCCAAGGCATTCGTGGCCCTGCTCCTCGTCCTGGAGGCCGGCACCCTCGCCACCTTCGCCGTCCTGGACCTGATGCTGTTCTTCCTCGCCTTCGAGATGGTCCTCATCCCGATGTACTTCCTCATCGCCCGCTGGGGTGGTGCGCAAAAGCAGGCGGCCGCCTGGAAGTTCATCCTCTACACGCTGCTCGGCTCCGTCGTGATGCTGCTCGGCCTCCTCCTCATCGGCGTGAAATCCGGCACGTTCGACATGGTGGCACTCGCCACTGACAACGGCCCGAAAGCGCAGCTCAGCCACACCGTCCAGCTCCTCGCGGTGCTCGCGGTCGGCATCGGACTGGCCGTCAAGTCCCCGATGTGGCCGCTGCACAGTTGGCTGCCGGACGCCCACACCGCCGCCCCCACCGTCGGCTCGGTGCTGCTGGCCGGCGTCCTGCTGAAGATGGGCACGTACGGCTTCGTCCGCATCGCGCTGCCCATCACCCCCGAGGGCATGCACACCTTCGCGCCCTACCTCGCCGCGCTCGCCGCCGTCGGCATCGTCTACGGCTCGCTCGCCTGCCTCGCGCTCGTCCGCAAGGGCGCCAAGGGCGACCTCAAACGCCTCATCGCCTACAGCTCCGTCGGCCACATGGGCTTCGTCCTGCTCGGCATCGCCAGCATGACCCCGACGGGCGTCAACGGCGCGCTGTTCGCCAACGTCGCGCACGGCCTGATCACCGGCCTGCTCTTCTTCCTCGTCGGCGCCCTCAAGGACCGCTACGGCAGCACCGACCTCGACACCCTCGCCGGCGAGACGGGCGCCGCCCTGTACGGCAAGGCGCCCCGGTTCGGCGGCCTGCTCGCCTTCGGGGCCGTCGCCTCGCTGGGCATCCCGGGCCTGGCCGGCTTCTGGGGCGAGATGCTCGCCATGTTCGGCGCGTTCCGGCCGGCCGAGGGCCTCAGCCGCCCCGCCTTCCTGACGTTCATGGCGCTGGCCGGCCTCGGCACCCTGCTGACCGCCGCCTACCTCCTGCTCGTCGTCCGCCGCGTCTGCATGGGCGGCACGCTGCCGGCCGCGGACGTCGCCGCGGCCGCCGAGGAAGGCGCCGCCACACCGGCCGAAGCGGCCGCGCGCCCCCCGGCGGACGCGCCCTTCATCCCCGACCTCGCCCGCTACGAATACGCGGCCTGGACCCCCCTCGCCGCCCTCACCGTCCTCGCCGGACTGTGGCCCGCGGCCCTCCTCGGCCTCACCGACCCGGCCGTCCAGCAGCTCCTCGGAGGCGGTAAGTGATCAGCCCGATGACCCTTTCGGCCCAGTCGGTGACCTCTTTGGTCCAGTCCGTCGACTGGTTCGCCCTCGCGCCGCCCACCCTCGCCGCGGCCGTCGCCCTGGTGGTGCTCGTCGCCGACCTCTTCCTCCCCGCCGCCAGGAAGCCGCTGCTGGGCTGGATCGCCATCGCCGGGCTGGCCCTCGCCGCGCTCTCCCTGCTGCCCCTCCTGGACGGCGACCGCCGCACGTTCTGCCTGACCGGCCACCCGTCCGTGTGCAGCTACGTGGCCGACCCGTTCACCCTCGTCATCCAGTTCCTGGTGCTGGCCGGGGCGCTGCTGACCGCCCTGCTGTCCGTCGACACCCTCAAGGACCACGGCCTGCCCGCCGGCGAGTTCTGGTTCCTGCTGCTGTCCTCCGCCGCCGGCGCGGCCCTGCTGCCCGCCTCCCGGGACCTGGCCACCCTCGTCATCGCCCTCGAAGTCGCCTCGCTGCCCGCCTTCGCGCTGGTCGGCATGCGGCGCGGCGACCGGCTCTCCTCCGAAGCGGCCCTGAAGTTCTTCCTCTCCTCGGTGGCCGCGACCGCCGTGATGCTGCTCGGCGTGAGCTTCCTGTACGCGGCGACCGGCAGCCTCCACCTCTCCCGGGTGGCGCACGCCCTGACCGCCCTGCCCGACCCCCGGCTGGCCACTCTGGCCAGCGCCGGCGTCGCCCTCACCCTCGTCGGCTTCGCGTTCAAGACGGCGGCCGCCCCCTTCCACTTCTGGGTGCCGGACACCTACGTCGGCGCCCCGCTGCCCATCGCCGCCTACCTCTCCGTGGTCGGCAAGGCCGTCGGCTTCTCCGGCCTGATCCTCGTCACCGTCCAGGGCTTCCCCTCGTACGCCGACGTCTGGGGCCCGGCACTGGCCGTCCTCGCCGCGCTCACCATGACCGTCGGCAACGTCGCCGCCCTGCGCCAGGAACCGGGCCGCGCGCACAGCGCCGTCCGCCTGCTCGCCTGGTCCTCCGTCGGCCAGGCCGGCTACCTCCTGGTGCCGATCGCGGCGGCCGGCTACGCCGACAACCCGGCGCACGCCATCGGCTCCACCGTCGCCTACGCGCTGATGTACGCGGCCGTGAACCTCGGCGCCTTCGCCGTCGCCGCCCTGGTGGCCCGCACCAGCCCCGCCAACCGGATCAGCGACTACCGGGGCCTGTACGCCCGCCGCCCCCTGTCCGCGCTCGCCCTCGGCTTCTTCCTGCTCTGCCTCGCCGGTCTGCCGCCGGGCATCATCGGCCTGTTCGCGAAGGTCACGGTCTTCTCCGCGGCCGTCGACGCGGGCCTGGGCTGGCTCGCCGTCGTCATGGCCGTCAACGTCGTCATCGCGCTCTACTACTACCTCCAGTGGACGGCGGTCCTCTTCCGCGGCGCCGAGGCCGGTGAGCCCGCGGCCGGCGAGCCCGAGGCGTACGCGCTGGAGGCGGACGGAGCGGTGACCGCCGGGCCGGCACGCGCCCCGATCCCGGCGGCCCTCACCGCCGCCATCGCCCTGGCCACCGTCCTCGGCATCGCCCTGTCCGGCGCCCCCCAGCTCGTCCTGCGCTTCGCCTCGGGCGCGCTGCTCTGACAGACGGGCCGGCACCCGTAACGCCGGCGCGCGCCCTCCCGTACCCCGTCCGGCCCCGCCCCGCGCGCACAAGGGAACCAGCCTTGCTCATCTGGCGTTGACCAGTGAGTAAGGGTCCACTGGAGAGTGGAGACAACGAGCAAAGGGTTCCCCTGCCGCACCGCTTGGAGGGCGTACCGTGCACCGCCGGCACAACGGGCTCAGGACCGCCGTACTCCTCGGGGGACTGTCCGCACTCATCATCGCCATCGGCAGCCTGTTCGGCCGTACGGGCCTGGTCATCGCCGTCGTCGTCGCCCTGGGCACCAACGCCTACGCCTACTGGAGCAGCGACAAGCTCGCCCTCAGGGCCATGCGGGCGCGCCCCGTCAGCGAGTTCGAGGCACCCGACCTCTACCGCATGGTCCGCGAGCTGTCGACGGCCGCCCGCCAGCCCATGCCCCGCCTCTACCTCTCCCCGACGCAGGCCCCCAACGCCTTCGCCACCGGCCGCAATCCGCGCAACGCGGCCGTCTGCTGCACCGACGGCATCCTCCAGTTGCTGACCCCGCGTGAGCTGCGCGGCGTCCTCGGCCACGAGCTCAGCCACGTCTACAACCGCGACATCCTCATCTCGTCCATCGCCGGCGCGCTCGCCTCCGTCGTCATGTTCCTCGCCAACTTCGCGTGGCTGATTCCCATAGGCAGATCCGACGATGACGAGGGTCCCGGCATTCTGGGCATGCTGCTGATAATGATCCTCGGGCCGGTCGCGGCCTCCCTCATCCGACTGGCCGTCAGCCGCTCCCGCGAATACGAGGCGGACGCCTCGGGCGCCCAGCTCACCGGCGACCCCCTGGCCCTCGCCTCCGCCCTGCGCAAGCTCGAAGCGGGCACCCGGCAGTTGCCACTGCCACCCGAGCCGCGCCTGGAGACGGCGAGCCACATGATGATCGCCAACCCGTTCCGCGCGGGCGGGGGCATGTCCCGCCTCTTCTCCACCCACCCCCCGATGCGCGAACGCATCGCCCGCCTCGAACAGATGGGCGGCCACCGCCCCTGAGCCCCCGGATCGCCACGCCCCTGAGCCACCCGAACGGCACGCCCCCGCTCCCACCCTCCCCGCAACTCTTCGCCCCACCAGCGCGTCCTTCCCAGCAGACACACTCACCCGCCGTGCCTGTGGAAGGCTGCCGCTCATGAAGTTCCTGCTCAACATCCTCTGGCTGGTCCTGAGCGGCCTGTGGCTGGCCCTCGGCTACGTCGTCGCGGGCGTCATCTGCTGCGTCCTGATCATCACCATCCCCTTCGGCATCGCGTCCTTCCGCATCGCCGGCTACGCCCTGTGGCCCTTCGGCCGGACGACCGTCCAGCGGTCCGACGCCGGGACCGGTTCGGCGATCGGCAACGTCATCTGGTTCGTCTTCGCGGGCTGGTGGCTGGCCCTGGGCCACATCGTCACCGGCGTGGCCCTGTGCGTGACGATCATCGGCATCCCCTTCGGTATCGCCAACTTCAAGCTGATCCCCGTCTCGCTGGTCCCGCTCGGCCGCGACATCGTCCCCACCGACCAGCCCTTCGCCACCCGCTGAACGCTCCCGCGCGCCGATCGGGCCCCGACCCGGCCGGGTCGGGGCCCGTGTCCATCCGGCCGGCTCACGCCCGCACGAGCCCCCGAGGCGTCACATAGCGCCGAAAGCCCAGGGTTTCGACACCCGGGAGCCCGCCGATGAACCGCATCACCGGCCCGTCGCTCCCCAGCTTGGGGACGATCACCCGCTCGTGGGACTCCGCGTCCCGCCACTCGCTGTAGTTGACGAGCCGGGTGCCGTCCTCGCTGATGTGGAAGTGCGAGGCGATCCCGCCGTCACCGTCCTGCCGGCCGCCGAACATCTCCATCAGACCGTCGACGAGTTCCCGGGCCGCCTCGTGCCCGCTCGTCCGGAAGGCGACCCGCACCACACACCCCGGCGCGGGCGCCACCCCCTGGGGCAGCAGGCTCCGATACAGCCGGAAGCGCGTCGGCCGCTCGGCGTCCACGTCACCGGCCTTCTCCAGCGCCGCCGCGATCCGCTCCCGCAGCCCCGTCTTCTCGCTCCGTACGAACTCCTCGTGTGCCGCGACGCTCGTCCACTGGGCGTAGTTGAGCACGCTGCGGCCATCCGTCCCCGCCAGCAGCACCCGCGACAGGAAGCCGTCCGGCAGCGGGGTCCGGGCCCAGGCGCCGGCCACGCCCTCCAGGACGGCGGCCTGCGCCTCGGGGCCGCCCGTGTCCCATTCGCTGATCAGCACGGCGCCGGCATCCGGCCGCCGGATCTCCGGAAAGACGTCCGCGACGAACGCGGTGGACATGCCGGCTGAAATCTCATCGCTCGTGTTCATGCCCACAGCCTGCGACCTCAACTGGACTTGAGGTCAAGCCCCTTGGGAGCGCCCTGAGCGCACACCTGTGCGGCGGCCCCCGGAACGCCGGTGGGGCGGCGCGCCCACGGCACACCGCCCCACCCGGCCACCCTCCCGGCGACCGCACCCGCGCCCGCCGGCCGGCGGCACCTACCGGTAGTTCACGAACTGGATCGCGAAGTCCAGGTCCTTGCCCTTGAGCAACTGCTGCACCGCCTGGAGGTCGTCCCGGCTCTTCGAGCTGACCCGCAGCTCGTCGCCCTGCACCTGCGCCTTGACGCCCTTCGGGCCCTCATCGCGGATGATCTTGGCGACCTTCTTCGCGTTCTCCTGGGAGATCCCCTCCTCGATCGAGGCGAAGATCTTGTACTCCTTGCCCGAGGCCTGCGGCTCCCCGGCGTCCAACGACTTCAGCGAGATCCCGCGCTTGATCAGCTTGGACTGGAAGATGTCGAGCACGGCCTTCACCCGCTCCTCGGCGTTGGCCCGCATCTCGATCTTCTCGCCCGACCACTCGATCGACGCGCCCACGCCCTTGAAGTCGTAGCGCTGCGAGATCTCCTTGGCGGCCTGGTTGAGGGCGTTGTCGACCTCCTGCCGCTCGACCTTCGAGACGATGTCGAAACTGGAGTCGGCCATGTTGAGTTGGCTCCTCGTACGTAGATCCGTCAGGGCTACGGCCCGTGCCGGACCGCCCCGCAAGCCTAGCCATCCCGGCATGATCCAGCGCTGTGGAATCGAGTGGCGGACCACCCCCAGCCATCGGGTATGGTTTACGTCGTTGCCACAGAGCGCCGCCCACAGCGGATCTCCCGGCAGCAAACCCTGGCGGTGTGCCCGAGCGGCCAAAGGGAGCAGACTGTAAATCTGCCGGCTTCGCCTTCCCAGGTTCGAATCCTGGCGCCGCCACAGGAAAGCAAAGGGCCCCTGGCCTGCGGAAATCGCAGGCCAGGGGCCCTTTGTCATGCGCCCTCGCGGCGGCCGTACTGTCTCGCTCCGTCTCGCATTCGAACGCCCTATCTCGAAGTGTGTGGACGGGGCGTGGACGGGATTTCTGAGCTGTCAGCCGCGCTGCCCCAAGCGGGCGGAAATCTTGGCGTTCGCGGCCGCGTCCCCGTCCTTGAGGAACTTGGCGTACACACGGAACAACACGGCCACACTGTGGCCGGCGCGCTCGGCGACAAGCTGAGGTTCCACGCCGGAGCTGAGCCACGTAGACACCGCAGCGTGACGAAGGTCATACGGGCGCTTGGCCAACACCGACTCGGACTCAGCCGGGCTCAGGGCCCGCGCGCGAGCCTCAGCCCAGACTTCGCCGTACCCGGTGTCCTGGATGAGCCCTCCGCGCATCGTCTGGAACACCCGACCGTCGGCGGCCGCGCCGTACGCGGTGAGGTGCCATCGCAGCAGGGCGACCAGTTCGGGCGGGATCGGTACGCGCCGGACCGCTTTCCGCGGGCGGTGCTTCAGGCCCCGTTTCTCGTGCGCCTCGCCACTGTCTGTCCAGGCCGTGCCGGAGCGGGGGCGGGTCTCCCTGAGCCTGAGCAGGCCCCAGCCGCGACGCGGTAGGTCGCAGTCTTGGAGCCGAAGCCCAATGACTTCCGCCGGCCGCGCGGCGCCGTAGTACATGCAGCCGAAGAACGCCACGAGCCGCCGACCGCGCTTGCTCTGGTCCCGCACGGCGGTCAGAAGCTTGGCCGCTTGCGCGGGGTTCGGCACGCAGGCCGGGTCCACCTCGTCCACCACTTGCTCCGGTGCTTTCCACTTGATGCGATCGAGCGGGTTGTCGTTGAGGAGATCAGCCTCCACCGCGTACTCAAGAGAGTTGTAGAAGATTGCGCGCTTTCGGCTGATCGTGCCCGGTGCGGCTGTCTTGCCGTCCAGTTTCTTGGAGAGGGCGTTGAGGGCGGCCCGTACGAGCAGGCGTTCCGAGAGCGCGGACACAGGAAGCGATTTGCGCTTGAACCAGTCCAGCACCTTCGTTACGTCGTCGGGCGTCTCCTGATCCCAGCGGTTCTTGTTGAAGGCCCAGCTGTAGAGGGCGCGCCGGACGACTCTGGCGTCCGGCATCCCCTTGGTGTCTTTCACGAAGGCGGGCGTCACCGTCGCCATTGCTTCGGACAGCGTGCGCCGTGTGTTGCCGGGGGAGTCGTCCCACTTCATCCCGATGTATTTGCGGGCGTGCTCGTACCACGAGATGTCCCGTTCCTTGTCGACCATGGACTTCGGCAGTCCGCTGTCCACGTCGAACGGCTCACCCTCGCGGGTGGCGGTAATGAGCTGGGCCCGGCGGCTCTCCGCCAGGCCCAGCGTGAGGAACGACTCCGAGTGCGGGCGGATGCCCACCTTCCAGCGGAGTTGGTAGGGCTTCCGGTAGTCGCGCTTCCGGATGGCCCAGATCTTCACGGTGTAGCTCCACGCCACTACGCCACGTCCATTTCTGCGAGGAATGCATCGAGGTCACTGCGCCAGACGCGCAGACGGCCGTTGGGCAGGCGGTGAGTGCGGGGGCCCTGGCCCCGGTTCCGCCAGCGGTACCAAGAAGCGCGGGTGATGCCGATCTCTTCGAGGACGACGGCCAGCGGGAGAAGCTCGTCGGCGGGTGCTCGGCGCTTGTGGACTTGGGTGCTCACGTGGTGCCTCCTTCAGGACTCGGGGTTCGTGCTCCGGACGCGGTGGGCGCCGCAGAAACCGCAGAATCCGCAAAAACCCCGGAGCATGCCGTCTGACCTGCGGAAACAGGTGGTTTCTGGCGCTGGTCGTGGCTGCCGCAAAAATCCCGGAAATCGCCGCAGAAATAGGCGGCGGGGCCCGGGACCCTGCTGGGCGGGGGTGCGGCGGTTGATTTTTGCGGGACTTTCGCGGGTTTTTGCGGCTGGCTGTTGCCGGGGCCCTGCGCGGGGTTCCTGGGCTGGTCAGAGCGGGTGCGGCGCGTATTTTTGCGATTTTGCGGTTTGTGCGGCTGGGTTCCTGCGTGGGGAGCCGTGCGGGCGCTCATACCTGGCCCTCCCGAAGCTCGGGGTGGACGAGGTACCGGGGGGCCGGCGGGCGGCCACGCTTGCCGGTGCGGGGCGGGGTGTCACTGCGGAGGTAGCCGTGCTCTTCGAGAAGGGCGACGGTCGGTTCGAGGTCGGCGACGGTAGGGAATTCGGAGCGGGACAGCTTGGCGAACAGGTCGCGGCGACTGACGCTCTCCCATCCGTTCGCGGCCAGAACATCCAGCAGCGTGCGGGCACGCGCCTGGGTGGCGTCGGCGCCCATGAGATCGAACACCGTCAGGGCGTGGGCGGTGAAGTAGTCGGCCAGCTCGATGGCGGCGCCCATGGTCGCTTCGCTGATGGGCTTGCCGTATCCGTCTTCGAGGTGGTCGGCCAAGTGCAGAAGGCCGGCGATACGGGCGGTGGCGCCAATGAGCTTGCCCGCCCACTTGCCGACGTGGCCAAGCCTGCCGCCCTTGGCCCGGAGCTGCGGCTCAAGGCGGTTCTCAAAGGCGATCAGCGCCACGTCCGCTGCCGGGGTGAGCTGGATGACGGCGGGATCGGTCCAGTCCGCCAGGGACAGGGTCAGGGCCTGCACGTTGCGCTCGTAGCGTTCGGCGAGGGCCTCTGGCACCGGGTCGGGGTTGATCTTCCGGAAGCCGACGAGGGATTCGGGTAGCGAGTACAGGAAGCGGGCCAGCAGGCCCCTGCCGTCGAAGCCGCGGTTCTTGCCGATGTCTTCCAGGACGGCGGGCTGCACGGCCAGGCCCATGGTCAGGGCCGGGGCTTCGATGTACTCCTCGCGGCTGCGGCGATCCACCCGCAGCCGGTCGCCGGCGTGGCCCTTGAGGAACACCTCCATGTTGGGGGTGCCGGAGTAACGGCCGGCGATGATGTCGAAGATGCCGCCCTCGGCGGACATCACCGCAAGCCGTCCGCCCTGCTCGGCCAGCAGAGTAGCGATGACCTCGGGGGTGGCATCGTCGGCCAGCAGACGGGGCCGGGCGGGCACGCTGAGGGATTCAGCGGCCTGGGCGAGGGCGATGGCCTCAGCTACCAGTCCGTCCCGCTCGGGGCCCTCCGCTGAGGCCGCTTTGGACGCGGCCTTATCGGCGGCTTCCTGGGTCATCTTGGCGGTGAGTTCAGCCTCCACGATGCGTCCAGACGCCTCGGCGACGAGCAACGCCTCGGACCGGTAGAGCGGGCTGGTCATGGCGGCGAATACCGCCGACTTCCGGTTAGCCGGGCCCAGTGCGACGACGACGAACAGGTTGGTCGGCTCCCGCCAGCGCCCACGCACCTGCACCACCGCGCGCCCGCCGGCGGCGGTGGCCAGGACCGACAGTGCCAGGGCGCCCGCCATGTCGGGTGGCGTCTGGGTTTCCTCGGCCACCGCAGCGACGTAATCCCCCAGCCAGCCAGGGAGGGCCTGGACAGGGAAGGGCGGGAGCTTGGGCTGGTGGTTGAGGGGGATCGGCTCTGCCCATACCTCCGGCACGGTCTGCGCCCCCAGGGCCAGGGCTTCGCGCAAATCGTCGTCCGTGGCGTCCGGCGCCATCCCGGCCTGGATGATGCGGGTGCCCGCTTCGATGCTGCGGCGCCGCTGCGCCTTGCCGTGCACGATCTCCGCGTAATAGGCGGCGTTGGAGGCGGTCGGGACCGCCTTTACCAAGGTGTGGAGGTAGGTCTTTCCGCCCACGCGGGCGATGGAACCGGCCTGCTCCAGATGGTGGCCGAGGGTGATCGGGTCCACGGGCTGGCCCTGGGCGTGCAGGTCGAGAAGCGCGCGGTGGATCGTCTCGTGGGCAGGAAGGTAGTGGTCGGCTGGGTCCATCGCGGCGATGACCTCGGAGATGATCTGCGGGGCGAGCATCATGGCGCCGAGAACGGCCTGTTCGGCTTCCAGGTCCTGCGGCGGGGTCCGGTCGATGCTGGCGGCGCCGCGCAGCGGCAGCACGGTGCCGTACTGCTCAGCCGCGGGTTCAGATGTCATGCTGGGGGTCTCCTGTTCTGTCTTCGGGCAGTGCGGGGAGACCGGGGGCGGCGGTGTGTCCTTGCACGGGAGTGCCGCCGCCCTCGGGCGTCATAGGTCAGGTCAGGCCGCAACGTCCAGGTCTTCGCCCGTGAGGGCTTCGGCGACCATGGCGATCAGGTCGCGGGCGGCCGGCGGGGTCACCGCGTTGCCAAGCATCAGCACCCGGGTGCGCTTGTCTTTGGCGAGTAGTCGATAGCCCTCGGGGAATGCCATCGCGGCGGCGTATTCGTGCGGCTCCAGCATCCGGAAGCGGCACTCCTCCACCGAGGTGACCGAGCCGCCGTACAGGGCGCCATGGCGGTCCACGGTGGTGACGGTGGGCAGGGGCTGGGTGGCGGGCCGGGCGGTGCCGTTGGAGTAGTAGGGCACGACCAGGTCCGGAGTGGTGACGATGCCGTGGTGGTTGCCGGACGCGCACACGGTGGCCAGCGGCGCGGCGATGGAGCGGTGGGAGGATCCGCCGCCGCGCAGTTCGACCATGTAGGGCGGCAGCGCGAGCCCCGTCTCGTTCCGCGTTGTGACGGTCCGCAGGGGCGAGGATGCAGGGGCGGCTTTCTTGCCGTCCCGGCCTTCCACGGGGACGGTCGGCGGTTCAGCGAACGCAGCGAATCCGGCGCGGACGCGGCGCATGGTGCCGGCCGCGAGGGGCCGCTTGCGCTCCCCGATAGCGCGGGCGGGAAGGCTCCAATCGATGACCTCGGCCGCGCCCCGCACAGCGGGCTCCACGACAGTGTTGCGGCACTCGGTGCGGGGGCAGCGCCACAGGTACTGGGCGCGCTTGCCGTAGCGGCCCCAGCGCCGGTCCAGGCGCTTGAACGCCTGCATTGCCCGGATGCGGCCGTGGGCGGGGCAGTCGGCCCAGGGGCGGGTCCACTTGCCGAAGTCCGGGGCCCGCTCCCCCTTGCGCCACAGGACCACGTACATGCGGTCGCGGGACTGCGGCGCGGCGGGGCCGAAGGCGGCGGCGTGCATGGAGTTGAGCCACACGATGTGGTGCTCGTAGCCCCACGCGTGAAGGGTGGACAGCCACGCCTGGAAGGCGGCGCCGGGCACCTGTTCGGGGCCCCACCAGTAGGCGTCCACGACGTTCTCCACGATGACCGCCCGGTAGTTATGGACCTCGGCGAAGCGGGGGACGTCGTGCATCGTGGCGCGGGAGCGGACGACGATTTCGTCGGTGCCGTCCTCGGCGAACAGCCCGTCCGAGTGGGCGCCGTGTCCGCGCCGCCGGCCTTTGGCGATGGAGTGGTTGGTGCACTCCGGGGAGGCCCACAGGATGTCCGTCTTGGGGTAGCGGCGGGGTTCGACCTGGGAGAGGTCGGCGCAGTCGTGGTCGGCGTCGGGGTGGTTGGCCTGGTGGGTGTCGACGGCGTGGCGGGCATGGTTGGCGGCCATCCGCACCGTCACACCCGGGACGGTCATGGCGCCGGTGGAGGAGCCTCCGGCACCGCAGAACAGGTCGGTCAGGGTCAGCACTTGGCCTCCTGGTGAGTCGTCGGGCAGGGCGGGGGGCCGGGGGCGGCGGCGGTGTCCTTTGCACGGGAGTGCCGCCGCCCTCGGGCGCGTCTAGGCGTTGGGGTGGGACTGACGATCAGAAGGGGGGTTCGTCGCTGAAGCCGTCGGCGCCCCACGGGGCGCGGCCGGTGCGGCGCCGGCGTCGGGGCAGGCGCGGCAGGGGCAGCAGGACCCAGCGGCGGTCTTGGTTCCAGCACTCGCAGGGCTCCCAGTGGGAGCCGTCGTACTCGCCGGTCTCGGGGTGGCCGTATTCACGCTCGATGCCGCCGATGCCCTCGCAGACGCGACAGTCGGGGCGGGGGGTGTCGGTCAGCATCAGCGCCGGACGGGGCCAGGTGGCGCGCTGGAAACGCAGCCGGGGCAAGGCTCGGTGACTCAAGCGGATGTCCTCTCTGTGCTGGGGAGTTCGGGCAGGCCCGCGTCGGTGAGGGCCTGCGGGTTGAAGCCGGGGAGGGCGGCGCGGGTGATGAGGGCGGTGGCGAGTTGTTCGGCGTAGGCAGCGCCGGAGTGGGCGACCTCGATCTGTGCCCCGGCGCGGAGGGCTTCGACGCGTTCGATATGGGCGTGTTCCTCGCGCCGCTCAGCGGTGTGCCGTTGGTGGGCGACGGTTTCGCGGTGGTCGCTGTGCCAGTGCCTCGCGGCCAGGCCGTACGCCACGGCGGTGGCCAGCGCCCATAGCAGCAGCGGCAGCGACCAGCCGTCGGAGTACCCGGCGACCCCGGCCAGGGCCAGGGCGCCGGAGGTGGCGAACGCGGTGCCCGCGATGACGCCGTCCCCGGCGCGGCCGACGGATGCGACGGCGCCGGCCACCGCCGCGCCGAGGGAGAGCGCGGTCATCAAGGCGGCGTTGCCGACGGAGTGTTCGGCGCCGTTGGCGTTCCAGATGCGCGCGAGGATCAGCACTGTGGAGGTGGCTAGGGCAGGGGCGGCTTTGGGGGCCGCTGCGGCGAGCCAGTGCCGGGAGGTGCGGTGTCCGTTCACGGCCAGCTCCTCACAGGTTGCGGACGGCGTCGAGGACCGCGTGGGCGAGCTGGTTGATGGGGCCGGAGGCGCCGGTGGAGGCGAGGAAGAAGCCGAACATGATGGCGATGAACGCGGAGCCGTAGCCGAGGGTCTTGGACCTCAGCAGGAAGAACAGGACCAGGCCGAACAGGGCGACGAGGGAGATGGTGACGGCCACAGGGGCCTCCTTGGCGTGAGGTGGCGGTCAGCGGGTGCCGTCGCGGTGGATGCGGGCGGCGACGTTGAACAGGTGGCGGCCGACGCGGATGCGCTTGCGGTCGCCGTGGCAGCGGCGGCAGGTCTTGCCGGGGCGGAGGCGTCCGCGTCGGTCGGTCTTGAGGGCGTAGCCGAAGCCCTTGCACTTGCGGCAGTTGCCGAACGGGCTCACCGCACACAGAGTCACATAACAGAGAGTGACTATGAGCAGGCAGGCGATAGCAAGGCTGTTGGGGGTCATGAGCGGCCTCCAGGGCGGTTTTCGGGGATTTCCGCAGGTGGGTCGCTATCCGCTAGCGGCCTGATCAGATGTGGTGTGGGGCGCTAGCGGGGCCGCTAACGTTAGCGAGGGTCACTGCTAGCGATAGCGGCCCCGGAGCCTCAGTCCGCATCGCGCTTTTTGTCACGCTCCGCTACGGTGGCGGTGATGTGGGCGCGTTCGATGCCGCGCCGGTTGACGACCTTGCCGTTGATGCGGCGGCCGATCTGGACGGTTTCGATGCCGTAGGGCTTGAGTGCCGCGGAGAGCTGTTCGGCGGCCCACTCGTCGTAGACCTCCGGTCGCAGCTCCGCGAGGCGGCCCACCACGGTCTCGTTCCAGACCTTGGCCTCTTCGACGGGCACCACGCCCAGGATGTCGCGCAGCAGGTCGTAGCTTGCTGCGGTGTTCTCCTCGGGCGCCTCTCCGGCCGCGTGGCCGGTGAGAGTGCCGGCGTCTTCCCGCAGCTTGCGGGCCCGTGCGGCGATGGCTTCGGCCGCGACGGCGTCCACGTAGACGGAGCGGACGATGCGGGCGTCGGAGCCTTCACCGACGAAGTAGTGGATGCCCTTGTCGCCCCAGGCGAACATCGTCGCCCGTATGCCCCGCTTGTAGGAGCCGGTGCCCAGGACCATGTCGTTCTCGATCTGGCCCATGACCTTCAGGCAGAACCGGGTGGAGGCGTTCGCGCTGATGCCGGTGGGCAGGGACTTGGAGTCGGGCCGCTGGGTGGCCAACAGCAGCGTGATGCCGGTCGCGGGGCCGCGCTTGACCAGGTCGGTGCAGATCTCCTCGAACTCGGCCCCGTACTTGGGGTGCTCGAACCACACCTGGCACTCATCCACCCCGATCACGATCGGGTGCAGACCCAGCTTCTTCATGCTGGCCAGCTCCGAAGTCACCTTGGACTCGGGGCAGATGTCGCGCGGAAGGGAGCGGATCATCTTCGCCCGGCGTCGCAGCTCCTCGCGCAGCGCCCGCAAGTCGACGATGGCGTACTCGATGTCGTCGTCGTCCTCGCCGGCCCGGTGGCGGTAGGAGCACTTCTCTCCCACGGGGTCCAGGTCGCCGGTGCCCTTGAGGTCGTAGGTGTGCAGCTCCGCCCTGGGGTCCAGGGCGGCGATGATCAGCAGCAGGCGCAGCAGGAACGTCTTGCCCATGCGCGGGATGGCGCCCACGATGCCGGAGATGTACATCAGGGACAGTTCCACCCAGCGTCCGCGCTGGTCGGTGCCGAAGGCGGTGGGCTTGAACAGGTCCACCGAGCCTGACTTGGCCAGAGGCCAGGCGGGCTGCTTGGCCTTGGACATGTCCTGATCGCCCACCCACAGCACCAGGCGGCCGGTGTGCTCGTCGGGCACCGCCTCCGGCCACACGCAGCCCAGCGGCCGACGAAGGCCGGAGGCAAGCCGGTCGCGGCGGTCCATCACGTCCGAGACGGTCACGCCGTAAGGCAGGTCGCCCTCAGCGCGCCAACCCGGACCGTCACGGGTGATCGGGGCCTTGAACACGAACCCCTCGCGCCCCTTGGCGATCGCCTGGTTGATCTGCGAGATGGACAGGGCGGCGAGCGCCCGCAGGACAATCGCATCCGTCAGGCGCGGCGTGGTCGGCAGTTCCACCGCGTGCCTGATCACGGGCGAGTCGGCCGACTCCCCGGCCCACCCCAGCGCCAGCACCACTGCGCCGACCGATACCCCCATCAGCCACCCCGGAGCCAGCACGTACAGTGCGAGGGCCGCCCCGACTCCGATGACGGAGGCGAGGATGACCACGAGCGTGCGAAGCCGCACCCGACCGTCCCGCTGACGCGACAGCTTCAGGTACGTGGCCGCGTCCTCCTTCTGCACCATGGCGCGGCGCACCGGATCGCCTTCGGCGTCGGAGACCCAACGCATCGTGCCGCCCAGGAACTTCGCCGCACCGCGGGGCGCCTGAAGGGCCAGGCGTCCGGCGTAGGCGGGTGCACGGAAGGCGTGGTACCCGGCCATGTGGCCGTAGTGACCAGCTACCCAGCCAGCAGCGGTCTTCAGCTCCTGGGTGGACTTCAGCCACTCGGGGATGATCGCCCGGCGCTTGGCTCCTATCAGCCGGCCGAGGTATCCGGGGCTCTTCGCCTCGGGTACCTCCACCATGATTCGGCCTGATCCGTCGGCCGACTCGGGCGGGGTCGAGTCGGCCGACGGATCAGCCGACTCGGTGGGCACGGGGGCGGCCGACTCGCTACGCGCCGACCGGGCCTTGTTCAGGTCCACTACGTCGGCCCCCGAGTCGGGCCCGTCGTTGGTGGTCATGTCGGCTTCGAGTCGGTTGAACAGTTCGTTCTCGTCGTCGTGATTCACTGACGTTCCTTCCAGAACGGGAGGGCGGCGGGGCCTGGTCGCTGTCCTTGGCCGGGTGGACCAGGCCCCGCGCTGTTTCAGAAGAGGGACTGAGCTGCTTGGCGCTGTTCCTCAAGAGCCGCCGCCCTGGCGGCGGCGCTGACCCTGGCGACGCAGCGGGGGCACCAGGCCCGAAGCCGCTTCGGGTCGGTTACTTCCGCGTCGGTGGTGGTGCCGGTCGGTTGGTTGGGGGCGATGACGAGTCGGGTGAAGTGGTCGTGGCTCTCGCGGCACATCCCGCCGCGCGTGTGGGTGCGGCCGCATGCGCCCTCGCACTGGCAGCGCCAGTCGGCCGTGTCCATCACCGCGTTGAACAGGTCAGCGCCACGGATCGGGCGACGCATCTCAGGCCGCCCGGACGACCCGCGCGTCGGTCGGCAGTCGGCCATAGCCGTGGACCCCAACCCAGGTGCCGCACCACTCCGTCTCGGCGGTGAGAGATACCGAGTTGGTCAGCATCCGGTAGACGACGCCCTCAGGCTGGATGCCGAGGGCTTCGCGCCACAGCTCGAAGCCGTCCAGCCCGTCGTGCAGCCTGATCACCACTGCTGCGCGGAAGTCGTCGTGCTCCGGGTGGTACACGGTCTGGACGTCCATCTCGGTGGCCGGGAGGTGGCCGAACGTCGCGGACAGACGGCCAAGGGTGTCGATGGCGGGCATCAGGCGGTTGAGGCTTTCGGCGCTCATGCTGCTTCTCCCTCACTGTGCTCGGTCTGGTCGATGTGGTCGGACTGGGCGGGCTCCTCGGTATCGGCAGGCCGGAAGCGGGCGGCCTGGGCGCGCTCGGCCTTGAGGGCGTCGCGCAGCATCCGGGCGTTGTCCTGGGATGTGCGGACCGTCTTGCGGATGGCGTCAGCGGTCAGCTCCGCCTCCGACCATCCGGCGGTCAGCTCCCGGGCCTCGGAGAACAGTTCTGCTTCGGTGCGGGCCGCAGGCGCCTTGGCCTGCTTGCGCTGGCGGGGCTGACGCTCGCGCGTGCGCGTGCGCTGCTGGGGTTCGCTGGCCTGCCGCCGGGCCCGCGCAGCGGCCTCCTGGCGCTGGCGCTCACGCTCGCGTTCTTCGCGCTGTTCGCGTTCCAGGCGTTCGGCGTGCTCGCGCTCCTCGCGCCGCTGCTGGTCCTGGCGGTCCAGGCGCTCACGCTCCATACGCTCGGCGTGCTCGCGCGCCTCACGGCGCTCGGTCGCCTCACGCTCCAGCCTTTCGCGCTCCAGACGTTCGGCCTGTTCGCGGGCTTCCCGCTCGGAACGCTCCCGGGCAGCGCGCTGTGCTTCCCGCTCATCCCTCGCCCGCTTCTCGCGCGCTTCGCGCTCCTGGCGGTCCTGCTCGGCCTGCTTTTGCTGCTCACGGTCGATGCGGGCCAGGGCGCCTGTGATCGCTCGGCGGTAGGCGAGCCCTGCCTCGGCGGTGACGATGAGCAGGAGCGGGGCGACACAGTGAACAGCCACCCCGACCAGGTCGCCTTTGAGGGCCGAGTCCCCGATGTTCAGGCCGAGAGTCATCAGTCCTGTCATCCAGCGCAGGACGGTTGGCCACGGGCCGCCGCTTCCACCAAGGCGGGCGACGGTGGAGTCGAGGCGGACCACGATGACGACTGCGGCGTCCACCACCACCGGGAGGATCGGGGCCGTCCACTCCCACCCGCCGGGGGTGGCCCGCTGAACGAGCGGCGTGACCGTCAGGACGGAAAAGACCACGGCGCCAATGGTGATCGCCCAGGTGCCCAGAGACAGCGTCCGCTCGGCCATCTTGATCTGCTGCGGGCTCATGGTCGCGAAGCGCATCACCCCGTCGCCTCCGCTCCGTCGGAAGCGCCGCGGCGACCGGCGCGGCGGCCGTTGACGGTGCCGTGAGCGGGCTCGGAGTCGTGCGCGACGGACCAGCCGCCGCCGTCCGCCTTGACCCCGTACATGACTTCGTCCGCCCGGCGCATCCAGGTGGACAGGTCCCCGGATCCGAGCGGGGCGACCACGGTGCCGATGGAGGCGCCCAGCGGCACCTTGCGGCCACCGACGCTGATCGGCTCGCACAATTGCGCATGCAGGTGCCACAGGAAGAAGTCCAGGGTCCTCAGCCCCTCCGGCTCCCCGGCGGGCGGGCGGCGGATCACGGCGGCGAACTCATCGCCCCCCAGGCGTCCCGCGATTCCGCGTGCATGAACCCACAGCCCGAGCCGCTCGCCGGCGGCGCGGATCGCCGCGTCCCCGGCGGCGTGCCCGTGGGTGTCGTTCAGCGCCTTGAGGCCGTCCAGATCGATGACTAGGACCGCCGTAGTGCCCTGACGCACCAGGCGGCGGGCCTGGGCCTCGAAGCCGTCCCGGCGCAGCAGGCCCGTGAGCGGATCGTGGCGGGCGGCGCGCAGTTGGCGGCGCATCCACAGCGTGTGGAGGGACCAGGCAGCGGCCAGCGGCCCGGACGCGGCGGCCAGCGTCATGACCTCGCTCATCAGGCCGCCGCCTTCCGCACACTGCGGCCCTTGCCCTTGCCAGGGCGAGACAGCGGGACGACGTTCAGCAGGTCCGGGGCGTGCGCCTGGGCCACCTCGCCGGCGATACGCGAGACCGTGTCGAACAGGCCGGGGTCGTCGGCGAGGATGTCACGCGCCGCGTCCAGCCTGGCCGCGCGCTCCTCGGCGCTCTCGCCCGCCACCCCGAGCCACAGCTCCAGCGGGGTGCCCAGGGCCAATTCGATGAAGTCGTTGTTTGTGACGGCCTGGTTGCCGCCGAAATAGGTCTTCATGGCAGTGCTCTCCTGATCTCAGATGGCGGGGAGAGCCGGGCGGCGGCGTGTCCTTGCACGGGAGTGCCACCGCTCCGGCCGGTCTGGATGAACAAGCCGCAGAACCGGAAGACACCGGCCGCGGCGACCGCTCGTTGAAGACGAGTGGCCATTGCTGCTGACGCCTCCGCAGAGAGTCGTCAGCAGCCAAAATCACTCGTTCTCAGCACTCTGTTCAGTTCTCAAGACACGGACGCTCTCTTCGAGCCCGTTTCACGGGGCCCTCCGGGCGTTTAATTGCGCAGGTCAGGCAGGTTCCTTGCGACTTCCTGGGGCTTTGACGGCCCCAGGCGCCTGTGCCTCATAGTGCACTGTGAGGCACAGTCCTGCAACCCCTCTTCCGGAGACCAGGGGCCTTGAGGCTTGGCCCTAGCTCTGCCGCTTGGGCACTATGAGGCAGAGACTGGATTGAGACGTGAGGTGCAGATGATCGAGTGGACCGGCAAGCCCGCCTATCAGCAGGTAGCGGAGGATCTTCGGCGACGGATCGCAGATGGCGAGTTCGCAGAGACTGGGCAGTTGCCTTCGCTCGCGAAGATCCGAAGCTCATACGGGGCTACCGCGACAGTGGCTCGCGACGCGATCCGCGAACTCAAGACCGAAGGTCTCGTGGTGAGTCACCAGGGCAAGGGTGCGTTCCTCACCGCCAACTCCGGCGAACTTGCTCAGCAGTCTGTTCCCGAAGCGGCGATCGCAGAACTGCGTGAACAGATCGCGAGCCTTCAGATGGAAGTGAGTGAGCTGCGCGAGCGGGTAGCGGGGCTGGAGGCGAACTAGTAGCCCGTGCGGTGCGTCGACGGCGTCAGCTCTGTTGGCCCGCAACCGCCCTGGCTGCAAAGCCTGCCCATCGGGTTTTTTTGCGGCCATGAGGCACCTCCTTCCTGCTCAATCGATGCGATCCATCAACCGACCTCGATAGGTTGGGATCTGCTTGTTCATCGTTTGTAGCGACTGAACTTGACTGGCCGACAGGCCTGACATGTGGCCGCCCAAGGCGGCCACATAGGCCTCATGGGGGAGGACGGGATGGGGCAACGTCCGAACGAACTGACACCGCACGCAAGCCCTCAGCACTACCTCGGTGCCGAGATGCGAGCTTGGCGTGAGCAGCGCCGTCTGTCCCTGGGCAAGTTGAGCCAGGCGATCATGTTCAACAGCAGCTACATGGCCCGTGTGGAAAGAGGCGGGCAGGCCGCATCCGCAGCCCTGGTCGAGGCGTACGACCGTGCTCTTGGTGCTGCTGGATCATTGGTCCGGCTCCACGTGAAGATCCTGGAGGGCGCGACCCTTGAGGCTCTGTCGTCCGGCCATGTGGCTAAACCGGGGACCCATGTGGCCAAAGCCCCTGTGGCCCTGGCTGGCGAATCGGGCATTCAGGCACCGTCAGAGGAGGGGATCTCAGTCCCCGTACGTACCGATGACGGAAGGATCATCTTCGTGTCCCTCTCTCGAAGGTCCCTACTCGGCGCGCTTGGGGCAGGCGCGGCGATAGCTGCGGTGTCGGACCTGCCGGCCGCTGCAAGGCCCAGCAAGTCGAGCCTCACGTTGTCGGGGGCGGACCCAATTGAGCACCTCAAGGCGACGCGGAGAGTGCTGATCGACAACGACAACCTGTTTGGCCCCCACCGCGTGATCCCCGCGGTCCAACAGCAGATCGCCGCTATCAAGGAGCTGCGGATCGACCGGCGCGGCGCAGATCGGCGTCATCTGCTCCAGATGCAAACGCAGTATTCGGAGCTCTGTGGATGGCTGCACCAGGATCTCGGCGACTTCCGCGCTGCTCAGCATTGGATGCGTGAGGCGTTGGAAGCCTCGCATATGTCCGGCGACCCGGAATTGACGACGTACATTCTGGCCCGGCGCAGTCAGTTGGCCGGCGACATGCGCGACCCTGTCGAGGCCGTGGATGTCGCGGAGGCCGCAGAAGATATGGCTGACCCGGGGAGCAGGTTGGCAGCCGTAGCGGCCACCTTCGGGGCACACGGCCATGCCCTCCGCAACGACCCAGAGATGGCCCAGCGTGCGTACGAACATGCCCGGGAGCTGCACGCGAGCATGGACCCGGACCCCCGCTCCTCCTGGGGGGTGTGGCTGGATGCGGCATACATCGAAGTGCACCGAGCGCAGAGCCTGGCAGTGCTGGGAGACCATCGAGAGGCCGCTGAGGGGTTCCGGAACGCCATCGCTCAGTTGCCCGCTGGCTACCACCGCGACAGAGGCGTGTACCTGGCTCGCGAAGCGGCGGCGCTAGGGCGTGCAGGGGAGGCAGAACAGGCTGCGGCTGTGGGCATTCAGGCGCTCAGCATCGGAGTCGAGACGGGGTCTGCTCGCATCGCACGGGAGCTGACCCAACTCGACGGGGACTTGAGCAAGTGGCGTACGGTCCCGGGCGTGAGCGACTTCAGAGATGCGATGAACGAAGCTGTGCTCAGCCAAGCCTGACGTTCGTGCCTACCCTTCCGAGCTAGCCAAGGAGACCGCGATGCCCCGTCCGTATGTGCTGCTAAGCGTTGCCACCTCTGTCGATGGCTACATCGACGACACCAGTTCGTCTCGGCTTCTGCTGAGCAATAGCGAGGATTTCGATCGCGTCGACCAAGTGCGAGCGGACTCCGACGCCATTCTTATCGGCGCCGGCACCATGCGTGCCGACAATCCCCGATTGCTGGTGAATAGCGAGGAACGCCGAGCTGCACGCGTTTCGGCAGGCAAGCCCGCGTATCCCCTGAAGGTCACCATTTCCGCGAGCGGTGATCTCGATCCGGATCTGAAGTTCTGGCATCACGGCGGAGAAAAACTGGCCTATACGACCGACGCCGGCGCAGAAAAGCTCGCCCAGCGCTTGGAGGGCCTCGCGGACGTTGTGTCTACAGGTTCCGACATCGACTTTGGCGCGCTTTTGGACGACTTGGGTGAGCGCGGCATCGAGAGGCTGATGGTGGAGGGGGGAGGGCGTGTGCACACAGCCTTCCTCTCGCAAGGACTGGCCGACGAGATCCACCTTGCGATCGCCCCGCTGATCGTGGGCGAAGCTGAAGCACCGAGGTTCCTCAGCCCCGCCAGCTACCCCGGAGGGTCGACGCGCCGCATGCGACTGGAAGAGGCTCGTAGCATTGGAGATGTCGTGTTTCTCCGATACTTGCCGAAGCAGGAGAGTACCGCTTGACCAGCACAGATCGAGCCTGGATGGAGGCAGCCATTGAGCTGTCTCGTCACTGCCCGCCAGCCCGTGGGGCGTACTCGGTGGGTGCCGTGATTGTGGCGGCGAACGGTGCAGAGTTGGCCCGCGGATACTCCCGCGAGACCGAGCCTCACATCCACGCAGAAGAGTCCGCCTTGAACAAGGTTCGCGATGGTCGCTCCAGGCTCGCCGGCGCCACGCTCTACAGCACCTTGGAACCATGTTCGCAGCGCCATTCACGACGGCCCACCTGCACTGAGTTGGTGCTTAAGGCTGGTGTCCCACGGGTCGTAATCGCCTGGCGGGAGCCAGCGTTGTTCGTGGAGGACTGTGTGGGGGTGGAGACGCTTCGCGCGGCAGGCGTGGAAGTGGTCGAACTTCCGGAGTTGAGCGAGCAGGCGCGCGCCGTGAATGCCCATCTGCTGCGCTTAAACGTCTGATCGGACGTAACGAGTCCCACAGGAGGAACGCGATGCCAATGTCCCACTCGGAGATCCTGGTGCCGAGCGACCACCCCGGCCCCACATGGGGCAGGCAGTGGCAGCTGATGTGTCCGGCGTGCGGCGCCGGTGAAGTCGAAACCGGTGGCCCCGACCATGAGTCGGTCACCGTGCAGCCCGACCGGGACGAGTACGCCGGCCCTTTGGGGACGCGCGGAGGATACGTCCGAGTGGACCTTGAATGTGCAGCCGGGCACGGCTTTTCCCTCATCGTGGCAAACCACAAGGGGGCGGAGTACTTGGGGGTTGTGCCGCGGGTCTGAGGCTAGGAGGGCGAGGGGAGGGCTTGCCCACTGACCCAAAAACGTTGGGCCGTGGACGAGACGCGGACGGCTAGAGCCCCCGTTAGGGCGAAGGGGGTTTGTGCCGCAGGCGTCATAAGCGGGCGCGGCGGGAACTACGCGCTGTCGAACATCGTGCAGGGGGCCATCGTCACTGAGCGGCGAATGACCTCTTCTCGCGCAGCAGCGAGTGGCTGTGGGGCCTCGGGAGCGCGCGGGGCTGATCTCGGAGGACGACGGATGTCATGAGCTTTTGCCATCCTCGACGAGCTGGCTTCCTTGGAAATCCGCCGCTGACAGGTCCTGGAGTGTGGCCGTCTTGGTAGGAATCAGCATCAGGTCGGCGGCAGTGGCCTGCTCGTACACGTGCTCCTCTGCTGCTGCCCAAAGATCGTGGTCGTGGTTGCCCGCGAGCCCCTCGCCCACAACGATGATCAAGCGAGCTTTCGACGGTGACTCGTAGCTGTCCTGCCAGACTCGTACGTGGTCCACGGTGTCCAGCATCCGCTGGCGCGTCGAATCGTCCTGCTGGCGCACCCAATCGAAGAGCGGTTGGACAACGTGGTCCAGGCACTTTCCCGCAACGTCGGGGCGCTTCCGAAGATGAGCGAGTCGCTCCCCGACATTTGAGTAGTCAGCCTCTGAGGCGTATGCCTCAAGAGGTGTCCGGTCGAGCAGGATCGTTTTTTCTACCGGTATCTCGATGCGCAGGTCTGCAACCCACTTCTCGTCTGAAGCGCCCCAGGGCGGCTTGAGCGGCAGCAGGTAGAGGACGTGCCCTGACCTAACCGCGCCGATCATGCTCCTGTCGAAGTGGCTGGCGGCGTTATACACCGGAACCACGCCGAGCCACGTATGTGTGGGCTTTACGATGTCGCAGCCTTGCGTGGTGATCATGGCATGGCGAAGCGGCAGCCCTTTCTCCATCACCGTCTGAAGGGCGGAGCCGAAGCCCCCCCGAAGCACCTCAGTGTCTCCAGCCCAGAGGGGCTGCTCGGCTGATCCCAGGAAGACGAGAGGGAGATCCTCCAGGATGTGGCCTTGCCGAAACTGGTTGAATTTCTCTAGATAGTCGTCGCGCCAAGGACGGGGCTTGCCGAGGTCCGGTTGCATCGATCCTTCGGGTTCAGACGTTGTTCTCACCAGCCTTCCAAGGGGCCGTCGGGTGCTGGGCCCTCGACTCCACCCGGGCGGGCCGCCAGACTGCGGTCGATGGGCAGCGCCTTGATGGGGGCGAAGGTGCGGCTCACCTCGTCCGTGATCTGGTCGAGCGCTTTGCGGTCGTCGGCTGCTGCCAGCAGCCTCTCGCGCATGGCGGGCGCCCCCAAGTGGAACCATCTGCGAGCACCGGGTTCTCCAAGCGCATCAACGACGAGCGAGGCCAGCGCATGAACCTTGTAGAGCAGGCGGGTCGTTCCTGAGCGGGGTGTACTCCCCCGGGATTTCCAGGCGTAGCAGGTAGCTCGCGGGATGCCTAGCGCTTCAGTGAGTTCGGAAACGCCTACCTCCAACCACCCCGACAAGTCGGTGACGCACGAGTAGGCGAAATTCGTACGTTCAGATCGTTCCGCGACAGGCAATGGACTGCCTGAGAGATCGGCTGACGCTGCCAGTTCAAGCGTCCTGACCGGTGTGATTGTGTCGATAAAGGACTCGCGGCGCGCAAGTGCCGTCCCGATGATCTCTGTGACAGCGATCCGCCACGCGATGCCGACTTCGGGTATCGCTACGGGCACAGGAAACGAGCCGATTTCTGTGACCGACGGGCCTACGGTGCCTGGCAGCTCATGCCGACGCTCACGCTCCCCAACCGACACGCCTTCCGTGCGTGTTCCTGTCTCCATGGCAGGTGCTTTCACCCGTGGCCCCTAACGCAGGTACTCGAAGAGATCATTGGTGATCGTGGCGCGGAACAAGTCGTAGACGGTGTCGTGAAGGACTTCCGCCTCTTCAACGATCCTAGTTGCGTCGAAAGCTGCAGGGGCTTCTCGGAAGATGTCGTAGTCCAGCAAGTAGACGCGCCGGCCGTTGGGGTCGGTGAACATTCCGTGCCGCAACAAACACCTGAGGCCGTTGGTCATGTCCAGTACGACGCGTTGTTCAGTAGCGACGACACCGTTCGTGAAGGCCCCATGAGTAGCTGCTGGGCCGAGTAGTTCTGCCGGAATGAGGCCATCCCAGTTCTCATGGCCTTCGGGCAACGGGATCTGGTTGATGTACCGCAAGCCGAGGCGTCGGGACTGTTGTGGGCCAATGACGGTGTCCACCGCCTTGATGAGTCGCGCAAAGGCGTCTCTGTACGTCTCCCATCCCGGATAGACGTTCATCTCGATCGCTGCGCTATCTGGGTTGAGGGCGACTGCCTGTTGGCCGCCCTTCGCCTTGATCTGCCATGCGGGACGTGCTGGCTGCTGCCCGATTCCGGCCGGACCTACGACACCCGTAATGATCTGATGCGCCTGGAGGTCAGACCATTCGTCGATGCCAAGCATCTTCTGGACGTCTCGCGCATCGCTGCGGACGACATCGCCCACGTCCTCGAAATGGACCTGCAGGGCAGCCAGCGCAATCGGTGCGTGTTGCAGCTTTACATGCGGCTGCTGAGGAAGGGACAACATGCTGGGGCCTCCATTGTGGACACAATGTAGACACTACCCACGCCTCGGGGGCTTGTCAGTCGTGGCGTGATCCGTAGTCGGTTGCTCATGCCCACATGCCGTCGCCGAGTCCCGGACTGATAGCTCGCTGGCTCGAACCGGTAGTCGAGCCTCGATCTGGACGAGGCGTGGACGGCTGAGCGCCCAGTTGTATGTGATTGGCCTTCCGTTGCAGGTCAGCGGTGGTGTGAAAGGAAGATCGCGAGAGGACTGTAAATCTGCCGGCTTCGCCTTCCCAGGTTCGAATCCTGGCGCCGCCACAGGTGTGAAGAGCCCCCGATCTGCGCAAGCGGATCGGGGGCTCTTTCGTGTGGGTTCGCAGGGGTCCGGGTGGGTCAGCCGCCCGCCACCGCCCTCACCGCCTCCGCGACCGGTACGTCGCCGTTGATCAGTTCCAGGGTGCGGCCGGCCGTGGCCGGGGTGTGGAGGAGTTCGGCGAGGGTGGCGGCCACGTCGTCGCGGGTGATCTCGGCGCGGCCGGTCGCGTCGGCCAGGGTGACCAGGCCCGTGCCCGGGTCGTCCGTCAGCCGGCCGGGCCGCAGGATCGTCCAGTCGAGACCCGCGCGGGCGCGTACGTCGGAGTCCGCGGCGCCCTTCGCGCGCAGGTAGGCGGCGAAGACCGGATCGGTGCCCTCCGGGGGCTCGCGGTCGGCGCCCATCGAGGAGACGACGAGGAAGCGGCGTACGCCCGCGGCCTCGGCCGCGTCGGCGAAGAGGGCGGCGGCGCCGCGGTCCACGCTGTCCTTGCGTTCGACGCCGCTGCCCGGCCCGGCACCCGCCGCGAAGACGGCCGCGTCGGCGGCCTGGAGATGCCGCGCGACATCCTCCACCGTCGCCGATTCCAGGTCGCAGATCACCGGTTCGGCCCCGGCGGCCAGCACGGCGCCGGCCTGCTCCGGCCGGCGGATGATGCCCGCGACCTCGTCCCCGCGCCCGGCGAGCAACCGCTCCAGCCGAAGCGCGATCTGACCATGTCCACCTGCGATGACAATGCGCATGATCCCGACCGTACGCCGAAGTGGAGACCGCGTACCGCAGGCCGCGGGCCGTACGGCGGGGCTCGTCACCCGGAGGGCGCGCGCCCCCGCGCACACCCCCTCAGCGCTGTGACTGCCGCGGCAGCTCCAGCGCCACCTCCGCCGCCGAATCGCAGTACTCGCGCACCGCGCTGGTACGCGCCACCACCCGCCCCCGGTGCACCACGATCCGGCTGTAGGCCAGCGAGAGGACCCCGGCGATCCGTTCGCCGCGCACCGCGAGCAGTTCGGCGGGGAAGCCCGCCTCGACGCGTACCTCCGGCAGGCCCAGCGTCGCCCGCGCCGCCGTGCTCACCGTCTCGTAGGCCGCCTCCGGCGTGGCCTCGCCCAGGGAGGCCAGGAGGTAGGCGGCCTCCAGAGGATCGCCGCGGCCCACCGGGTTCGCCACGTCGCGCAGCGCCCCGCTGCCCGCGGCGACCCGTACCCCGGCCGCGCGCAGCAACCGCACCGGCGCCGGCCGGGACACCCGTGAGCCGTGGCGTTCCAGGCCCGTGCAGTCGCCCTGCGGCAGGCAGACGACGGTGACCTCGGCGGCGGCCAGTTGTTCGGCGACCCGGGACGCCACGCTGCGCGGCATCCGCGCCATCCCGGCGCACGGCCCGAGGGCCACCCCCGGCCGCAGCCCGCCGGCCATCGCCGCGAACCGGGCCAGCCGCGCCGGGTCGTCACCGTCGGTGTGCAGGTCCACCGGGCAGCCGTGTTCGCCCGCGACCTCCAGGACCGCCTCTACGTACCCGGCCGGGTCGGGATCGAGGTCCGGGCAGCCGCCGATGACGGAAGCGCCCATCTTGACGGCGTCCCGCAGCATCGCCAGCCCTTCCGCGCCCGCCACACCCGTCAGCACGCGCGGCACCGCCACCGCCGCCAGGTCGGCGAGCCCGCGCAGCGACCGGCGCGCCTGGAGGACGGCCGCCAGCGAGCGCAGGCCCTGGACGTCGCCGATCCGGACGTGGCTGCGCGAGGCGGTGGCGCCGTGCCCGAGCTGGAGCAGCGCGGCCTCCGTCGTACGCCGCTGGACGTCCTCGGGGGAGCCGGAGGCCGGGCCGTCGGAGTCCGCAGTCAGGGCGGTGTCGCAGTGCGCGTGCGGTTCGGCGGGGGCGGGGAGCAGGAGGTAGCCGGCGAGGTCGACGCGGGAGCCCTGCCGGGGGAGGCTGCCGGCCGTCCCCACGGCCTCGATGCGCCCGCCGCCCAGCCGTACGTCCACGGTGCGGCCGTCGACCAGCCGGGCGCCGCACAGCACCAGCGCGCCGGCGTCCGGACCGGTGCGACGGCCGGCGCCGCCGGGCTGTCCCGGCTTTCGCGGCTGGCCCGGCTGTGGCTGCGGCTGCGGCGAACTGCTGTCGGACATCGCGCTCCTCGAAAGCCCGGGCGTGCAAGATCACGCAGCGTTGGTCCGAGGGTAGGGGGCCGTTGGGAGAGCTTCGCGGAGGCGCGGAAAAGTCGTACCGGTGTGGTGCGCGGGGCGCTTGGGACGTGGCCCGGATACGGATTTCACCTTTGGCTGCGGGCCGTGTAATGTCTTCATCGCTCGCCCCAATAGCTCAGTCGGCAGAGCGTCTCCATGGTAAGGAGAAGGTCTACGGTTCGATTCCGTATTGGGGCTCTGGTGTGTGAGAACCTCGCCTTCGGGCGAGGGACTCCTGCATCACAGCGGTGTAGCTCAGTCGGTAGAGCAAGCGGCTCATAATCGCTGTGTCACCGGTTCAAGTCCGGTCACCGCTACTGACAGTAGCCGATTGTGGGGTCGGTCCTCCGATCGGCTACTCTTCTATGCGTTCGCCCGTCCATCCGTCCGTCAAGGAGCACTCACGTGGCTGCCACAGACGTCCGCCCGAAGATCACGCTGGCCTGCGTGGAGTGCAAGGAGCGGAACTACATCACCAAGAAGAACCGGCGTAACGACCCGGACCGTCTTGAGATGAAGAAGCACTGCCCCCGTTGCAACTCGCACACCGCGCACCGCGAGACGCGATAACACAGGCTCGTTCGTGAGGCCGTCCCCATTTGTTGGGGGCGGCCTCACGGCGTTCTCACCACATCAGTACAGGGAGGTTGCGAGCCCATGGCGCTCGACCAGTCTTTTGTCGGACGTACGTACCCGCCCACCGACCCGTACGAGGTCGGTCGGGAAAAGATCCGCGAATTCGCCGAGGCCATCGGCGACCCCAACCCCGCGTACACCGACACCGAGGCGGCCAAGGCTCTCGGTCACCCCGACGTGATCGCCCCGCCGACTTTTGTGTTCGCCATCACTTTCAAGGCCGCGGGAGACGTCGTCAAAGACCCCCAACTGGGTCTGGACTTCGCCCGGGTGGTGCACGGCGATCAGAAATTCACCTATACCCGCCCGGTGCGCAGCGGCGACCGACTGACCGTCACCTCCACCATCGAGGGCCTCAAGTCCATGGCGGGCAACGACATCATCGACATCCGCGGTGAGGTGCACGACGAAGCGGGCGACCACGTCGTGACCGCCGTCACCAAGCTCGTGGCGCGCGCCGCCGGCGCCAAGGAGGCCTGAGATGACCGCGAAGATCTCCTACGACGACGTCGAGGTCGGCACCGAGCTCCCGGCCCAGAGCTTCCCCGTCAGCCGCGAGATACTCGTCCGGTACGCCGGCGCCTCCGGCGACTTCAACCCGATCCACTGGAACGAGAAGTTCGCCAAAGAGGTCGGCCTGCCCGACGTCATCGCGCACGGCATGTTCACCATGGCCGAGGCGATCCGCGTCGTCACCGACTGGGTCGGCGACCCGGGCGCCGTCGCCGAGTACGGCGTGCGCTTCACCAAGCCCGTCATAGTGCCCAACGACGACACCGGCGCGCTGATCGAGGTCAGCGCGAAGGTCGCCGCCAAGCTGGACGACGACGCCCGCACCGTCCGCGTCGACCTCCTGGCGATGAGCGCCGGCCAGAAGGTGCTGGGCATGTCCCGCGCCGTCGTCCGCCTCGCCTGACCACGCGCTCCGGGGGCGGTCGGCGAAGCCTGCCGGGCCGCCCCCGTATCGTGGGGCGGGTGCAGGAACTCCACGACGCCCCCCTCGCCCCGCTGACCACCTTCCGGCTCGGCGGCCCCGCGACCCGCCTCGTCACGGCCACCACCGACGAGGAAGTGATCGCCGCCGTCCGCGCGGCCGACGACACCGGCACCCCGCTGCTGATCATCGGCGGCGGCAGCAACCTCGTCATCGGCGACAAGGGCTTCGAGGGGACCGCGCTGCGCATCGCCACCCGCGGGTACACCCTGGACGGCACGTCCCTGACGCTGGCCGCCGGCGAGAACTGGTCCGACGCGGTGGCCCGCACGGTCGAGGCCGGACTGGCCGGCATCGAATGCCTCGCCGGCATCCCCGGCTCCGCGGGCGCCACCCCGATCCAGAACGTCGGCGCCTACGGCCAGGAAGTCTCCGCCACCCTCACCGAGGTCGTCGCCTACGACCGCCGCGCCGGCGAGTGCGTCACCCTCCCCAACGCCGACTGCGGCTTCGCCTACCGCCACAGCCGCTTCAAGCAGGACCCCGAGCGGTTCGTCGTGCTGCGGGTGCGCTTCGAGCTCGAAGACGCCGGCGGCCTCTCCGCGCCGTTGAAGTACCCCGAGACCGCCCGCGCCCTCGGCGTCGAGGCCGGTGACCGGGTCCCGGCCGCGGCCGCCCGCACGGCCGTCCTCGCGCTGCGCGCCGGCAAGGGCATGGTGCTGGACGCCGAGGACCACGACACCTGGTCGGCCGGCTCCTTCTTCACCAACCCCGTCCTCACCGAGGCCGAGCACGCCGCCTTCGTCAAGCGCGTCCACGACCGCCTCGGCCCCGACACCACCCCGCCCGCCTTCCCCGCGGGTGACGGCCGGATCAAGACCTCCGCGGCCTGGCTCATCGACCGGGCCGGCTTCACCAAGGGCTACGGCAACGGCCCGGCCCGCATCTCCACCAAGCACACCCTGGCCCTCACCAACCGCGGCTCGGCCACCACCGAGGACCTCCTCGCGCTCGCCCGGGAGGTCCGCGACGGCGTCCACGCCGCCTTCGGCGTCACGCTCGTCAACGAGCCGGTGACGGTCGGCGTCAGCCTCTAGGAGGCGCCCGCCGGCCCGTCGGCCGCCAGCCAGGCGTCCACGCCCGCCAGAAGCCGCTCCCGCTCGTCCCGCGGCGCCCGCGAGCCGTGGATCGACTGGCGGGCCAGCTCGGCCAGCTCGGCGTCGGAGAAGCCGTGGGCGGTACGGGCGATCTCGTACTGCGCGGCCAGCCGGGCGCCGAACAGCAGCGGATCGTCCGCGCCCAGCGCCATCGGCACACCCGCCTCGAACAGCGTCCGCAGCGGCACGTCCTCCTGCTTCTCGTACACCCCCAACGCCACATTCGACGACGGGCACACCTCGCAGGTCACCCCGCGCTCCGCCAGTCGGCGCAGCAGCGCGGGGTCCTCCGCCGCCCGTACGCCGTGCCCGACCCGGCCCGCGTGCAGATCGTCCAGGCAGTCCCGCACGCTCGCCGGCCCCGACAGCTCCCCGCCGTGCGGCGCGGCCAGCAGGCCGCCCTCCCGGGCGATGGCGAAGGCGCGGTCGAAGTCCCGCGCGAAACCCCGGCGTTCGTCGTTGGACAGGCCGAAACCGATGACGCCCTGGTCGGCGTAGCGCACCGCCAGCCGCGCCAGCGTCCGGGCGTCCAGAGGGTGCTTCATACGGTTCGCCGCGACCAGGACGCGGATGCCCAGACCGGTATCGCGCGAGGCGGCGCGGACCGCGTCGAGGATGATCTCCAGCGCCGGGATCAGCCCGCCCAGGCGCGGTGCGTACGAGGTCGGGTCGACCTGGATCTCCAGCCAGCCGGACCCGTCCCGGACGTCCTCCTCGGCGGCCTCGCGCACCAGCCGGTGAATGTCCTCCGGGGAGCGCAGACACGAGCGGGCGATGTCGTACAGCCGCTGGAAACGGAACCAGCCGCGCTCGTCCGTGGCCCGCAACCGGGGTGGCTCACCCCCCTGGAGCGCCTCCGGGAGGTGCACGCCGTACTTGTCGGCGAGCTCCAGCAGGGTCGTAGCCCGCATCGAACCGGTGAAATGCAGGTGCAGGTGGGCCTTCGGCAGCCGGCGCACCTCACGAAAGCTCTCCATCCGGAGATCTTGCCGCACCCACCCGCCGCGCCGGTAGGCCCTTTCTCCAAGGGGTGTCCGCCGGAACACGCGAGCGGGCCCCGGAACACGTTCCGGGGCCCGCTCGCGCAAAGGTCCTGCCCGTCACCCGGCAGGGCGGTTGTCCGGCCGCTACTTGGCTTCCGCCAGCAGCTTCTGGAGCCGCGAGACACCCTCGGTCAGGTCCTCGTCGCCGAGCGCGTAGGAAAGCCGCAGGTAGCCGGGGGTACCGAAGGCCTCACCCGGGACGACCGCGACCTCGGCCTCCTCCAGGATCAGCTCGGCCAGCTCGACACTGGTCTGCGGACGCTTGCCGCGGATCTCCTTGCCCAGCAGCTCCTTCACCGACGGGTAGGCGTAGAAGGCGCCCTCCGGCTCCGGGCACAGCACGCCGTCGATCTCGTTCAGCATCCGCACGATCGTGCGCCGGCGCCGGTCGAAGGCGGTCTTCATCTCCTCAACGGCGCTCAGGTCACCCGAGACCGCCGCGATCGCCGCCACCTGCGCGACGTTGGAGACGTTGGAGGTGGCGTGCGACTGGAGGTTCGCGGCGGCCTTGATGACGTCCTTGGGCCCGATCGCCCACCCGACGCGCCAACCGGTCATCGCGTACGTCTTGGCCACACCGTTGACGACGATGCACTTGTCGCGCAGCTCGGGCACCACGACCGGCAGGGAGGTGAACTGAGCGTCTCCGTAGACCAGGTGCTCGTAGATCTCGTCGGTGAGCACCCACAGGCCGTGCTCGGCGGCCCAGCGGCCGACGGCCTCGACCTGCTCGCGGCTGTAGACCGCGCCGGTCGGGTTCGACGGCGAGACGAACAGCAGCACCTTGGTGCGCTCCGTCCGCGCCGCCTCAAGCTGCTCCACCGTCACGCGGTAGCCGGTGGTCTCGTCCGCGACCACGTCGACCGGCACGCCCCCCGCGAGGCGGATCGACTCGGGGTAGGTGGTCCAGTACGGCGCCGGGACGATGACCTCGTCGCCCGGGTCGAGGATGGCCGCGAACGCCTCGTAGATGGCCTGCTTGCCGCCGTTGGTCACCAGGACGTTGGCGGCCTCGATCTCGTAACCGGAGTCGCGCAGCGTCTTGGCGACGATCGCGGACTTCAGCTCGGGCAGGCCGCCGGCCGGGGTGTAGCGGTGGTACTTCGGGTTGCGGCAGGCCTCGACGGCCGCCTCGACGATGTAGTCGGGCGTGGGGAAGTCGGGCTCACCGGCGCCGAAGCCGATCACCGGGCGCCCGGCGGCCTTGAGGGCCTTGGCCTTGGCGTCGACGGCGAGGGTCGCGGACTCGGAGATCGAGCCGACGCGGGCCGACACCCGGCGGTCGGCGGGGGACGATGCAGAAGGAGTAGCAGCGCTCATACATGCATCGTCGCAGACCGGCGACCGGCCCGGCACACGGGTTTGCGGGCACCACCCGCGACGTTTCTGTTCGACGCCCGGCTGAGAAGCACGTACACTCGCTGACCGTTGGCTCCCAACAGGTCGCCGCGCCGCACGCACGTAGTGCAGTCGGTCGCATGCGGTAGGTTGGGGGAACCACAAAGGGTCGTAGCTCAATTGGTAGAGCACTGGTCTCCAAAACCAGCGGTTGGGGGTTCAAGTCCCTCCGGCCCTGCTACACGCACTTCTTCACCACAGTGCGTGCACGCGTACGTATGAAATGCACCGCCGTGCGGCTCAACCGGGCGCGGCACGGCCACGACCCGGATTCAGGTGAGGACGAGTGACGGACGCCCTGGGCTCCATCGACATGCCTGAGCGCGGTCGTTCCGAGGACGAAACCGCGGAATCCCAGAAGAAGCCCCGCCGTGGCGGCAAGCGCGGCAAGAAGGGCCCCTTCGCGCGTCTCGCGCTCTTCTACCGCCAGGTTGTGGCGGAACTCCGCAAGGTTGTCTGGCCGACGCGCAACCAGTTGTCGACGTACACCAGTGTGGTGATCGTCTTCGTTGTCATCATCATCGGTCTCGTAACCGTGATTGACTTGGGAATCAACCGAGTCGTCGGGTACGTCTTCGGCTGACCCCGCGGAGGCGGCGCCTCAGCGGGCGCCCCTTCGCATGTTCAACCCCTTGAAGCAAGGAAGAAGCAGCCACGTGTCTGACCCGAACCTGAACGACGCCGCCGAGCCCGTCGCGGCTGCAGAGGCCGACGTTGACGAGGCCGTCTCGGCCGAGGTCGAGGGCGACGACACCGCTCTGGAGATCGTCGAGAACGCTGACGGTGCCGACGAGATCGACGCCGAGGACGCTGCTGCCGGCGAGCCCGCCGAAGAGGCCGCGGTGACCGACGAGGCTCCCGGCGAGACCGTCGAGGAGTCCGACGAAGCCGCCGAGGCCGAGGACGAGTCCGCGGAGCCCGAGGAGGAGCAGGAGCCGGTCGACCCGGTGGCCGCCCTCCGCGACGAGCTGCGCACCCTCCCCGGTGAGTGGTACGTCATCCACACCTACGCGGGTTACGAGAACCGCGTGAAGACCAACCTCGAACAGCGTGCCGTCTCGCTGAACGTCGAGGACTACATCTTCCAGGCCGAGGTGCCGCAGGAAGAGGTCGCTCAGATCAAGAACGGCGAGCGCCGTACCGTCCGCCAGAACAAGCTCCCGGGCTACGTGCTGGTGCGGATGGACCTGACGAACGAGTCCTGGGGCGTCGTCCGCAACACCCCGGGTGTCACCGGCTTCGTCGGTAACGCCTACGACCCCTACCCGCTGACGCTGGACGAGATCGTCAAGATGCTCGCCCCGGAGGCCGAGGCGAAGGCCGCCAAGGAGGCCGCCGCGGCCGAGGGCAAGCCGGCGCCGTCGCGCAAGCTGGAGGTCCAGGTGCTGGACTTCGAGGTGGGCGACTCCGTCACCGTCACCGACGGCCCGTTCGCGACGCTCCAGGCCACGATCAACGAGATCAACGCCGACTCGAAGAAGGTCAAGGGCCTCGTCGAGATCTTCGGCCGCGAGACCCCGGTCGAGCTCAGCTTCGACCAGATCCAGAAGAACTAGCGTCTTCCGGACCACCAGCCACCGACCAGGTCAGACGGGCTTCACGGCCCGTCTGACCTGCTCGGTTTTTGGCCGCGCGACTATACCCGTTATCGTTGTGCGGTATGCCTCCATCCGGATGACCGGATTGAGGGGCGAAACAACTCTCACTAGGACCCGGAGAGAGCATGCCTCCCAAGAAGAAGAAGGTCACGGGGCTTATCAAGCTCCAGATCCAGGCCGGCGCCGCCAACCCGGCTCCGCCGGTCGGCCCCGCGCTGGGCCAGCACGGCGTCAACATCATGGAGTTCTGCAAGGCCTACAACGCCGCGACCGAGTCGCAGCGTGGCATGGTCGTGCCGGTGGAGATCACGGTCTACGAAGACCGTTCCTTCACCTTCGTCACGAAGACTCCGCCGGCCGCGAAGCTCATCCTGAAGGCCGCGGGCGTGGAGAAGGGCTCCGGCGAGCCGCACAAGACCAAGGTCGCCAAGATCACCGGCGCCCAGGTCCGCGAGATCGCCACGACGAAGATGCCCGACCTGAACGCGAACGACCTGGACGCCGCGTCGAAGATCATCGCCGGCACCGCGCGTTCCATGGGCATCACGGTCGAGGGCTGACCGTCACCTCGTAGCCCGTGGCGGTAGCCGTACCTCGGCGCCGTTCCGTGGCAGGGCCAGGCGCTGGCCCGCACCACGACTCCATCTCCCTCACTCAGGAGCAGCAGTGAAGCGCAGCAAGACTCTTCGCAACGCGGACGCGAAGATCGACCGGGAGCGCGTGTACGCCCCGCTCGAGGCCGTCCGTATCGCCAAGGACACCTCGTCCGTCAAGTTCGACGCGACCGTCGAGGTCGCCATGCGTCTGGGTGTCGACCCGCGCAAGGCCGACCAGATGGTCCGTGGCACCGTGAACCTTCCGCACGGCACCGGTAAGACCGCCCGGGTCCTGGTCTTCGCGACCGGTGACCGTGCTGCGGCCGCGGAAGCCGCCGGCGCCGACATCGTCGGCTCCGACGAACTGATCGACGAGGTCTCCAAGGGCCGTCTGGACTTCGACGCCGTCGTCGCCACCCCGGACCTCATGGGCAAGGTCGGCCGTCTCGGCCGCGTGCTCGGTCCGCGTGGTCTGATGCCGAACCCGAAGACCGGCACCGTCACCCCGGATGTCGCCAAGGCTGTCACCGACATCAAGGGCGGCAAGATCGAGTTCCGCGTGGACAAGCACGCGAACCTCCACTTCATCATCGGCAAGGTCTCCTTCGACGAGACCAAGCTGGTGGAGAACTACGCCGCGGCGCTGGAAGAGATCAACCGTCTCAAGCCGTCCGCCGCCAAGGGCCGCTACATCAAGAAGGCGACCCTCACCACCACGATGGGCCCCGGCATTCCGCTGGACGCCAACCGCACCCGCAACCTCCTCGTCGAGGACGAGGCCGTCTGATCTCCTTGATCGACGCCTCGTAGCGCGCGACAGTCACCGTCGGGCCCCGCTCTCCCAAGGGAGGGCGGGGCCCGACGCGTTCGCTGTCGGTGCCCTGCATTACAGTCGCCCCCGAGTCCATGAAGAAGATCTAAAAAGGGGGAGCCTCAGGTGCGTAGCACGCGTATCACCGCCGCCGTGGCGGGAGTTGTCATGTTGGTGGGCGGTCTCAGCGCCTGTAACGACAACGGTGGCAAGGCGGCCGGCAGCGGCGGCGGTGCGGGAAGCGACGCGGCGGGACAGAAGCAGTCTCCGCTGCAGACCGCCCTGGCCTCCCTGCGGACCGCCTCGCAGCAGACGAACGGCAAGCAGTCCGCGAAGATCGACGGCTCGGTCAAGAACGGCCCGAGCCAGCAGACCATGAAGGGTGCCCTGGACTGGTCCCAGGGCATGCACATGGACGTCGACATCACGCAGTCCGCCGGTTCCGGCAAGCCGATGAAGGCGCTGTACACCCCGGACGCGATGTACATGAATCTGGGCGCGGCCGGCATGCCGGTGGGCGGCAAGCCGTGGGTGAAGTACGACTACGAGGTCATGGCCAAGAAGATGGGCCCGGCCGGCGCCCTGATGAAGGACATGATGCAGAACAACAACCCGAGCCGTTCGGTGGACCTGCTGGTCGCCTCCGGGAAGGTCGAGGCAGCCGGCAAGGAGGACGTCCGCGGCGTCTCGGCGACGCACTACACCGGCACCCTCGCGGTGTCCGAGCTGGCCCGCATGCAGTCCAAGAACGTCAGCGAGTCGGACCTCAAGGCGCTGGAGAAGCAGCTCAAGCGGTCGGGTGCGAAGACCGAGACGATCGACCTGTGGATCAGCGCGGACAACCTGCTCGTCAAGAAGCGTGAGCAGATGGACACCAAGACCGGCGGGTACGACTCGACGGTGTTCTACTCGGACTACGGCACCAAGGTCACGGTGACCCCGCCGCCCGCGAGCGAGACGACGGACTACAAGTAAGCGGTAGCAGGGGAGCGGGGGCGTCGCGGATGCCCCCGCTCAGCCGATTTGCCTGATGGCGGGCCGGTCCCGTACCGTATCCAAGAAGCCAAAGACCGCTGGTTGTCTCCGCGCGTCCGATCTCGGGCGTGTGGTGGCCGAAGGATCCGCTAGCTGCGGACGGCCTGCGCAGGTGTATGTGGAAGAAACTCCCGGACGTATTCATGTCCGGTCGAGTGATGCCCCGTGCGCTTGCGCCGGGGCGTTTGTTTTGCCCAGCCCCTTCTGCGCGGTCCTCATCACCCGGAAGGAGGCCGAGGCTCATGGCGAGGCCCGACAAGGTCGCAGCCGTCGAGGAGATCACGGACAAGTTCCGCAACTCCAACGCTGCTGTAGTGACCGCGTACACCGGTCTTACCGTTGCGCAGCTCAAGGAGCTGCGTCGTTCGCTCGGTGAGAACGCTCAGTACCGTGTGGTGAAGAACACGCTGACCAAGATTGCGGCCACTGAGGCCGGGATCACGCTGGACGAGCACCTCAAGGGCTCGACCGCAGTCGCCTTCGTGACCGGAGACCCGGTCATGGCGGCGAAGGGTCTTCGTGACTTCGCCAAGGAGAACCCCTCCCTCGTCATCAAGGGCGGTGTCCTTGACGGCAAGGCGCTGTCCGCCGACGAGATCAAGAAGCTTGCGGACCTCGAGTCCCGCGAGGTTCTGCTCGCCAAGCTGGCGGGTGGCATGAAGGCGTCCATGGCCAAGGCCGCGGCGACCTTCCAGGCCCCGCTCACGAAGTTCGCCCGCACCGCGGACGCGCTTCGCAGCAAGGTCGAGCAGGGCGGTGCCGGTACGCCGGCTCCCGCCGAGGCTGCCGAGTAATCACGCACACGCCCCTCGGGGCGCGTGACTCTCCGCAGTCCAGCGGGCCCGTACGCCCGCCATTCATGTACATCCGGCACCAGCCGAATTAGTGGAAGGACCGCCACCATGGCGAAGCTCAGCCAGGAAGACCTGCTCGCGCAGTTCGAGGGCATGACCCTCATCGAGCTCTCCGAGTTCGTGAAGGCGTTCGAGGACAAGTTCGACGTCGAGGCCGCCGCCCCGGTCGCCGTTGCCGCCGCCGGTGCCCCGGGCGCCCCGGCCGAGGCCGCCGAGGAGCAGGACGAGTTCGACGTCGTCCTCACCGGCGCCGGCGACAAGAAGATCCAGGTCATCAAGGTCGTGCGTGAGCTGACCTCCCTGGGCCTGAAGGAGGCCAAGGACCTCGTCGACGGCACCCCGAAGCCCGTCCTCGAGAAGGTCGACAAGGCCGCCGCGGACAAGGCCGCCGAGGCCCTCAAGGGCGCCGGCGCCTCCGTCGAGGTCAAGTGACCTCACTGAGTCTCCGACTCACGCTCTGAGCGCCTCCAGGCGCCTCGGGGCACAGCGAAGGGCGATCACCCATGCGGGTGGTCGCCCTTCGGCGCTCTCCGCCGCTGCTGCGTTGTCCCCGGCCGGCGTGCGAGTATGGTGATCTTCGTTGCCCGGACGCGCCCCATGTGACGATTTCCCAGAGGTGGGGGGCCTTGACGAACCGGACGCGGCGCGCAATTCTCGGGACGCGACGCAGAAGCGATCCAGGGTCCGAGGCATGGATCGCCGACGAAGAGGGAAGCATCGGTGTGCGCCACTGGCGCAGGGCTTTCGGCAGGCGCAGGGCATTGGGCGAAGACAGCAGCAGTGAGAAGACAGCGGCAATGAGGGGCTCCTCCAGCACGGAGGGCGTGGCCTTCCGGAGGGAGAAGATCGGTATCACGGTGCTGAACCGGTCTTCCGGAACCTCGCTCTGGACATCAGTGTGCCAAGTGGCTACACTGACCCTTTGCGCTGCCTGTTAGCTGCTCCCTGCCCGTCACCAGGGGCATACCCGAGCCCGAGCATATTGGATGAACCGCCCTGACCTGGGCTTTCCCTCCGTCTGCTCGATTCGGGACCGGTACGCGCGTAGTGAGTCCGAGCCCTCGGAAGGACCCCCTCTTGGCCGCCTCGCGCAACGCCTCGACTGCCAATACGAACAACGGCGACAGCACCGCCCCGCTGCGCATCTCTTTTGCGAAGATCAAGGAGCCCCTCGGGGTTCCGAACCTCCTTGCGCTGCAGACCGAAAGCTTCGACTGGCTGCTCGGCAATGCCGCATGGAAGGGTCGCGTCGAGGCTGCGCTGGAGAGTGGGCAGGAAGTCCCCACCAAGTCCGGTCTCGAAGAGATCTTTGAAGAGATCTCCCCGATCGAAGACTTCTCCGGGTCGATGTCGCTGACGTTCCGCGACCACCGCTTCGAGCCCCCGAAGAACTCCATCGACGAGTGCAAGGAGCGCGACTTCACGTACGCGGCTCCGCTCTTCGTCACCGCCGAGTTCACCAACAACGAGACCGGCGAGATCAAGTCCCAGACGGTCTTCATGGGCGACTTCCCGCTCATGACGAACAAGGGAACCTTCTGCATCAACGGCACCGAGCGTGTCGTCGTCTCGCAGTTGGTCCGCTCGCCGGGCGTCTACTTCGACAGCTCCATCGACAAGACGTCCGACAAGGACATCTTCTCGGCCAAGGTCATCCCGTCCCGCGGTGCCTGGCTGGAGCTGGAGATCGACAAGCGCGACATGGTCGGTGTCCGCATCGACCGCAAGCGCAAGCAGTCCGTCACCGTCCTGCTCAAGGCTCTCGGGTGGACCACCGAGCAGATCCTGGAGGAGTTCGGCGAGTACGAGTCGATGCGCGCCACCCTGGAGAAGGACCACACCCAGGGCCAGGACGACGCGCTGCTCGACATCTACCGCAAGCTGCGTCCGGGCGAGCCGCCGACCCGCGAGGCCGCGCAGACGCTGCTCGAGAACCTCTACTTCAACCCCAAGCGCTACGACCTCGCCAAGGTCGGCCGCTACAAGGTCAACAAGAAGCTCGGTGGCGACGAGCCGCTCGACGCCGGTGTGCTGACCACCGATGACGTCATCGCGACGATCAAGTACCTGGTCAAGCTGCACGCCGGCGAGACCGAGACGATCGGTGAGTCGGGCCGGACGATCGTCGTCGAGACCGACGACATCGACCACTTCGGCAACCGTCGTCTGCGCAACGTCGGCGAGCTCATCCAGAACCAGGTCCGCACGGGTCTGGCTCGTATGGAGCGCGTCGTGCGCGAGCGCATGACCACGCAGGACGTCGAGGCGATCACGCCGCAGACCCTGATCAACATCCGGCCGGTCGTCGCCTCCATCAAGGAGTTCTTCGGCACCAGCCAGTTGTCCCAGTTCATGGACCAGACCAACCCGCTGTCGGGTCTGACCCACAAGCGCCGCCTGTCGGCGCTGGGCCCGGGTGGTCTCTCCCGTGAGCGGGCCGGCCTGGACGTCCGTGACGTGCACCCCTCGCACTACGGCCGCATGTGCCCGATCGAGACCCCTGAGGGTCCCAACATCGGTCTGATCGGCTCGCTGGCCTCCTACGGCCGGGTCAACGTCTTCGGCTTCATCGAGACGCCCTACCGCAAGGTCGTCGACGGCCAGGTCACCGAGGAGGTGGACTACCTCACCGCCGATGAGGAGGACCGCTTCCTGATCGCGCAGGCCAACGCGCCGCTGACCGAGGACATGCGGTTCGCCGAGCAGCGTGTGCTGGTCCGCCGCCGCGGCGGCGAGGTCGACCTCGTCACGGTCGAAGAAGTCGACTACATGGACGTCTCGCCGCGCCAGATGGTGTCGGCCGCGACCGCCATGATCCCCTTCCTCGAGCACGACGACGCCAACCGCGCGCTCATGGGATCGAACATGATGCGCCAGGCCGTTCCGCTGATCAAGGCGGAGTCCCCGCTGGTCGGCACCGGCATGGAGTACCGCTGCGCGGTCGACGCCGGTGACGTCATCAAGGCCGAGAAGGACGGTGTGGTCCAGGAGGTCTCCGCGGACTACATCACCGTCGCCAACGACGACGGCACGTACACCACGTACCGCGTCGCGAAGTTCACCCGCTCCAACCAGGGCACCTCCTTCAACCAGAAGGTCGTCGTGGACGAGGGCGCGCGGGTCATCGAGGGCCAGGTCCTCGCCGACGGTCCGTCCACGGACGAAGGCGAGATGGCGCTCGGCAAGAACCTGCTCGTGGCGTTCATGCCGTGGGAGGGCCACAACTACGAGGACGCGATCATCCTGTCGCAGCGCCTCGTGCAGGACGACGTCCTCTCCTCGATCCACATCGAGGAGCACGAGGTCGACGCCCGTGACACCAAGCTCGGCCCGGAGGAGATCACCCGGGACATCCCGAACGTCTCCGAAGAGGTCCTCTCCGACCTCGACGAGCGCGGCATCATCCGGATCGGTGCCGAGGTCGTCGCCGGCGACATCCTCGTCGGCAAGGTCACGCCCAAGGGTGAGACCGAGCTGACCCCCGAGGAGCGCCTGCTCCGCGCGATCTTCGGTGAGAAGGCGCGCGAGGTGCGCGACACCTCGCTGAAGGTGCCGCACGGTGAGATCGGCAAGGTCATCGGCGTCCGCGTCTTCGACCGCGAAGAGGGCGACGAGCTTCCCCCGGGCGTGAACCAGTTGGTCCGCGTCTACGTCGCCCAGAAGCGCAAGATCACCGACGGTGACAAGCTCGCCGGCCGTCACGGCAACAAGGGCGTCATCTCGAAGATCCTGCCGGTCGAGGACATGCCGTTCCTGGAGGACGGCACCCCGGTCGACATCATCCTCAACCCGCTGGGTGTCCCGTCCCGAATGAACCCGGGTCAGGTCCTGGAGATCCACCTCGGCTGGCTCGCCAGCCAGGGCTGGAAGGTCGAGGGTGTCGAGGAGGAGTGGAAGAAGCGCCTCCACGCCATCGGTGCCGACGAGGTCGCCCCCGGCTCCAACGTCGCCACCCCGGTGTTCGACGGTGCGCGCGAGGACGAGATCTCCGGTCTCTTCGAGTCGACGATCCCGAACCGCGACGGCGAGCGCATGGTGAAGGGCTCCGGCAAGGCGCGGCTGTTCGACGGCCGCTCCGGTGAGCCGTTCCCCGAGCCGATCTCCATCGGCTACATGTACATCCTCAAGCTCCACCACCTGGTCGACGACAAGCTCCACGCGCGTTCGACCGGTCCGTACTCGATGATCACCCAGCAGCCGCTGGGTGGTAAGGCCCAGTTCGGTGGCCAGCGCTTCGGTGAGATGGAGGTGTGGGCGCTGGAGGCATACGGCGCCGCGTACGCCCTCCAGGAACTGCTGACGATCAAGTCCGACGACGTGACCGGCCGCGTGAAGGTCTACGAGGCCATCGTCAAGGGCGAGAACATTCCCGAGCCCGGCATCCCCGAGTCCTTCAAGGTGCTCATCAAGGAGATGCAGTCCCTGTGCCTCAACGTGGAGGTGCTGTCCTCGGACGGCATGTCCATCGAGATGCGTGACACCGACGAGGATGTCTTCCGCGCCGCGGAAGAGCTCGGTATCGACCTGTCCCGGCGCGAGCCGAGCAGCGTCGAAGAGGTCTGACGGGTCTGGCCGGGGCCTTGTAATCCAAGGCCCCGGCTAACCCCGGACCCCCAGACCACTATTGAGACTCGACCCTGGCAGCAACAATTGTCGGGGGAAACCCCCGAAGGTGGGATTGACGACAGTGCTCGACGTCAACTTCTTCGACGAGCTGCGGATCGGCCTCGCCACCGCTGACGACATTCGTCAGTGGTCCCACGGCGAGGTCAAGAAGCCGGAGACCATCAACTACCGCACCCTCAAGCCCGAAAAGGACGGACTCTTCTGCGAGAAGATCTTCGGTCCGACCCGGGACTGGGAGTGCTACTGCGGTAAGTACAAGCGCGTCCGATTCAAGGGCATCATCTGTGAGCGCTGTGGCGTCGAGGTCACGCGCGCCAAGGTGCGCCGTGAGCGGATGGGCCACATCGAGCTTGCCGCTCCCGTTACCCACATCTGGTACTTCAAGGGCGTGCCGAGCCGGCTGGGCTACCTGCTGGACCTCGCCCCCAAGGACCTCGAGAAGGTCATTTACTTCGCCGCCTACATGATCACGTGGGTGGACGACGAGCGCCGTACGCGCGACCTGCCCTCGCTGGAGGCGCACGTCTCCGTCGAGCGCCAGCAGATCGAGCAGCGCCGCGACTCCGACCTGGAAGCCCGCGCCAAGAAGCTCGAGACCGACCTGGCCGAGCTGGAGGCCGAGGGCGCCAAGGCCGACGTGCGCCGCAAGGTGCGCGAGGGCGCCGAGCGTGAGATGAAGCAGTTGCGCGACCGTGCGCAGCGCGAGATCGACCGTCTCGACGAGGTCTGGAACCGCTTCAAGAACCTCAAGGTCCAGGACCTGGAGGGCGACGAGCTGCTCTACCGCGAGCTGCGTGACCGCTTCGGCACGTACTTCGACGGCTCGATGGGTGCCGCTGCCCTGCAGAAGCGCCTGGAGACCTTCGACCTGGAGGAGGAGGCCGAGCGCCTCCGCGAGATCATCCGGACCGGCAAGGGCCAGAAGAAGACCCGTGCGCTCAAGCGCCTCAAGGTCGTCTCCGCCTTCCTCCAGACCCGCAACAGCCCCAAGGGCATGGTGCTGGACTGCATCCCGGTGATCCCGCCGGACCTGCGTCCGATGGTGCAGCTCGACGGTGGCCGCTTCGCGACCTCCGACCTGAACGACCTGTACCGCCGCGTGATCAACCGCAACAACCGCCTGAAGCGCCTTCTCGACCTCGGTGCGCCCGAGATCATCGTGAACAACGAGAAGCGCATGCTCCAGGAGGCCGTCGACGCGCTGTTCGACAACGGCCGCCGCGGTCGCCCGGTCACCGGTCCCGGTAACCGCCCGCTGAAGTCCCTGAGCGACATGCTCAAGGGCAAGCAGGGCCGCTTCCGTCAGAACCTGCTCGGCAAGCGAGTCGACTACTCCGCGCGTTCGGTGATCGTCGTCGGCCCGCAGCTCAAGCTGCACCAGTGCGGTCTGCCCAAGGCCATGGCGCTGGAGCTCTTCAAGCCGTTCGTGATGAAGCGCCTGGTTGACCTCAACCACGCGCAGAACATCAAGTCGGCCAAGCGCATGGTCGAGCGCGGCCGCACGGTCGTCTACGACGTCCTCGAAGAGGTCATCGCCGAGCACCCGGTGCTGCTGAACCGTGCGCCGACCCTGCACCGCCTGGGCATCCAGGCCTTCGAGCCGCAGCTCGTCGAGGGCAAGGCCATTCAGATTCACCCGCTCGTGTGCACCGCGTTCAACGCGGACTTCGACGGTGACCAGATGGCCGTCCACCTCCCGCTGTCCGCGGAGGCGCAGGCCGAGGCCCGCATCCTGATGCTGTCCTCGAACAACATCCTCAAGCCGGCCGACGGCCGTCCGGTCACCATGCCGACCCAGGACATGGTGCTGGGCCTGTTCTTCCTCACCACGGATGAGGCGGAGCGCAAGGTCATCGGCGAAGGCCGGGCCTTCGGCTCGACCGCCGAGGCGATCATGGCCTTCGACGCCCGCGAGCTGTCGCTCCAGGCGAAGGTCGACATCCGCTTCCCGATCGGCACCGTTCCGCCGCGCGGCTGGGTTCCCCCGGTCGCGGAGGAGGGCGAGCCCGAGTGGCAGCAGGGTGACAGCTTCCGGCTGCGGACGACCCTGGGTCGCGCGCTCTTCAACGAGCTGCTGCCCGAGGACTACCCGTTCGTCGACTACTCGGTGGGCAAGAAGCAGCTCTCCGCGATCGTCAACGACCTGGCCGAGCGCTACCCCAAGGTCATCGTGGCGGCGACGCTCGACAACCTGAAGGCGGCCGGCTTCCACTGGGCGACCCGTTCCGGCGTCACCGTCGCCGTCTCGGACATCGTCGTCCCGGAGGCCAAGAAGGCCATCGTCAAGGGCTACGAGGCCCAGGACGAGAAGGTGCAGAAGCAGTACGAGCGCGGTCTGATCACCAAGGACGAGCGCACGCAGGAGCTCATCAACATCTGGACCAAGGCGACCAACGAGGTTGCCGAGGCGATGAATGAGAACTTCCCGAAGACCAACCCCATCTTCATGATGGTGGACTCCGGTGCTCGCGGAAACATGATGCAGATGCGTCAGATCGCGGGTATGCGTGGTCTGGTGTCCAACGCCAAGAACGAGACCATCCCGCGGCCCATCAAGGCGTCGTTCCGTGAGGGTCTGTCCGTGCTGGAGTACTTCATCTCCACGCACGGTGCCCGTAAGGGTCTGGCGGACACCGCCCTGCGTACCGCCGACTCGGGTTACCTCACCCGTCGTCTGGTGGACGTCTCGCAGGACGTCATCATCCGCGAGGAGGACTGCGGCACCGAGCGCGGTCTGAAGCTGCGGATCGCCAGCAAGGGCGCCGACGGCGTCCTGCGCAAGGCGGACGACGTCGAGTCCAGCGTGTACGCGCGGATGCTGGCCGAGGACGTCGTCGTCGACGGCAAGGTCATCGGCCCCGCCAACGTCGACCTGGGCGATGTCCTCATCGACCAGCTCGTCGCGCACGGCGTCGAGGAGGTCAAGACCCGTTCGGTCCTGACCTGCGAGTCCGCGGTCGGCACCTGTGCCTTCTGCTACGGCCGTTCGCTGGCCACCGGCAAGCTGGTCGACATCGGTGAGGCGGTCGGCATCATCGCCGCCCAGTCCATCGGTGAGCCCGGCACCCAGCTCACGATGCGTACCTTCCACACCGGTGGTGTGGCCGGTGACGACATCACGCTGGGTCTGCCGCGTGTCGTCGAGCTCTTCGAGGCCCGTACGCCCAAGGGTGTCGCCCCGATCTCGGAGGCGGCCGGCCGCGTCCGTATCGAGGAGACCGAGAAGACCAAGAAGGTCATCGTCACCCCGGACGACGGCAGCGACGAGACCGCCTACGGCGTCTCCAAGCGTGCCCGCCTCCTGGTGGGCGAGGGCGACCACGTCCAGGTCGGCCAGCCGCTGACCGTGGGTGCGATCAACCCGCACGACGTGCTGCGGATCCTCGGCCAGCGTGCCGTCCAGGTCCACCTGGTCGGCGAGGTCCAGAAGGTCTACAACAGCCAGGGCGTGGCGATCCACGACAAGCACATCGAGATCATCATCCGGCAGATGCTGCGCCGTGTGACGATCATCGAGTCCGGCGACGCGGAGCTGCTGCCGGGCGAGCTGGTGGAGCGCACGAAGTTCGAGGGCGAGAACCGTCGTGTCGTGGCGGAAGGCGGCCACCCGGCCTCGGGCCGTCCGCAGCTCATGGGTATCACCAAGGCTTCGCTGGCCACCGAGTCCTGGCTGTCGGCGGCGTCCTTCCAGGAGACGACCAGGGTGCTGACGGACGCGGCGATCAACGCCAAGTCCGACTCCCTGATCGGCCTCAAGGAGAACGTCATCATCGGTAAGCTCATCCCGGCCGGTACGGGCCTGTCCCGCTACCGCAACATCCGGGTCGAGCCCACCGAGGAAGCCAAGGCCGCGATGTACTCGGCCGTCGGTTACGACGACATCGACTACTCGCCCTTCGGCACCGGCTCCGGCCAGGCGGTCCCGCTGGAGGACTACGACTACGGTCCGTACAACCAGTAAGCGATCCGGTTCGCCGGTTTCGGCTGAACGCAGGGCGGTCACCCCACCGGGGTGGCCGCCCTGCGGCGTTGGGGGGCCGCTGGGGGCGGGCGCGTGGTGCCGCAGGGGGGAGATGCCCGTGGCGTCCTGGCGGGCGGTGTACGGCGCGCGTGCGCGAGGCCGGCGGTCGGGCCGTTCGCGTCCCCATGCCCTGGGGGGAACTGGTCCTCCCATTGCCGCGTCTGTGATGAGAAGATGGGGTCAACTGTCGAGCGGGGGGAGGTTCGCGACATGGCATTCCAGCCGTGGCAGGGTGGGCAGCCCGCTCAGCCGCCGTATCAGATGCCGGCCATGCGTGCCTCGCACGCCGATCGTGAACGCGCGATCGATGTGCTGAAGGCGGGTTTTGCCGAGGGCCGGCTCGGCCAGGCGGAGTACGAGCAGCGGATGGGCCGTGCCTATCAGGCGCAGACGCACTCCGAACTCCAGATGCTGGTGTCGGATCTCCCGCAGGGACCGGTGCCGCAGGCGCAGTTCGCGCCGCAGCCCGGAGTGCCCGCGACGTTCATGCCGATGCCCATGCAGATGCCGATGCCGGTGCACACCAACAGCTCCGCGACGGGCGCGCTGGTGTGCGGGATCATGATGCCGGTGACGTGGGGGCTGACGGCGATCCCGGCGGTGATCCTCGGCCACAAGGCGCGGACCGAGATCCGCCGGACCGGTGAGCGCGGGGACGGTCAGGCCATCGCCGGCCTGGTGCTCGGCTGGCTGGGTATCGGCGCCTGGGCACTGTTCCTCCTGGTGTTCGTCCTCGTCGCGGTCTCCCACTCCTGAGGGACCTGCCGCGGCGGCCGTAGTGGATCATTGGGGCGCGGGCCCGTTTCCGGTGGTGGCCGGGGGCCGTCGCGGGGATGCGGCGCCTTCTTCCGTCCGGCCGTGGATCGCACTACGGTGGCGGGCAACGCCGTGAGGAGTCCGGCGTGTCCTTCGCGTGTGCATTTGTTTTGACCGCAGCTCATGCGGTAGGTACGCTCTGACCTTGTGCCTGGGGTGTCCCTGGGCTGCCGTGCGCGCAATCTCCCATGGAGCGCCTCCCGGGCCGTAAAGCCCGGAGGGACTTCGTCGGGGAGTGTCCCCCGCACGGGAGCCGGGTCTCGACACCGCGATCTGCCGCCATCCTCGTTCCAGCGAGGGTATGGACTGCAGTATTCGACACACCCGACCGCGTGGGTCGGTGAATGTTCCAGGTTAGCTTTACCGAGACTGGCACACAGAAACCGGAGAAACGGTGCCTACGATCCAGCAGCTGGTCCGCAAGGGCCGGCAGGACAAGGTCGAGAAGAACAAGACGCCCGCGCTTGAGGGTTCCCCCCAGCGCCGCGGCGTCTGCACGCGTGTTTTCACGACCACCCCGAAGAAGCCGAACTCGGCCCTGCGTAAGGTCGCGCGTGTGCGTCTGACCAGCGGGATCGAGGTCACCGCTTACATTCCGGGTGAGGGCCACAACCTCCAGGAGCACTCGATCGTGCTCGTGCGCGGCGGCCGTGTGAAGGACCTGCCGGGTGTTCGGTACAAGATCATCCGCGGCTCCCTCGACACGCAGGGCGTCAAGAACCGCAAGCAGGCTCGCAGCCGCTACGGCGCCAAGAAGGAGAAGTAAGAATGCCTCGTAAGGGCCCCGCCCCGAAGCGCCCGGTCATCATCGACCCGGTCTACGGCTCTCCTCTGGTGACCTCCCTCATCAACAAGGTTCTGCTGAACGGCAAGCGCTCCACCGCTGAGCGCATCGTTTACGGCGCCATGGAGGGTCTGCGCGAGAAGACCGGTAACGACCCGGTCATCACGCTCAAGCGCGCGCTCGAGAACATCAAGCCGACCCTTGAGGTCAAGTCCCGCCGCGTCGGTGGCGCGACCTACCAGGTCCCGGTCGAGGTCAAGCCCGGCCGCGCCGCGACCCTCTCGCTCCGCTGGCTCGTGGGCTACTCCCGCGCCCGCCGCGAGAAGACCATGACCGAGCGCCTCATGAACGAACTGCTCGACGCCTCCAACGGCCTCGGCGCTTCGGTCAAGAAGCGTGAGGACACGCACAAGATGGCCGAGTCCAACAAGGCCTTCGCGCACTACCGCTGGTAGTCGCAACCCACATCGAGACCGAGAGAAGATTGAGCCGATATGGCCACCACTTCGCTTGACCTGGCCAAGGTCCGCAACATCGGGATCATGGCCCACATCGACGCGGGCAAGACGACCACCACCGAGCGGATCCTGTTCTACACCGGCGTTTCGTACAAGATCGGTGAGGTCCACGACGGCGCTGCCACGATGGACTGGATGGAGCAGGAGCAGGAGCGCGGCATCACCATCACGTCTGCCGCGACGACCTGCCACTGGCCGCTGGAAGACGTCGACAACACCATCAACATCATCGACACCCCGGGCCACGTCGACTTCACGGTCGAGGTGGAGCGCTCGCTGCGCGTCCTGGACGGTGCGGTGACGGTGTTCGACGGTGTCGCCGGTGTCGAGCCCCAGTCCGAGACCGTTTGGCGTCAGGCGGACCGCTACGGCGTGCCGCGCATCTGCTTCGTCAACAAGCTCGACCGGACCGGCGCGGAGTTCCACCGCTGCGTCGACATGATCGTGGACCGCCTCGGCGCGGTGCCGCTGGTCATGCAGCTTCCGATCGGCACCGAGATGGACTTCAAGGGTGTCGTTGACCTCGTCACCATGAAGGCCTTCGTGTGGTCCGCCGAGGCCGCCAAGGGCGAGATGTACGACGTCGTCGACATCCCGGCTTCGCACACCGAGGCGGCCGACGAGTGGCGCGGCAAGCTGCTCGAAGCCGTCGCGGAGAACGACGAAGAGATCATGGAGCTGTACCTGGAGGGCGAAGAGCCCTCCGTGGAGCAGCTTTACGCGGCGATCCGCCGGATCACCATCGCCTCCGGCAAGGGCGGCGGCACGACCGTCACCCCGGTGTTCTGCGGTACCGCGTTCAAGAACAAGGGTGTCCAGCCGCTGCTGGACGCGGTTGTGCGTTACCTCCCCTCCCCGCTGGACGTCGAGGCCATTGAGGGCCACGCGGTCAACGACCCGGAGGAGACCGTCACGCGCAAGCCGTCCGACGACGAGCCGCTCGCGGCTCTGGCGTTCAAGATTGCGAGCGACCCCCACCTGGGCAAGCTCACCTTCATCCGGGTGTACTCGGGCCGCCTTGAGGCCGGCTCGCAGGTGCAGAACTCGGTGAAGGGCAAGAAGGAGCGCATCGGCAAGATCTACCGGATGCACGCGAACAAGCGTGAGGAGATCGAGTCGGTGGGTGCCGGTGACATCGTCGCCGTCATGGGTCTGAAGCAGACCACCACCGGTGAGACCCTCTGCGACTCCGCGCACCCGGTGATCCTGGAGTCCATGGACTTCCCGGCTCCGGTCATCCAGGTCGCCATCGAGCCCAAGTCCAAGGGCGACCAGGAGAAGCTGGGTGTCGCCATCCAGCGCCTCGCCGAAGAGGACCCGTCGTTCCAGGTCCACACCGACGAGGAGACCGGCCAGACCATCATCGCGGGTATGGGCGAGCTGCACCTCGACGTGCTGGTCGACCGTATGCGCCGTGAGTTCCGGGTCGAGGCCAACGTCGGCAAGCCGCAGGTCGCCTACCGCGAGACCCTGCGCAAGGCCGTCGAGCGTCTCGACTACACGCACAAGAAGCAGACTGGTGGTTCCGGCCAGTTCGCCAAGGTGCAGATCGCGATCGCGCCGCTCGAAGGCGACGGGTACGAGTTCGAGAACAAGGTCACCGGTGGCCGTATCCCGCGGGAGTACATCCCGTCCGTGGACGCGGGCTGCCAGGAGGCCATGGAGTTCGGTGTTCTCGCCGGCTACCCGCTGACGGGCGTCAAGGTCACGCTTCTCGACGGTGCCTTCCACGAGGTCGACTCGTCCGAGATGGCGTTCAAGATCGCCGGTTCGATGGCCTTCAAGGAGGCCGCCCGCAAGGCTTCCCCGGCCCTGCTCGAACCGATGATGAAGGTCGAGGTCACCACGCCCGAGGACTACATGGGCGACGTGATCGGCGACATCAACTCCCGTCGTGGTCAGATTCAGTCCATGGAGGAGCGCAGCGGCGCCAAGCTCGTCACGGGCCTGGTTCCGCTCTCGGAGATGTTCGGCTACGTCGGAGACCTCCGCAGCAAGACGTCGGGTCGCGCAAGCTACTCGATGCAGTTCGACTCCTACGCCGAGGTTCCCCGGAACGTCGCCGAGGAGATCATCGCGAAGGCCAAGGGCGAATAGGACCGTCTCCCGAGAGTCGGAACACGCTTTAGGCTTGACACCGTCTGCCGGGGTAATCCCCGCAATCCGTGAGGATTGCCCCCGCAGCCGGCATCCCAGCAAAGATCACCTGGCGCCGATGAGTAAGGCGTACAGAACCACTTCAGGAGGAACCAGTGGCGAAGGCGAAGTTCGAGCGGACTAAGCCGCACGTCAACATCGGCACCATCGGTCACATCGACCACGGTAAGACGACCCTCACGGCCGCCATTACCAAGGTGCTGCACGACGCGTACCCGGACCTGAACGAGGCCTCGGCCTTCGACCAGATCGACAAGGCTCCTGAGGAGCGCCAGCGCGGTATCACGATTTCGATCGCGCACGTCGAGTACCAGACCGAGTCGCGTCACTACGCCCACGTCGACTGCCCCGGTCACGCGGACTACATCAAGAACATGATCACGGGTGCCGCGCAGATGGACGGCGCGATCCTCGTGGTCGCCGCCACCGACGGCCCGATGCCGCAGACCAAGGAGCACGTGCTCCTGGCCCGCCAGGTCGGCGTTCCCTACATCGTTGTCGCCCTGAACAAGGCCGACATGGTGGACGACGAGGAGATCCTGGAGCTCGTCGAGCTCGAGGTCCGTGAGCTCCTCTCCGAGTACGAGTTCCCCGGCGACGACGTTCCGGTCGTCAAGGTCTCGGCGCTCAAGGCGCTCGAGGGCGACAAGGAGTGGGGTGACTCCGTCCTCAACCTGATGAAGGCCGTGGACGAGTCCATCCCGCAGCCCGAGCGTGACGTCGACAAGCCGTTCCTGATGCCGATCGAGGACGTCTTCACGATCACCGGCCGTGGCACCGTTGTCACCGGTCGTATCGAGCGTGGTGTCCTCAAGGTCAACGAGACCGTCGACATCATCGGCATCAAGACCGAGAAGACCACCACCACGGTCACCGGTATCGAGATGTTCCGGAAGCTCCTCGACGAGGGCCAGGCCGGTGAGAACGTCGGTCTGCTGCTTCGCGGTATCAAGCGCGAGGACGTCGAGCGCGGCCAGGTCATCATCAAGCCGGGTTCGGTCACGCCCCACACCTCGTTCGAGGCCCAGGCGTACATCCTGTCGAAGGACGAGGGTGGCCGTCACACCCCCTTCTTCAACAACTACCGCCCGCAGTTCTACTTCCGTACCACGGACGTGACCGGCGTCGTGACCCTCCCCGAGGGCACCGAGATGGTCATGCCGGGCGACAACACCGAGATGACGGTCGAGCTGATTCAGCCGGTCGCCATGGAGGAGGGCCTGAAGTTCGCCATCCGTGAGGGTGGCCGGACCGTCGGCGCCGGCCAGGTCACCAAGATCAACAAGTAATTGTCGATCCGGTTGACCGGGTAGCTCCCAGGAGCAACCGAGGAGCCCCGCCCACCACTTGGTGGGCGGGGCTCCTTGACAGTTGGGGCCCGATTGGCCTTATACCACCCATGTGTGGCACACTAGCCAGGTTGCTCGGTTGAGTGCCGATGCTGCGCGCCTCCCGCCGGGAGGACTGGAAGCGAGTCCCAGGTATTCGTCGTCCCATGCGGTGCACCGCGAGGTGCAGGGGCGGAAGTACGGGAATCTTCCGGGAAGCGTCAGCGGGGTACCAGCCAGGCGCCCGGTGGGTGTTCTTCCCCCACTCTCTCCTTCTTGAAGGATCTCCCTTGTGGAGATTTACGGGAAGGGGTGCGACACGCCCGACCGCGTGGGTCGGAGGTTGGACAGTGCGTCGCAAGACGCACAGCGCATCGGGTCCCAGAGCGTTACGAGAGACAGGACTACTGAGTAGCCATGGCGGGACAGAAGATCCGCATCCGGCTCAAGGCCTACGACCACGAGGTCATCGACTCCTCGGCGAAGAAGATCGTCGAGACGGTGACCCGCACTGGTGCGTCGGTCGCGGGCCCGGTGCCGCTGCCCACTGAGAAGAACGTGTACTGCGTCATCAAGTCGCCGCACAAGTACAAGGACTCGCGCGAGCACTTCGAGATGCGCACGCACAAGCGCCTGATCGACATTCTCGACCCGACGCCCAAGACCGTTGACTCGCTGATGCGCCTGGACCTTCCGGCCGGCGTTGACATCGAGATCAAGCTCTGAGAGGCGCGGAAGAGATGGCAAAGCAGATCAAGGGCATCCTGGGCGAGAAGCTCGGCATGACTCAGGTCTGGGACGAGAACAACCGTGTCGTCCCGGTCACTGTTGTCAAGGCCGGCCCCTGCGTCGTTACCCAGGTGCGCACCAATGACAAGGACGGCTACGACTCCGTCCAGATCGCCTTCGGCGAGATCGACCCGCGCAAGGTGAACAAGCCCCTCAAGGGCCACTTCGCCAAGGCCGACGTCACGCCCCGCCGCCACCTCGTCGAGGTCCGTACCGCCGACGCCGGCGAGTACACCCTCGGCCAGGAAGTGAACGCCGAGACCTTCGAGTCCGGTGTCAAGGTGGACGTGACCGGCAAGAGCAAGGGCAAGGGCTTCGCCGGTGTCATGAAGCGTCACGGCTTCCATGGCGGCAAGGCCTCCCACGGTGCCCACCGTGTGCACCGTAAGCCTGGCTCCATCGGTGGCTGTGCCACCCCCGGCCGCGTGTTCAAGGGCATGCGGATGGCCGGTCGCATGGGCAACGAGCGGGTCACCACCCAGAACCTGACCGTCCATGCCGTTGACGCGGAGAAGGGCCTGCTGCTCATCAAGGGCGCAGTTCCTGGTCCGAACGGCGGCCTCGTCCTGGTCCGTACCGCGGCCAAGGGGGCCTGAGGTAACGATGAGCACCATTGACATCCTTTCGCCGGCAGGCGACAAGGCCGGTACCGTCGAGCTCCCCACGGAGATCTTCGACGCCAAGGTCAGCATTCCGCTGATCCACCAGGTCGTTGTCGCTCAGTTGGCCGCTGCCCGTCAGGGCACGCACAAGACCAAGACTCGCGGCGAGGTCCGCGGCGGTGGCAGGAAGCCTTACCGCCAGAAGGGCACCGGCCGCGCGCGCCAGGGTTCGACCCGTGCGCCGCAGTTCGCCGGCGGTGGCGTCGTCCACGGCCCCGTGCCGCGTGACTACTCGCAGCGGACGCCCAAGAAGATGAAGGTCGCCGCCCTGCGCGGTGCCCTCACCGACCGGGCCCGCAACAGCCGCATCCACGTCGTCTCCGGCGTGGTCGAGGGCGCGATCTCCACCAAGGCCGCCAAGGACCTCCTCGGCAAGGTCAGCGAGCGCAAGAACGTGCTCCTGGTCGTCGAGCGCAGCGACGAGGCCGCGTGGCTGTCCGCCCGCAACCTGCCCCAGGTGCACATCCTGGAGCCGGGCCAGTTGAACACGTACGACGTGCTCGTCTCTGACGACGTGGTCTTCACCAAGGCCGCCTTCGAGTCCTTCGTGTCTGGCCCCAAGGCCGCTGACACCGAAGGGAGCGAGGCCTGATGTCTGAGGCGACCGTTACCAGCAAGACCTTCTCGGACCCGCGCGACATTCTCGTCAAGCCGGTTGTCTCGGAGAAGAGCTACGCGCTGCTGGACGAGAACAAGTACACGTTCATCGTCGCGCCCGGCTCCAACAAGACCCAGATCAAGCAGGCCGTCGAGGCGGTCTTCTCGGTCAAGGTCACCGGGGTCAACACGATCAACCGTCAGGGTAAGCGCAAGCGCACCAAGACCGGTTTCGGAAAGCGCGCGAACACCAAGCGCGCCATCGTGACCCTCGCCGAGGGCGACCGTATCGACATCTTCGGCGGCCCGGTCTCCTAACGGAGTCCGAGTCGTCCGGAATCGGACGAGGACTGAGAAATGGGTATCCGCAAGTACAAGCCGACGACCCCGGGCCGTCGTGGCTCCAGCGTCGCCGACTTTGTCGAGATCACGCGGTCCACGCCGGAGAAGTCGCTGGTCCGCCCGCTGCACAGCAAGGGCGGCCGTAACAACGCCGGTCGTGTGACCGTTCGCCACCAGGGCGGTGGCCACAAGCGCGCCTACCGAGTGATCGACTTCCGTCGTCACGACAAGGACGGCGTGCCGGCCAAGGTCGCGCACATCGAGTACGACCCCAACCGCACCGCGCGCATCGCGCTGCTGCACTACGCAGACGGCGAGAAGCGCTACATCATCGCGCCCCGTGGCCTGGCCCAGGGTGCCCGGATTGAGAACGGCCCTGGCGCCGACATCAAGCCGGGTAACAACCTGCCGCTGCGTCACATCCCCGTGGGTACGACGATCCACGCGATCGAGCTGCGTCCGGGCGGCGGTGCGAAGTTCGCCCGCTCGGCCGGTGCCTCCGTGCAGTTGCTCGCGAAGGAGGGCACGCACGCCCACCTTCGTATGCCCTCCGGTGAGATCCGCCTGGTCGACGTCCGCTGCCGCGCCACTGTTGGCGAGGTCGGCAACGCCGAGCAGTCGAACATCAACTGGGGCAAGGCCGGCCGTATGCGCTGGAAGGGCGTCCGCCCGACCGTGCGTGGTGTCGTGATGAACCCGGTCGACCACCCGCACGGTGGTGGTGAGGGCAAGACCTCCGGTGGTCGCCACCCGGTCTCGCCCTGGGGCAAGAAGGAGGGTCGTACTCGCTCGCCGAAGAAGGCCAGCAACAAGTACATCGTCCGCCGCCGCAAGACGAACAAGAAGCGCTAGGAGCGGGTTTAGATGCCGCGCAGTCTCAAGAAGGGGCCCTTCGTCGACGACCACCTGAGCAAGAAGGTGGATGTCCAGAACGAAGCAGGCACCAAGAACGTCATCAAGACCTGGTCCCGCCGCTCCATGATCGTCCCGGCCATGCTCGGCCACACGATCGCGGTGCACGACGGCCGCAAGCACGTCCCGGTGTTCGTCACCGAGTCGATGGTCGGCCACAAGCTCGGCGAGTTTGCGCCGACCCGCACCTTCCGCGGCCACGAGAAGGACGACCGCAAGTCGCGGCGTCGTTGATCGGCGGAGTGCGAAGACTATGACTGACACCGAAGGGACAACCATGGAAGCCAGGGCCCAGGCGCGGTACATCCGCGTCACGCCCATGAAGGCCCGCCGCGTGGTGGACCTTATCCGTGGCATGGATGCCACGGAGGCTCAGGCGGTCCTGCGTTTCGCCCCGCAGGCCGCGAGCGTGCCGGTTGGCAAGGTGCTGGACAGCGCCATTGCCAACGCGGCGCACAACTACGACCACACCGACGCCGGCAGCCTCGTCATCACTGAGGCGTACGTCGACGAGGGCCCGACCCTGAAGCGGTTCCGGCCGCGTGCACAGGGTCGTGCCTACCGGATCCGCAAGCGGACCAGCCACATCACCGTGGTCGTCAGCAGCAAGGAAGGAACCCGGTAATGGGCCAGAAGGTTAACCCGCACGGGTTCCGGCTCGGCATCACCACCGACTTCAAGTCGCGCTGGTACGCCGACAAGCTGTACAAGGACTACGTCAAGGAAGACGTCGCCATTCGTCGCATGATGACGAAGGGCATGGAGCGCGCCGGTATCTCGAAGGTTGAGATCGAGCGCACCCGTGAGCGCGTCCGCGTTGACATCCACACCGCTCGTCCGGGCATCGTCATCGGTCGCCGCGGCGCCGAGGCCGACCGCATCCGCGGCGAGCTGGAGAAGCTGACCGGCAAGCAGGTCCAGCTCAACATCCTCGAGGTCAAGAACCCCGAGACCGATGCTCAGCTCGTGGCCCAGGCCGTCGCCGAGCAGCTCTCCTCCCGCGTCTCCTTCCGTCGCGCCATGCGTAAGAGCATGCAGTCGACGATGAAGGCCGGCGCCAAGGGCATCAAGATCCAGTGCGGTGGCCGCCTCGGTGGCGCCGAGATGTCCCGCTCGGAGTTCTACCGCGAGGGCCGCGTGCCCCTGCACACGCTCCGTGCGAACGTCGACTACGGCTTCTTCGAGGCCAAGACCACCTTCGGCCGTATCGGCGTGAAGGTCTGGATCTACAAGGGCGACGTCAAGAACATCGCCGAGGTTCGCGCCGAGAACGCTGCCGCCCGTGCGGGTAACCGCCCGGCTCGCGGTGGCGGCAACGACCGCCCGCGTCGCGGTGGCGGCGAGCGCGGTGGCCGCGGCGGCCGCAAGCCGCAGCAGAACGCTGCCGAGGCCCCCAAGGCCGAGGTCGCTGCCTCTGCTCCGGCGGAGACCCCCGGAACGGAGGCCTGACCGACATGCTGATCCCTCGCAGGGTCAAGCACCGCAAGCAGCACCACCCGAAGCGCAGTGGTATGGCCAAGGGTGGCACCGAGCTGGCCTTCGGTGAGTACGGCATCCAGGCCGTTACCCCCGCTTACGTGACGAACCGTCAGATCGAGTCCGCTCGTATCGCCATGACGCGTCACATCAAGCGTGGCGGCAAGGTGTGGATCAACATCTACCCCGACCGTCCGCTGACGAAGAAGCCGGCCGAAACCCGCATGGGTTCCGGTAAGGGTTCTCCGGAGTGGTGGGTCGCGAACGTCAAGCCCGGTCGGGTGATGTTCGAGCTGTCCTTCCCGAACGAAAAGGTTGCCAAGGAGGCGCTGACCCGCGCCGCCCACAAGCTTCCGATGAAGTGCCGCATCGTGCGGCGCGAGGCAGGTGAGTCGTGATGGCGGCCGGTACCAAGGCGACCGAGCTGCGCGAGCTGAATGACGAGGACCTCGTCGGAAAGCTTCGTGAGGCCAAGGAGGAGCTGTTCAACCTCCGCTTCCAGGCGGCGACCGGACAGCTCGAGAACCACGGCCGGCTGAAGGCCGTCCGCAAGGACATCGCCCGGATCTACACCCTGATGCGTGAGCGCGAGCTGGGCATCGAGACGGTGGAGAGCGCCTGATGAGCGAGAAGAATGTGACTGAGACCAACGACCGCGGTTTCCGCAAGACCCGCGAGGGTCTCGTCGTCAGCGACAAGATGGACAAGACCGTCGTCGTCGCCGTCGAGGACCGCGTCAAGCACGCCCTGTACGGCAAGGTCATCCGCCGTACGAACAAGCTCAAGGCGCACGACGAGCAGAACGCCGCTGGTGTCGGTGACCGCGTCCTCCTGATGGAGACCCGGCCGCTGTCCGCCACGAAGCGCTGGCGCATCGTCGAGATCCTCGAGAAGGCCAAGTAGGACATTCCCGTAAGGGAATTCCGAGAGATACCGCCTGAGCTTTTCGGCTCAGGTCAGTTCCGCCAGGCTCGGCAGGGACTTCCACGGAAGTCCCTGCCGGGAACCGGCAGACGATCAGGAGATAGACGTGATCCAGCAGGAGTCGCGACTGCGCGTCGCCGACAACACTGGTGCGAAGGAAATCCTTTGCATCCGTGTTCTCGGTGGTTCCGGTCGCCGCTACGCGGGCATCGGTGACGTCATTGTCGCCACCGTGAAGGACGCGATCCCCGGTGGCAACGTGAAGAAGGGTGACGTCATCAAGGCCGTCATCGTTCGCACCGTCAAGGAGCGCCGCCGTCCGGACGGCTCGTACATCCGCTTCGACGAGAACGCGGCCGTCATCCTCAAGAACGATGGCGACCCCCGCGGCACCCGCATCTTCGGCCCGGTGGGCCGGGAGCTGCGCGAGAAGAAGTTCATGAAGATCATCTCGCTCGCGCCGGAGGTGCTGTAACCGATGAAGATCAAGAAGGGCGACCTGGTCCAGGTCATCACCGGTAAGGACAAGGGCAAGCAGGGCAAGGTCATTCAGGCCTTCCCCCGCGAGGACCGCGTTCTTGTCGAGGGTGTCAACCGGGTCAAGAAGCACACCAAGGCCGGCCAGACCGCTCGTGGTTCGAAGACCGGCGGCATCGTGACGACCGAAGCCCCCATCCACGTCAGCAACGTTCAGTTGATCGTGGAGAAGGACGGTAACAAGGTCGTCACCCGCGTCGGATACCGCTTCGACGACGAGGGCAACAAGATCCGCGTTGCCAAGCGGACCGGTGAGGACATCTGATGACTGCCACCACCAACGCGCCGCGCCTCAAGCAGCGCTACCGCGAAGAGATCGCCGGGAAGCTGAAGGACGAGTTCTCCTACGAGAACGTCATGCAGATCCCCGGCCTGACCAAGATCGTGGTCAACATGGGTGTGGGCGACGCCGCCCGCGACTCCAAGCTGATCGAGGGTGCCATCAAGGACCTCACCACGATCACCGGCCAGAAGCCGGCCGTCACCAAGGCCCGTAAGTCCATCGCGCAGTTCAAGCTGCGTGAGGGCCAGCCGATCGGTGCCCACGTCACCCTCCGCGGTGACCGCATGTGGGAGTTCCTGGACCGCCTGCTGTCGCTGGCGCTGCCGCGCATCCGCGACTTCCGTGGTCTGTCCCCGAAGCAGTTCGACGGTCGGGGCAACTACACCTTCGGTCTCACGGAGCAGGTCATGTTCCACGAGATCGACCAGGACAAGATCGACCGGACGCGGGGCATGGACATCACCGTGGTTACCACGGCGTCCAACGACGATGAGGGCCGCGCCCTGCTTCGTCACCTCGGCTTCCCGTTCAAGGAGAACTGACCGTGGCGAAGAAGGCTCTGATCGCTAAGGCGGCTCGCAAGCCGAAGTTTGCTGTGCGCGCGTACACGCGTTGCCAGCGCTGCGGCCGGCCGCACTCCGTCTACCGCAAGTTCGGCCTGTGCCGCGTGTGCCTTCGTGAGATGGCTCACCGTGGCGAGCTGCCGGGCGTGACCAAGAGCTCCTGGTAAACCCGCCCTCCCGTCGCCCAACCGCCGCCCCTCAAGGGTGCCTTACAGGCGACAGGAATTTCTGGTGGGTTTGCCCGGAGGCTCTCGGTAAGCATCCGGTCGGCAGGTGCCCGGCCCTTCGTCCCGTAAGGTAGAAGGGTTGGGCGCCCCGCCGCCCGAGACCGACCGCGGGCACCGCCCGCATAACGTCGCTTACTACGCCGTAGGTCCCCGCGCCGCACCCGTCCCGACTCTGATCGGGGAGAGGGATGGCGCACATAGGAAACCCCGGCGAGAGAGGCCGAAGGCCAATTCATGACCATGACTGATCCCATCGCAGACATGCTGACCCGTCTGCGTAACGCGAACTCGGCGTACCACGACACCGTCGTGATGCCGCACAGCAAGATCAAGTCGCACATCGCGGAGATCCTCCAGCAGGAGGGTTACATCACCGGCTGGAACGTCGAGGACGCCGAGGTTGGCAAGAACCTCACCCTCGAGCTGAAGTTCGGCCCGAACCGCGAGCGCTCGATCGCCGGCATCAAGCGGATTTCGAAGCCGGGCCTGCGGGTCTACGCAAAGTCCACCAACCTGCCGAAGGTCCTCGGCGGCCTGGGCGTGGCGATCATCTCCACGTCCCACGGTCTCCTGACCGGCCAGCAGGCCAGCAAGAAGGGCGTGGGTGGGGAAGTCCTCGCCTACGTCTGGTAACCAGGGAACGGAGGAATAGCTAATGTCGCGTATTGGCAAGCTGCCCATCCCGGTTCCCGCTGGTGTGGACGTCACCATCGATGGCCGGACGGTCGCGGTGAAGGGCCCCAAGGGTTCTCTCTCGCACACCGTCGCCGCGCCCATCGAGGTCGCCAAGGGTGAGGACGGCGTTCTGAACGTCACCCGCCCGAACGACGAGCGTCAGAACAAGGCCCTGCACGGCCTGTCCCGCACGCTGGTGGCGAACATGATCACCGGCGTGACCCAGGGCTACAGCAAGGCGCTCGAGATCAGCGGTGTCGGTTACCGAGTCCAGGCGAAGGGCTCCAGCCTGGAGTTCGCGCTGGGCTACAGCCACCCCATCGTGATCGAGGCCCCCGAGGGCATCTCCTTCAAGGTCGAGTCCCCGACCAAGCTCAGCGTCGAGGGCATCGACAAGCAGAAGGTCGGCGAGGTTGCGGCGAACATCCGCAAGCTGCGCAAGCCTGACCCGTACAAGGCCAAGGGCGTCAAGTACGCCGGCGAGGTCATCCGCCGCAAGGTCGGAAAGGCTGGTAAGTAAGCCATGGCATACGGTGTGAAGATCGCGAAGGGCAACGCCCGTAAGGGTGCCGCCCTCAAGCGGCGCCACATCCGCATCCGTAAGCGGATCGCGGGTACCCCCGAGCGCCCCCGCCTGGTCGTGACGCGCTCCAACCGCGGCATCACCGCTCAGGTCATCGACGACATCGCGGGCCGCACGCTCGCGTCGGCGTCGCACCTGGACGCGTCGATCCGTGGTGGCGAGGGCAGCAAGGGCGACCAGGCCAAGCAGGTCGGGTCCCTGGTCGCTGAGCGCGCCAAGGCCGCCGGCGTCGAGGCCGTCGTGTTCGACCGCGGTGGCAACCAGTACGCCGGGCGCATTGCCGCTCTGGCGGACGCCGCCCGCGAAGCCGGGCTGAAGTTCTAAGCCCCGGTTCCGGAGCTAGCGGACGTAACAGAGAGAGGTAAATCCAATGGCTGGACCCCAGCGCCGCGGAAGCGGTGCCGGTGGCGGCGAGCGGCGGGACCGGAAGGGTCGCGACGGTGGCGCTGCCGCCGAGAAGACCGCGTACGTTGAGCGCGTTGTCGCGATCAACCGCGTCGCCAAGGTTGTCAAGGGTGGTCGCCGTTTCAGCTTCACCGCGCTGGTCGTGGTGGGCGACGGTGACGGCACCGTAGGTGTCGGTTACGGCAAGGCCAAGGAAGTTCCGGCTGCCATCGCCAAGGGCGTGGAAGAGGCCAAGAAGAACTTCTTCAAGGTCCCCCGTATCCAGGGCACCATCCCTCACCCCATCCAGGGCGAGAAGGCTGCGGGCGTTGTCCTGCTCAAGCCGGCTTCCCCCGGTACCGGTGTGATCGCCGGTGGTCCCGTGCGCGCCGTTCTGGAGTGCGCGGGCATCCACGACGTGCTGAGCAAGTCGCTCGGTTCGTCGAACCCGATCAACATCGTGCACGCCACGGTGACCGCGCTTCAGGGCCTTCAGCGCCCCGAGGAGATCGCGGCCCGTCGTGGCCTGCCGCTGGAGGACGTTGCTCCCGCCGCTCTGCTGCGGGCGCGTGCCGGGGTGACCGCGTAATGGCGCACCTCAAGATCACGCAGACGAAGTCCTTCATCGGTAGCAAGCAGAACCACCGCGACACGCTGCGTTCGCTCGGGCTCAAGCGCCTGAACGACGTGGTTGTCAAGGAGGACCGCCCCGAGTTCCGCGGCATGGTGCACACCGTCCGCCACCTCGTGACGGTTGAGGAGGTCGACTGACATGGCGGAGAACAACCCGCTGAAGGTCCACAACCTCCGGCCCGCCCCGGGCGCCAAGACCGCCAAGACCCGTGTGGGTCGTGGTGAGGCGTCCAAGGGTAAGACCGCTGGTCGTGGTACCAAGGGCACCAAGGCCCGTTACCAGGTTCCGGAGCGCTTCGAGGGCGGGCAGATGCCCCTCCACATGCGTCTCCCGAAGCTCAAGGGCTTCAAGAACCCCGCCCACAAGCAGTTCCAGGTCGTGAACCTGGACAAGCTGACCGCGCTGTTCCCCGAGGGTGGCGAGGTTACGGTGGCCGATCTGGTCGCCAAGGGTGCTGTTCGCAAGAACGAGCTCGTCAAGGTGCTCGGCGCCGGCGAGGTCTCCGTGGCGCTGCAGGTGACGGTTGACGCCGTCTCCGGCTCCGCCAAGGAGAAGATCGCCGCTGCCGGCGGCACCGTCACCGAACTCCTCTGAGTTCGTTGGTTCAACTGACCGGGGATGCCCATTGATTGGGGCATCCCCGGTTGGTCGTTCCACGGGGGGTACGGTCGCCGGTAAGGTGGCGTGCACTGTTGTTTTCCGGGGCTTTGCCCCGGACCCCCGCCGCGCGGGCCGAGCCTGCGCGGTTTTTGGCCGCTAAGTATTCGTCGATCCTCAAGACCGTCACCTCCCGCACCAGAGGCGGGAGGCGCAGGAGGCACCGTGCTCACCGCGTTCGCCCGAGCGTTCAAGACGCCCGACCTGCGCAAGAAGCTGCTGTTCACATTGGGCATCGTGGTGCTCTACCGGATCGGTGCACATGTTCCGGTACCCGGGGTGAATTACGCGAACGTCGAGACCTGCATGAAGCAGGCCGGCGGCAACAGCGGGTTGTTCGCCCTGGTGAACATGTTCAGCGGCGGCGCGCTGCTCCAGATCACGATCTTCGCGCTGGGGATCATGCCGTACATCACGGCCAGCATCATCCTCCAGCTCCTGACCGTGGTGATTCCGCGCCTGGAGGCCCTCAAGAAAGAGGGCCAGACCGGCCAGGCGAAGATCACCCAGTACACCCGCTATCTGACCGTGGCGCTCGCCGTGCTGCAGGGCACCGGCCTGGTGGCCACCGCCCGCAGTGGTGCGCTCTTCCAGAACTGCCAGGTCGCCAGCGAGATCGTTCCCAGCGATTCGATTTTCACCACCATCACGATGGTCATCACGATGACCGCCGGTACGGCCGTCGTCATGTGGCTCGGTGAGATGGTGACCGACCGCGGTATCGGCAACGGCATGTCGATCCTGATGTTCATCTCGATCGCCGCGGGCTTCCCGGGCGCGCTGTGGCAGATCAAGCTCACCGGCAAGCTCGCCGACGGTTGGATCGAGTTCTTCGCGGTCATCGCGGTGGGTCTGGCGATGGTCGCCCTGGTGGTCTTCGTCGAGCAGGCCCAGCGGCGCATTCCGGTGCAGTACGCGAAGCGGATGATCGGCCGCCGCTCCTACGGCGGTACGTCCACATACATCCCGCTCAAGGTGAATCAGGCGGGTGTGATTCCCGTCATCTTCGCGTCATCGCTGCTCTACATTCCGGCCTTGATCGCACAGTTCAGCGGGTCGAAGGCGGCATGGGCGACGTGGATCGCCACCAACTTCACCAAGGGAAATCACCCGGTTTACATCGTTACGTACTTCCTGCTGATCGTCTTCTTCGCCTTTTTCTACGTCGCCATCTCCTTCAACCCCGAAGAAGTTGCCGACAACATGAAGAAGTATGGTGGCTTCATCCCGGGCATCCGGGCTGGTCGCCCGACGGCCGAGTACCTCAGCTACGTGCTCAACCGGATCACGTGGCCGGGCTCGCTGTATCTGGGGCTGATCGCGCTCGTACCAACAGTGGCGTTGGTGCTTTTCAACGCGAACCAGAACTTCCCGTTCGGCGGGACGAGCATCCTGATCATCGTGGGTGTGGGTCTGGAGACCGTGAAGCAGATCGAGAGCCAGCTCCAGCAGCGCAACTACGAAGGGTTCCTCCGCTGATGCGAATCGTCCTCGTCGGACCCCCGGGGGCCGGCAAGGGTACGCAGGCTGCGTACCTTGCCAAGAACCTCGCGATCCCGCACATCTCCACGGGTGACCTCTTCCGCGCCAACATCAGCCAGGGCACGCCCCTGGGGGTCAAGGCGAAGTCCTACATGGACGCCGGGAACCTGGTACCGGACGAGGTGACGATCGGCATGGCCGAGGACCGGCTGGAGCAGCCGGACGCGGCCGAGGGGTTCCTGCTGGACGGATTCCCGCGCAACCTCAAGCAGGCCGAGGCGCTCGACGTCTACCTCAAGGGCAAGGGCATCACGCTGGACGCGGTGCTCGACCTGGAGGTCCCGGAGGAAGAGGTCGTCAAGCGGATCGCCGGCCGGCGCATCTGCCGCAGCAACTCCGCGCACGTCTTCCACGTCGAGTACGCCAAGCCGGCTGCCGAAGGCGTCTGCGACGAGTGCGGTGGCGAGCTGTACCAGCGGGACGACGACCACGAGGACACGGTGCGCAAGCGCCTGGAGGTCTACCACTCGGAGACCGAGCCGATCATCGACTACTACAAGGCCCAGGACCTGGTCGTCACGATCCCGGCCCTCGGCAAGGTCGAAGAGGTCACCCGGCGCGCCATGCACGCACTGGGCCGCGGAGAGTAACCGCCGCTCGATTTCGCGCATACGGCCGCGATGCCCGGCAAGGGCGTCGCGGCCGTATCGTATGGAGGGGCGGGCGCGCCCGCGCGGCGGTCGGCCGCCGCGCGAAGACGCACATTGTCGTAATCGTCGGTTCAGGAAGGCGTCAGGCCGCCATGGTGGAGATCAAGACCCCGGAGCAGATCGCGAAGATGCGCGAGGCGGGGCTGGTGGTCGCCGCCATTCACGCGGCGACCCGTGAGGTCGCGGTGCCGGGCGCGACGACGAAGGACCTCGACGACGCGGCGCGCAAGGTGCTCGCCGACCACGGCGCGAAGTCGAACTTCCTCGGCTACGGCGGCTTCCCCGCCACGATCTGCACCTCGGTGAACGACGTGGTGGTCCACGGCATCCCCGACACCGAGACGGTGCTGCGCGACGGCGACATCATCTCCATCGACTGCGGCGCGATCGTCGACGGCTGGCACGGCGACGCCGCGTACACCGCGTTCGTCGGCTCCGGTCACTCCCCGGAGCTGATCGAGTTGAGCCGGGTCACCGAGGAGTCGATGTGGGCCGGCATCGCGGCCGTCGCCAAGGGCAACCGGCTGGTGGACATCTCCAAGGCGATCGAGGGCTACATCCGCCGCCAGCCGCGGCCGGCCGGCGGGAAGTACGGCATCGTCGAGGACTACGGCGGCCACGGCATCGGCTCGCAGATGCACATGGACCCGCACCTGCTGAACTACGTCGACCGCCGGCGCGGCCGCGGTCCGAAGCTGGTGCCCGGTTTCTGCATCGCGATCGAGCCGATGGTCAACCTCGGCACGGCCAAGACGCACGTCCTCGACGACGACTGGACCGTCAAGACCAACGACGGTAGCTGGTCCTCGCACTGGGAGCACTCCGTCGCGCTGACGGAGGAGGGCCCGCTGGTGCTGACCGCCGTGGACGGCGGCAAGGCGAAGCTGGCCGAGCTGGGGATCACGGTCGCGCCGGACCCGTCCGCCAAGCTCTGACGCGCCCGGCGAGCGCCCCAGCGCTTAAGGATCACCGTCGGTGGGCAATAATCGTGGATTCGTCTTTTGGTGACCACTGAAGTAGACTGACGCGTCGGCTCTCGTGCATCCGTGTGCCCGCTTCTCGAAGCGGCTCGCCGCAGGAGAGCTGATCAAGGTAGCCGATTCGAAAGGCGAAGCGTGGCCAAGAAGCAAGGTGCCATCGAGATCGAGGGCACCGTGATCGAGTCTCTGCCGAACGCGATGTTCAAGGTGGAGCTCCAGAACGGTCACAAAGTCCTCGCGCACATCAGCGGCAAGATGCGGATGCACTACATCCGCATCCTCCCGGATGACCGGGTCGTGGTGGAGCTCTCTCCGTACGACCTGACGCGTGGCCGGATCGTCTACCGCTACAAGTAGATCTTGTCGGCGCCCCGCTCCCGTGGGGTGACGGCACTGACCCGGAGAACCTCACATCCCATGAAGGTCAAGCCGAGCGTCAAGAAGATCTGCGACAAGTGCAAGGTGATCCGCCGTCACGGCCGGGTCATGGTCATCTGCGACAACCTGCGCCACAAGCAGCGCCAGGGCTGACGCACGCCGACCAACCTGCATTTCGCAGTTTTTCGCGCGACGCAAGCAAGTACGTACATACGCAGTCACCCGACCCCCGCATCTGTCGCGTGGGGACGACACCCTCGGCTCGGAGGCCGGGGACCCGGCTCGTAATTCTGAAGAGTCTTACGGGAACGGTGCTGCGGAAGACCTCCGAATAGCCATCAGGAGCCACATCAATGGCACGCCTCGCAGGCGTTGATCTCCCGCGCGAAAAGCGCGTGGAGGTCGCCCTCACCTACGTCTTCGGTATCGGGCGCACGCTGTCGCAGCAGACCCTCGCCGCCACCGGCGTGAACCCGGACACCCGTGTTCGCGACCTGGCCGAGGAAGACCTGGTCAAGATCCGCGAGTACGTGGACAACAACCTCAAGACCGAGGGTGACCTCCGTCGCGAGATTCAGGCCGACATCCGCCGCAAGGTCGAGATCGGCTGCTACCAGGGTCTGCGTCACCGCCGCGGCCTGCCGGTGCACGGTCAGCGCACCAGCACCAACGCCCGTACCCGCAAGGGTCCGCGTCGCGCGATCGCCGGCAAGAAGAAGCCGGGCAAGAAGTAGTCCTCACCGGACGCACTGCGGTGTGCGGGAGCGATCCCAGGTCACCGCAGGCCATCGCGGTCCGAGTAGTAGGACCGACCACCTCCACGGGAGTAATGAATGCCTCCGAAGGGCCGTACGGCCGGCGCCAAGAAGGTGCGCCGCAAGGAGAAGAAGAACGTCGCCCACGGGCACGCTCACATCAAGAGCACGTTCAACAACACCATCGTTTCGATCACCGACCCCACGGGCAACGTGATCTCTTGGGCCTCTGCCGGCCACGTCGGCTTCAAGGGCTCGCGCAAGTCGACCCCCTTCGCCGCGCAGATGGCCGCCGAGTCGGCCGCTCGCCGCGCGCAGGAGCACGGCATGCGCAAGGTCGACGTCTTCGTCAAGGGTCCCGGCTCCGGCCGTGAGACCGCGATCCGCTCCCTCCAGGCCACCGGCCTCGAGGTGGGTTCGATCCAGGACGTCACCCCCACCCCGCACAACGGATGCCGCCCGCCCAAGCGCCGCCGCGTCTGACAAGCTGAAGTAGGAGACAAGACAATATGGCGCGTTACACCGGGGCCGACTGCAAGCGTTGCCGTCGGGAGAAGCAGAAGCTGTTCCTCAAGGGCAGCAAGTGTGAGAGCGCAAAGTGCCCGATCGAGATTCGTCCTTACCCCCCGGGTGAGCACGGACGCGGGCGCACCAAGGACAGCGAGTACCTGCTGCAGCTTCGTGAGAAGCAGAAGTGCAGCCGCATCTACGGTGTCCTTGAGAAGCAGTTCGTGAACTACTACAAGGAAGCGAACCAGAAGTCCGGCAAGACCGGTGAGAACCTTCTGCGCATCCTTGAGACTCGTCTCGACAACGTGGTCTACCGGGCCGGCTTCGCCAAGTCCCGTGACCACGCCCGTCAGCTTGTCCGTCACGGACACATCAACGTGAACGGCCGCAAGACCGACATTCCGTCGGCTCGTGTGTCCGCGAACGACATCATCGAGGTCCGTGAGGGCTCCCGGAACCTGACCCCCTTCCAGGTGGCTCAGGCCGAGGCCGGCGACAGGACCGTTCCGGCGTGGCTGGAAGCGATCCCGTCGAGCCTCCGGGTCCTCGTGCACAGCCTGCCCGAGCGCCAGGTGATCGACACCCAGGTGCAGGAGCAGTTGATCGTTGAGCTCTACTCCAAGTAAGAGCTGAATGGTCTGGGCGGTACGGAGCCAATGGCGCCGTACCGCCCGTACCCTTTGAAGTACAGAGGGCGTCAAATAGCGGGCGCCCACGACTGAAGGATTTCACCATGCTGATCGCTCAGCGCCCCTCGCTGACCGAAGAGGTCGTCGACGAATACCGCTCGCGGTTCGTGATCGAGCCGCTGGAGCCGGGCTTCGGCTACACCCTCGGCAACTCCCTGCGCCGCACGCTCCTCTCCTCGATCCCCGGCGCGGCGGTTACGTCGATCCGGATCGACGGTGTCCTGCACGAGTTCACCACCGTGCCGGGCGTCAAGGAGGACGTCACCGACCTGATCCTCAACATCAAGCAGCTCGTCGTCTCCTCGGAGCACGACGAGCCGGTCGTGATGTACCTGCGCAAGCAGGGCCCGGGTCTGGTCACCGCCGCCGACATCGCGCCGCCGGCCGGTGTCGAGGTGCACAACCCCGACCTGGTCCTCGCCACGCTGAACGGCAAGGGCAAGCTGGAGATGGAGCTGACCGTCGAGCGCGGTCGCGGCTACGTCTCCGCCGTCCAGAACAAGCAGGTGGGCCAGGAGATCGGCCGTATTCCGGTCGACTCCATCTACTCGCCGGTGCTCAAGGTCACGTACAAGGTCGAGGCGACCCGTGTCGAGCAGCGCACCGACTTCGACAAGCTGATCGTCGACGTCGAGACCAAGCAGGCCATGCGTCCGCGTGACGCCATGGCGTCGGCCGGTAAGACCCTGGTCGAGCTGTTCGGTCTGGCGCGCGAGCTCAACATCGACGCCGAGGGCATCGACATGGGCCCCTCGCCCACGGACGCCGCCCTGGCCGCCGACCTGGCGCTGCCGATCGAGGAGCTGGAGCTCACCGTTCGGTCGTACAACTGCCTCAAGCGCGAGGGCATCCACTCGGTGGGCGAGCTCGTGGCCCGCTCCGAGGCGGACCTGCTCGACATCCGCAACTTCGGTGCGAAGTCGATCGACGAGGTCAAGGCGAAGCTGGCCGGCATGGGCCTGGCCCTCAAGGACAGCCCGCCCGGATTCGACCCGACCGCCGCCGCGGACGCCTTCGGCGCCGACGACGACGCGGACGCCGGGTTCGTGGAGACCGAGCAGTACTGAGCCGTCCCGGCTCGTGAATCTTCCGCGGGGCGACCGCCTCGCGGGAACTGACACCGGTACCTGATACGGCCGGTGCAGCCATGAAGGAGAAACACCATGCCGAAGCCCGCCAAGGGTGCCCGTATGGGCGGCAGCGCCGCGCACGAGCGTCTGATGCTGCGGAACCTTGCCACCGCTCTCTTCGAGCACGGTCGCATCACGACGACCGAGGCCAAGGCCCGTCGTCTGCGCCCGTACGCCGAGCGTCTGGTGACCAAGGCGAAGAAGGGCGACCTTCACAACCGCCGTCAGGTCATGCAGCTCATCTCGGACAAGAGCGTCGTCCACACGCTCTTCACCGAGATCGGTCCGCGGTTCGAGAACCGCCCGGGTGGCTACACCCGGATCACCAAGATCGGTAACCGTCGTGGCGACAACGCTCCCATGGCCGTCATCGAGCTGGTGGAGGCGCTGACCGTGGCCCAGCAGGCCACCGGTGAGGCCGAGGCCGCCACCAAGCGTGCGGCCAAGGACGCCGAGACGGCTCCGGCCGCGGCCGAGACCGCTCCGGCCGCCGCCGAGGGCGACGAGGTCAAGGACGCCTGAGTTCCGGCGCACTGAGCGGGTCCGTCCCCTTACGGGGGCGGGCCCGCTTTCGCGTGTCGCGAGGCTGAGAGGATTGCGGTGTGAGTGACGAAGTGGAGCCCGGGTACGTCCGGGTGCGGCTGGACCTGTCGTATGACGGGAAGGACTTCTCGGGCTGGGCGAAGCAGCGGGAGCGGCGGACCGTTCAGGGGGAGCTGGAGACCGCGCTGCGCACGGTGACCCGGTCGGACCGGACGTATGAGCTCACCGTCGCCGGGCGGACGGACGCCGGGGTGCACGCCCGCGGGCAGGTGGCGCACGTGGACCTGCCGGAGACGGTGTGGGCCGAGCACGGCGAGCGGCTGCTGCGGCGGCTGGCCGGGCGGCTGCCGAAGGACATCCGGGTCTGGCGGGCGGCCGAGGCGCCGTACGGCTTCAACGCGCGGTTCTCGGCGATCTGGCGGCGCTACGCCTACCGGGTCACCGATCACCCGGGGGGCGTCGACCCGCTGCTGCGCGGCCACGTGCTCTGGCACGACTGGGCGCTGGACGTCGAGGCGATGAACGAAGCCTCGCGGGCGCTGGTGGGCGAGCACGATTTCGCGGCGTACTGCAAGCGGCGGGAGGGCGCGACGACCATCCGGACGCTCCAGGAGCTGAGCTGGGTGCGGGACGCGGACGGGGTCATCACCGCGACGGTGCGGGCGGACGCCTTCTGCCACAACATGGTGCGTTCGCTGGTGGGCGCGCTGCTGTTCGTGGGGGACGGGCACCGGCCGGTGGAATGGGCCGGCAAGGTGCTGGCCGCGGGGGTGCGGGACTCGGCGGTGCACGTGGTGCGGCCGCACGGGCTGACGCTGGAGGAGGTCGGCTACCCGGCCGACGGGCTGCTGATGGCGCGCAATCTGGAGGCGCGCAACAAGCGGACCCTGCCGGGCGCCGGCTGCTGCTGAGGCGGCGCGTCGGCGTGGGGGACGGCGGGCCCGGTGGGCCGGCCCGGGCGGGCCGGCCGGGGCCGTCAGGAGGCGGACTCGGCCTTCTTACGGGCTTCCTCGGCCTGCTTCGCGGCGGCCTTCGTGGCCTGGTCCTTGCCGCGCTGGGTGATCCGGCTGAAGGCGTACGCGCCGCCGTCCCGGGCGATCTGGCGGGCCTGGGTCTCGGCGTCGGCGACGGGCTTGCCGTCGTTGTAGCCGGCGATCGTGAAGTAGGCGTAGCGGCCGGTGGCGTTCGTCGTCATCCGGCACCGCGTGCCCTGGCAGAAACCGGCCGGGACGCCGCCGCCGGCCAGCGGCATGAGGTTGGCCTTGTTGAGGTTCATGACCTTCGTGGCCTGGGCCGGGGAGGTGAAGACCGCGACACCGACGGTGACCGAAACGCCGCCCTTGGAATACGTCGCGCGCAGCAACTGGGTGCAGCCGTTGTGGGACAGCACCGAGACCAGGGCGCCCTGGACGGCGGCGGTGCAGTCCTTGGTGGTGGAGGTGTTCGTCCGGGGATAGATGTGTTCGCCGACGACCATCTTCTTGTCGGGGAAGAGGGTGGCCGGGGTGAGCGGCGCCCGGTCCTTCTTGGGGTCGGAGATGTAGTCGCGGGGGTTGGGCGGGGGCGGCACGGAGACGTCCGGGAAGGACGGCTTGTCGTCCGGCTCGGCCGGCACACCGGAGGCCGAGGGCGACGCGGTGGTGCCGCCGGTCGCCGTGTCGCCGCCGCCGGCCACGACCGCGGTGGCGACGATGCCGGCCACCGCGACGGTCGCCAGAGCGCCGCCGCCGATCAGCATCCACCGCTTGCGCCGGGCGCGTGCTTCGCTCTCCGCGGCGAGTGCCTCCCAGTCCGGGGCCGACGACTGAGGTCCCCCGGGGCCGTCGAACGGCCCGCCTTGCCCAAAGCTCATGCCGCGCATCCTAAACCGATTGGTGGAATGCGCGGTGGGCCGTGACAATCCAGCCCATGGGACATCTTGAAGCCGGGCATCTGGAGTACTACCTGCCGGACGGGAGGGTCCTGCTGGGGGATGTGTCCTTCCGGGTGGGGGAGGGCGCCTCGGTGGCGCTGGTGGGGGCCAACGGCGCCGGCAAGACGACGCTGCTGCGGCTGATCGCGGGGGAGCTGCAGCCGCACGGCGGGGCGGTGACGGTCAGCGGCGGGCTGGGGGTGATGCCGCAGTTCGTCGGGTCGGTGCGGGATGAGCGGACGGTGCGTGACCTGCTGGTCTCCGTCGCGCAGCCGCGGATCCGGCAGGCGGCCGCGGCCGTGGACGCCGCCGAGCTGGCGATGATGACCTCGGATGACGAGGACGTGCAGATGGGGTACGCGCAGGCGCTGAGCGACTGGGCGGAGGCGCGGGGCTACGAGGCCGAGACGGTCTGGGACATGTGCACCATGGCCGCGCTGGGCATGCCGTACGACAAGGCGCAGTGGCGTCAGGTGCGCACGCTCTCGGGCGGTGAGCAAAAGCGCCTGGTGCTGGAGTCGCTGCTGCGCGGCACGGACGAGGTGCTGCTGCTGGACGAGCCGGACAACTATCTGGACGTGCCGGGCAAGCGGTGGCTGGAGGAGCAACTGCGCGAGACCCGTAAGACGGTGTTGTTCGTCTCGCACGACCGGGAGCTGCTGGCGCGCGCCGCGGAGAAGATCGTCAGCGTCGAGCCGGGGCCGGCCGGTTCCGACGTGTGGGTGCACGGCGGCGGCTTCGCCACGTACCACGAGGCCCGCAAGGAGCGGTTCGCGCGCTTCGAGGAGCTGCGCCGGCGCTGGGACGAGAAGCACGCCCAGCTCAAGAAGCTGGTGCTGTCGCTGCGGCAGGCGGCGTCGATCAGCCACGAGCTGGCCTCGCGGTACGCCGCCGCGCAGACCCGGCTGCGCAAGTTCGAGGAGGCCGGGCCGCCGCCGGAGCCGCCGCGCGAGCAGGACATCACGATGCGGCTGCACGGCGGCCGTACGGGGGTCCGGGCGATCACCTGCGAGGGCCTGGAGCTGACCGGGCTGATGAAACCGTTCGACCTGGAGATCTTCTACGGCGAGCGGGTCGCGGTCCTGGGCTCCAACGGCTCCGGCAAGTCGCACTTCCTGCGGCTGCTGGCGGGGGACGCCGAGCGTCCCGTGGAGCACACCGGGAAGTGGAAGCTGGGCGCGCGGGTCGTGCCGGGGCACTTCGCGCAGACGCACGCGCATCCCGAGCTGCTGGGGCGCACGCTGCTGGACATCCTGTGGAGTGAGCACGCCAAGAACAAGGGGCAGGCCATGTCGGCGCTGCGCCGCTATGAGCTGGAGCGCCAGGCCGACCAGCGCTTCGAGAGGCTTTCGGGAGGCCAGCAGGCCCGTTTCCAGATCCTGCTGCTGGAGCTGTCGGGCACGACCGCGCTGCTGCTGGACGAGCCGACCGACAACCTGGACCTGGAGTCGGCGGAGGCGTTGCAGGAGGGGCTGGAGGCGTACGACGGGACGGTGGTGGCGGTGACGCACGACCGGTGGTTCGCGCGGTCCTTCGACCGGTTCCTGGTGTTCGGCTCGGACGGGCGGGTGCGCGAGACGCCCGAGCCGGTGTGGGACGAGCGCCGTGTCGAGCGGGAGCGGTAGCGGCCGGGCGGCAGCCGGGGGGAGTGGGCCGTCCGGGGCCGGATCGCACGCCGGTTCGGGGCGCGTTTTGACCCGTACGGGGTTGGGTCGGTATTCTGCGAGTTCGTTATGCGTATTGGCTTGCTCTATCTCACGTGAGGGGCCCTTACGCCGGTCCACCGGGCCGATGACCAGCGGCGGACGATCGGGTTGCGTCACCCGTAGTGCCGCCAGCGCTGAATGTCGACCGTGGTGACCAGTACAGGACCCGTCCCCTTGAGCCCTCGCGGGCTTGCGGAGACCCCATCACTGAAGAAGCGAAGGCTACGACCGTGCGTACGTTCAGCCCCAAGCCCGGCGATGTCCAGCGCCAGTGGCACATCATTGACGCGCAGGACGTTGTCCTGGGCCGTCTGGCCAGCCAGGCCGCGTCCCTCCTGAGGGGCAAGCACAAGCCGGTGTACGCGCCGCACGTTGACATGGGTGACTTCGTCATCATCGTCAACGCCGACAAGGTGCACCTCTCCGGCAACAAGCGGAGCCAGAAGATGGCCTACCGCCACTCGGGCTTCCCGGGTGGTCTGCGTTCCGTCCGCTATGACGAGCTGCTCGACAAGAACCCCGAGAAGGCTGTCGAGAAGGCCATCAAGGGCATGCTTCCGAAGAACACCCTCGGCCGTCAGATGCTCTCGAAGCTGAAGGTCTACGCGGGCGCCGAGCACCCGCACGCTGCGCAGCAGCCGGTCCCGTTCGAGATCACCCAGGTCGCGCAGTAAGTCCGGCCACCCCCTAAGACGAAAAGAATCTGAGGAGCATCGTGGCCGAGACCACTCCCGAGACCCCCGTCAACGAGAACGACGAGGCGGCCGTCGAGGAATACACCACCGAGACCGAGGTCGTGGAGTCGGAGTACACCTCCGAGTCCCTCGCCTCCCGCTTCGGCGACCCGCAGCCGGCTGCCGGCCTGGGCCGCCGCAAGAACGCCATCGCCCGCGTCCGGATCGTTCCGGGCACCGGCCAGTGGAAGATCAACGGTCGCACCCTTGAGGGCTACTTCCCCAACAAGGTGCACCAGCAGGAAGTCAACGAGCCCTTCAAGGTGCTCGAGCTCGACAACCGCTACGACGTCGTCGCCCGCATCTCCGGCGGCGGCATCTCCGGCCAGGCCGGTGCGCTGCGTCTGGGTGTCGCCCGTGCGCTGAACGAGGCGGACGTGGACAACAACCGCGCCCCGCTGAAGAAGGCCGGCTTCCTCAAGCGCGACGACCGTGCGGTCGAGCGTAAGAAGGCCGGTCTGAAGAAGGCCCGTAAGGCGCCGCAGTACAGCAAGCGCTAAGCCGCTCGCTGCACCGTGCAGCTCTTGGCGAACGCCCCGGTGGCACGAATCGTGCCGTCGGGGCGTTCGGCTATCCGGGACCAGGGGCGTATACCTGGACTTCAGTCTCTGGTCCAAGCTCATCTACTCGGAGGACAGCAGTGGGACGACTCTTCGGCACGGACGGTGTGCGCGGTGTCGCCAACGCGGACCTGACGGCGGAGCTCGCGCTCGGCCTGTCGGTCGCGGCGGCGCATGTGCTCGCGGAGGCGGGCACGTTCGAGGGGCACCGGCCGGTGGCCGTGGTCGGCCGTGATCCACGCGCGTCCGGGGAGTTCCTGGAGGCCGCGGTCGTCGCGGGTCTGGCCAGTGCGGGGGTGGACGTCCTGCGGGTCGGGGTCCTGCCGACGCCGGCGGTGGCGTACCTGACCGGCGCGCTCGGCGCGGACCTGGGCGTGATGCTCTCCGCCAGCCACAACCCCATGCCCGACAACGGCATCAAGTTCTTCGCCCGCGGCGGCCACAAGCTCGCCGACGAGCTGGAGGACCGGATCGAGAAGACCTACCGCGGGCACCGCACCGGCGAGCCGTGGGAGCGCCCGACGGGTGACGGCGTGGGCCGGGTCACCGTCTACGACGAGGGCTTCGACAACTACGTCGCGCATCTGGTCGGCGTGCTGCCCAACCGCCTCGACGGGCTGAAGATCGTCATCGACGGCGCGCACGGCGCGGCGGCGCGGGTCTCGCCCGAGGCGTTCGCCCGGGCCGGCGCCGACATCATCACCATCGGCACCGAGCCCAACGGTCTGAACATCAACGACGGCTGCGGCTCGACCCACCTGCGGCTGCTGCGCGAGGCCGTCGTCGAGCACGGCGCCGACCTCGGTGTGGCGCACGACGGTGACGCGGACCGCTGCCTGGCCGTGGACCACGAGGGCAACGAGATCGACGGTGACCAGATCCTGGCCGTCCTGGCCCTGGGCATGCGCGAGGCCGGCACGCTGCGCAAGAACACCGTCGTCGCCACCGTCATGTCGAACCTGGGCTTCAAGCTGGCCATGGAGCGCGAGGGCATCGAGTTCGTCCAGACGGCGGTCGGTGACCGTTACGTCCTGGAGGAGATGAAGGCGGGCGGCTTCGCGCTGGGCGGTGAGCAGTCCGGGCACGTCATCGCGCTGGACCACGCCACGACCGGCGACGGCACGCTGACCGGTCTGATGCTGGCCGCGCGGGTCGCGGCGACCGGCCGGTCGCTGGCCGAGCTGGTGGGCGTCATGGAGCGGTTGCCGCAGATCCTCATCAACGTCCCCGACGTCGACAAGTCGCGGGTGGCCACCTCCGCGGAGCTGACCACCGCGGTCGTCGAAGCGGAGCGGGAGCTGGGCGCCACCGGCCGGGTGCTGCTGCGTTCGTCCGGCACCGAGCCGCTGGTGCGGGTCATGGTCGAGGCCGCGGACATCGAGCACGCGCGGTCGGTCGCGGAGCGGCTCGCCGACGTGGTGAAGTCCGCGCTGGGCTAGCCGGCCCCGGACGTCCACCGTCACGCCGTCACGCCGCCGCGCCGGGTCTCCCGCGCGGCGGCGTCCGGCTGTCGCGGGGCGGCGGCCGGAGCGGTGCGGTGATCAGAGCTTGCGCAGGGACAGCCGCTGCACCTTGTGGTCCGGGCCCTTGCGCAGGACGAGGTTCGCGCGGCCGCGGGTGGGCGCGACGTTCTGCTGGAGGTTGGGCTTGTTGATCGTGCGCCACATCTTGCGGGCGTAGTCCAGCGCCTCGTCCTCGGAGACCTGGGTGTACTTGCGGAAGTACGAGAACGGGTTCTGGAAGGCGGTCTCGCGCAGCTTGCGGAACCGGTCGAGGTACCACTTCTCGATGTCCTCGGTGCGCGCGTCGACGTAGACGGAGAAGTCGAAGAAGTCGGCGAGGCCCAGGCGGGTGCGGCCGTCCTTGCCGGGCAGCGCGGGCTGCAGCACGTTCAGGCCCTCGACGATGAGGATGTCCGGGCGCTGCACGGTCAGCCGCTCGCCGGGCACGATGTCGTAGATGAGGTGGGAGTAGACGGGCGCGGTGACCTCGGCCCGGCCGGATTTGACGTCCGCGACGAAACGGGTGAGCGCCCGGCGGTCGTAGGACTCCGGGAAGCCCTTGCGGGACATCAGACCGCGCCGGTGCAGCTCGGCGTTGGGGAAGAGGAATCCGTCGGTCGTCACCAGCTCGACCCGCGGATGCTCCGGCCAGCGCGCCAGCAGCGCCTGGAGCAGGCGGGCGGTGGTCGACTTGCCGACCGCGACGCTGCCCGCGACCCCTATGACGAAGGGGGTGCCGGGCTGCGAGCCGTGGCCGCCGCCCGCGTCGCCGAGGAAGGTGTTCAACGCGCCGCGCAGGTTGCTGGTGGCGCCGACGTAGAGGTTGAGCAGGCGGGACAGCGGGAGATAGACGTCGCGCACCTCGTCGAGGTCGATGACGTCGCCCAGACCGCGCAGCCGTTCGACCTCCTCGGCGGTCAGAGGCAGCGGTGTCTTCTCGCGCAGCGCGCTCCACTGCTCGCGGGTCAGATCGACGTACGGCGAGCTGTCGGCGCGGCGTCGGTGCTGCGGATCGGTCGTGAGGGGCACGCGCCCATTGTGCGCGCGTCCGCCGGGCGACCGGTGGCGGGGTGGCCTCGCGGCGTTACGGGGCGGCCTTGGGCCGCGTCGGGCGGTGGTCGCGTTTCGGCCTTAATGCCTGTACCGGCAGGTAGCTCCCGGGTACGGTCGGCGGTGGGGAACGGGGCCGGATGCGGCCGCGGACGACAAGGGGGGTGGGCGTGGGAGCGCGCCTGTCGGGACTGCTGGGTCAGGCCCGTGACAAGAATGGCAAGAGGGGTCGGCGGGGCGGCGGCCCGGGGGCGGACACCGCACCGGACGACTTCGCCGCCCGGGTGTACGCCGAGCTGGCCGAGGACCTGCCGGACGAGGACATCGCGGAGGATCTCGCCGACTTCCTGGAGCGTTACGAGCCGGGCGGCAGGCCGGGCACGGACGCGGAGGAGGTCGAGGAGTTCCTGGAGACGGTGCGCCAGGCGCATGAGCGGATAGCTCGCGGGTATTGAGCGGGGCGCGTCGTAGGCTGCCTCCATGTGCGGAATCGTGGGTTACGTGGGCGGGCAGCCCGCCCTTGACGTCGTTCTGGCGGGGCTGAAGCGGCTGGAGTACCGCGGCTATGACTCGGCGGGTGTCGCCGTGCTGGCCGACGGGGGCCTGGCGGCGGCGAAGAAGGCGGGCAAACTCGCCAATCTGGAGAAGGAGCTGGCGGACCGTCCGCTGCCGACCGGATCGACGGGGATCGGGCACACCCGGTGGGCCACGCACGGCGCGCCCACCGACGTCAACGCCCATCCGCATCTGGACAACGCCGGTCGGGTGTCCGTCGTCCACAACGGCATCATCGAGAACTTCGCCGGGCTGCGCGCCGAACTCGCCGAGCGCGGGCACCACTTGGCGTCCGAGACGGACACCGAGGTGGTCGCGCACCTGCTCGCCGAGTCCTACTCCTCCTGCGGTGACCTGCCGGAGGCGATGCGGCAGGTGTGCCGGCGGCTGGAGGGCGCTTTCACGCTGGTCGCGGTGCACGCCGACGCGCCGGATCTGGTCGTCGGCGCCCGCCGCAACTCGCCGCTGGTGGTGGGGATCGGCGACGACGAGGCGTTCCTGGCCTCGGACGTGGCCGCGTTCATCGCGCACACCCGGGAGGCCGTCGAGCTGGGCCAGGACCAGGTCGTGGAGCTGCGCCGGGACGGCGTGACGGTCACCGACTTCGACGGCGCGCCCGCGCAGGTCAGGGCGTATCACGTCGACTGGGACGCCTCGGCGGCCGAGAAGGGCGGCTACGACTACTTCATGCTCAAGGAGATCGCCGAGCAGCCCAAGGCGGTCGCGGACACGCTGCTGGGCCGGATCGACGCCTCGGGCGTGCTGTCCCTGGACGAGGTGCGGATCCCGCCGGAGGTGCTGCGGGAGGTCGACAAGGTCGTCATCGTGGCCTGCGGGACGGCGTACCACGCGGGAATGATCGCCAAGTACGCCATCGAGCACTGGACGCGGATTCCCTGCGAGACGGAGCTGGCCAGCGAGTTCCGCTACCGCGACCCGATCCTGGACCGGCGCACCCTGGTCATCGCCATCAGCCAGTCGGGCGAGACCATGGACACCCTGATGGCGCTGCGGCACGCCCGCGAGCAGGGCGCGAAGGTGCTCGCCATCTGCAACACCAACGGCTCGACCATCCCGCGCGAGTCGGACGCGGTGCTCTACACGCACGCCGGGCCCGAGGTCGCGGTGGCGTCGACGAAGGCGTTCCTGACGCAGTTGGTGGCCTGCTATCTCGTCGCGCTCTACCTCGCCCAGGTGCGCGGGACCAAGTGGGGTGACGAGATCCGGGACGTGGTCCGCGAACTGGCGGCCATCGGCACCCAGGTCGAGCAGGTGCTGGCCACGATGGAGCCGGTACGGGAGCTGGCGCGCTCGCTCGCCGGCAAGAACACCGTGCTGTTCCTCGGCCGGCACGTCGGCTACCCGGTGGCCCTGGAGGGCGCGCTGAAGCTCAAGGAACTGGCGTACATGCACGCCGAGGGGTTCGCGGCCGGCGAGCTCAAGCACGGGCCGATCGCGCTGATCGAGGACGACCTGCCGGTGGTCGTCGTCGTGCCGTCGCCGCGCGGCCGCTCGGTGCTGCACGACAAGATCGTCTCCAATATCCAGGAGATCCGGGCGCGCGGGGCGCGGACGATCGTGATCGCCGAGGAGGGGGACGAGGCGGTCGCGCCGTACGCCGACCACCTCGTGCGGATTCCGCGGACGCCGGTGCTGCTCCAGCCGCTGGTGTCCACGGTGCCGCTCCAGGTCTTCGCCTGCGAGCTGGCCACCGCGCGCGGCAACGAGGTCGACCAGCCGCGCAACCTCGCCAAATCGGTGACGGTGGAGTGACCGGGTGATCATCGGAGTGGGGATCGACGTCGCCGAGATCGAACGGTTCGGCGCGGCGCTGGAGCGGACGCCGGAGCTGGCGCACCGGCTGTTCATCGACACGGAACTGCTGCTGGCGACGGGTGAGCGCCGGGGCGTGGCCTCCTTGGCGGCCCGGTTCGCGGCCAAGGAGGCGGTGGCCAAGGCGCTCGGCGCGCCGGGCGGACTGCACTGGACCGACGCCGAGGTGTATGTCGAGGACAGCGGCCGGCCGCGCCTGCGGGTGCGCGGCACGGTCGCGGCGCGGGCGGACGAACTGGGCGTGCGCTCCTGGCATCTGTCGCTCAGTCATGATGCGGGAGTGGCCTCGGCCGTGGTCATCGCGGAGGGGTAGAGCGGGTCCCGGGCGGGTGGGTGTGGCCCCGGGGCGCCGTCCGCGCGGGGTGTGAGACTGGCGGCATGAGGACTGCCTACAGCGTTCAGACCGTGCGGGCCGCGGAGCGGGAGCTCATGGCCCGGTTGCCCGAGGGGACCTTGATGCGGCGGGCGGCGGCCGGACTGGCCGTCGCCTGCGGGGAGTTGCTGGGACGGGTCTACAGCACCCGGGTGGCGCTGCTGGTCGGCAGCGGCGACAACGGCGGCGACGCGCTGTACGCGGGTGCCCGCCTGGCGCGCCGCGGGGCCGGGGTCGTCGCGGTGCTGCTCTCGCCCGAGCGGGCGCACCGGGGCGGACTGGCCGCGCTGCGGGCGGCCGGCGGGCGAGTGTCGGCCGATCCGGAGCGGGACGTGGCCCGGGCCGACCTGGTCGTGGACGGCATCGTCGGCATCGGGGGCCGCGGTGGGCTGCGCCCGGAGGCGGCCCGGCTCGTCGGCGCGGCCCGGGAGTCGGCGATCGTGGTCGCGGTCGACCTGCCGAGCGGGGTGGACGCGGACACCGGCGAGGTGCGCGGGGAGGCCGTACGGGCGGACGCGACGGTGACGTTCGGGGCGTACAAGCCGGGTCTGCTGATCGATCCGGCACGCGAGCGGGCGGGCGCGCTGCGGCTGGTCGACATCGGCCTGGAGCTGCCGGCGGAGGCCGAGGCGGAGGCGTTGCAGCACGCGGATGTCGCGGACCTGCTGCCGCGGCCGGCGGCCGAGAGCGACAAGTACCGGCGGGGCGTGGTGGGCGTGGTGGCGGGCTCCGCGCGCTATCCCGGTGCCGCGGTGCTGGCGGTGGCGGGCGCGCTGCGCGGTGGCGCGGGCGCCGTGCGGTACGTCGGTCCGGCCGCCGACGCGGTGCTCGCCCGGTTCCCCGAGACGCTGGTGCACGCCGGTCCGCCCCACAAGGCGGGCCGGGTGCAGTCGTGGGTGATCGGTCCCGGGCTGGGGGAGGAGTCGGGGGCGCTGGAGGACGTGCTGGCCTCGGACGTGCCGGTGCTCGTGGACGCGGACGGCCTGCGCTTTCTGACCCCCGAACGGGTCCGCGCCCGGACCGCCGCGACCCTGCTGACCCCGCACGCCGGCGAGGCCGCGGCGCTGCTCGGCGGCGGCCGGGAGGACATCGAGGCGGGCCGGCTGCGCGCCGTACGGGAGCTGGCCGGGCGGTACGGCGCCACGGTGCTGCTCAAGGGCTCGACGACGCTGGTCGCGCGGGCCACCGGTCCCGTACGGGTCAACCCCACCGGCACCGGCTGGCTGGCGACGGCCGGCAGCGGCGACGTGCTCTCGGGCCTGACGGGCTCGCTGCTGGCCGCCGGGCTGCCGGCCCGCGACGCGGCGTCCGTCGGCGCCTATCTGCACGGCCTGGCGGCCCGCCGGGCGACCGGGCGGCGGGGCGCCCCCATCGTGGCCACGGAGGTCGCCGACGAACTGGGCGCGGCCTGGCGCGACGTACAGGACTGAGGGCGCGACCGGGGGAGCGCGACGCCCGCCGACACCCCGCCAGCCACGCTCGCGCCCCCTGACGCACCGTCACCACCGCCCCACCGCCCGCCGTTACGCCCGGTGGGGGAACGCCGCGCGGCAGCGGGGCGAACCTGGCGCGCGGCGGGCCGTGCGGGCGGGCGGCCACGGCATGGCTGAGGGTATGAAACGCACCCTCCCGGCGCTGCTGGCCGGCGCCTTTCTGCTCAGCCTCGCCGTCGTGCCCGCGGTGGCCGCGACCCCGCCCGGCCCCGCGCCCGAGGCGGTCTCCGGCCTGGTCCTCGGCCTGCCCCGCGTACCGCGCCAGGGCCAGTGGGGCGCGACCCCCGACCGGGCCCTGCCGCCGGTCCTGCCCGGGTGGAACGTGGTCCAGGGGCCGGTGCCGCGGCGGCCCGCCGGGCAGCCGGTGCATGTCGAGTACGTGCCGCCGGCGGAAGCGGTGCGCGAGGGCGCCGCGCCGCCCCGGTGCAGCACGTCGACCGGGCCCTCCCAGCGGCAGGTCGAGGAGTATCTGGGGCGCCGGGTGGACGGCAGGCAGTCTCCCGGCGACTGCGAGGCCATCCGCCGGTTCCAGCGCGCCCACCACATCGAGCCGGACGCCGGGTTCGCCGGGCCGGTCACCGGCGCCGTGGTGCGGCTGATGCGGGCCCAGCGCGACCCCAACCGGGCCGGCCACTGCCCGGCTCGCGCCGAGCGGGTCGCCTGCGTCGACCTGGACCGGCAGCTCATGTGGGTGCAGCAGGGCGGCCGGGTGATCTTCCGGCCGGTGGCGATCCGCTCCGGGCAGCGGACCATGGAGACCCGTACGGGCACCTACCGGATCTACTGGCGGCAGCGCAACCACCACTCGACGCTCTTCAACACGCCGATGCCGTTCGCCCAGTTCTTCGACGGCGGGGAGGCGCTGCACGGCGTCTACGGCGACATCTACGAGCTGCCCGGGTCGCACGGCTGCGTCAATGTGAAGTGGACGGACGCGGAGAAGCTGTGGAATGTGCTGAGGAACCACGACATCGTCCACGTCTGGGGGCGCAGGACCGGCGTGTGAGGGCGCCGACCGGGAACCGGCGGCGCCGGGCGGTGGCGGTCCTCCCGGGTGCGGCGGCGCCGCCTGAGACACTGAGGGGGATGAACGAGACAGCGAAGCGCGCCCGCGCCACCATCGACCTCGCCGCCGTGCGGTCGAACGTGCGCGCCCTGCGGGCCCGCGCACCCCGGGCAGAGCTGATGGCCGTGGTCAAGTCCGACGCCTACGGCCACGGCGCGGTGCGCTGCGCCCGTGCCGCGCGGGAGGCGGGCGCGACCTGGCTGGGCACGGCGCTGCCGGAGGAAGCCTTCGCGCTGCGCGCGGCCGGCGACACCGGGCGGCTGCTGTGCTGGCTGTGGACGCCGGGCGGCCCCTGGCGCCGGGCCGTCGAGGAGGACGTCGACGTCTCGGTGAGCGGTCTGTGGGCGCTGCGCGAGGTGGCCGCGGCGGCGCGCGCCTGCGGCCGCCCCGCCCGCGTCCAGCTCAAGGTCGACACCGGCCTCGGCCGCAACGGCTGCCAGCCCGCCGACTGGGCCGAGCTGACCGCGGCGGCTCGTGCCGCCGAGGCCGAGGGCGCTCTCCGGGTCACCGGCGTCTGGTCGCACTTCGCCTGCGCCGACGAGCCCGGCCACCCCTCCATCGCCGCGCAGCTCACCGCCTTCCACGAGGCGCTGGCGGTCGCCGCGGCGACCGGACTGCGGCCCGAGGTGCGGCACATCGCCAACACCCCGGCGCTGCTGACGCTGCCCGAGGCGCGGTTCGACCTCGTGCGCAGCGGCATCGGCGTCTACGGCCTCTCGCCCGCCCCGGAGGTCGGCACCTCCCAGGACTTCGGGCTGCGGCCCGTGATGACGCTCCAGGCGTCGCTGGCGTCCGTCAAACGCGCCCCGGGCGGCCACGGCGTGTCCTACGGCCACCACTACACCACTCCGGGCGACACCACCCTCGCGCTGGTCCCGCTCGGTTACGCCGACGGCATTCCCCGGCACGCCTCCGGCACCGGCCCGGTGCTGGTCGCCGGAAAGTGGCGGACGGTCGCCGGCCGGATCGCGATGGACCAGTTCGTGGTGGACCTGGGCGGGGACAGCGCCGAGGCCGGCGATCCGGCGGTGCTGTTCGGGCCGGGCGACCAGGGCGAGCCGACCGCGCAGGACTGGGCCGCGGCGGCCGGAACCATCGGCTACGAAATCGTCACCCGGATCGGAAGCCGGGTGCCGCGCGTCTACGTGGACAGCGAGGTCGAAGCGGACACGGTGAGCGCGGGGGGCGGGACATGAGCGACGGCAAGGAAGCGGCGGCCAAGGCGGTCGAGGCCGCGGTCGAGGCGGCGGTCGGGACGGCGGCCGGCACGGCGAGCAGTTGGGCGCGGGCGGGACGCAACGCGGGCCTGGCCGGCGCCGCGATCGGCGTGGTCGCGGCGGGTGCGGCGGCCGGAGTGGCGATAGAGCGGCTGACGGTCGGCCGCGGGATGCGCCGCCGGGCCCGGCTCGCGCTGGACGCCGCTGGCCCGTACGGCACCCTGCGCGGCACCCCGGGCGCGGCGGTCGCCGAGGACGGCACCGCGCTGTACTACGAGGTGGACGAGCCGGGCGAGGCGCCGGGCGGGGACCGGGACGGCCAGGGCGCCCAAGGCGGCCTCGGCAAGCGGCTGTTGGCGGTGCTGGGGCGCCGGACCGCGGCACCCACTGTCGTTTTCAGCCATGGTTACTGCCTCAGCCAGGACTCCTGGCACTTCCAGCGCGCGGCCCTGCGCGGCTCGGTGCGTACGGTCCACTGGGACCAGCGCAGCCACGGCCGCTCGGCGCGCGGACACGGCCAGCGCGACGGGCGGGAGCAGGTCACCATCGACCTGCTCGGCCGGGACCTGAAGGCGGTGCTGGACGCCGCCGTGCCCGAGGGGCCGATCGTGCTGGTCGGGCATTCCATGGGCGGGATGACGGTGATGGCGCTGGCCGAGCAGTTCCCCGAGTTCGTCGCGGAGCGTGTGGTGGGGGTGGCGCTCATCGGCACGTCGGCGGGCCGCCTGAGCGAGGTCGCCTTCGGACTGCCGACGCTGGGCGTGAAGGCGTTCCACCGGCTCGCGCCGGGGGTGCTCAAGGCGCTGGGCGCGCAGAGCGAGATGGTCGAGCGGGGGCGGCGGGCCACCGCGGACCTGTTCGCGGGCCTCGTCAAGCGCTATTCGTTCGGTACTCCGAAAGACGTCGATCCGGCGGTCGCGCGGTTCGCCGAGCGGCTGATCGAGTCGACGCCGATCGACGTGGTCGCCGAGTTCTTCCCGGCGTTCGCCGTACATGACAAGACCGAGGCGCTGGTGGCGTACGACACGCTCCCGGCGCTGGTGCTCGCGGGGGACCGGGACCTGATCACGCCCGCCGACCACAGCCACGCCATCGTCGAGCTGCTGCCCGCCGCCGAGCTGGTGTGCGTGGCCGGCGCCGGGCACTTGGTGATGCTGGAGCAGCCCGAGCTGGTCAACGAACACCTGGCGACGCTGGTGGAGCGGGCGGGCGCGGCGGCCCGCGGTTCCCGGTCGGCCCGGGCCTGATCGGCGGACCGGGCCGTCGGCCGCGACCGGGCCCGAACGGCGGCCCGGGACCGGTCCGGCGTCCGGGCCGTACCATTTGCGGCATGAGCACCACCGACGCGACCACCCGTGTAACCGTCAAGTCACCCGACCAGATGCAGGACTTGGGCCGCAGACTGGCCGGCGTGCTGCGCCCCGGCGACCTGGTGCTGCTCACCGGTGAGCTGGGCGCGGGCAAGACCACGCTGGCCCGGGGCCTGGGCGAGGGCCTCGGCGTGCGCGGCGCCGTGACCTCCCCGACGTTCGTCATCGCCCGCGTGCACCCCTCGCTGACCGGCGGCCCCGCGCTGGTGCACGTCGACGCCTACCGGCTCGGCGGCGGCCTGGACGAGATGGAGGACCTCGACCTCGATGTCTCGCTGCCGGAGTCGGTGGTGGTCGTGGAGTGGGGCGAGGGCAAGGTCGAGGAGCTGTCCGAGGACCGGCTGCACGTCGTCATCGGCCGGGCCGTGGGCGCGGACGCGCCGGGCGGCGCGGACGGCGTCCTGGAGGACGGCGCGGACGATGTGCGCGAGGTGACGATCACCGGCCTCGGCCCGCGCTGGGCGGACGCCGGGCTGCCGGCGCTCGCGGCCCGCTGACCGCCCGCGTAACCCCGCCCGGGCCTGGTGGGCGGCCGCGGCGCCGGGCCCGGGCTGGCTCCGATCCGGCCACGCCGTTCCGTAGTTTCCGACAAGCCGTCGGTAAGATGTTGCGCGTGCGGTGCCGGGCGTGGTGACATGGGTCCGAGAGCTCCGGTTAGGCCAACCTAACCTCCGCCGCTTGCCCCATGAGCCCGGGAGGCGTCCATGTCGGCCCACCAGCCAGTTGCCGCGGCGGCCCGGCGCGCCGAGCACGACGCGCCCGAGCAGCCGCCGACCATGAACCAACTGCTCGCGGCCTGCGCCGCGGCCAGCGCCGTCTCCACACCCCCCGACGCCCCCGCGCCCGCCGACCGCTCCGGCGAGGCGGAAACGGAAGAGGAACGGGAAGGGGACTCGGGGGCCGCGTCCACCGGGGGACGCGACGCGGCGTAGCCCGTAGGGGGGATAACGCGGGCCGCCGGAGGGCGGGCACCGCGCGGCGGCCTACTTGACGACGACGACCTTGCCGCCGCGCAGCGCGAAGTCCCACATGGCCTTGCCGTCCTGCCGCGTCTCGCGGATACCGCCGGTCTTCTTGGCGGCGCCCGGGTCCGGCGTGGAGCCGTCGACCGCCGCGCTGAAACCGATCACGACGCCGTTGACGTTGGCGAACTGCACGACGTGCTCGACCGCGATGCCGTCCGAGCCGGTGATGCTCACCCAGCGCGAGGTGACCGCGTACGTCCCGGCGGGCGGGCTGACGGTGCTCGGCGCGACCGGGAACGTCCGGACCGCCTTGCCGTCCGCGCCGACCAGCCAGACCCGCTTGGCGCCCAGCGAGTACACCACCCGCCGGCCCTGCCCGGAGTCGGCGGGGACCGCGACGGGACGCGGCGCGCGGTGCTTCTTGCCGTGCCGGTCGCCGGCCGACGCGTCCTTGCCGGCGGTGCGGCCGCCGTCCTGCCGCGTCGGGACGAGGTGGTCCGGCGCGGACGCCGAAGCCTGGTAGCCGAGCACACCCACCGCGACCAGGGCCGCCGCGGTCAGGGCGGTGACGATCGAGCTGCTCTTAGCGGGCACCGCGGTGCCACCTTTCCGTACTCTTCCCCGCGCCGGCGGCGGGGCCCCGGCCCGGCCGCCCGGCCGCCGGGCCGGCCAACTACGGGGCGACGGTAGCACCGGAACGGGGACCGCCGGCCGAGCCGTAGTCTTAAGGGCGTGCTGCTGCTAGCTCTTGACACCGCCACCCCCGCCGTCACCGTCGCGCTCCATGACGGCTCCCGCGTCCTCGCCGAGTCATGCGAGGTGGACGCCCGCCGGCACGGCGAACTGCTGCTGCCCGCCGTCGACCGGGTACTGGTCGAGGCCGGGCTGAAGCTCGACGCGGTCACCGACATCGTGGTCGGCGTCGGCCCCGGCCCCTACACCGGCCTGCGCGTCGGCCTGGTCACCGCCGCGACCTTCGGCGCCGTCCTGGACGTGCCCGTGCACGGCCTGTGCTCCCTGGACGGCCTGGCGTACGCCGCCGGAGGGGAGGAGCCCTTCGTGGTGGCGACGGACGCCCGCCGCAAAGAGGTCTACTGGGCGCGCTACGCCAACGCCAGGACCCGCCTGACCGAGCCCGCCGTCGACCGCCCCGCCGACCTCGCCGACCAGGTCGCCGGCGTGCCCGCCGTGGGCGCGGGCGCGCTGCTGTACGACACGGTCTTCACCGGAGTGCGCCGCGACGGCCCCACCCACCAGTCCGCCGGCGCGCTGGCCGGCCTGGCCGCCGAGAAGCTCGCGGCCGGCGAGGAGTTCCTGCCCGACCGGCCGCTGTATCTGCGCCGCCCCGACGCGCAGGTCCCGGCCAACTACAAGGTGGTCACCCCCAAGTGACGCCCGCCGCCCGCCCCGGACAGGCGCCCGGCGCGCGGCCCCCCGCGGCCGCCCCGCCCGGTGCCGCGACGCTGCGCGAGATGCGCTGGTGGGACCTGGACGCGGTGCTCCAACTGGAACGCGCGCTGTTCCCCGACGACGCCTGGTCGCCGGGCATGTTCTGGTCCGAGCTGGCCTACGCCCGCGGCGCGCACGCCAACCGCCGCTACCTCGTCGCCGAACTGGCCGGCCGGCTCGTCGGCTACGGCGGGCTCGCCGCCGTCGACGGCACCGGCGACATCCAGACCATCGCCACCGCCCGCGACCAGTGGGGCACCGGCCTGGGCGCCCGGCTGCTGGGCGAGCTGCTGTCCGCCGCCACCGCCTTCGAATGCCGCGAGACGCTGCTCGAAGTGCGGGTCGACAACCTCCGCGCGCAGCGCCTGTACGAGCGCTTCGGCTTCGTGCCGATCGGCTTCAGGCGCGGCTACTACCAGCCCGGCAACGTCGACGCCCTCGTCATGCGCCGCACCGCCGACCCCGACCCCGGCGTCCCGGCCGCTCCCGGCGCCCCCTTCGACCCTTCCGCACAAGGAACTTGAGAGATATGGCTGACTCACGCGGCGGACCGCTCGTCCTCGGCATCGAGACCTCCTGCGACGAGACCGGTGTCGGCATCGTCCGCGGCCACACCCTCCTCGCCGACGCGGTCGCCTCCAGCGTCGACGAGCACGCGCGCTTCGGCGGCGTGGTCCCCGAGGTCGCCTCGCGGGCCCACCTGGAAGCGATGGTCCCCACCATCCAGCGCGCCCTGAAGGACGCCGGCGTCGCGGCGAGCGACCTGGACGGCATCGCCGTCACCGCCGGCCCCGGCCTGGCCGGCGCGCTGCTGGTCGGCGTCTCCGCGGCCAAGGCGTACGCCTACGCCCTGGGCAAGCCGCTCTACGGCGTCAACCACCTCGCCTCGCACATCTGCGTCGACCAACTGGAGCACGGCGCGCTGCCCGAGCCGACGATGGCGCTGCTGGTCAGCGGCGGCCACTCGTCGCTGCTGCTGGCCCCGGACATCACCTCCGACGTCCGGCCGCTGGGCTCGACCATCGACGACGCGGCGGGCGAGGCGTTCGACAAGATCGCGCGGGTGCTGCACCTCGGCTTCCCCGGCGGCCCGGTCATCGACCGCTACGCACGCGAGGGCGACCCGAACGCGATCCGCTTCCCGCGCGGCCTGACCGGCCCCCGCGACCCGGTCTACGACTTCTCCTTCTCCGGCCTGAAGACGGCCGTCGCCCGCTGGATCGAGGCCAAGCGGGCGGCCGGCGAGGACGTCCCGGTGGCGGACGTCTCGGCGTCCTTCCAGGAGGCCGTGGTGGACGTGCTGACCCGCAAGGCCGTACGGGCCTGCAAGGACCACGGTGTGGACCACCTGATGATCGGCGGCGGCGTCGCGGCCAACTCCCGGCTGCGGGCCCTGGCCGAACGCCGCTGCGAGGACGCCGGCATCACCCTGCGCGTCCCGCGGCCCAAGCTGTGCACCGACAACGGAGCGATGGTCGCGGCGCTGGGCGCGGAGATGGTCGCCCGCAACCGGCCGGCCTCCGACTGGGACCTGTCCGCCGACTCCTCCCTGCCGGTCACCGAACCCCACGTCCCCGGCACGGCCGCGGCCCACCACCACGGCCACGACCATGTCCACGAGGTCAGCAAGGACAACCTGTACTCCTGAGCGGACCGCCCGCGGGGTGTGTCTTTACGGGAGCGGCGGCGCCGGCTGCCCCAGCAGCATGGTGGGGGCGCCGGCGACCCGGGTCAGGAAGATCGTGCAGGAGTGCGGGCCGCCGCCCAGCTTCAGCTTCTTGCGCAACTCCTCCGGCTCGACCGCCGAACCCCGCTTCTTGATCACCGCGATGCCCACCTCCCGCTCGCGCAGCAGCGCCCTCAGCTTCTTGACGTTGAACGGCAGCACGTCGGTGAGCGCGTAGGCGGTCGCGTAGGGCGTCGGGGTCCGCCGGTCCGCGGTGAGGTAGGCGATCGTCGGATCGATCAGCCGCCCGTCGATCCGCTCGGCGACATCGGCGACCAGATGGGCGCGGATGACCGCGCCGTCCGGCTCGTACAGCCAGTCCCCGACCGGGCCCGCCTGAGGGTCGGGCAGGCCCGCCCCCAGCAGCGAGTCGCCCGCCGGCAGCAGGGTGGCGCGGCGACCGCCCGGGCACAGGCCCGGCGCGCCGCCGGCCGGGGCCGTGCCGAACCACAGGACGGCCTCCTTCACCTCGCCGGAGTCGGAGATCCACTCCGTCTCGGCGTCCGCGGGCAGCAGGTCGTGCGCCACCCCCGGCGCGATCTTCAGCGCCGCGACCGGTGCCGTACGGGCCTTGGCGACCGCCCAGGACAGCGGCGGTGAATACGCCTCCGGATCGAAGATGCGGCCGCCCATCACCCGCCCCCGCCGCGCCGGATCGACGAACACCGCGTCGTAACCGGTGGTGTCCACCTCCGTGACGTCGGCGCAGCGCACCTCGATCAGGTCCGCGAGCCCGAGGGCCTCGGCGTTCGCCCGCGCCGCCGCGCAGGCCAGCGGATCGCGGTCGACGGCGAGCACCGAGACGCCGGCCCGGGCCAGCGCGAGGGCGTCCCCGCCGATCCCGCAGCACAGGTCGGCCAGCGTCCGGACGCCCAGCGCGGCGAGCCGGGTGGCGCGGTGGGCGGCGACCGTGGCGCGGGTGGACTGCTCGACGCCCTGCGGGGTGAAGTACATCCGCCGCGCGTCCGCCCCGAACTTCGCCACCGCCCGCTGCCGCAGCCGGGCCTGGCCGAGCGCGGCGGAGACCAGCGGCGCGGGATGGTCACGGCGCAGCCGGGTCGCGGTCGCCAGTTCGTCGGCCGGGTCGTGGTCGCGCAGGGCGGCCAGCAGGTCCTGCCCCTCGGGGGCGAGCAGGGCGGAGAAGGTGTCGAGGTCGGTCACCTGCCCCATTGTGGGCCAGCCGGCGGGCCGCGCGGCGTGGCGGGCGGCCCGGCCGCCGGGGCCGCCCGGCAGGAGGGCTATGCGGGGGCCGCGCGCACCGGCTCGCGGCGGCGCTGGGCGCGGTCGCTGATCCGCAGCAGCAGCGCCACCATCACCCAGTTCGCCACGAGCGACGAGCCGCCCTTGGCGAGGAACGGCAGGGCCTTGCCGGTCAGCGGGATCAGGCCGGTGACCCCGCCGGAGACGACGAAGACCTGGAGCACCAGCGCCCCGGCCAGCCCGACCGCCAGCAGCTTGCCGAACGGGTCGCGGGCGGTCAGCGCCACCCGCAGGCCGCGCTGCGCGAGCAGCGCGTACAGCAGCAGGACGGCCATCACCCCGGCGAGCCCCAGCTCCTCGCCGACGGTGGTGAGGATGAAGTCGCTGTTGCCGGCGAAGCCGATCAGCTCCGGGTGGCCCTGGCCCAGGCCGCTGCCGCCGATGCCGCCGCTGCCGAAGCTGAAGAGCGCCTGCCCCAACTGGTCGGACAGGCCGGCGTGGCGGCCCTGGGGGGTGAAGGCCGTCATCGGGTTCTGCCACGCCACGATCCGGCCCTTGACGTGCGGTTCGATGGAGCCGACGGTGACGGCGCCCACCGTGGCCATCAGGAGGCCGCAGACCACCCAGCTCGTGCGCTCGGTGGCCATGTACAGCATGATCACGAAGACGCCGAAGAAGATCAGCGAGGTGCCCAGGTCGCGTTCGAAGACCAGCACCAGCAGGCTGATGGCCCAGATGGTGAAGATCGGGCCGAGCTGGCGGCCGGGCGGCAGTTGGACGCCCAGGAAGCGGCGGCCGGTCAGCGCCAGCGCGTCGCGGCTGACCGTCAGATAGCCCGCGAAGAAGACCGCGATCGCGATCTTCACGAACTCGCCGGGCTGCAGGGACAGCGGCCCGATGAAGATCCAGCGCTTGGCGCCGAAGGTGTCACCGGGGAAGAACGCCGGCGCCATCAGCATGACCAGCGCCACCGCCATCGTCAGATAGATGTAGCGCTGGATCAGGCGGTGGTCCTTGAGCAGGATCAGTACGGCGACGCAGACCACCACGCCGATCGCCGTCCACACCATCTGGCCGGGGCCGGCCTGCGGCATCTTCAGCCGGGGGTGCGCCGCGTAGGTGAGGTCCAGGCGGTGCAGCAACACCAGCCCGATGCCCGTCAGCAGCGTGGCCAGCGGCAGGATCAGCGGATCGGCGCGCGGCGCGAAGCGGCGCAGCACCAGGTGGGGGACCAGCGCCATGAGGAACACGCTCGCCGCGAAGACGGCCAGGCCCGTGGGCAGCCGGCCGGTCATCGACAGCGCGGCGTAGACGTGCCCGAAGACGGTGATCAGGACGACGAGGGCGAGCAGCCACGCCTCGGTCCTGCGCCGGTCGGGCGCCTGGGCGAGGGCGGCGAAGGTCATCGTGCGCTCGGCGTCGCTCTCCCGCCTCCCGGCCGCCCGGGCGGCGCTGGTGGGTCCACGCACGGCATTCCTCCGCCCACGGTCGTCCGGGCCGCGGGCCCGGGCGGGGCGGGCCCGGGCGTCGTTCGGCAGTCGGAGTGGTAGACGGGGCAGCCACATGGGGGGTTGCGGGCGAAGCGGAAGGTGTGTCCGAACCGGCACCTTCGCGGCGGCCGGATCCCCCCGCCGGCGACGCGGCCGAAAGCGCCGAACTGGCACTCCGCTTGACCGAGTGCTAACCGCGTCATAGTCTCAGCGTTGGCACTCTCCACCGGGGAGTGCCAAACACAGCGACGGGCAGGTCCGGCACCCGCGACGACGGATCCACCTGGTCGCCACCTCAGACAGTTAACCCCGTGAGATCTCCGAAGGGGGAGGTCGGATCGTGACGACCGCCAGCTCCAAGGTTGCCATCAAGCCGCTCGAGGACCGCATTGTGGTCCAGCCGCTCGACGCCGAGCAGACCACGGCCTCGGGCCTGGTCATTCCGGACACTGCCAAGGAGAAGCCCCAGGAGGGCGTCGTCCTGGCCGTGGGCCCGGGCCGCTTCGAGGACGGCAACCGTCTTCCGCTCGACGTCACCGTCGGCGACGTCGTGCTCTACAGCAAGTACGGCGGCACCGAGGTGAAGTACAACGGCGAGGAGTACCTCGTCCTCTCGGCTCGCGACGTTCTCGCGATCGTCGAGAAGTAGTCGGGGGTCTGGGATAGCTCCCCAGACCTGTACAGCACCCAGAATTGCCTAGATCTGCGCCCCTGGTTCCCGCGTCTAAACAACCCGGGGCAGGGGCGCAGTTCGTTTGAGCGATAGCGGTCACCGCTGCGTGGCCGAGGATCGCAACGAGAGGACTTGAAGCAACCCATGGCGAAGATCCTGAAGTTCGACGAGGACGCCCGTCGCGCCCTCGAGCGCGGCGTCAACAAGCTTGCCGACACGGTCAAGGTGACGATCGGCCCCAAGGGCCGCAACGTCGTCATCGACAAGAAGTTCGGCGCGCCGACCATCACCAACGACGGTGTCACCATCGCCCGCGAGGTCGAGCTCGACGACCCGTACGAGAACCTGGGCGCCCAGCTCGTGAAGGAGGTGGCGACCAAGACCAACGACATCGCGGGTGACGGCACCACCACCGCCACCGTGCTGGCCCAGGCGCTGGTCCGCGAGGGCCTGCGCAACGTCGCCGCGGGTGCCTCCCCGGCCGCCCTGAAGAAGGGCATCGACGCCGCAGTCAAGGCCGTGTCCGACGAGCTCCTCGCGACGGCCCGCCCGATCGACGACAAGGCCGACATCGCCGCCGTCGCCGGCCTGTCCGCGCAGGACAAGCAGGTCGGTGAGCTCATCGCCGAGGCGATGGACAAGGTCGGCAAGGACGGTGTCATCACCGTCGAGGAGTCCAACACCTTCGGCCTGGAGCTGGACTTCACCGAGGGCATGGCCTTCGACAAGGGCTACCTCTCCCCCTACATGGTCACCGACCAGGAGCGTATGGAGGCCGTCCTCGACGACCCGTACATCCTGATCCACCAGGGCAAGATCGGTTCCATCCAGGACCTGCTGCCGCTCCTGGAGAAGGTCATCCAGGCCGGCTCCTCCAAGCCGCTGCTGATCATCGCCGAGGACGTCGAGGGCGAGGCCCTGTCGACCCTGGTCGTCAACAAGATCCGTGGCACCTTCAACGCCGTGGCCGTCAAGGCCCCCGGCTTCGGTGACCGCCGCAAGGCGATGCTCGGCGACATGGCCACCCTCACCGGTGCCACCGTCATCGCCGAGGAGGTCGGCCTCAAGCTCGACCAGGCCGGTCTGGACGTGCTGGGCACCGCCCGCCGCGTGACCGTCACCAAGGACGACACCACCATCGTCGACGGTGGCGGCAAGAGCGACGACGTGGCCGGCCGCGTCAACCAGATCAAGGCCGAGATCGAGGCCACGGACTCGGACTGGGACCGCGAGAAGCTCCAGGAGCGCCTCGCCAAGCTCGCCGGTGGCGTCTGCGTCATCCGTGTGGGTGCGGCCACCGAGGTCGAGCTCAAGGAGAAGAAGCACCGTCTGGAGGACGCCATCTCCGCGACCCGCGCCGCGGTCGAGGAGGGCATCGTCTCCGGTGGTGGCTCCGCGCTCGTCCACGCCGCCAAGGTGCTGGAGGGCGGCCTGGGCAAGGTCGGCGACGAGGCCACCGGTGTGGCCGTCGTCCGCCGCGCCGTCGTCGAGCCGCTGCGCTGGATCGCGGAGAACGCCGGCCTCGAGGGCTACGTCATCACCGCGAAGGTCGCCGAGCTGGAGGCCGGTCAGGGCTTCAACGCCGCGACCGGTGAGTACGGCGACCTGGTGAAGGCCGGCGTCATCGACCCGGTCAAGGTCACGCGCTCCGCGCTGGAGAACGCCGCGTCGATCGCGTCGCTGCTGCTGACGACCGAGACCCTGGTCGTCGAGAAGCCGGCCGAGGAAGAGGCCGAGGCGGGCCACGGCCACGGCCACGGTCACTCGCACTGACGCGTCAGCGCGTCACCGGCTGAACGGCCCCTGTTCCCGCTCGTGAGCGACGGGAGCAGGGGCCTGCCGCCTTTTCAGGCGCTTTCCACGCGCCGGGTGGCGTCAGCTTTCGGCGCCGAGCTGGCGCATCAGGCCCATGAGGTCCTCGTGCCACCAGCCTTCCTGGATCTTGCCGTCCTTGAACCGGAAGATCGTGGTGCCCGTCATGGTGCACTGCCTGCCCGACGGCGCCAGGCCCATGAATTCGCCCTTGTGCGTGCCGTTCCAGCTCCACAGCGTCACGACGCAGTCGCCCTGGCAGATCTCCCGCTCCAGGCTGAAGGTGAAGTCGAAGGCGTCGCGCCAGCCCCTGACGTCCGCGCGGATGTGCTCGGACCCGACGGTGCTCTCCGGCTTGGCCACGTCGTGGTCCACGTAGTCCGGCGCGAACACCTCGTCCACGGCGTCGAGGTTGCCCCCGGCGGCGATCTCGTGGAAGAAGCGGCGGGAGGCGGCCTCGTTGAGCTGCTCGTCACGGACCACGTCGAGGTCGGTGAAGGTGGGCGTCCCGTCGCAGAGCTCCACCATCTCCTGGAAGATCCGGTCCGTCTCCGGCAGCCGGGAGTTCCTCATCGCGTCTTCGTACGACGGGAATTCGATGATCTCCACGACGTGCGACCCGTCGGAGCGGTCCTTGCCCATCATGCCGTGGGTGGCGGTCCGCTTTCCTTTGGTCTGCTCGACCCACTGGTCCATGAGTCGGTTCATGTCCTCGAGCCGGTCGGTCTTGAAGTCGATGATCTGTGCGAATTTCATGGCGCCTCCCAGGGATGGCGGGACACGTCCAGTTTAGTGAGGAATGGGCTGGATGGGTGGTTCACCCTGATTCGGGCCGGCCCGCTTCAGGCCGAGTGGCTCCGGTCCGCCGGGCGTACGGGATCCGCGAAGGGCAGTCCGCGGGCGTATCGCTCCACCTCGTCGAGCGCCCGGTCGGCCATCCGGTGCAGCTCGCCGCCCAGCGAGCCCGCCACGTGCGGGGTCAGCAGGACGTTCGGCAGGGCGTACAACGGCGAGTCGGGCGGCGGGAGTTCGGGGTCCGTGACATCCAGTACCGCGTCCAGGCGCCCCGGGACGACCTCGGCGAGGAGGGCCCGTTCGTCGACGAGGGAGCCGCGCGAGGTGTTGATCAGGGTCGCCCCGTCCGGCATGAGCGCGAGCCGGCGCGCGTCGATCATGTGGTGGGTGGCCGGGAGCTGGGGTGCGTGGACGGTGACGATGTCGCTGCGGGCGCACAGGGCGTCCAGCGGTACGGGCTCGGCGCCCAGCGCGCGGGCCGCCGCCGCGTCGACGAACGGGTCGTACAGCAGAACCCGCAGGTCGAAGGGGTGCAGCAGTTCGATGAGGCGGCGGCCGATGCGGGAGGCGCCGATGACGCCGACGGTGCGGCGGTAGTTCCCGGCGCCGGCCAGTTCCCGCTGCCAGTCGTGCCCGGAGCGCAGGTCGCGGTAGCGGTGCGCGGCGCGCAGGACGCGTTTGTTGGCGAAGAGGATCGCGGCGAGGGTGTATTCGGCGACGGGCAGGGCGTTGGCGGCGGCGGCCGAGGCGACGGCGAGGCCGCGCTCCCAACAGGCTTCGGTGACGTGGTGTTTGACGGACCCGGCGGCGTGTACCACGGCGCGCAGCCGGGGGGCCGCGGCCAGCACCCGGGCGGTGAGCGGCGGGGCGCCCCAGCAGGTGAGCAGCACTTCGGCGCGGGCGAGGGCGGCGGCGACCTCGGGGGCGGGGTCGGTCCACTCGTGGGCGACGAGCCGGGGGTCGGTGCGGGTCAGGGCCGCCAGGCGGGCGCGGTGGCCGTCGTCGAGGAGCCGGTCGGCGATGCCGGGGCCCATGGACAGCAGCAGGGCGGGCCGCGCGGCGGGCGCCGACGGCTCGGCTCGCGAACTGAGGGTCATGACGCGGCTCCTGGGCCGGCGGCCTGGTGGCCCGGTGGCCTCGTGGGGGACGACGGGACGCGGGAAGGGATGGCGGCGATCCTTGGGCCCGCCACGAGCGAAGTCAAGAGCGAAACGATTGAATGATCGAAAAACGAACAAACTATGAGCGTTCCGGCGAGCGTTGAGGGTTTTCGGCCGGGGCGCCGCACGAGCCCCGCACCCGCAGCCGGGGCAGCAGCGCCACATGTCGCCGCGGCGCCGGGTCGGCCCCGTTCGTCCCGCCGCCCAACCGCTCCAGCAGCAGCGCGGCGGCCTGGCGCCCCACTTCCCGCTTGGGCGGGGCCACCGCCGTCAGCGGCGTGTCCGCCAGCGCCGCCACCTCGTCGTCGTACGCGACCAGCGCCAGATCGCCCGGCACCCGCACGCCCAGCTCCGCCAGCCGCTGCACCAACTGGATCGCGTCCACGTCGTTGTGCACCAGCGCCGCCGTCGCCCGCCCCGCCGTCACGGCCGTCCACAACGCCTGCGCGCCGCGCTCGTACCCCTGCGGGTCGCGGTCGGCCGGTGCGTCGATCACCGGATGCGGCCGTTCCAGGCCCAGGGCGCGCAGCGCCCGGTCGTAGCCGGCGCGCACCGCGAGCGCCGTGGGACTGTCCGCGCGCGCCACCAGCAGCGGCGCCGCGTGCCCCAGCCCCACCAGGTGGCGCAGGGCGAGCAGCACCCCGTGCGCGTGGTCCGAACACACCCGGTCCAGCCCGGCCAGCGGACCACCGTGCTCGGCGGTCCGCTCCAACAGAACGGTGGGAACCGGCAGTTCACCGATCCAGCCGCCGTGCTCCGCCGGATCGGCGCTCCCGCGCCAGCCCGGGGCCACCAGCAGTCCCTCGGCGCCGGCCGCCAGCAGCCCCTCGGCGCGCGTCCGGTCCTGCGCCGGGCGGTAGTCGGAGATCCGCAGGATCAGCCGGGCCCCGGCCCGCGCCGCCGCCTCGTGCGCACCACGGATCACGTCGGCGAAGTAGTACGTCGCCGACGGCGCGAGCAGCCCGAGCACCGGGACCCTGCCGGCCGCCGCGCCGCCGCGCGCTTGAGGCCAGGACACCGAGCCGTGCGCCCGGTCGAGCAGGCCCTTACGGGTCAGCGTCTCGACGTCCCGCCGTACGGTCACCGGCGACACCCCGAGCCGGGCGGCGAGGTCGGCGACCCGGGCGGTGCCGTGTTCCCGGACCAGGCTCAGCAGACGGTCATGGCGTTGCACTGCACTCTCGCGCACGGCGGCTCCCCCTCGCGTGTGGCGGCCCGGTCGGCCGGGTGGCGACCGACCCTAGTCCAGCCGGATCGATCGCTCCGTCGACCGGTTCGCCTGATCCGACCGGCCGTCCGGGCCCTTCACGGGGTCATCACCCGGCCCTTCGCCCGGCCCTTCGCCCGGCCCTCCGCCCGTCATCTGCTCTCACCCGCTCGTTCATCCATCCGTTCATCCGTCCGCTCACTCGGTCATCCACTCGGTCATCCACCATCCACTCGGCCATTCGATCGATACGCCTTGACGCTCGCGCGGCCGCGCCTGAAGGATTCCCGCGCCGCCCGGCAGTCCGCCGCGCCCGGGCACCGGCGCCACCCCCGGTCGCCCGCCGCGCCCCGCCGCCTCCAGGGGAGCCCATGACCGAACCCACCGAACCCGCCACCTCCGACCCCTTCCCCTTCCCCCTCCCGCCCGAGGACCGCCGCCGCAGTCCGTACACCGGCTGGACCCGCGCCCACTGGGAAGCGGTGGCCGACGGCCTCCTCCTGGCCACCGCCCGCCACGCCTCCCCGGGCCACGGCCTCATTCCCCTCCCGGGCACCCGCCCCAGCTCCTCCGGCCCCCGCTCGGACGCGCTCGAAGGCTTCGCCCGTACCTTCCTGCTCGCCGCCCTCCGCGTCGCCGGCAGCCAGGGCCACGACCCGCACGCCCACCTCGCCCGCTACGCACGAGGACTCGACGCCGGTACCCGACACCCCACCCGCGACCCTGACGTGAGCCCCGCGGACCCCGACTCCTGGCCCCGGATCGACACCACCCGCCAGGCCCGGGTCGAAGCCGCCTCCCTCGCGCTCGGCCTGCGCCTGACCCGCCCCTGGCTGTGGGACACCCTCGACGGCGCCGTCCGCGCCCGCGTCACCGACTGGCTGCTGCCCGCCCTAGGCCCGTCTCCCGTCGACAACAACTGGTGGCTCTTCGGCCTGACCGTCGGCGGCTTCCTGCTCGACGCGGGCCTGGAGACCACCCGCGCCCGGGCCGCCGTCGACCGCGCGCTGGCCCGTATCGAGGACTGGTACGGCGGCGACGGCTGGTACACCGACGGCGACAACCGCGCGTTCGACCACTACAACGCCTGGGCGCTGCACTTCTACCCCGTCCTGCACGCCCACCTGGCCGCCGACGACGCCCTCCTGGCCAGCCACGGCGAACGGCTGCGCACCCACCTCGCCGACCACACCCGGCTCTTCGACGCGAACGGCGCCCCCCTGCTGTTCGGCCGCTCCCTCACCTACCGCTTCGCCGCCACCGCCGGCCCCTGGCTGGGCGCGCTCACCGGCCACACCCCGCTCACCCCCGGTGCCACCCGCCGCCTCGCGTCCGGCGCCCTGCGCCACTTCCTCGACCGCGGCGCCGTCACCGCGGACGGCCTGCTCCCGCTCGGCTGGTACGGCCCCCACGACCCACTGCTCCAGAACTACTCCGGACCCGCCTCGCCCTACTGGGCCGCGAAGGGCTTCCTCGGCCTACTGCTGCCCGCCGACCACCCGGTCTGGACGGCCCGCGAGGAGCCGCTCCCCGCCGAAACCGCCGACGCCGTACGGCCCCTGGGGCGCACCGGCCTGCTCCTGCAGTCCACCGCCTCCGACGGCCTGGTCCGCCTGCACAACCACGGCAGCAACTCCACCCGGGCCGACCCCGACCCGTACTACGCCCGCTTCGCGTACTCCACCCACACCGGCCCGACGGCCCCCGGGGCGCCCGCCGACAACCACTTCGCGCTGTTCGTCGACGGCCGGCCCACCACCCGCGGCCCCGCCACGCCCTACGGCGCGGGCCCGGACTGGGCCGCCTCCACGCACACCCCCCGCCACGCCGACGGCGGCGAACTCGCCGGTGTGACGGTCTTCTCCGCCACCGCCGTCCACGGCCGCGCGGAACTCCGCGCCCACCTGGTGATCGGTGCCGCCCCCGGCACCCCCGTACGCCAGTCGGGCTGGGCGGTCACCCCCGACGGCCCGACCGCCCAACTCCACCCCGTAGCCGGCTACGACACCACCGTGCGCCGCACGGCGACCGGCAGCACACCCTTCGGCCCCCGCACCCACACCGCCCACCTGGACGGCACGGTGACCGCCGCCCCCGAGGGCACCCTCTTCCTGGCCCTCGCCTCCCTGACGGCGGACCCGTCCCCCGCCGCCCTCCCCACCATGGCGACCACCGTGCGCACCCCACGAGAAATCCAGATCACCTGGCACGACGCCACCACCACCACCCAACTCCCGCTGCCCCCGCACCCCCTCACGGAAGCTGACGAGCCGAAGCGGTAGTGGACGGGGCGTAAAGCGAAGCCCCCGCCCACCTCACCCTCCGCCCCCAACGCCCCCCGCAGCGGGAGACCCCGCGCCCTCCACCACGGCGCCGCACCCGACCACGCGGGGACGAGCCCCAACCCGCTAGCGCGGCCCGTACTTCCGCCCGGTCCGGGACGTGAGGCCGCCGATCACGCCGCGAGGCGCCAGCTTCACCGCGCCCATCAGGGCCTTGTAGCGCGGGTCGGGGATCGACAGCGACTTGCCGCGGGTCAGATCCTTCATCGCCGCGTCCACCAACTTGTCGGCGTCCAGCCACATCCAGCTAGGGATGTTGTCCGTGCCCATGCCGGCGCGCTGGTGGAATTCGGTCCGTACGAAGCCGGGGCACAGCGCCATCAACCGCACCCCGCTGCCCGCGAGGTCCCGTGCGGCGCCCTGCGTGAACTGCACCACCCACGCCTTGCTCGCGCCGTACGTACCGCGCGGCACGAACGCCGCGACCGACGCCACGTTGACGACCGCACCCCGCCGCCGGTCCCGCATGCCGCGCACCGCGGCCGTGGTCAGCCGCAGGACCGCCTCGCAGTGCACCTTCAGCATCGTCAGCTCATCGGCCATCGGCACTTCGAGGTACTCGCCCTTGTTGCCGAACCCGGCGTTGTTCACCAGGAGATCGACCGGGTGCTTGGTGTCGGCGAGCCGCGCCTCGACGGCGGCGATGCCGTCCTCGGTCGCCAGGTCGGCGCTGAGCACCTCCGCCTCGATGCCGTGCCGGTCGTGCAGCTCGGTGGCCTGTTCCCGCAGCCGCTTCTCGTCGCGCGCCACCAGGACCACGCTGTGGCCGTCACCCGCCAGCCGCCGGGCGAACGCCGCCCCGATGCCCGCCGTCGCTCCAGTAATCAGTGCAGTTGTCATACGGGGCACGCTATCCGCCCCCGCCGCGCCGGTGACGCCCCCAGCCCCAGCCTGTCCACCCCTCGGACCACGAGCAGCCCGCACCCGCCACCCGAACCCCCGCTCGGCCCCGCCACACCCGCCCCTCGACCCGCGAGCAGCCCGCACCCGCCACCCGAACCCCGAGCCCGGCCCGCCACCCCCCCCACCACACCCACGCGACACCAGCACGCGCCAACACCGCGTCGCACGCGCCTACTTGCCGACCTCGGCGGACCGCTCGTCCCCGGCGGGGCATCCGCCTCCCGCTCCTCCCGCGCCCGCCTGCCCCGCCCCGCGGACGAGCGTCCGCCGCCGGCGGAAGAGGGGCCCCACCCATGCCGCCCCCTCCACCACCGCCCCCGGGCCCGCCACCGGGCCCGCCCCGAACCCGCCCCCGAGCGACTGCCGACCCCGACCCCGCCACCTCAAGCACAAAGCTTTACGCCAACTTTTCGCGATCACCCCAAGCGGCGCTTATGCTCGAAGAATGATCGAGGCCCGTCATCTCCGTGTGCTGCGCGCCGTCGCCAGGACCGGTTCCTTCTCCGCCGCCGCGCGGGAGCTGGGCTGCACCCAGCCGGCCGTCAGCCAGCAGATGAAGGCCCTGGAGCAGTCGGCGGGCACCCCGCTGCTGGTGCGTACGGGCCGCGAGATGCGGCTGACGCAGGCGGGCGAGGCGCTGGTGCGGCACGCGGCGGGCATCCTGGCCGGGCTCACCGCCGCCGAGGAGGAGGTCGCCGCCATCGCGGGCCTGCGGGCGGGCCGGGTGCGGCTGGTGTCGTTCCCGTCCGGCAGCTCGGCGCTGGTGCCCAACGCGCTCGCGAAGATGCGCGCCGCCCACCCGGGCACCCGCGTGTCGCTGGTCGAGGCGGAGCCCCCGCGCTCCATCGAGATGCTGCGGGGCGGCGACTGCGAGATCGCGCTGGCCTTCCGCTACCCCGAGGTGCGCGGCGCGGACCCGGCCGCCTGCGCGGAGTGGGACGACCTGGTGGTCCGGCCGATTCTGGCGGACCGGCTGATCGGGTTGGTCCCGGACGGTCACCGGCTGGCCGGTGCCGGTTCGGCGGGCTTCGCCGATCTGGCCGACGAGCCGTGGATCGCGGGCTGCCCGCGCTGCCGCGGGCATCTCGTCCGGGTCTGCGAGAGCGCCGGTTTCACGCCCCGGATCGACTTCGCCACCGACGATTATCCGGCGGTCATCGGCCTGGTGGGCGCGGGTCTGGGCGTCGCCGCCCTGCCGGAGCTGACCTTGGAGTCCGTGCGCCCCAAGGGGGCGACGACGGTACGGCTGGAGCCGGCGGTGCACCGCGAGATCGTCGCGCTCACGCTGCCCGATCTGGCGCGCGTCCCCGCGGTCGAGGCGATGCTCGATCAGCTCGTGGACGCCGCGGGTCGCTAGCGGCCGGGCGTGACCCGGTCGTGGTGCCGCCGAACGCAGGAACGTTTCTTCTGGATGGCGCCGTGCCGGACGGTCAGGCGCCGGCGATGCCGGCGTGGCCGGCCAGGGAGGTCGCGGGGATCAGCCGGTGCCGGGCCCGGCCCATGAGCTCCTCGCGTTCGTCCTCCGTCAGTCCGCCCCAGACCCCGTAGGGCTCGCGGACCGCCAGGGCGTGCGCCGCGCATTCCGCCCGCACCGGGCAGCGCATGCACACCTCTTTCGCCGATGTCTCACGCGCGCTGCGAGCCGCCCCGCGTTCCCCTTCGGGGTGGAAGAAGAGTGAACTGTCCACGCCACGGCACGCGGCGAGCAACTGCCAGTCCCAGAGGTCTGCGTTCGGGCCCGGAAGGCGGGAGAAATCTGCCATTGCTTGTCCCCTCGAAGCGATGCTGTTTTCGGGCTCGGTGCTCACGACCGTACATCTACTGTCCAAGTAGATGTAAATATGACTCATTGCGAATCTAGCCGCAGACGCCACGAAAATGGAAGAAACAGAGCCAAATAGGGCATAGGGTGCACGCGTGGCGGTCAATCGGCCGATGCGCCGTCTGTGTATCCGGCCCCTCACAGAGCGTGCTGAAGTCGCTCGCCGAAGCCGTAACTCTTTCGAGTGACCGTCGTTGAGTGTGCGGAGGCGGTTGGCAGAGGTAGTCCTCGGGCAGATGTCCGAGGCCGTCAATCGCACAGGTGACGATACGTACCAGCCTGGAGGCTCAAGGTGACGCGCATCAGCTGCGGAGGACGGTCATGACATCCGTCCTCGTCTGCGACGACTCCCCGCTTGCCCGAGAGGCGCTCCGACGGGCGGTTGCGACCGTGCCCGGCGTCGAGCGTGTGACGACCGCGGCCAACGGCGAGGAAGTCCTCCGCCGCTGGGGTGCCGATCGCTCGGACTTGATTTTGATGGACGTACGGATGCCCGGGCTCGGCGGTGTCGAGACCGTGCGCCGGCTCCTGTCCGCCGACCCCGGCGCCCGGATCATCATGCTCACGGTGGCCGAGGACCTGGACGGTGTCGCGCTCGCGGTCGCCGCCGGTGCCCGCGGCTATCTGCACAAGGACGCCTCGCGCGCCGAACTGCGGGCGACGGTGACCCAGGCGCTGGCCGACCCGACGTGGCGGCTCGCCCCACGCCGGCTGCGGTCGGCCGAGATGGGGGCCGCGCCGACGCTGACCGCGCGCGAGATCCAGGTGCTGGAGGGCATGAGTCACGGCCGCTCCAACGCCGAGATCGGCCGCGAGCTGTTCCTTTCGGAGGACACGGTCAAGACCCACGCCCGGCGCCTGTTCAAGAAGCTCGGCGCCTCGGACCGGGCGCACGCGGTGGCGCTGGGATTCCGCTGGGGTCTGGTCCGCTGACCGAGCCGACCAACCCGGGGTTACGGCGCCCGTCCCTTGACCAGGGCGCGCACGCCGTAACCCCGCCGCGTCGACGCCCGGCGCCGAAAGCTCACGCGATACCGCATCCTTGAGGTGTGACTCCTCCCCGGCGGAGGCCGGGGCTTCTCACTCGGCCAGAAGAGACCTCATGACGGACAGGCCCTGCCCGGTGCCGTACGGCACGGAACAAGCTACCGGCGAGGGCTCGCGGTCGGTATGGGTACAACCCGAACGGGGGAGGCGTGGGACGTGAGTGCTAGCGCGATGGCTCGTAACGGTTCACTGCACAACAGCGGGGGTGGTGCCGCGGAACCCGCCGCGGCAAGGCACCATGGACCGATGCGCGAGGACGGGAATCAGGCGATCGGCGATCTCGTCGCACGCGCCGTCGAGGGCGATCAGCGGGCCACGCACGACCTCCTGGCCCATGTGCACCCCCTCGCGCTCCGCTACTGCCGCACCCGGCTCTCCCGGCTGCCGGGCGATGCCCGGCACTTCGTCGAGGACCTCGCGCAGGAAGTGTGCGTGGCGGTGCTGTGCGCTCTGCCGCGCTACCGCGACACCGGTAAGCCCTTCGAGGCGTTCGTCTTCGCCATCGCCGGCCACAAGGTCGCCGATCTCCAGCGGGCCGCCATGCGCGGCCCCGGCAGCACGGCCGTGCCGTCCGACGAGATGCCCGAGCAGCCGGACGACTCCCTCGGCCCCGAAGAGCGGGCGCTGCTGAGCAGCGACGCCGAGTGGGCCAAGAAGCTGCTGGCGAACCTGCCGGAGAACCAACGTGAACTGGTGCTGCTGCGGGTCGCCGTCGGGCTGACGGCCGAGGAGACCGGGCAGATGCTGGGGATGTCGCCGGGCGCGGTGCGCGTCGCCCAGCACCGCGCGCTGAGCAGGCTGCGGGCGCTCGCCGAACAGTGACGACAGCGGCGGACGGTGGCGTGCCCGGCGGAAAGTGTCCGTAGAAAGGTACGAGTGATGAGGCCCTCATCGCTCGTGGAATGGGACACCTCTCCAGGCCGTTAGCATGGGAGTCCGCGCTGAGGCAAGAGCATTGGGGAAGGTGTCATGAGTGACAACGTCGACGGTATGCCCGCCAAATTCGCCATGCTCGGGCTGACATACGACGACGTTCTGCTGCTGCCCGGCGCCTCGGAGGTGCTGCCCAACGCGGTCAGCACCGCCTCGCGGGTTTCGCGGAACGTCACGGTGAACATCCCGCTGCTGTCCGCGGCGATGGACAAGGTCACCGAGGCGCGGATGGCGATCGCCATGGCGCGTCAGGGAGGCGCGGGCGTGCTGCACCGCAACCTCTCCATCGAGGACCAGGCCAACCAGGTCGACCTGGTCAAGCGCTCCGAGTCCGGCATGGTCACGGACCCGATCACGGTGCGTCCCGACGCCACCCTCGGTGAGGCCGACGCGCTGTGCGCCAAGTTCCGCATCAGCGGTGTGCCGGTCACGGACGCCGCGGGCAAGCTGCTGGGCATCGTCACCAACCGCGACATGGCCTTCGAGATGGACCGCAGCCGTCAGGTCCGCGAGGTCATGACGCCGATGCCGCTGGTCACGGGCAAGGTCGGCATCTCCGGTGAGGACGCCATCGAGCTGCTGCGCCGCCACAAGATCGAGAAGCTTCCGCTGGTCGACGACGCGGGCGTCCTCAAGGGCCTGATCACCGTCAAGGACTTCGTCAAGGCGGAGAAGTACCCGAACGCCGCCAAGGACGCCGAGGGCCGGCTGGTCGTCGGCGCGGCGGTGGGTGTCGGCGACGCCGCCTACGACCGGGCGCAGGCGCTGGTCGAGGCCGGTGCCGACTTCCTCGTCATCGACAGCGCGCACGGCCACAGCCGCGGGATCCTCGACATGATCGCCAAGGTCAAGTCCAACATCACCGTCGATGTCGTCGGCGGCAACGTCGCCACCCGTGACGGCGCCCAGGCGATGATCGACGCGGGTGTCGACGGCATCAAGGTCGGTGTAGGCCCCGGCTCCATCTGCACCACCCGCGTCGTCGCCGGTGTCGGCGTGCCGCAGGTCACCGCGATCTACGAGGCCGCGCAGGCCGCGCAGGCGGCGGGGGTGCCGCTGATCGGCGACGGCGGCCTGCAGTTCTCCGGTGACATCGCCAAGGCCATCGCGGCCGGCGCGGACACCGTGATGCTGGGCTCGCTGCTGGCCGGCTGCGAGGAGTCGCCGGGCGAGATGGTCTTCATCAACGGCAAGCAGTTCAAGTCCTACCGCGGCATGGGTTCGCTGGGCGCGATGCAGTCCCGCGGCCAGGGCCGGTCCTTCTCCAAGGACCGCTACTTCCAGGACAACGTGCTCTCCGAGGACAAGCTGGTCCCCGAGGGCATCGAGGGCCAGGTCCCCTACCGCGGCCCGCTCGCCTCGGTCGCCCACCAGCTCGTCGGCGGCCTGCGCGCCTCGATGGGCTACGTCGGTTCCGCCGACATCCAGGAGCTGAAGGAAAAGGGCCGCTTCGTCCGCATCACGTCCGCGGGCCTGAAGGAGAGCCACCCGCACGACATCCAGATGACGACGGAAGCGCCGAACTACTCCCGGCGCTGATCCACACCCCGTCCCGGAAGCCCGCGGCCACACCCTGGCCGCGGGCTTCCGCGCGTCGGGGATACTGGAGCGCAGACGGAGCCCATGGAAAGGGAAAGGCCACACACGTGACTGAGATCGAGATCGGGCGCGGCAAGCGCGGCCGCCGGGCGTACGCCTTCGACGACATCGCCGTCGTCCCCAGTCGCCGCACCCGCGACCCGAAGGAGGTCTCGATCGCCTGGCAGATCGACGCCTACCGCTTCGAGCTGCCGTTCCTGGCCGCTCCCATGGACTCGGTGGTCTCGCCGCAGACCGCCATCCGCATCGGCGAGCTGGGCGGCCTGGGCGTCCTGAACCTGGAAGGGCTCTGGACCCGCTACGAGGACCCCGAGCCGCTGCTCGCGGAGATCGCGGAGCTGGACGGCGCCACGGCCACCAAGCGCCTCCAGGAGATCTACGCCGCGCCGATCAAGGAAGAGCTGATCGGCCAGCGGATCAAGGAGGTGCGCGACTCCGGTGTCGTCACCGCCGCCGCGCTGTCGCCGCAGCGGACCGCCCAGTTCTCCAAGGCGGTCGTGGACGCGGGCGTCGACATCTTCGTGATCCGCGGGACGACGGTCTCCGCCGAGCACGTCTCCTCCGCCGCCGAGCCGCTGAACCTCAAGCAGTTCATCTACGAGCTGGACGTGCCGGTCATCGTCGGCGGCTGCGCCACGTACACCGCGGCGCTCCACCTGATGCGGACCGGCGCGGCCGGTGTGCTGGTCGGCTTCGGCGGCGGCGCCGCGCACACCACCCGTAACGTCCTGGGCATCCAGGTCCCGATGGCGACGGCGGTCGCGGATGTCGCGGCGGCGCGCCGGGACTACATGGACGAGTCCGGTGGCCGCTACGTCCACGTCATCGCGGACGGCGGCGTGGGCTGGTCCGGCGACCTGCCGAAGGCGATCGCCTGCGGCGCGGACGCGGTGATGATGGGCTCCCCGCTGGCCCGTGCGACGGACGCGCCGGGGCGCGGCCACCACTGGGGCATGGAGGCCGTCCACGAGGACGTGCCGCGCGGCAAGCGCATGGACCTGGGCGCGGTCGGCACGACCGAGGAGATCCTGTGCGGTCCCTCGAACACGCCGGACGGGTCGATGAACTTCTTCGGCGCGCTGCGCCGGGCGATGGCCACGACCGGTTACTCCGAGCTCAAGGAGTTCCAGCGGGTCGAGGTGACGGTCGCGCCGTCGCAGCACGACAACCGCTGACGCGGGCCCGCTCCACGGGGAAGGGGGGGGGGGGGGGGGGGGGGGGGGGGGGGGGGGGGGGGGGGGGGGGGGGGGGGGGGGGGGGGGGTGGGGGGGGGGGGGGGGGGGGGGGGGGGG
>NZ_JBVIHH010000019.1:0-126856 GCF_055570395.1 Streptomyces sp. NPDC031210
CCTCCCACCCACAACTCTTGGTCGTGGGGGGGGGGGGGGGGGGGGGGGGGGGGGGGGGGGGGGGGGGGGTGGGGGGGGCTGCCCCCCCCCCCCCCCCCCCCCCCCCCCACCGGGGTGTGTGCGTGTCAGGCGGTGGTCGGCGTGATCGCGGTGGCGGTGCCGCTGACGTGGGAGCGGGGGTCGCCGTGCCGGAGGTCGACGGTCAGCAGGGCGGGGCGACCCATGTCGTGGCCCTGGTGGAGGGTGAGGGTCGTCGGGGCGGCGACCAGGCCGAGAACGCGGGCGTAGGCGCCGAAGGCGGCCGCCGCCGCGCCCGTCGCCGGGTCTTCGACCACGCCGCCGACCGGGAACGGGTCGCGCACGTGGAAGACCGTCTCGCTCTCCCGCCAGACGAGCTGAAGGGTGGTCAGGTCGAGTCGGCGCATCAGTGCGGCCAGCCGCTCGAAGTCGTAGTCGAGCTTGGCCAGCCGCTCACGGGTGGCGGCGCCCAGCACGAGGTGCCGGTTGCCCGCGAAGGCGATACGGGGCGGCAGGCCCGGGTCGAGGTCGCCGGCCGGCCAGTCCAGGGCGGCCAGTGCCTCGGTCAGATCGGCCGGTGCGATGTCGGTGACCTGCGGTTCGACGCTGGTCAGGGTGGCGAGCGGGACGCCGCCGTCCAGGGTGACGGTCACCGGCACCGGGCCCACCTGGGTGGCGAAGACCAGGTCGCCCGGGCCGATCCGCTCGGCGAGCGCGACCGCCGTGGCGACCGTGGCGTGGCCGCAGAACGCCACCTCGTCGAGCGGGCTGAAGAAGCGGATGGTGAAGGCCCGGCCCGGCTCGCCCAGTCCCTCGGGCGGTGCGGTGAGGAACGCCGTCTCGGAATAGCCGAGTTCGGCGGCGATGGCGAGCTGTTCGGCGTCGGAGAGACCCGCCGCGTCCGGCACGACACCGGCCGGGTTGCCGCCCTGGGGGTCGTCGGAGAAGGCGGTGTAGCGGAGGATCTCCGGGGTGCGCGTAGTGGCGCCGCTCGCGGTGTCGTTGGTAGTCATGATCGGGACAACCGGCCGCCCCCGCCGGCTATTCCCCGCGCTCCCCGCCCGCCGGTCCCGCGCGGGCGACCGGAGCCCGGGCCCACCTTCGCGACCCGCCCCGACCGCCCGCGCGCGGGCTCAACCTCGGGTCACCGGGCGGGCGCCGACCTGACCGGGCCCCGGCCGCCCGCGTGCGGATCAACCCCGCCCGATGTACGGCATGTTGGTCGCCATCACCGTCGCGAACTGCACATTCGCCTCCAGCGGCAGCGCGGCCATATGGACGACGGTGCGGGCGACATCGGCCGCGTCCATCACCGGCTCGACCGCCGTGCGGCCGTCTGCCTGGAGGATGCCGGTCCGCATCCGGCCGGTCATCTCGGTCGCCGCGTTGCCGATGTCGATCTGGCCGCAGGCGATGCGGTACGGACGGCCGTCCAGGGACAGGGACTTGGTCAGGCCGGTCATGGCGTGCTTGGTCGCGGTGTACGCGATGGAGTGCGGGCGCGGGACGTGCGCGGAGATCGAACCGTTGTTGATGATCCGGCCGCCCTGCGGGTCCTGCGCCCTCATCGCCCGGAACGCGGCCTGGGCACAGAGGAAGGAGCCGGTGAGGTTGACGTCGACGACCGCGCGCCAGTCGTCGTACGACAGCTCGTCCAGGGGGACGGGCGGGCCGAACGTGCCCGCGTTGTTGAAGAGCAGGTCCAGGCGTCCGAAGCGGTCGTGGACGGCGGTGAAGAGCGCGTCGACGTCCTCGGGGCGGGTCACGTCGGTCGGCACGGCCAGGACGGCGGGCCGGTCGCCGGACGGGGACACCGGGCCGCTGTCGTCGGCCAGTTGGCGGGCGGTCTCCTCCAGGGCCTCCGCGCGCCGGCCGGCCAGGGCCAGATCCCAGCCCGCCGCGGCCAGTGCGAGGGCCACCGCCCGGCCGATGCCGGAACCGGCGCCGGTGACCACCGCGACCCTCCCGGGCTCCGCCGCGCCGTCCGCCCGCGCGGCTCGCGCCGCCGGCTCCGTCCCGGCTCGCGCCCCGGCCTCACCGCTCCGGCCGGCCGCCGCCTCGGCCGCCTCCGCCGCCCGCGCCGTCGCGCCCGTCCCGGCCACGTGCCCGGCCCGCGCCTTCGGCGTCAGGGGAGCCGTGCGGGATACGGGGACGGTGGGGGCCGCGGTGTCTTCCTGTGTGTGCTGTGCCATGGCGGCAGCGTAAGGGGCGTACGGGCGCCGGCGCGGGTGGGGCGCCACCGGAGCCGTCGCGCCGACGGGACACCGCCGGAGCCGTCGCGCCGACGGGCGCGTCCGGCCGCCCGCCCGTCAGCGACCACCGCCCGCCCGTCAGCGACCGCCGCCCGCCCCGCCCCCGAACCGTTCCAGCACCGCCGCCTTGGCCGCGGTGAACTCCTCCTCGGTGAGGATGCCGTCCCGCCGCAGCTCGCCCAGCTCCCGCAGCCTGCGCAGCAGCGCGTCATGGTCGTCCGGCTGGGCCGCGCCGGGGGCCGAGGCCGCGGCCGGGGCGGGCGCCGGAGCCGGCGCGCCCCGCCCCGTAGCCGCGGCCGACGGATGCGGCAGCCGCACCGCGACCGCCGCCGCCAGCAGCGCCGTCGTGCCGCTCTCCTTTTTGAAGCCCCACAGTTCGATGGAGTTCGGGTCGTGCTCCGGCTTCGGAGGGGCGACGGTCCCGCGCGGCCGGAAGCGCAGATAGCCGGACTCCAGGCCGGCGGCGGCCCGCCACTCCACCGCCTCCAGGTCCGCCAGCGGGAAGTCCCGGGGCCCCGCGTGCCGCTTGGTCTCGCTGGTGTTCCAGCGCCATTCGACGTGCACCCGCTCGCCGTCGAAGGTGGCGACGCCGTCGACGCCGGCGGCCGACAGGGGGACGGCGGGGCCGGGCAGCAGATAGCGGTCGGTGGGGCCGTCGGGGATCCGTTCGAGGGCCAGGGCCTGGCGCACCTCGTCGGCGAAGTATTCGGCGACGCCGGTCCGGCCGGGGTCCACGGCCACCTGGTACGGGTTCGCGCTGTCCGGCAGACCGCCGGCGGTGACCTGGAGCAACGGGTCCGCGCCGTCGCGCGGCCGCAGCCGCAGCCGGCCACCCTTGCGGGCCGGTTCGTAGGCGATCGAGGCGATCGCCTCCAGCGGCACGGTGAAGGCGCCGAGGTCCTGGCGCAGCGCGTGCACACCGCGCTCGCGGCCCGGCACGATGCGTACGGCGTCGCCGTCGAAGGTCCAGGTGCCGTCGCGCGCGATCAGTTCAGCCATGCCGCGAATCCTACGGAGCCCGCCGCGCACGGGACGCGGATCCCGCGCGGCGGGTAACGGCAGGCGCGCTGTCCGCACCGGTGCCGCGATTGTCCGGCGGCGTCCGTTGCGGCGCCAGTCCTCATCAAGCTGTCATGAATGCGTCGGACACGGGACAGCGCCGCGCCGTCCCCCGCCCCTCCAATCACTGGTGAACCACCGTCAGGGGAGGGGCAGATGACGCACCACGCAGTCCGCCGACCGGAGTCCGCACCACACGAGCGGGAGATCCGGGCCGCCGCCGCGCACTTCGGCCGGCGGCGTTTCCTGACCACCACCGGCGCCGCCGCCGCGCTCGCCTTCGCGACCAACCTGCCGGGTACGGGCGCCGCGCACGCCACCGAGGCCGACCCGCGCAAGATCAGCGACAACCCCTTCACCCTCGGCGTCGCCTCCGGCGACCCCCTGCCCGGCTCCGTCGTCCTGTGGACCCGGCTCGCCCCCCGGCCGTATGAACCAGGCAACGGAATGCCGCCCGGCAGGGTCACCGTCCGCTGGGAAGTCGCCTACGACGAGCGCTTCACGAAGCTCGCGAGCCGCGGACGCGCCGACGCGCACCCGGAGTTCGACCACAGTGTGCACATCGAGCCCACCGGCCTCGCCCCCGACCGCGTCTACTACTACCGCTTCCGCGCCGGCGACTGGATCAGCCCCGTCGGCCGTACCCGCACCGCACCCGCCCCCGGCGCCCGGCTGAGCGAGCTCAGGCTCGCCGCGGTCTCCTGCCAGGCGTACCACGACGGCTACTTCACCGCCTACCGGCATCTCGCGCACGAGGACCTCGACGTCGTCTTCCACCTCGGGGACTATCTGTACGAGTACCCGGTGACGGCGGTGGGCGGCGCCCGCGCCTACACCGACCGCACGCTGCCCGCCCTCTTCAACCGCGAGACGGTCACGCTGGAGGACTACCGGCTGCGCTACGGCCTGTACAAGTCCGACCCGGACCTCCAGGCCGCCCACGCCGCCCACCCCTTCCTCGTCACCTGGGACGACCACGAGGTGGAGAACAACTACGCCTCCGACATCAGCGAGGACGACCTGCCGCCCGCGGAGTTCCTCGTCCGCCGGGCCGCCGCCTACCGCGCGTACTGGGAGAACCAGCCGCTGCGCCGCCCGCAGCGGCCGCGCGGCGCCGACGCCCGCCTCTACCGCCGCGTCCGCTACGGACAGCTCGCCCAGTTCGACATCCTCGACACCCGCCAGTACCGCTCCGACCAGGCGTACGGCGACGGCTGGCACGCGCCCGGCCCCGCCTCGCGAGACCCCCGCCGCACCCTGACCGGCGCCGCCCAGGAGCGCTGGCTGATCGACGGCTGGCAGGAGTCCACGGCGCGCTGGAACGTCCTGCCGCAGCAGGTCACCTTCTCCGAACGGCGCAACGCCACCGGCCCCGGCTACCAGCTCAGCATGGACGCCTGGGACGGCTACCCGGCCTCCCGCGAGCGGGTCCTGGCCGGCGCGGAGGCGGCCGGGGTGGACAACCTCGTCGTGCTCACCGGCGATGTGCACGTCCACTACGCCTTCGACATCAAGCGCGAGGCGGGGGACCCCGCGTCGCGCACCGCGGGCGTGGAGTTCGTGACGTCCTCGATGGCCAGCGGCCGGGACGGGGCGGACAAGCCCGCCAACTGGGCCACGTACATGGCCGCCAACCCGCATCTGAAGTTCTACAACGGGCGGCGCGGCTACGTCACCGTCACCCTCGGCCACGACACCGCGCGCGCCGACTACCGCACGGTGTCGGCCGTCACCACCCCCGGCGCGCCGGTCACCACCGCCGCGTCCTTCGTCACGGAGGCGGGCGATCCCGGCCTGAAGCCCGTCTGAGGCGGGGCCGCATGACACCATGGTGCGGTCATCGATGAACCATGGAGACGCACATGACGGACCCCGGCTCCGGCCCGGCCGAGACCCAGGACACTCCCCCGATAGCAGAGCGGGGCGCGGCACCGGCACCGGTCGCGTCCCGCCGCACCAGCCTCCTCGTCACCCTCGTCCTCGGCGGCCTCACGGCGGTCCCGCCGCTCTCCATGGACATGTATCTCCCGGCCCTGCCGCAGGTCACCGCCGCCCTGCACAGCCCGGCCGCCACCGTCCAGCTCACCCTCACCACCTGCCTCGCCGGCATGGCCCTGGGGCAGATGGTCGTCGGCCCGATGAGCGACAAGTGGGGGCGCCGCCGCCCGCTGCTCGCCGGCATGGTGGTCTACGTCCTGGCGACCGCCCTGTGCGCCCTCGCCACCAACGTCCAACTCCTCATCGCCTTCCGCCTGTTGCAGGGCCTGGCGGGAGCGGCCGGCATCGTCATCGCCCGCGCGGTCGTGCGCGACCTCTACGACGGCGTGGCGATGGCGCGGTTCTTCTCCACCCTGCTGCTCATCTCCGGCGTGGCCCCGGTCGTCGCGCCGCTGATCGGCGGCCAGATCCTCCAGGTCACCGACTGGCGCGGGGTGTTCGTCGTCCTGACCGCCGTCGGACTGCTGCTCACCTTCCTGGTCTGGCGCACGCTGCACGAGACGCTGCCGCCCGCGCGCCGGCACTCCGGGGGCCTGGGGCAGACCCTGCGCACCATGCGCGATCTGCTCGCCGACCGGATCTTCTCCGGCTACGTCCTCGTCGGTGCCTTCGCCTTCGCCGCGCTGTTCGCCTACATCTCGGCCTCGCCGTTCGTCGTCCAGGAGATCTACGGCGCCTCCCCGCAGACCTTCAGCCTGCTCTTCGGCGTCAACTCCGTCGGCCTGGTCCTGGTCGGCCAGCTCAACGGCAAGGTGCTGGTCGGCCGGGTCAGCCTGGACAAGGTGCTGGCCGCCGGGCTGGCGTTGATCACGCTCGCCGCGGTGAGCCTGCTGCTGATGTCGGCCGGGGTGTTCGGCGAGGTCGGTCTGCCGCCGGTCGCCGCCGGCCTGTTCGTCCTGATGTCCGCCCTGGGCCTGGTCCTGCCCAGCGCCAACACCCAGGCGCTGATGCGCACCCGGCGGGCGGCGGGCTCCGCCTCCGCGCTGCTGGGCACCTCGACCTTCCTCATGGGCTCGGTGGCCTCCCCGCTGGTGGGTGTGGCGGGGGAGCGGACCGCCGTGCCGATGGCCGTCGTGCAACTTTCGTGTGCCTCACTCGCGCTCCTGAGCTTCCTGGTGATGTGCCGCCCGTGGCAGCGTAGGGAGGACACCGACGGGGGCACGGAAGCGGAGGGAGCCGGACTCTGAACGCATCGGACGCACGGGGCGCCCCGGACGCGGGCGCCCCGACCCTGCGGCCCGGCACCCCGGAGGGGGCGCGGCTCGACCCCGGGTGGATGCGGCACCTGGTCAGCGGGGTGCGGGCGCTGCCCGAGGGGCGGCCCGCCTGGTGCGCGGGAGTCGTCGTCCTCGCCGGCCGCGGCCCGGTCGTCGCCGCCGAGGCCGCCGCGGGCTGGGCGCTGCGCTACCGGGGCTACGACCCCGAGCGGGGCCGCGGCGTGGAACTGCCGCCCGACCTGCGGGCCCCGATGCGGGTGGGCACCGTCTTCGACCTGGCCTCGGTCAGCAAACTCTTCACGGCCCTGGCCGCGGCCCAGCAGGCCGAGCGCGGCCGGCTGGATCTCGACGACGAGGTCCGCGCCCACCTGCCCGCCTTCGCACCCGGCATCACCCTGCGCCGGCTGCTCACCCACACCTCCGGGCTCGCCCCCGAGCTGCCCTTCCACGAGCACCCCGGGCGCGCCGCCCAGCTCGCGCTGCTGTGGCGGGAGGCGTCGGCCCCGTCCGGCCCGCTCGGCACCCACGTCTACTCCGACCTCAACCTCATCGCCCTTCAGCTCGTCCTGGAGCGGCTCACCGGGCGGAGCCTGGACGCCCTCGTGCGGGAGGGCATCACCGGTCCGCTGGGCATGTCCAGCACCTCCTACGGCCCGCTGGCGCCCGAGGGCGTGGCGGCGACGGAGGACCAGCGGCGGCCGTGGGCGAAGGCGGACCGGGGCCCGCTGCGCGGCGCGGTGCACGACGAGAACGCCTGGGCGCTGGGCGGTGTCGCCGGGCACGCGGGCCTGTTCTCCACCGCCCAGGATCTGGCCGTGCTGTGCCGGACGCTGCTCAACGGCGGGGCGTACGGCACCGCCCGCGTCCTGGGCCCGGCGGCCGTCGCCGCCCTCCTGGACCCGCCCGGTCTCGGCTTCGCCGTCGACCAGCCGTACTTCATGGGCGAGCTGGCGGGCCGGGGCGCGGCCGGGCACGCCGGTTTCACCGGCACCAGCCTGGTCCTGGACCGCGCCACGGACACTTTTCTGGTGCTGCTGGCCAACACCGTCCACCCGCGTCGCGGGGACGGCGGCAGCGCGCCCCGCGCGGCGGCCGCGACGTGCCTGGCCCGGGCGGTGGCGGCCGCCGACGGACCGGACCGCGCGGCCTGAGGGCCCGGCCTGGCGGCCCCGCTCACCCGCCGCTCAGCCCTCGGGCACCCACCGTCCGCCGCGCGGACCGGACCGTGCCCCGGCCCCCGTAAACTTGGCCCAATGCACGAGGAACTGCGCGCCGCACTGGCCGGCCTGCTCGACGGCCTGCCGCCCAAGCAGGCCGCGCAGGCCGTCGACCGGCTGATCGCCAACTACCGGGGCGACACACCTACCGACGCCCCGGTGCTCCGGGACCGCGCCGACGTGGTCGCCTACGCGGCCTACCGGATGCCGGCGACCTTCGAAGCGGTGCGCGCCGCGCTGGGCGCCCTCGCCGATCGGATCCCGCGGTGGACACCGGCCACCCATGTGGACATCGGCGGTGGCACCGGCGCCGCCACCTGGGCCGCCGCGGCCACCTGGGAGGGCCACCGCAGCACCGTCCTGGACTGGGCGCAGCCCGCCCTGGACCTCGGCCGGGAGCTGGCGGCGCGGACGCTGCCGGAGACGGTGTGGCAGCGGCGGGCCATCGGCGACGGGCTGAGCCTGCCGGCCGGCACGGACCTGGTGACCGTCTCCTACGTGCTGGGCGAGCTGCGGCCGGAGGACCGCCGGGCCGTGGTGGCCGCCGCGGCCGACGCCCGCGTCGTGGTGCTGATCGAACCGGGCACCCCCGACGGCTACCTCCGCATCCGTGAGGCCCGCGACCAACTGATCGAGGCGGGCCTGCGGATCGTCGCGCCCTGCCCGCACAGCGGGACCTGCCCGATCGTCCCGCTCGTCCAGGGCGCCGGGGCGGCCCCGGCGGCGGGCGGAGGGGACTGGTGCCACTTCTCCGCCCGGGTCAGCCGCTCCTCCCTCCACCGCCAGGTCAAGGGCGGCTCCCTGGCGTACGAGGACGAGAAGTTCAGCTATGTCGCGGCCACCCGCCTCGACGCCTCCCCGGCCCCGTCCCGCATCGTCCGCAAGCCCCAACTGCGCAAGGGCCAGGTGCTGTTGGACCTGTGCACGGCCGAGGAGGGCCTGCGCCGGGCGACGGTCACCAAGCGCCAGGGCCCCCTCTACCGCGCGGCCCGCGACGCGTCCTGGGGCGACGACTGGGCCTGAGGGCCCTACGGCTCCCAGGGCCCCACGGGTCGTTCTACGGGCTCTGAGGGTCCTTCTTCTCCGAGCCCTTCTTCCCGGCGCGTTCCGTCCGCGCCTCCTGGAGTTTGCGCAGCAGCTCCCGGCGCTGCGCCTGCGGGTCCGGGTGGCCGGCGCCGTGGCGGGTGCCGTTGGCGTTGCCGCGCAGGGCGCCACGGGAGAGCTTGCTGCGGGTGCCTCCGACGCCGAGCATGCCGCTCGCGTTCCCCTTGCTCATGGTGAGTTCCTTTCCGTCGGGCGCCTAGCGAGACGCCGCGTCTCGATGCCTCCTCATCGTGAGGCGAGACGTGCCGTCTTGTCAAGACGATACGTCTCGCCTCACCCTCGGTAGACTCGGTCCATGGCCAACAAGACAGCCCCCGACTCCTCCCGCCGCAGCGAACGCTCCCGCCGGGCGATCTTCGACGCCGCCCTCGCGCTCGTCGGCGAGGTCGGCTACGACAAACTCACCATCGAAGGCATCGCCGCCCGGGCCGGGGTCGGCAAGCAGACGATCTACCGCTGGTGGCCCTCCAAGGCCGCCGTCCTGCTGGACGCGTTCACCGTCGACGTGGACACCTACGACGAGGCGATGCCCGACACCGGTGATCTGGCGGCGGACCTGAAGTCCGTACTGCGGGCCACCGCCGACGAATTCAACGACCCGGCGTTCGAGGCCCCCTACCGCGCCCTCGCGGTGGCCGGCGCCAACGACGCCGAGGTCTCGCGCACCTTCGTCACCCGGCTGTTGGAACCGGGCATCGGCGCCTACGTCGACCGGCTGCGTACGGCGCAGGCCGCGGGCGAGGTGGCCGCGGGCGTCGACGTCCGGGTGGCCGCCGAGATGATCCTGAGTCCCTTCTCACAACGCTGGCTGATGCGCACCGGCGAATTGACCCATGAGTACGTGGACACCCTGGTCGACCAGGTATTGGGCGGTCTGCGGCCCCGTTCCTGACGACACCCGGCACGCTGTCGCCAATCGTGCGAATCGCCCCCTTCGTCCCCCCTACGTTCACCCCGGATCCGCACACCGGTCACCCGGAGCCCAGGATGGTGGCAGCATTGATCCCAGACCACCGCTCGAAGTGAGGGGATAGATGGAACGCAAGAGCAGGTTCTCCCAGTGGCTGCGCCGGCCGAAGAGCGGATCGGACGGCGGCGATACGGGCACGGGAGCGACGGCCGCCCGCGGCCGCGAGGACCTGCTGCTGGCCGCGGCCGAAGCGGGCTTCCCCGTCGCCCCGGCAGCGCACCCCTCCGGCTACGGCTGCTCCTGTGAGCGCATCGGCTGTCCCACCCCCGGCCGGCACCCCGTCTCCTTCGGCTGGCAGACCGTCGCCACCACCGACCGCGACAAGGTCGCCGCCTGGATCCGCACCCTGCCGCAGGCCAACTTCATCACCGCCACCGGCATCATCCACGACGTGCTCGACGTGCCCGCCGACGCGGGCCGCAGCGCCCTGGAGCGGCTGGACGCGGCGGGCATCGACGTCGGGCCCATCACCCTCAGCGGCGTCGGCCCGGACGACGGCCGGATGCTGTTCTTCACCGCCACCCGCGGCACCCCGGACGACGAGGACGAATGGTGGCCCTGCGAACTGGACTGCCATCCCGAGACCCTGGACGAGCACCCGGGACTGCGCTGGCACTGCCGCGGCAGCTACGTCCTGCTGCCGCCGTCCCGGCTTCCCGGTGACCAGCCCGCCGTGACCTGGCTGCGCGGCCCCGAACTCCCGCTGCCCGACCCGCTGACGCTGCTGGAATCGCTCACCGACGCGTGCGCGGAATTCCACGACCGCCGGCCGGCCGGCCACGAACCGGCGGCCTGGCCGATCGGCCGCTGAACGGCCCACCCGCACGACGGGGCGCGCCCGCCCCGGCTCCACAGGACGAAGGGGCCGTCGGATCACCGACGGCCCCTTCGCACTGCGGCGGCCACCGTCGGGTGACGCCGGTTACAGCGCCTTCGCCGAGGTCTTCGCCTCGATGCGGTTGAGTACCACGACCTTGCCGCCCGCGTCCTTGGCCGGCACCTTGACCGCCTGCCCCGACACCGTCGTGAACTCCATCTTGTCGGTCTTCTTCAGCGGGCCCTCGACGATGCCCCGCAGCCGCGCCGGCACCGTGATCGTGCCGCCCTTGAACACCGTTTGCTGCTGGTGGTAGTAGGTCGAGAAGAACACCAGCGCCCCGCCGTCCGCCAACCGCAGCGCCACCGGCGGGAAGTCCGCGGCCTGGTCCTCCCAGAAGATGCGCACCCCCGGCTGGTTGGTGAGCTTGGCGCGGGTCGCCCGCCAGCCGTCGGTCTCCCGGCCCGGGGCGAAGACCTGCCCCTTGCCGGTTTTGAGGTAGTCCGCGTAGGCCCGGCTGAGTTTGCCCGGGGCCATCGTCAGGCCGGACGCGGCGTCGGCGGGCACCGCCTCGGCGTGACCGTCCTTGCCGACAGCGAACTTCGGGGCGTCCTTCGCGGCGAAGGTCGCGAGATACACCGCGCGCCACGGGGCGTCGACGCTGTCGCGGCTGAACGCCAGGTACCAGCGGGTGAACGCCCCGGTCCGGTCCTTGCGGTTGCTGACCGCGTCCGCGACGAAGTACTTCGGCCAGCCCGCCTGCTCGGGGATGGTGAAGTGGGCGTCCTTGAACGTCAGCGGCGTGAAGTCCGGGTTGCCCCGCGGCCGCAGGGCGTGCGCCGCCTTGATGCCCGCCTGGTCGATGGCCAGCAGCGGGCCCGACTCGTAGGAGGCGTTCAGCTTCGGATCGAGCGTGCGGTTGGCCTCGTTGAAGCGGTCGGCGAAGTGCCGGAGCGCCTTGGCGCCCTCAGCCTTCGACACCGCCGGCAGTATCTCCCTCTCGCCGTGCACCGTCATGCACCCGCTCAGTATCACCAGCGCCGCCGCTGCCGACGTCAGTGTTGCGGGCACCCGGAACGGCGACCTGCGTGTCATGGGGCTCGGGCTCCTTCGGGGCGACCGGGGCGGACGGAGAGGCCGCCGGGGTGGCACGATTCGGCGCAACCCTACCGGGGGCGAGGAAGAACGCGAGCGTGGGGATCAGATACAGAGCCCACACCGTGACCTGGAGGACGGTCGGGTCCGGCTGGAAGTTGAAGATGCCCTTCAGCAGCGTGCCGTACCAGCTATCCGCCGGGATCTGCTCGCTGATGTCGAACGCCCGGCTGCCCAGCCCCGGTAGGAACTCCGCCTCCTGGAGGTCGTGGAAGCCGTACGCCAGCACGCCCGCCGCGACCACCACCAGCATGCCGCCGGTCCAGGTGAAGAACTTCGCCAGGTTGATGCGCACCGCGCCGCGGTAGAACAGCCAGCCCAGCAGCACCGCCGTCAGCAGGCCCAGCAGCGCCCCGACCAGCGGCCGTACGCCGTCGTCCGCGGACTGGGCGGCCGTCCACACGAACAGCGCCGTCTCCAGGCCCTCCCGGCCCACCGACAAGAACGCGGTGACCACCAGCGCCGTGGTGCCCATCGCCAGCGCCGCGTCCAGCTTGCCGTGCAGCTCCTTCTTCAGATGCCGCGCGGTACGCCGCATCCAGAAGACCATCCACGTCACCAGGCACACCGCGATGACCGACAGCGAGCCGCCCAGCGCCTCCTGCGCCGTGAACGTCAGCGTCTGCGAGCCGAACTGGAGGGCCGCGCCGAACGCGAACGACAGCACCACGGCGAGCGCGATGCCGAGCCAGACCGGGCGCAGCGCCCCGCGCCGGCCGGTCTTGACCAGGTAGGCGATGAGGATGCAGACGACGAGGCTGGCTTCCAGGCCCTCGCGCAGCCCGATCAGATAGTTGCCGAACACGCCGGTCCCTCTCCTTCGTTCACACAGTCGTCCGTCATCGCGCCGTCCCGGTCGCCCCTGTCTCGCGGGGCGACATCAGGCGAACAGCGCCCGGCCCCACCAGTCGCCCGCGTCCCGGACGCCCGGCGGCACCGCGAAGACGGCCGAACCGACGTGCTGGATGTACTCGTTGAGCGCGTCGTTGCGCGCCAGGTTCTTCTGGAGCGGCACGAAGCCGTGGCGTACGTCGCGCTGGTAGGCGAGGAAGAACAGCCCCGCCTCCAGCCGCCCCAGGCCGTCGGTGCCGTCGGTGAAGGAGTAGCCGCGCCGCAGGATCCGCACGCCGCCGTTGGAGTCCGGGTGCGCCAGCCGCACATGCGCGGTCGGCAGCATCGACTTCAGATGCGGCTCGTCCCGCTCGTGCTTCTTGCCGACCGCCGCGCCCTCGCCCTTGTCCCGGCCGAAGATCTCCTCCTGCTCCTGGAGCGGGGTGCGGTCCCAGGTCTCGATCCGCATCCGGATGCGGCGGGCGACGAGGTAGGACCCGCCGGCCATCCAGCCCGACGCGCCCTTGGCGTCCTTCTCGCCGACCCAGACGTGCTTGTCCAGGGCGGCCTTGTCGGTGCCCGCGATGTTGCGGGTGCCGTCCTTGAAACCGAACATGTTGCGCGGGGTGTGCGCCTCAGGCGTCGTCGAGGACGTCTTGCCGAAGCCGAGCTGCGACCAGCGGATCGCCACCTTGCCGAAGCCGATCCTGGCCAGGTTGCGGATCGCGTGCACCGCGACCTGCGGATCGTCCGCGCACGCCTGCACGCACAGATCGCCGCCGCTGCGCGCCTTGTCGAGGTTGTCGCCGGGGAACTGCGGCAGGTCGATCAGCGCCTCGGGCCGCCGGTCCGCCAGGCCGAAGCGGTCCTCGCCGTCCTTCTCGAAGAGGGACGGGCCGACGCCGAAGGTCAGCGTCAGCCGGGACGGCGGCAGGCCGAGCGCCTCGCCGGTGTCGTCCGGCGGCGCCTCGGCGAGCCCGCCGACCGCTCCGGCACCGACCGCGTCACCCGCCGTCATCCGCGCCGCCGCCTTCGTCCACTCCTTGAGCAGCGCGATCAGCTCGTCGCGGTCGTCGGTGGTGACGTCGAACGCGGCGAAGTGCAGCCGGTCCTGGACGGCGGTGGCGATGCCCGCCTGGTGCGCGCCGTGGAAGGGCACGGCGGAACCCGCGGTGGCGTCCGCCGCGGCGGGCTGGACGTCACCGCCGGCCCGCAGCGCCGCCGCCGTGCCGCCGGCCGCGACCGCGCCCAGCGCCAGGCCCGCACCGCCCCAGCCGATCAGCGAACGCCGGGACGGGGCGGCGCCGGCGCCGGGCGCGTCATCCGCCGCGCCGTCCGTCGAACCGTGCTGCGTGCCGTCGGTCGTCATCCTGACTCCCTGCTTGACGATGGACTGCTTGACGAGGGACTACTTGGCGGTGACCACGGTGGCGGCCAGCTTGGACAGCGGCTCGGCCAGCGCGTTGACGCCGTCGTGCAGTTGCTTGCGCTCGGCCTTGCCGACCGTGTCGTACGGGGCGAAGCCGTCGGCGGAGTCCTCGTCACGGTGCTTGTCCAGGCCCGCCCGGATCGCCGCGAACTGCTTGTCCAGCTCCTTGGCCAGCTTCGGGTCGTTCTTCGAGGCGACCGGCTTGAGCAGCTCGTACGCCTTCTGCGCGCCCTCCACGTTGGCCTGGAAGTCGAGCAGGTCGGTGTGGCTGTAGCGCTCTTCCTCACCGGTGACCTTGCCGGTGGCCACCTCGTCGAGCAGCTCCTTGGCGCCGTTGGCCATGCTGGTCGGGGTGATCTCGGCGGTGCCGACGCGCTTCTGCCAGTCCTTCAGGTCGGTGATGAGCTGGTCGGCGAGCTTCTTGTCGTCCCCGGAGATCTTCTTCTTCTCCCACAGGGACTTCTCCAGCCTGTGCCAGCCGGTCCACTTCTGGCCGGCCACCAGGCCGTCCTCGCGCAGGTCGACCTTGGGGTCGATGTCACCGAAGGACTCGGCCACCGGCTCGGTGCGCTCCCAGCCCACGCGGGAGAGGGCGTACGCCTTCTTCGCGGCGTCGACGTCGCCGGCCTTGACCGCGTCGGCGAACTTCCGGGCCTCGGGCAGCGTCTGGTCGGCCTGCTCCTGGACGTACTTGCGGTACGCGGCGACGGCGGTGTCCAGCTTGGGGTCGCGCTTGGCGGCCGGGGCCTTGCCGTCGGCGGTGACCTTCTGGCGGATGCCGTCACCCTTCATGCCGGGCTTGCAGGCGATCTCGTAGGAGCCGGCCTTGATCTCGGCGGTGATGTCCGTCTTGGTGCCGGGGCCGATGTTCTCCCGCTCGGTGACGATCCGGTCGCCGGGCGCGTAGACGTAGACCTCGGTGACCTTGGAGCCCTCGTTGCGCACCGCGAAGTGGACCTGTCCGGCGGGGAACTTCTTCGCCGACACCTCGCAACCGGTGTCGGTCGCGGTCACGGTGATCGTGTCCTTGCCGGCGCCACCCTTCGCGTCGCTCTTCTCGGCGCAGCCGGCGACGGCGGTCAGGGTCGCGGCCGCGGCGATGGCGGCGACGACGGAGGAGCGAAGGGCTCGCATACGGGCTCCAGGCGTTTCGGTCGGTGCGGTACGGAGGGCAGTATCACTAAGGCCGCCCTAACTTATCTGAGGCTTACCTGAATTTTGCCCAACCAGTCCCGTGATCCCGCTCTCATGGACAACGGCCCGGTCACAGATCGATGGGTGCCGAGTCACGGAAGCGTCAATGACCGGTCAAGGTAAGGGGCGTGGGTCGGGAAGGGGGGTAACGGCCGGATCTACCGCCGGACCCGATCCGGCCAACGCCGTGCCGCACGATGAGCGGATGACCTTGAATGAGCCCATGACCGAAGTCGATGTGCTCCGGGTGTTCTGCGGGCCCGGTGGGACGGGCGGCAACGCGCTGGGCGTCGTACGCGACGGCGCGGCCGTTCCCCCGGGAGTCGAGCGGGCCGCTCTGGCCGCCCGGCTCGGCTTCAGCGAGACGGTGTTCCTGGACGACGCGGCGCGCGGCACCGTCGACATCCGCACGCCGAGTGTCCGACTGCCGTTCGCCGGCCACCCTTTGGTCGGCCTGGCCTGGTTGCTGCGCGGCCTGGGGCGCCCGCCGCGCACCCTGCGCCCGCCGGCCGGTGAGGTCCCGGTGAGCTACGAAGGGGACGTCACCTGGGTGCGCGGACGCCCGGAGTGGGTGACCGCGCGCCGGACCGAGCGGCGGGCGTCCGTCGCGGAGGTCGAGGCGCTGCCCGCCCCGCCGCCCGGCGAGGGCTGGCTCTACGCCTGGGCCTGGCAGGACGAGGCGGCGGGCGTGATCCGGGCGCGGGCCTTTCCGCGCCGGGGCGACGGGATCGTCGAGGACGAGGCCACCGGCGCCGCGGCGCTGCTGCTGACCCACGAGCTCGGCCGCCCGCTCGACATCCGCCAGGGCGCCGGCTCGCGGATCCGCACCCGCCCGTATCCGGACGGCACCATCGCGGTCGGCGGACTGGTGCGCGTCGAAACGCCCTGAGCCCTGTCGGGAGTCGCGACGGGGCCCGCGTGTGCCTACGCGCTCAGCGGGAACTGTTCGCCCAGCTCGCGGAAGACCGCGCTGTTGAGCGCGAAGGCGCGCTTGCACTCCTCGACCACCCGCTGCTTCTCCAGGTCGTCCACCGGCAGCGCGTCCAGGAGTTCGCGGTAGCGGCGCTTGAAGGCCGCGGGATTGGCTATGTCCTCGAAGACGTAGAACCGCACGCCGTCGCCCTTGCGCGCGAAGCCCCAGGTCTTCTCGGCCGTGCCGCGGATGATCTGCCCGCCGGAGAGGTCGCCGAGGTAGCGGGTGTAGTGGTGGGCGACATAGCCGGCCGGCCAGTCGCGGGCGCAGGCGCGCACCCGCTCGGCGTACGCGGCGGTGGCCGGCAGCGGCTCCAGGCCCGCGCGCCAGGACGGCCCGCCCAGATGCGCGAGGTCGCGCTCCAGCTCGGCGGTACGGGCCAGCTCCGGGCGGATGAAGGGGCCGGCGACCGGGTCGTGGGCGAGGGGCTCGGAAGCCTCCTCCAGGGCGCCGTAGACGAACCACAACTGCTCGGTGTAGCGCCGGTAGGCCGGGACGCCGAGCTTGCCGCCGAGGAGGTCGCTCATGAAGGAGGAGTTCTCCGCCTCCGTGTGCTGCGCGTGCGACGCCGTGCGGATCACCGTCGAGAACGGCGTGCCCGCGGCGGGCGGGGCGGTGGGCGCGGACGGCGTGCTGGCGATCGGGCTGTGCGCTTCCAAGGCGGACCTCCGGGGACCGATGGGGAGCGGACGGGAACAGATCGTCGCCACTACGGCTCAGCTAACTGCTTAGGTTTACCTAAGTCAATCTGTTCCCGACGCCCTGTCGGTAAAAGACTACCCCCGCCGGACTCAGGGAAGCGTGAGAATCTCGGCTCCCGTCTCCGTCACCACCAAGGTGTGCTCGAACTGCGCGGTCCGCTTGCGGTCCTTGGTCACGACGGTCCAGCCGTCGTCCCACATGTCGTACTCGTGCGTGCCCAGCGTCAGCATCGGCTCGATCGTGAACGTCATGCCGGGCTTGATGTCGGTGGTGTGGTGCGGGCTGTCGTAGTGCGGAACGATCAGGCCGGAGTGGAACGAGGAATTGATGCCGTGGCCGGTGAAGTCCCGGACCACGCCGTAGCCGAAGCGCTTGGCGTAGGACTCGATGACCCGGCCGATGATGTTGATCTGCCGGCCCGGCCGGACCGCCTTGATGGCCCGGTTCAGCGCCTCGCGGGTGCGCTCCACCAGCAGCGCGGACTCCTCGTCCACGTCGCCGCACAGGTAGGTGGCGTTGTTGTCGCCGTGCACGCCGTTGATGTACGCCGTGACGTCGAGGTTCACGATGTCGCCGTCCTTGAGGACGGTCGAGTCCGGAATGCCGTGGCAGATGACCTCGTTCAGCGAGGAGCACAGGGACTTGGGGAAGCCGCGGTAGCCGAGCGTCGAGGGGTAGGCGCCGTGGTCGCACATGAACTCGTGGGCGACCCGGTCGAGTTCGTCGGTCGTCACGCCCGGCTCGATGAGCTTGGCGGCCTCCGCCATCGCCTGCGCGGCGATCCGGCCGGCGATCCGCATCTTCTCGATCGTTTCGGCATCCTGCACCTCGGGCCCCGTATAAGGGGTCGGCGCGTCCTTCCCCACGTACTCGGGGCGCGGGATCGAGGCGGGTACGGGGCGGGTGGGGGAGAGGCTCCCCGGGACAAGAAGCGACTGGCCAGACATGCAAGCGAGTGTATCCGCGGGCCATCGGGCAGGATTGCGGCACGGAAAACAGCCACAGGAGGCGGCAATGGCGCTGTTCAAGAGGCGTACGGTCGGCAAGGTCGGCGAGTGGTATTACTGCCTCAAGCACCAGATGGTCGAGGAGGGCCCGCAATGCCGGGCCGCCGACCGCTTCGGTCCGTACGCCTCCCGCGAGGAGGCCGCGCACGCCATGGAGAGCGCCCGCGAGCGCAACCTGGAGTGGGAGACCGACCCGCGCTGGCACGAGAAGCACGAGAAGAACGCCGGCGGCGAGGAGGGCGGCAACGGCTGATCGGCCGGGGGCGTCCGTACGGCGCCGCGGTCACACCCGCGCGGCCTCGGCGGCCGGGCTTCGGGCCCGCCGGGTCACCAGCGCGGGGGCGGCGGCGAGGTCAGTTCCTCGGCGAGGCGGGCCAGCCGGTCGCGGAACCGGCGGTGGCGGCGCGGCGCCGGCAGGCTGTTCTCCCCGGCCGCCGCGCTCACCAGATGCTGGACGGTGTCCAGATCGAGGTCGCGCGCCTCCTCGGCCCCGGCCCCGGCGGGCGGTGCGGCGAGCGACTCATGGGCGAGGGCGTGCAGATCGCGGTCCCCGCCGTCCAGCGCGAACACCGTCGCGCCGTTGCGGCGGGCGTCGTGCACCCGCTCCAGCAGGCCGGCGCCCGGCCGCTCCGGCGTCACGACCAGCAGCGTCTCGCGGCGTCCGGCCGCCGCCAGCCGGCCCAGCCCCACCGACAGATGAGCCGGCACGCCCCCGGGCACCCGGTGCCGCACCAGGGTCGGCGACAGCTCCGGCAGGCCCGACCAGGCGGCCTCGTCGTCCAGGTGGGCCGCCAGGTGCCACGGCTCGTAGGCGGCGCTGCCCACCAGCAGCAGCCCGCCGTCGTGCGCGGCGACGGAGGCGCGCAACGACCCGGCGAAACGGCGGGTGGACTGCACCCACTCCGTCCCGGCCAGGACCTCGCGCAGCAGCGCGACCCGTACGGCATCCATGGCCCGGCATCATGCCGCGCGCCGGCCCCCTCCGGTGGGCGCTTCCCGGTCTCTCACCCGTACGGGCCGCCGCGACGGCGTGACAGGATCGCTGTCATGACTACTTCTGACGCTGCCAACTCCCCGAACGCCGCGACCCGCGCCAAGGCCGCCCTCAAGCGCGACCCCTGGGACCTCCCGGACGTCTCCGGCCTGGTGGTCGGTGTCCTCGGCGGCACCGGCGACCAGGGCCGCGGCCTGGCCTACCGGTTCGCCCGGGCCGGCCAGAAGGTGATCATCGGCTCCCGCGCCGCCGACCGTGCGCGGACCGCGGCGGCCGACCCGCAGCTCAGCGGCCTGGGCGTCGAGGGCGCGGACAACGCCGAGTGCGCCCGGCGCAGCGACGTAGTGATCATCGCCGTGCCGTGGGAGGGCCACGCCAAGACCCTGGAGTCCCTGCGCGAGGAGCTGGCCGGCAAGCTCGTCATCGACTGCGTCAACCCGCTCGGCTTCGACAGGAAGGGCGCCTACGCCCTCAAGCCCGAAGAGGGCAGCGCCGCCGAGCAGGCCGCGGCCCTGCTCCCCGATTCCCGGGTCACCGCCGCCTTCCACCACCTCTCCGCCGTCCTGCTCCAGGACCCGGAGATCGCCGAGATCGACACCGATGTGATGGTGCTGGGCGAGGCGCGGGCCGACACCGACCTCGTGCAGGCGCTGGCCGCCCGCATCCCCGGAATGCGCGGCGTCTTCGCCGGCCGGCTGCGCAACGCCCACCAGGTCGAATCGCTCGTCGCCAACCTGATCTCGGTCAACCGCCGCTACAAGGCCCACGCCGGCCTGCGGGTCACCGACATCTGAGCCGCCCCGGCCCGGCGCCGCGAAGGCCCCGGCCGGGCACGCACCGGGCATGGGGGACACTGGGAGGGATCGCACCACCCCCGACAGGAGCCGACCCCCATGCCCACCGCGCCCTCCACCAGCCCGGTCCCGCGACTCGCTCTCTGGGCCGTCGTCGTGTGCGTCCTCGCCGTCGCCGCGGCGGTCGTCTCCTTCGTCCAGGGAAGCTGGCTCGGCGTCGTCTGGATCCTGATGGCCGGCGTCTCCAGCAACATGGCCTGGTTCTACGTCCGCAAGGCCAAGCTGGACGCCGCGGCCCGCACGCAGCGGACCCCGTCCGCCGGCTGACCCGCGCAGCCGCCGGCCGCGGCCCCTACGGGCTACCCGATGCCGCCGATCGTCGGGACCTGCGGCTCGCCCTTCCAGAACCGGAAGTACTCCTGGCCCCAGAACGCCGACCAGTCGGAGACGCCCAGCGGGCGCAGCACGGCGTGCACCGTGTCGAAGAAGGCGGCGTTGACCTCCGGCACCCACAGCAGTCCGAAGACGGCCAGCAGGCCGAACGGGGCGAACGGCTCCACCTGGCGCCGCAGCTTGGCCGACAGCCACGGCTCGATCACGCCGTAGCCGTCCAGTCCCGGCACGGGCAGGGAGTTCAGGAGGGCGGCGGAGACCTGGAGCAGCGCCAGGAACGCCAGGCCGTAGCGGAACGGCGCGGGGACGCCGTCGAGCCGGCCCAGCCAGAACGGCGCGGTGACGACCACCGCGAACAGCACGTTCGTCAGCGGACCGGCCGCCGAGATCAGACTGTGCCGCCAGCGGCCGCGGATCCGGCCGTGTTCGATGAACACCGCGCCGCCCGGCAGGCCGATCCCGCCCATGATCACGAAAAGCACCGGCAGCACGATGCTGAGCAGGGCGTGGGTGTACTTCAGCGGGTTCAGCGTCAGATAGCCCTTGGCGCCCACCGAGATGTCGCCGCTGTGCAGCGCGGTGCGGGCGTGCGCGTACTCGTGCAGGCACAGCGACACCACCCACGCCGACACCACGAAGAAGAACACCGCGACGCCGGGGCTCGCCGCGAGCTGCCCGCTCCACAGGGCCCAGCCGGACACCGCCATCACGGCGACGAGGGCGAGGAAGACCGGGCTGACGCGGCGCTCGGCGCGCCGGATTGCTGTGGTCATGTGCGGGACTCCCGGGTGGCGGATGAGGGGCAGCCATGACCGTAACCGGGGTCGGGCGGCCGGCGCACCGTGCGCGGTGCCCCGCCCGTACCGTCGGCCCGGGTGCGCGGAAAAGGCGGCGCGCCGCGCGGCGGGTTCCGGGCAAGGTGGGACCCTGACGGAAGTCCGGGGCCGGGGGGCGCCGGAATCGGGGACGATTCGGGGACAGCGGGGGGTGAGCGGAGCGTGACGTGCGCCGCCGTGAACGACAATGACTCGGTGCGCTACGGAATTCTCGGGACGACCCGGGCCGACCGGGCCGACGGCACGCCCGTCGCCCTCGGCGGCGCACGCCTGCGCGCCCTGCTCACCGCCCTCGCGCTGCGGCCGGGGCGGGCGCTGCCCCCCGAGGCGCTGATCGCCGACATCTGGGGCATGGACCCGCCCGCCGACGCGGCCGGCGCGCTCCAGGCCCTGGTCGGCCGGCTCCGCCGCGCCCTGGGCCGCGCCGCGGTCGCCTCCGCCGACGGCGGCTACCGCCTGTGCGCCGAGCCGGACGCCGTCGACCTGCACCGCTTCGAACGGCTCGCGGCGGAGGGCGGCCGGGCGCTCGACGCGGCCGACCCGGCGCGCGCGGCCGCCCTGCTCGACGACGCGCTCGGCCTGTGGCGCGGCCCCGCCCTCGCCGACCTGCCGGACGCGGCGAACGAGGCGGCCCGTGCCGAGAGCCGCCGCCTGGACGCCCGGCGCACCCGCCTGGCCGCCGACCTGGTCCTCGGCCGCGCCGGTGAGGCGCTGCCCGCCCTCGTCGCCCTGTGCCGCGACCATCCCCTGGACGAGCCGCTCCAGGCCCTGCGCCTGCGCGCCCTGCGGGACGCGGGCCGCCCGGCCGCGGCGCTGGCCGCCTACGAGGAGATACGCGTCGACCTCGCCGACCGCCTCGGCGCCGACCCCGGCCCCGAACTCCGCGCCCTGCACGCCGAACTGCTCCGGCCCGGCCCGGAGCCCGGGGACCGGAGCCCCGGCCCGGTGGCGCCGACCGGCGGCCCCGGCTCCGTGGCGCCGACCGGCGGCCCCGGCTCGGTGGCGCGGGCCTCTGCTCCGCTCCCCGTGGCGCCGGGCGGTCACGAGGGGCGACACGGCGGGCACGCGGCGCACGGCGCGTACGGAGAGCGGCCGGCGGGCGCGGGGGAACGGACACGCACCGCCCGCGGCGGCCCCGGCAACCTCCGGGCGCGGCTGACCTCCTTCGTCGGCCGGGACGCCGACCTGGCGGCGCTGCGGGCCGACCTGGCCGGGCACCGGCTGGTGACGCTGCTGGGGCCGGGCGGTGCCGGCAAGACGCGGTTGTCGCAGGAGGGGGCCGAGGCGGCCGCCGCCGCGGCGCCGGACGCCTGGCCGCACGGCGTATGGCTCGCGGAGCTGGCACCGGTGGACGATCCGCAGACCGTGCCCGAAGCGGTGCTCACCGCGCTCGGCGCCCGCGAAACCGTCGTACGCAGCACCACCGCCGAGGGCCTGCGCGCCGCCACCGACCCGACCGCCCTGGACCCGCTCGCCCGGCTCGCCGAGCACTGCGCCGGCCGCCGGATGCTGCTGGTTCTGGACAACTGCGAACACGTCATCGGCGCCGCCGCCGCCCTCGCCGAGCGGCTGCTCGCCACCTGCCCGGGCGTCACGGTCCTGGCCACCAGCCGCGAGCCGCTGGCCGTCCCGGGCGAGGTGCTGCGGCCCGTCGAGCCGCTGCCCGACCCGGTCGCGCTGCGGCTGCTCGCCGACCGCGGCGCCGCCGCCCTGCCCGGCTTCCGCGTCGAGGACGACCCGGCGGCCTGCGCCGAGATCTGCCGCCGCCTGGACGGCCTGCCGCTCGCCATCGAACTCGCCGCCGCCCGGCTGCGGCTGCTCTCCCCCCGGCAGCTCGCCGACCGGCTGGACGACCGTTTCCGGCTGCTGACCAGCGGCAGCCGCACGCTGCTGCCCCGGCAGCAGACCCTGCGCGCGGTCGTGGACTGGTCCTGGGACCTGACCGACGAGCCCGAGCGCGCGGTCCTGCGCAGGCTGTCGGTCTTCGCCGGCGGCTGCGACCTGGCCGCCGCGGAAGAGGTGTGCGCGGGCGACGGCGTGGCCGCCCAGGACGTGGCCGCGCTGCTCGGCGCGCTGATCGACAAGTCGCTGGTGGTCGCGGCGCCCGCCGGCGGGCAGATGCGCTACCGGCTGCTGGAGACCGTGGGGGAGTACGCCGGCGAGCGGCTGGACGAGGCCGGCGAGCGGGCCGCGGCCGAGCGCCGCCACCTCGTCGCCTACCGCGAACTGGCCCGTACGGCCGATCCGTTGCTGCGCGGCCCCGCCCAACTGACCTGGATGGACCGGCTGGAGCTGGAACACGACAACCTGCGCACCGCGCTGCGCCGCGCCCTCGCCGCCCACGAGGAGCACGAGGTGCTGTGCCTGGTGCTGTCCCTGCAGTGGTTCTGGTCCCTGCGCGACCACCGCACCGATGCCCGCACCTGGTCGGTGGCGGCCGCGGCGCTGGGCCCCGACCCCTTCACCCCGCCCGTCGCCCCCGCCCCCGACCTGTACGACAGGCCGATCGACAGGCCGCCGCCGATGGACCCCGAACAGCTCCAAGAGGCCCGCCGCGAGGTCCGGCTGGTGGCGCTGGCCAGCCTGGACAGCGATATGGAGGCGCTGCGCAGTCCGCGGTTGCGGGGCGATCTGGACGGCATCCTGGCCGCCTACCGTGGCGGGATGCCGCAGACCTGCAAGGTGCCGGGCATCATGTGGTTCTACGCGGTGATGATCAACGGCAAGTACGAGGACCTGGCGGAGCTGGTCGACAGCGCGATCCTCGCCTGCCGCGACCTCGGCTACGACTGGGAGCTCGGCTTCGTCCTGCAACTGCGCGCCAAGATCCTCAACGACCGACCCGGCGGCCTGGACCAGGCGACCCGCGACGCCGACGAATCACTGCGGATCTTCCTGCGGATCGGTGACGCCTGGGGCGCGGCCGAGGCGCTGTCGGGGCGCGGCGAGGCCCGCGAGAAACGCGGCGAGTACGGGTCCGCGGCGCGGGACTACCGCGCGGCGATGGTGCACGCCGAGGCGCTCGGCGCACACGGCCAGACCCTGCTGCTGCGCACCCGGCTGAGTGGCGTCCTGATCGAGGAGGGGCAGGACGAGGCGGGCGAGCGGATGCTGCGCGAGGTCCTGGAGCGGGTCGACGACCAGAACGGCTCCCGGGAGGCGGCCCCGTTCGCGCGGATGACGCTGGCGATGCTGCTGGTGCTGACCGGCCGCACGGCACAGGCCCGCGAGGAGCTGCTCGCCGTGCGGGAGCTGATGGGGCCGCGCGCCCCGGACATGTTCGCCGGGATGCTGGAGGCGTCGCTGATCTCGCTGGAGCTCGACGAGGGGCTCGGCGGCGATCTGCTGCCGCGGTTCCGGGCGGCGATGGAGCTGGTGCGCGACCCTCTGACGCAGATCGTCGCGCCGGACCTTCCGGTGGTCCAACTCCTCACCGGCGCGCGGCTGCTGATGGCGTTCGGCGGGGCGCGCGGCGGGCCGGACGCGGCGCGGCTGGTCGGGGCGTACGACGCGCTGCGCTCCCGCGTCCACGTGCCGACGCGGGTCATCCGCGTCGACCGGGCGCGTACGGAGGCGGCGGCGCGGGCGCTGCTGGGCGACGAGGCGTACGACCGGGCGTACGCCGAGGGCGGCGCCCTCTCTCTCGAAGAGGCCGCCGCCCTGGTCTGACGCGGTTCCCGCCGCGCGACCTCAGGTCTTGGTGCGGAACTTCCGGACCGCCAGCGGCATCGTGATCGCCGTGATGGCGACCGCCCAGCCGAGGGTGATCAGGGTGGGCTGCGCGACGGCGCCCTGGCCGTTGATCAGGGCGCGGGCCGCGTCCGCCAGGTTGGACAGCGGGTTGACCGCGGTGAAGCCCTCCAGCCAGCCGGGCATCGATGTCGGCGGCGCGAAGATCGAGGAGCCGAACTGGAGGGGCATCAGCACCAGCATCGCCATGCCCTGCACGGCCTGCGGGGTCTTCATGGACAGCCCCAGCAGGATGAAGATCCACATCAGGGCGGCGCCGAAGGCCGTCGACAGCACGATCGCGCCGAGGAATTCGAGGATGCCGCCCTTGATCTCCAGGCCCAGCAACAGGCCCATGGCCAGCAGGATCGCGGTGGCGATCAGCATCCGGCCGATCTCGACGACGATCTTGGCGATCAGGACCGAGGACCGGGCGATGGGCATGGTCCGGAAGCGGTCCATGACGCCCTTGCGGAAGTCCTCGTTGACGCCCGTGCCCACCGCCATGGCGATGTTCATGCCCATCATGGCCATCATGCCGGGCACCAGATACTGCACGTAGTCCTGCTGGTTGCCCTTGCCGGCGATGGCGCCGCCGAAGACGTAGACGAACAGCAGGATGAAGATGATGGGCATCAGCAGGGCGTCGAACATCGACTCCGGGTCCTGCTTGATCTGCAGGGCGTTGCGGCGCGCCAGCGCGCCGATGTGCCGCAGGTTGGCGCGGGCCCCGATCCGGCCCTCGTCGGCGCCCGGCTTGGTGCGGGGGGCCGTTATCGTCGCGGCACTCATGCCGATACCTCCGCGTACTGCTGGTCGTGCTGCTGGTCCAAGGTGTCCGTGGGGTCGTCGCCGGCCGCCGCGTCGGAGGTCTTCTGGCCGGTCAGGGCCAGGAACACCTCGTCCAGGCTGGGCAGATGGGTGCTGATACCGGCCAGGGCGAAGCCCCGCTCGCCCAGGACGCCGACCACGGCGGTCAGTTGCTCGTCGCTGATGATCGGTACGTTGACCACACCCCCGTCGTGGTCGGCGGTGGCGCCGGCGATGCCGTCCAGCCCGGCCCGCGTGATGGCGCCGGCCATCCGGTCCAGCTCGCCGGCGTCGGTCGGCTGGATCTGCAGCGTCCGGCCGCCGACCTTGGCCTTCAGCTCGTCCACCTTGCCCTCGGCGATGACCCGGCCGCGGTCGATGACCGTCAGCTCGTGGGCCAGTTGCTCGGCCTCTTCCATGTACTGGGTGGTGAGCAGCACGGTGGCGCCCTCGCGCACCATCCGCTTCACCTCCGCCCACACCTCGTTGCGGGTGCGCGGGTCCAGGCCGGTGGTCGGCTCGTCCAGATACAGCACCTGCGGCTGGCCGACCATGGAGGCGGCCAGGTCCAGCCGGCGGCGCATGCCGCCGGAGTATTTGGCCGCGGGCCGCTTGGCGGCCTCGGTCAGTGAGAACCGCTCCAGCATCTCGTCCGCGCGCTTGCGGGCGTCCTTGCGGGAGAGATCGAGCAGCCGCCCGATCATGTAGAGGTTCTCCCAGCCGGAGAGCTTTTCGTCGACCGAGGCGTACTGCCCGGTCAGGCCGATCGTGCGGCGCAGCGCGCGGGGCTGGCGCACCACGTCGTAGCCGGCCACGAAGGCGCTGCCGGCGTCCGGCACCAAGAGGGTGGACAGGCAGCGCACGAGGGTGGTCTTGCCGGCTCCGTTGGGGCCGAGCACACCGAGCACGGTGCCTTCGCGCACGTCCAGGTCCACGCCGTCGACGGCCTTCACGTCACCGAAGTGCTTGACCAGGCCGCGCACCTCCACGGCGTTGCCGCCCTTGGTGGTTATCGTCTGTCGCGTCATGGCCCCAAAGGTGCCAGCCGCCACCGACAGCGCACCGACAAGCCACCGACAGCACCACCGACACCACCACCGACAAGTCGCCGACAGCGTCACCGGTACGCGACGACGAGCGGTCGGCACAGGCCGACGGCGGCCGGAACGGTGTGTTCCGGCCGCCGTTTCGAGCCTGGACCCCGAGGGGAGGGGGCCCAGGCGCTCGGTGGACCCGGGGCGGGCGGGCTCAGTGGAAGGTGTGCTCCTCGGCGGGGAACGTGCCGCCGACGACGTCCTCGGCGAACGCCTTGGCCGCGCCGCCCAGCAGCTCCCGCATCTGGAGGTACTGCTTGACGAACCGCGGCACGCGGCCCGCCGTCATGCCGGCCATGTCCGTCCACACCAGCACCTGCGCGTCGCACTCCAGGCCGGCGCCGATGCCGACGGTGGGGATGTGCAGCGAGCGGGTGACCTCCGCGGCGAGCTCGGCGGGCACGGCCTCCAGGACGACCGCGAACGCGCCCGCGTCCTGCACCGCCTTGGCGTCCCGCAGCAACTGCTGGGCGGCCTCCTCGCCGCGGCCCTGGACGGGGTAGCCGCCGTAGGCGTTGACCGACTGCGGGGTCAGCCCGACGTGCGCCATCACCGGGATGCCGGACGAGACCAGCAGCTCCACCTGGTGCGCGGAGCGCTCGCCGCCCTCCAGCTTGACCGCGCCCACGCCCGCCTCCTTCACCAGCCGGGTGGCGTTGCGCAGCGCCTGTACGGGGCCCTCCTGGTACGAGCCGAAGGGCAGGTCGCCGACGATCAGGGCGCGCCGGGTGCCGCGGACGACGGCGGCGGACAGGAGGGTGATCTCCTCCATCGTGACCGGCACGGTGGATTCGTAGCCGAGGTGGCAGTTGCCCATCGAGTCGCCGACGAGCAGGACGGGGATCTTGGCCTCGTCGAAGACGGAGGCGGTCATCGCGTCGTAGGCGGTGAGCATCGGCCACTTCTCGCCGCGCTCCTTGGCCGCCGCGATGTCGCGGACGGTGATCCGGCGCGAACTCGTGCCGCCGTAGAGCGACTTGCTGGTGCCCGGGGCGGGCGGCGTCGCGGCAGAGGGCTCTCCGGCCGGCTTCGCGGCAGGCGAAAGCTGCGTCATGGTGACGGCTCCTGTTCGTCATCTCGAGGCGCCCTGACGGCGTCCCCGGACTCGCATCCATGCTGGCACGCCCGGAGTGGAAAGGGAAAGGGGAGGTGACGGGGGAGACGTAAGGGAGGCGGCGGGGGAGGCGGCAGGGCGGCGACACCGACTTTCACCGATACGGAACGGGACCGTATCGAAACCAGTACAGTGGCGTGCATGGCCACCACCACACCCGGCGCGCCCGACGCCCGCCACGTACCCGAACGCATCCACGGCCGCCGCTGGGCGATCCTGTCCGTCCTCATGCTCAGCCTGCTGATCGTCGTGCTGGACAACTCCATCCTCAACGTCGCGATGAAGACGATCGCGACCCCCGCGCCCGTCGGCCTCGGCGCCACCCAGAGCGAGCTGGAGTGGGGGATCAACTCCTACACCCTGGTCTTCGCCGGGCTGCTCTTCACCTCTGGCCTGCTCGGCGACCGCCTGGGCCGCAAGAAGGTGCTGCTGACCGGGCTGGTGGTGTTCGGCGCCGGATCGGTGCTCGCCGCGTTCGCCGGTTCGCCCACCGAGCTCATCGTCTTCCGCGCCGTCATGGGCATGGGCGGCGCCCTGGTCATGCCCGCCACCCTCGCCATCTTGATGAACGTCTTCGAGCGCGAGGAGCAGCCCAAGGCGATCGGCATCTGGGCGGGCGGCGTGGGCCTGGCCATCGCCATCGGCCCGATCGCCGGCGGCCTGCTGCTCGACCACTTCTGGTGGGGCTCGGTCTTCCTCGTCAACGTCCCGATCGTGCTGCTCGCCCTGGTCGCGATGCTGTTCCTGGTGCCCGACTCCAAGGACCCCAGCCCCGGCCGGCTCGACCCGGTCGGCGTGTTGCTGTCCGTCGTCGGTCTCGTCCTGCTGGTCTACGGGATCATCCGGGGCGGCCAGATCGCCGACTTCACCGACCCCAAGGTGCTCGGCGCCGTGCTGGGCGGCCTCGCCGTCCTGACCGGCTTCGTCCTGCACCAAAAGCGCAGCGACCATCCGTCCATCGACATCGGCTACTTCCGCAAGCCCGCCTTCTCGGCCGCCGTCGCCGCCATCGCGCTGGTCTTCTTCGCGCTGATGGGCGTCACGTTCTTCATCGTCTTCTACGTCCAGAGCGTGCGCGGCTACACCCCGCTCCAGGCCGGCCTGCTGATCCTGCCGCTGGCCGCCGCCCAGCTCATCTTCGCGCCGCGGGTCCGGCACGCCGTGGACCGGTTCGGCGCCCGCGCCGTGTGCACGGCCGGCATGCTGCTGGTCGCCGTCACCATGACCGGCATGCTGCTGCTGGACACCGACACCCCCATCTGGGTCCTGGAGGTGCTGTTCTTCGCCCAGGGCACCGGCATGGCGCACATCATGACGCCGGTCACCGTCTCGATCATGCAGTCGCTGCCGCGCGAGAAGGCCGGCTCCGGCTCGGCCCTGAACAACACCTTCCGGCAGGTCGGCGGCACCCTCGGCGTCGCCGTCCTCGGCTCGGTGCTGTCCACCACCTACCGCGACGGCATCCAGGACAGGCTCGACGCGCTGCCCGGCCTGTCCGCCGGCGCCCGGCACGCCGCCGGTGAGTCCATCGAGGCGACCCTCGGCCTCGCCGGCCGCCTCGGACCGGCCGGCCGCGGTCTGGTCAGCGCCGCCGAGGACGCCTTCGTCCATGCCATGCACGTCACCGCCCTCTCCTCGGCCGGTGTCGCGGTGATCGGGGCCGCGGTGGTCGCCGCCTTCCTGCCCGGCAGAATAGGAGCGCCGCGGCGGGCGGCGGAGCCGCGGGACGAGCGGAAGGCGGGCGCACAGCGATGAGCGGGGCGGCGGGAGAGACCGGGGCGGTGGCCCCCGAGCGCCGCGGCCGGCCACGCAGCGCCGCGGCCGACTCCGCCATCATCGAGGCCGTCCTGCGCATGATCGAGGACGGTGCCTCCATAGGCGAGCTGTCCATGGAACGCATCGCCCGCGAGGCGGGCGTGGGCAAGGCCACCGTCTACCGCCGCTGGCCCGGCAAGAGCGCGCTGATGCTCGACGTCATGCGCTCGATGGAGGCCCCGGCCCCGCCCCTGAACGGCGACTCCGTACGCGACGACCTCGTCTCCCTCCTGGAGTTCCTGCGCCGGCGCGGTCTGGCCAAACGCAGCTCCGCGCTGCTGCGCACGCTGGTCAGCCATGTCCAGGCGCAGCCTGAGCTGTGGGCGGAGTACCACGAGACGGTGGTCCGCGCCCGTCACGAGGCGCTGCTCGCCGTGCTGCGGCGCGGCATGGAGCGCGGGGAGATCCGCACCGACCACGACATCGAGACGATCGCCGACCTCTTCGTCGGCCCGATGCTGGCCCGCGCCATGCTCCACGAATGGAAGGAACTCCCCGAAGGGCTCGCGGAGGACATCGTCGACATGGTGCTGGAGGGCGTACGCCCCCAGGGCGCGTCGCCGGCCGCCCGCTGACATGCCCGTTCTGTCACAGCCGCCCTCATCGGCGGCCGTGCCGGAACCCCGACCCGCCACCCCGCCGTCCTCACTTCTAAGAAAGCGCGTTACGGACCATCGCCTAGGGTCGAGGACCACAGGCGAGGCGCACCGGAGCAAGGCAGTGAGGACAGCGGAATGGCGCAGGCATACATCACGGAGCCGGGACAGGGTCAGGGCCCTGGGCGGGCCGGCTCCCGAGCCGGACGCCTCGTGAACTGGTGGCGCCCGGAAGGGATGTGGCGGCGCGGCATCGTTCCGGCGGTGCTCGCCGTACTCCTCGGGCTGCTGATGATCCTGCACGCCCGCATCCCCAACGCCGTGGGAAACCTGGGCAGTCTGCTGGAGACGTTCCTGCCGTGGCTGGGCCTGGGAGTCCCGCTGCTGCTGGGCCTGGCGGTGCTGCGCCGCTCGGCGACCGCGCTCGTCGCGCTGCTGCTGCCCGTCGTGGCCTGGGTCAATCTCTTCGGCGGGCTGATCACCGACAAGGCGGCCGCCGGCGGCGATCTGACCGTCGCGACCCACAACGTCGATGCCGGCAACCCCGATCCGGCCGCCACCGCCCGCGACATCGTGGCGTCCGGCGCCGACGTGGTGGCGCTGGAGGAGCTGACCGGCGAGGCACTGCCCGTCTACAAGGCCGGGCTGGCCAAGACCTACCCCTTCCACACGGTCCAGGGCACGGTCGGCCTGTGGAGCAAGCGTCCGCTCTCCGACGCCCGGCCGGTGGACATCAAGATGGGCTGGACGCGCGCGCTGCGTGCCACCGTCACCGCCGCCGACGGCCAGAAGTTCGCCGTCTACGTCGCCCACCTGCCCTCGGTGCGCGTCAAGGTCGAGGCGGGCTTCACCGCCAACCAGCGCGACGGCAGCGCCGAGGCGCTGGGGGAGGCGATCGCCGCCGACCCGCTGAAGAAGGTCATGCTGCTCGGCGACCTCAACGGCACCATGAACGACCGGTCGCTGGCGCCCGTCACCTCCCAGATGCGGTCCGCGCAGGGCGCGGCGGGCGACGGCTTCGGCTTCAGTTGGCCGGCCGGCTTCGCGATGGCCCGGATCGACCAGATCATGATGAAGGGGATGGACCCGGTCGGGGCCTGGACGCTGCCGGCCACCGGCAGCGACCATCTGCCGATCGCGGCGTCCGTGAAGATCTAGACGCCGGATCCCGGGCCGGACCGGTCGGCGTGACCTGCTACGGGTCACGCCGACATCCGTTTGTCACACCCCGTTCGCCGGACGGAATACCGCGGCTGAGAGACTTTGTTCCGTAAGAGAACATAACCCTGTCCCCCTGCCCCACCCCGTCCCCGGAAAGGTTCTCCATGCCCTTGGCTCTGCTCGCGCTCGCGATCTCGGCCTTCGGTATCGGCACCACGGAATTCGTGATGATGGGCCTGCTGCCCAACGTCGCGGACGATCTGGGCACCTCGGTGCCCACCGCCGGCTACCTCGTCTCCGCCTACGCCCTCGGCGTCGTCATCGGCGCCCCGCTCCTGACCGCCCTCGGCTCCCGCGTCCCCCGCAAGCGGATGCTCGTCCTGCTGATGGGCCTCTTCACGGTCGGCAACCTCGCCTCCGCCCTGGCCCCCGGCTTCGGCACCCTCCTCGCCGGCCGGCTGCTGGCCGGACTCCCGCACGGCGCGTTCTTCGGCGTCGGCGCGGTGGTCGCCGCCCGGCTGGTCCGCGAAGGCCGCCAGGCCCGCGCGGTCGCCACGATGTTCCTCGGCCTGACCATCGCCAACATCGTCGGAGTGCCCGCCGCGACCCTGCTCGGCCAGCACCTCGGCTGGCGGGTGACCTTCCTGGTCGTGGCCGCCATCGGCCTCGTCGCGATGGCCTCCCTGGCCCGGCTCCTCCCGCCGCTGCCGGACCGGGAGCGCACCGGCCTCGGCCGGGAACTGCGCGCCCTGGGCAACCGCCAGGTGCTGCTCGGCCTGCTCACCACCGTCTTCGGCTTCGCCGGCGTCTTCGCCGTCTACAGCTACCTCGCGTCGATGATGACCAAGGTCACCGGCTTCTCCGAGACCTCCGTGCCGGTCGTCCTCGCCCTCTTCGGCATCGGCATGACCCTCGGCGCCCTCGCCGCCGGCCCGCTCACCGACCGGGCGCTGCGCCCCACGCTGTACGGGTCGCTGGCGGCGCTCGCCGTCGTCCTGGCCGCCTTCCACTTCACCGCCGAGGTGAAATGGGCGGCCATGGTCACCGTCGTCCTCATCGGCGCCGTCGGCTTCATGACCACCACCCCGCTCCAGATGCTGGTCATGAACAAGGCGCACCAGGCCCCCACCCTGGCCGCCGCCTCCAACCAGTCCGCCTTCAACCTCGCCAACGCCGGCGGCGCCTGGGCCGGCGGTCTGGCCCTCGCGGCCGACTGGGGCTGGACCTCTCCGACCCTGGTCGGCGCGGTCCTGGCCGCACTCGGCCTGGTCGTCGCCGTGACGGCCGGCCTGCTGGACCGCGGCGAAGCCTCCCGGATCGTCGCGCGCGGCGAGGACGCCCTGGGCGCCGGCGCCCAGGAGTGGGCGGGACGGTCCGCCCCTCCCGGACCCCGGGGCCGCTGACCTGCCGTCAGATCCCTTCCCGCCACAGGTTGGTGATCGGCAGCCGCCGGTCCTTGCCGAAGCCCTTGGCGGAGATCTTGGTGCCCGGCGGATACTGGCGCCGCTTGTATTCGGCGCGGTCCACCATCCGCAGGATGCGGGTGACCAGCTCCTCGTCGTAGCCGCGCGCGACGATCTCCTCGCGGCCCCGGTCGCGGTCGACGTACAGCTCCAGGATCCGGTCGAGGGTGTCGTAGTCGGGCAGCGAATCGGTGTCGACCTGGCCGGGGCGCAACTCGGCGCTCGGGGGCTTGGTGAGGGTGTTCTCCGGGATCGGCGGGGTCTGGCCGCGTTCGACGGCGGCCTGGTTGCGCCAGCGGGCCAGTTGGAAGACGACGGTCTTGTAGACGTCCTTGATCGGCCCGTACCCGCCCGCCGAGTCGCCGTAGAGCGTCGAATAGCCGCACGCCAGCTCGGACTTGTTGCCCGGGGCGAGCACGAGGTGCCCCTCCTGGTTGGAGATCGCCATCAGCGTCGTCCCGCGCAGCCGCGACTGGAGGTTCTCCTCGGCGAGCCCGGTCAGTTGCAGGGCCTCCATGTAGGCGTCGAACATCGGGGCGATCGGCACCGTGCGGAAGGTCAGTCCCGTGCGGTGCGCGAGGTCGGCGGCGTCGGTGATCGAGTGGTCCGACGAATAGCGGGACGGCATCGCGACGGCGTGCACGTGGCCGGCGCCCAGCGCGTCGCAGGCGAGGGTGGCCACCAGCGCGGAGTCGATCCCGCCGGACAGCCCCAGCACCACGCTGCGGAAGCCGTTCTTGGCGACGTACGCGCGCAGTCCGACGACCAGCGCGGTGTAGATCTCCTCCAGGGCCGTCAGCCGTTCGGCCTCGCCGCCGAGCGTCTGCGGCGGATACGGCGGCAGCGGGTCGGGGGAGAGGACGACATGCTCGACGCGCAGGCCGTCGTCCACCACGCCCGAGGGGGGCCGCTCGGCCGCCGCCGGAAGCTCCAGGTCGACCAGCACGCAGCCCTCGGCGAACTGCGGCGCCCGGGCGATCACCCCGCCGTCCTTGTCGACCACGATGGAGTCGCCGTCGAAGACCAGCTCGTCCTGCCCGCCGATCATCGCCAGGTAGGCGGTGGTGCAGCCGGCCTCCTGGGCCCGCTTGCGCACCAGCTCCAGACGGGTGTCGTTCTTCTCGCGCTCGTACGGCGAGGCGTTGATGGACACCAGCAGCCCGGCGCCCGCACTGCGCGCCGCGGGCACCCGCCCGCCCTCCTGCCACAGGTCCTCGCAGATGGCCAGGGCGACGTCCACGCCGTGCACCCGCACCACGGGCAGCGTGTCGCCGGGCACGAAGTAGCGGAACTCGTCGAAGACGCCGTAGTTGGGCAGGTGGTGCTTGGCGAAGCTCAGCGCCACCTCGCCGCGGTGCAGCACGGCGGCGGCGTTCTGCGGGGCGCCGGCCGGAAGTCCGTAACGCGGCCGGTCCTGGGCGCAGCGGTCCAGATAGCCGACGATGACCGGGACCTCGCCCAACCCCTCCGAGGCCAGCCGGCCGGCCAGCGCGCGCAGCGCCGAGCGGCTGGCCTCCACGAAGGAGGAGCGCAGCGCGAGGTCCTCCACGGGGTAGCCGGTCAGTGCCATCTCGGGGAAAGCGACGAGGTGCGCGCCCTGGTCGGCGGCGTGCCGGGTCCAGCGGACGATCGTCTCGGCGTTCTGGGCGAGGTCGCCGACGCTGGAGTCGATCTGATTGAGGGCGAGACGAAGTTGAGGCACCCCGCCAGTGTAATCGTCTTTCTGACGCGATGGGGGGTGTCGGCGGCTCCGGCGGGAGGTAACGGGTCCGCGGTTCTGATTATGGCCAAGGGTGCGTAATGTGACGGTAACCGCCTCACGTGATACTGGTGTGCCACGCCGCGTTTGCTCACGAGCGTGGACAGGCCGATTGACCTGCAAGGATTGGTGACCCATGGACAAGCAGCAGGAGTTCGTGCTCCGAACGCTCGAGGAGCGCGACATCCGCTTCGTACGACTGTGGTTCACCGACGTGCTCGGGTTCCTCAAGTCCGTCGCGGTGGCCCCCGCGGAGCTGGAGCAGGCATTCGACGAAGGCATCGGCTTCGACGGCTCCGCCATCGAGGGATTCGCCCGGGTGTACGAATCCGACATGATCGCCAAGCCGGATCCGGGCACCTTCCAGATCCTGCCGTGGCGCGCCGAGGCCCCCGGCACCGCCCGGATGTTCTGCGACATCCTCATGCCGGACGGCTCCCCGTCGTACGCCGACCCGCGCTACGTCCTCAAGCGCATCCTGGCCAAGACCTCCGACCTCGGCTTCACCTTCTACACCCACCCCGAGATCGAGTTCTTCCTGCTCAAGGACAAGCCCGTCGACGGCCAGCGGCCGACGCCCGGCGACTCCTCCGGCTACTTCGACCACACCCCGCAGAACGTCGGCATGGACTTCCGCCGCCAGGCCATCACGATGCTGGAGTCCATGGGCATCTCGGTGGAGTTCAGCCACCACGAGGGCGCGCCCGGCCAGCAGGAGATCGACCTGCGGTACGCCGACGCGCTGTCGACCGCCGACAACATCATGACGTTCCGGCTGGTGATGAAGCAGGTCGCGCTGGAGCAGGGCGTGCAGGCGACGTTCATGCCCAAGCCGTTCTCGGAGTTCCCCGGCTCCGGCATGCACACCCACCTCTCGCTCTTCGAGGGCGACCGCAACGCCTTCCACGAGTCGGGCTCGGAGTACCAGCTCTCCAAGGTGGGCCGCTCCTTCATCGCCGGCCTGCTCAAGCACGCGGGCGAGATCTCCGCCGTCACCAACCAGTGGGTCAACTCCTACAAGCGCATCTGGGGCGGCGCCAACCGCACCGCGGGCGCCGGCGGCGAGGCCCCCTCCTACATCTGCTGGGGCCACAACAACCGCTCCGCGCTGATCCGCGTCCCGATGTACAAGCCCGGCAAGATGGGCTCCACCCGCGTCGAGGTCCGCTCGATCGACTCCGGCGCCAACCCCTACCTGACGTACGCGGTGCTGCTCGCCGCCGGTCTGAAGGGCATCGAGGAGGGCTACGAGCTGCCGGCCGGCGCCGACGACGACGTCTGGGCGCTGTCGGACTCCGAGCGCCGGGCGATGGGCATCGAGCCGCTGCCGCAGAACCTCGGCGAGGCCATCGAGCTGATGGAGCGCAGCGAGCTGGTCGCCGAGACCCTCGGCGAGCACGTCTTCGACTTCTTCCTGCGCAACAAGAAGCAGGAGTGGGAGGAGTACCGCTCCGAGGTCACCGCCTTCGAGCTGCGCAAGATGCTGCCCGTGCTCTGAGCCGACCAGCCACCGAGAGGCCGCATCATGGCACTACCCGCTCCGCAGGGACGGCGGAGCAGCGCCTTCACCCGGCTGCTGAGGCACGGTTTCACCGACCCCTCGGCGGCCGGGCGGCTGCTCGACGCCCCCGCGTTCGCCGCCGTGCGCGACGACTCGGTGCTCCTCGAAGCGTTCGGCGCGACCGCCGATCCCGACCTCGCGCTGCACGGCCTGGTCCGTCTGGTGGAGGCCCAGGAGCCGGAGGAACAGCAGGCGCTGCTGAGCACCGTGGTCGCGGCGAAACCGCTGCGCGACCGGCTGCTGGGCGTCCTGGGGGCCTCGGAGGCGCTGGCCGACCATCTGGCCCGCCATCCGCACGACTGGCGCTCGCTGATCACGTACGAGTCGGTCGATCTGCACCCCACCACGCCCGAGTTCGAGCAGGCGCTCGCCGAGGGCATCTGGGGCGAGCGGGGCGCGGGCCGCTCCCGGGCGGACGCGCTGCGCGCCGCCTACCGCCGGTCCCTGCTGGGCATCGCGGCCCGCGACGTGTGCGGGACGACCGACGTCACCGAGGCCGCGGCGGAGCTGGCCGACCTCGCCACCGCCACGGTGCGGGCCGCCCTGGAGATCGCCTGCGAGGAGCAGCCCGGCGACGCCGCCGCCTGCCGGCTGTCCGTCATCGGCATGGGCAAGTGCGGCGGGCGCGAGCTGAACTACGTCTCGGACGTCGACGTCATCTTCGTCGCCGAGGCCCGGGACGGTGCGGAGGAGGCCAAGGCGCTGCCCGCCGCGACCCGCCTCGCCTCCCGCATGATGCGGCTCTGCTCCGACATCACCGCCGAGGGCACCATCTGGCCGGTGGACGCCAATCTGCGCCCCGAGGGCCGCAACGGCCCCCTGGTGCGCACCCTCACCAGCCACCTCGCCTACTACCAGCGCTGGGCCAAGACCTGGGAGTTCCAGGCCCTGCTCAAGGCCCGCCCGATGGCCGGCGACCTGGAGCTGGGACAGGAGTACGTCGACGCCCTCTCGCCGATGGTCTGGCAGGTCGCCGAGCGGGAGAACTTCGTCGCCGATGTGCGCCAGATGCGCCGCCGGGTCGTCGAGAACATCCCCGCCGACCGGGTCGACCGCGAACTCAAGCTCGGCCCCGGCGGCCTGCGCGACGTGGAATTCGCCGTCCAGCTCCTCCAGTTGGTGCACGGCCGCAGCGACGCCACGCTGCGCAGCGCCACGACGCTGGAGGCACTGGAGGCGCTGGCGGCCGGCGGCTACGTCGGGCGCCAGGACGCCGCCGCGCTGGACTCCGCCTACCGCTTCCTGCGCACCCTGGAACACCGCATCCAGCTCTACCGCATGCGCCGCACCCACCTGATGCCCGAGGAGGACGCCGACCTGCGGCGGCTGGCCCGCTCGCTGGGCCTGCGCACCGAACCGGTCCTCACCCTGCGCAAGGAGTGGAAGTGGCACGCCCGCGAGGTGCGCCGCCTGCACGAGAAGCTTTTCTACCGGCCGCTGCTGGACGCCGTCGCGCATCTGGAGCCCGGCGAGACCCGGCTGTCGGCCAAGGCCGCCGGCCAGCGCCTGGAAGCCCTCGGCTACGCCGACCCGGTGGCCGCGCTGCGCCACCTGGAGGCCCTGTCCTCCGGCGTCACCCGCAAGGCCGCCATCCAGCGGACGCTGCTGCCGGTGCTGCTCGGCTGGTTCGCGGACTCCGCCGACCCGGACGCCGGACTGCTCAACTTCCGCAAGGTCTCCGACGCGCTCGGCAAGACCCCTTGGTATCTGCGGCTGCTGCGCGACGAGGGCGCCGCCGCCGAGAACCTCGCCCGGGTGCTGTCCGCCGGACGCCTCGCGCCCGACCTGCTGCTGCGCGCCCCCGAGGCCGTCGCGCTGCTCGGCGCGCCGGACGGGCTGCGGCCGCGCGGTCGGGCCGCCCTGGAACAGGAGGTGCTGGCGGCGGTCGGCCGCGCGGTCGGCGCGGAGGCGGCCGTCGCGGCGGCCAGAGGGGTGCGCCGCCGGGAGCTGTTCCGCACCGCCGCCGCCGACCTGATCGGCGCGTACGGCACGGAGGGCACCCCGGCGGCGGAGGACCGCGGCCAGGCCGTCGACACGGTCGGCGCCGCGGTGTCCGACCTCAACGCCGCCACCCTCGCCGGCGCCCTGCGCGCCGCCGTCCGCGACACCTGGGGCGACACCCTGCCCACCCGCTTCACGGTGATCGGGATGGGCCGCTTCGGGGGCCACGAACTCAGCTACGGCTCGGACGCGGACGTCCTGTTCGTCCACGAGCCCCGCGAGGGCGCCGACGAGCAGGAGGCCGCCAAGGCCGCGCAGGCGGTGGCCAACGAAATACGCCGGCTGCTGCAACTGCCCTCCTCCGACCCGCCGTTGCCCATCGACGCCGACCTGCGCCCCGAGGGCAGGTCCGGCCCGCTGGTGCGCACCCTCGCCTCGTACGCCGCCTACTACCGGCGCTGGTCGCTGGTATGGGAGGCGCAGGCCCTGCTGCGGGCCGAACCGGTCGCGGGCGACGCCGAGTTGGGGCGGCGCTTCATCGAGCTGGTCGACCCGCTGCGCTATCCGGCCGGCGGCCTGGGCGAGGACGCGGTCCGCGAGATCCGCCGGCTCAAGGCCCGGATGGAGTCCGAACGGCTGCCCCGCGGCGCCGACCCGACCACCCACGCCAAGCTGGGGCGCGGCGGGCTCAGCGACGTCGAGTGGACGGTGCAACTGCTCCAGATGCGGCACGGCTGGGACGTCCCGGGGCTGCGCACCACCCGCACCCGCGCCGCGCTGGCCGCCGCGCGGACCGCCGGGCTGATCGCCGCCGACGACGCCCGCGTCCTGGACGAGGCGTGGGTGCTCGCGGCGCGGGTGCGCAACGCCGTGATGCTGGTCCGCGGCCGCCCCGGCGACACCTTCCCGGTCGACGGCCGGGAGCTGGCCGCGGTGGGCCGTTACCTCGGTTACGAGGAGGGCCACGTCGGGGAGATGCTGGACGACTACCGGCGGATCACCCGGCGGGCGCGGGGCGTGGTGGAGGAGCTGTTCTACGGAGCCTGACTAGCTGACGACCCGGAGCTTCCTCAGGTGCGACCAGCCGATCCGGTCCACCTTGCCGAACAGGCCCTTGACGGCGGCGGGGTCGAGCTTCACGCACCCGTTGGAGTAGTAGTCGTTGGGGTTGCGGTCGGTCCACCTCTCCGACTCGACCGAGCCCTGCCGGCCGTTCGGCTGGCGGCGGGCGACGCGGTCGGCTCGGGTGCCGGCCGGGCCTGCGCCGGGGCCACGGCGGTGGCCGCCAGACCACCGGCGAGGGACAGGGCGAGGACACCGGCGTGGTAACCATGGGGGAATCCGGCCGCGCCTTACGTCCCGAAGTCGCGTGCGACACGGCCGAGTTCGTCGCCTTGCTGCGGCAGCTCAAGGAAAGCTCCGGACTGACCTACCGCCGGTAGACCCTACACCCTTGCAACTCAGAAAGACCACAGGTCAGCGGGCATGCGGAAGCCCCCGCCATGTGTCAGAGCGACACACGACGAGGGCTGTTTGGTGTCTGCTCAGGGTCTACCCGCCTACCTTCGCTGGGACGAACGCAGCAGCCGGGAACGGGGCACCCTCGCACGTGTACGGGTAGTCAACGCCCATGGTGGCCAGCGCGGCAGCACGGCGACGCTGGCGAGTCAGGTTGAGTTCCAGGGTGGTTTCCGCTTGCTGCCGGAACAGCTCTTGGGTCTGCGCTTTGGTCGGTCCGGTCCACGGTTGGGACCACGGACTGACAGGGACGGGATCGATGCACTCGGCGAGGAATGCGGCGGAATGGCGTCCGGGGTTGCTCCGGCGGGTCCATGGCAGTACGGAGAGCACCCAGAGAAGGGCGCGGGCGATAGCATCGCGCATGGTCGTTCAGCTCCTATGCAAGCTGTTCGGCAAGCCCCGATGGACCGGGCCTAATCGGTCTGTCGGGGCGCTTTGGTTTTCGGTGGTTCGGAGGGGGACGAGAAAGCCCCGCCTATGCGCCACGGGGGGACGTACGCACAGACGGGGCAGCCGACACGCTGAGCCTTGATTCGCCGTCTCAGCGCGCCGGGGTCATTCGTCCCGAGCGACTCGGGCATGGTCTGTGACGACACGGCGGAAGAGGTCATGACCGGTCTGCCCGGTATGGCGAAGGCACCAGTCCTGAGCGTCTTCCTGCTCACCCTGGGGGCCGGATGTCTCCTCACACTCCGACGTGGTCGCGCAGAAGGCTTCGAAGATCCACCCGCCTTCTTCCACGTGCCGGATGCCGTGCTTCACGAACCGAAGGACAGCGCGGGTCATGCGGACGCCTCACCGGACTGTGCCGGGTCTTCGTCGTCGTCATCCTCGCTGGTGTCCGGCGCAGGCAGACGGAGCCCTCGACTCTCGGCAATCCGCAGCGCGTCAGTCAGGCACTCGGACAGGCGTAGCGCCGTGTACCGCACCTCAGCGTTCGGGGTCATAGGGTCGTCCAGCACCTTGCGCGCTTGCTTGAGAACGTCCTCACCCATGGCAAGCTGCACGGCCTCAAAGTCGTCAGCGAGCCCAGACAAGAAGCCGCCTTCGTCGCCGGTGCTCAACATGCACCGCTTGCCGTCCTCAGTCACCCACGGGAGTAACCGGGGCGTGTGTCCCGTCGACACGTCGGCAAGGTGTTCCCGTCGCCGCCGGTCACCTTCCGTTCTCTGCATTGCTTCGGCCCCCTTCGCTGTTCGGTCGGTAGGGGAACCGTATGAGCACAGAGGGCTTCAATCCACGTGCGCAGAGCGGTAGTTCAGCAAACCAGCGCAGCGAACCACCACGTTCCGCAGTAGTTACCCGGCAAGCCCAAGATGAGCTGCCATGCTGCGCATCTCTTCCGTCAGCGTCCGCTTACGGTTCTTGAGGATGTCCCCCATCACGCGTCGCGCCATGGGCTGATGCGTCAGCCATACATCGGCCGTCTCACGAAGGTTGACCAACTCATCCATGGCGTCCTGGTGAGACCCCAGCAAGACGTGAGCGCGGGCAACGTCCAGTCGGTGGCGGCCCCAGTTGTTCGTACTCAACCGACCGAAGTTCTTCACGGCCTTGGGGCTCAGGGGGCCTTCATCGGCTCGACGGAGAACACCGCGCGCATCACCCACAAGAGCAAGGTCCTCAACGGCCTTCGCCTCAGCGGTCACGGGGCCAAATGCGCTCCAGTGTGAAGGGAAGTCCGTGTGTTCCCGCTCCAGAGCACCCCCAGCGGTCGCCGCCATTCGACGGGCGTGCTTTGCCACATCCGGCCGGTTGTTCCGCCGTGCAGCAGCGGCAACCCTGAGCCACAACTCACCCCAGACGGCAAGCTGCGCCGGAGTCGCAGAAGACATGCGCGGTTCGATCTCCGCTGCCGTCTGCGCTGCAAGCTGTTCGCTCTCGTCGAATCGGTCCTGCCGCAGAAGAAGCCAGCCCAGTCCCACAACTCCCGTGGCTGCCAACTGAGTTTGGCCAGTCTCGCGAGCAAGCCGGATTGCCTCAGCGAGTGCGAAGTAAGCCATGTCGTACTGCCGTACCTGAGTGAGGTACTTGCCCGTAAGCAGCAGCGCGTGAGCGCGCGCAATCATGGCGTGTTGCTGATCTTCGCCTTCAAGGGTGGCCACGGCGGCCTCAGAGGACCGCAGCAAGCCGGGCAGCTTCCGCGCTACGGACGTGTACCGGTCCGCCTGGTAGAGCGCGTGGCCGTCCTGTACGCCCTGCCGGATGGTGGAGACTTCCCCGGCTTCACCAGGCTCTGACAGGGACGCTGAGAGCCCGATAGGGGGCATGAGGGAACGCCTCAGCTCTGCCAGATAGCGGCGGTTCGCCTCATCCTCCGCACCAACAACGGACTTCGGTGTCTCGGTGGCGAACAGGTCGGAAGTTGAGACCCCCAGCGCGCGGGCAAGGGCGGCAAGGGTGTCCATGCTCACGTGCCCACCTTGCTCCGCCTTGCGAACCGTGCTCAGCGACAGGTCAGCCGCTTCGGCCAACGCTTCTTGGCTCAGTCCGGCCGTGCGCCGGTACTTTTTGACGTTGTCTGCCAACCCTGTAGACATCGGCACCACCTCGCGTCAAGGGTATGCCCGCCGCTTACCGGAGCAACGCTGATCGGTCAAGCCAGAGGCCAGCGAAGGCAAGTCCGGCCACCCCGCCACCCGCCGCCTCCTCCTCGCGGGCCTCGCCACCGCCCTGCCGGCCGCTGTGGCCGCCTGGCTCCTGCTCCCCGGCGCCCCCACCACGCGATCGGGCCCGACCCCGTCAACCCCTTCCGCACCCGCCGCCACCGCGACCACCCCCGTCACCGCCCCCGGCGGCTGGGTCACCCTCCGGCCGGCCCGTTCGCCGCGCCGGTGTGTGACCGAGGGACGCGAGCGCGGCGGCGACCCGGCGCGGGCCGTCGCGGTCCAGTTGCCGTGCGACCGGGCCGCCCTGCCGCGGACGCGCCTGACACCGGCGGGCGCGGGCCGCTTCTTCGTCGAGTGGCACCACCCCGACCCCGACCTCGGCCGCGGCTGCCTGACCGTCATCCGCCGCGGCCTGCTGGAGCCCTGGGACGGCTGCCGGTCACGCCCGGCGGACCAGACGTTCCGCATCGACGCGGCGGGCGCCGGGACCGTCCGGATCCGCGCCGCCGACGCGGCCGACCACCGGTGCTGGGGTCTGAACGGCGACCCCACGTCCGCCGGGACGGAAGTGGTCCTGGAGCCGTGCTCAGGGGGCGCGGACCAGCGCTTCCTGGTCCGCCCCGCTCCCTCAGCCCGGTGACGGGCGGGCCGCGTCCGCTCCCGCCGCCCCCACCCGGCGCGCCAGACGGTGCGGCAGCGCGCCGTACCAGGCAAGGGCCAAGGCGAAGCCGAACGTCAGGCAGAGCACACCGCCGACGGCGTCCAGCCAGAAGTGGTTGGCGGTGGAGACGATGACCAGCAGCGTCACCGTCGGGTAGAGCACACCGGCGACCTTGCACCACAGCGGCTCGGCCAGCAGCGCGATGGTGATGCCGCACCACAGCGACCAGCCGATGTGCATCGACGGCATCGCGGCGTACTGGTTGGACATCGAGGCGAGGTTGCCGGAGGCCATCGAGCCCCACGTGTCGTGCTTGATCAGGGTGTCCACGAATCCGCCGCCCGGCATCAGCCGCGGCGGCGCCAGCGGATAGAAGTAGTAGCCGATCAGGGCGATGCCGGTGGTGGCGAACAGGGCGGTGCGGGCGGCGGTGTAGCGGCCGGGGTGCCAGCGGTAGAGCCAGACCAGGACGCCGATCGTCACGATGAAGTGCAGTGTGGCGTAGTAGTAGTTCATCGTCACGATCAGCCATGTCACCGAGTCCACCGCGTGGTTGACGGTGTGTTCGACGGCGATGCCCAGCGCGTGCTCGGCGCGCCAGATCCAGTCGGCGTTCCGCAGCGCGTGCGCCCGCTGCTCGGGCACGGCGTTGCGGATGAGGGAGTACGTCCAGTAGCTGACGGCGATCAGCAGGATCTCGAACCAGAGCCGGGGTGTGCGCGGAACGCGCAGGCGGGCCATCCGGCCGCCCCCCGACGGGCGAGCGCCACGCTCTGCGTTGGGTGGCTCGGTGGCCGGCCGACCGTCCAGAGTTCTCACATGCGCATCACCCATAGGCAGACAGTCTGCCAGAAAGGGACGTACCGGCGATCATCCTTCGGTCGGGTATTCGAGGCCGCGTACGGTACCTGAGAGGGACGCCCGACCCCCGCCTCAGCGCGTCCGCAGGGGCCTGGGGACCTTCGCGGCCTTGGGCGCGGAGGCGGTGGAGCCGCGCACCACCAGCTCGGGGTGGAAGACGAATTCGCTGTGCGGGGCGGGCGTACCGCCGATCTCCTCCAGAAGCGCCCGCACCGCCGCCTGGCCCATGGCGGGCACCGGCTGCCGGATCGTGGTCAGCGGCGGGTCGGTGAAGGCGATGAGGGGGGAGTCGTCGAAGCCGACGACGGACATCTCGCGCGGCACGTCGAAGCCGCGCTGCCGGGCGGTGCGGATCGCGCCGAGCGCCATCATGTCGCTGGCGCAGACCAGGGCCGTACAGCCCCGGTCGATGAGGGCGCCGGCGGCGGCCTGGCCGCCCTCCAGGGTGTAGAGGGAGTGCTGGATGTACTGCTCCGCCTCGGCGGGGCCCAGGTCGAGCTGCTCCTGGACGCTGCGCAGGAAACCCTCGATCTTGCGCTGGACGGGCACGAAGCGCTTCGGGCCGAGGGCCAGGCCGATCCGCCGGTGGCCGAGCGCCACCAGATGGGTCACGGCCAGGTCCACCGCGGCCCGGTCGTCGGGGGAGACGAACGGGGCCTGGACCTTGTCGGAGAAGCCGTTGATGAGGACGAACGGCACGCCCTGGCCGCGGAGCTGTTCATAGCGCTGCATGTCGGCGGAGGTGTCGGCGTGCAGCCCGGAGACGAAGATGATGCCGGCCACCCCGCGGTCGACGAGCATCTCGGTCAGCTCGTCCTCGGTGGAGCCGCCGGGCGTCTGCGTCGCGAGGACCGGGGTGTAGCCCTGGCGGGTCAGCGCCTGCCCGATGACCTGCGCGAACGCCGGGAAGATCGGGTTTTCCAGCTCCGGCGTGATCAGGCCGACCAGGCCCGCGCTGCGCTGCCGCAGCCGGACGGGGCGTTCGTAGCCCAGTACGTCGAGGGCGGCCAGCACCGATTGGCGGGTGGTGGCGGAGACACCGGGCTTCCCGTTGAGAACCCGGCTGACGGTGGCCTCGCTGACACCCGCCTGCGCTGCGATATCGGCCAGGCGGGCGGTCATGGGTGGGACTGTACCGTTCGCGTGTCAGATTGCCCACCAGGTGCAGCTATCGCCGGGGAGCACCGCGCGGGCGCCGTCGACCCTCGCCGGGGCGCTGGAGAGCAGCGGGTTTCCGGGCGCGGGGAGCTCGACGGGGCGGCCGAGGGTGTTGACGGTGCACAGCACGCCGGGGCGGGCGAAGGCGAGCACCCCGTCGGGGGCGGGCCGCCAGGTCATCTCGCCGTCGCCGAGGCCGGGCAGCCGGCGGCGCAGGGCGAGGGCGGCGCGGTAGAGCTCCAGGGTGGAGGCCGGGTCGCCGGTCTGTGCCTCGACGGTCAGCGCGGCCCAGTCGGCGGGCTGCGGCAGCCAGCTTCCGCCGGGTCCGAAGCCGTAGGGCGGGTGGGTGCCGGACCAGGGGAGCGGGACGCGGCAGCCGTCGCGGTGGCCGTCCTGGCCGCTGGTGCCGGCCAGGCCGTCCGGGGCGGCCTCGGTGTCGGTGCCCGGTCCCGCGGGGCCGGTGGCCCGGCCGCCGCGGAAGAAGGCCGGGTCCTGGCGTACCTCGTCGGGCAGGTCGGTGACCTCGGGCAGGCCCAGTTCCTCGCCCTGGTAGAGGTAGGCGGAGCCGGGCAGCGCGAGCATGAGCAGGGTGGCGGCGCGGGCGCGGGCGAGGCTGCCGCCGAGGCGGGTGGTGTGCCGTACGACGTCGTGGTTGGAGAGCACCCAGGTGGTGGGGGCGCCGACGGAGGTGGTGGCGGCGAGTGAGGCGTCGATGACCTGGCGCAGCGCGTCGGCTTCCCAGGCGGCGTTGAGGAACTGGAAGTTGAACGCCTGGTGCAGCTCGTCGGGGCGGACGTAGAGGGCCAGCCGCTCGGGGGTGGGGGCCCAGGCTTCGGCGACGCCGATGCGCGGGCCGTCGTAGCTGTCCAGCAGTTGGCGCCAGGTGCGGTGGATGGCGTGCACCCCGTCCTGGTCGAAGAACGGCAGGACCTGGGAGCCGATCAGCTTGGCCTGCTGGCCGTGTCCGATGTCGGGCAGGCCGGGGGCCTTGACCATGCCGTGGGCGACGTCGACGCGGAAGCCGTCCACGCCGAGGTCGAGCCAGAAGCGCATGATCGCGGCGAATTCGGCGTGCACCTCGGGGCGGTCCCAGTCGAGGTCGGGCTGCTCGGGGGCGAAGAGGTGGAGGTACCAGTCGCCCCGGTCGGTACGGGTCCAGGCGGGGCCGCCGAAGACCGACTCCCAGTCGTTGGGCGGCAGCTCGCCGTCGGCTCCCCGGCCGGGGCGGAAGATGTAGCGCTCGCGGGCCAGCTCGGGGTCCTGGAACCACGGATGCCGGTCGGAGGTGTGGTTGGGCACGATGTCGACGATGACCCGCAGCCCCGTCTCGTGGGCGGTGCGGATCAGGTCGTCGGCGTCCTGGAGGTCGCCGAAGAGCGGGTCGACGGCGCGGTAGTCGGCCACGTCGTAGCCGCCGTCCGCCTGCGGTGAGGCGTAGAACGGTGTGAGCCAGAGGGCGTCCACGCCCAGGTGCCGGAGGTAGGGCAGGCGCGCGCGGACGCCGCGCAGATCGCCGACGCCGTCACCGTCGCTGTCGGCGAAGGAGCGGACGTATACCTGGTAGATGACGGCGTCGCGCCACCACTGCGGCCCTCCGGTCGGCGCGGGGGCCTGGCGGGCGGGGGTGGGGGAGGTGAGCTCCTGGGTCATCTGCCGTCCCTGTCGAGGTCGAGTCGACCGTGTGTCACGGAGTCGACGAAACGATCACGCTTCACGCCAATCAACGCTCGGGCGGGCGCGGGGTGACGGTGCGACGGGGGTGCGGAGGGGGCTCTTCCGGCCAAAGGGCTGCAATTCGATCCCCCGGTCTTGCAGAAATTTGCCGCAAGGTCTTTCGGTTTGTTTGCGGCGCTGTTACGTTCCTGACCGCCATCTCGGGCATATTCCTAAGGAGTTCACATGCGGCGTGGCATACGTGGCATTACGGCCACCGCGCTGGTAGCGGGGCTTGCGCTGGCGGCGACGGCGTGCGGTGGCGGGGGTGAGGGCGACGGAAACCAGGACAGCGGCGGCGAACTGTCCGGAACCGTCACCTTCTGGGACACCTCCAACGACGCCGAAAAGGCGACCTACCGCAAGCTTGCGGAGGGTTTCCAGAAGGAGCACCCCAAGGTCCACGTCAAGTATGTGAGCGTGCCCTTCGGTGACGCCAACGCCAAGTTCAAGAACGCGGCCGGCGGCAACTCCGGCGCCCCCGACGTGATGCGCACCGAGGTCGCCTGGGTCGCCGACTTCGCCAACCTCGGCTACCTCGCCCCGCTCGACGGCACCCCCGCCCTCGACAAGACCGAGGACTACCTCCCGCAGGCGGTCGGCAGCACCGAGTTCAACGGCAAGACCTACGCCGCGCCGCAGGTCATCGACACCCTCGGCCTCTTCTACAACAAGAAGATCCTCAAGGACGCGGGCGTCGAGGTGCCCAAGACCTTCGCCGATCTGACGGCCGCCGCCAAGAAGATCAAGGACAAGACCGGCGCCACCGCCCTCTACCTGCGCGGCGACGACCCCTACTGGTTCCTGCCCTACCTCTACGGCGAGGGCGGCGACATGGTCGACGCCCGCGACAAGATCGTGGAGATCGACGACGACGCCGGCGTCCGGGCGTTCAAGACCATCAAGTCCCTGGTGGACTCCAAGGCCGCCGTCACCGACGCCACCGACGGCCAGGAGAACCAGCTCAAGGCCCTCAAGGACGGCAAGGTCGCGATGGCGGTCGACGGCCCCTGGGACATCGAGGGCGCCCGCTCCGGCAAGGCGTTCAAGGACAAGGACAACCTCGGCGTCGCGCCCGTCCCCGGCGGCAGCAAGGCCCAGGGCTCCCCGCAGGGCGGCTGGAACCTCTCCGTCTACGCCGGCTCCCCGAACCTCCGGGCCTCCTACGCCTTCGTGAAGTACATGAGCTCCGCCAAGATCCAGCAGGAGACCACCGCGAAGCTCAGCCTGCTGCCCACCCGCAAGTCCGTGTACGACGTGCCGGCCGTCAAGAACAACGAGATGGTCAAGTTCTTCAAGCCCGCCGTCGACGGCGCCGTCCAGCGCCCCTGGATCGCCCAGGCCAACTCCCTCTTCGAGCCGGTCAAGGTGCAGATGAACAAGGTGCTCACCGGTGCCTCCTCGCCCGAGGAAGCCGCCAAGGCCACCGGCGCCGCCTACCGGAAGCTGCTCAAGGACTACAAGTGACCTTCGCTGTACGGGTGCGCCGGGCGCTGGGCACCCACTGGTACGCATGGACGATGGTCGCCCCGGTACTGCTCGTACTCGGGGTGATCATCGGCTATCCACTGGTGCGCGGCGCCTACCTCTCGCTCACCGACGCCAACGAGGCCAACGTCGAGCGGACCATCGGCGTCAACCACATCCCCGCCACCTACAAGTTCACCGGCCTGGACAACTACCAGGCGATCCTCACCAACAGCGTCTTCTGGGACCGCCTGGGCTGGACCGTCCTGTGGACCGTCGGCTGCGTGTCGATCACGTTCCTGCTGGGCCTGACCCTCGCGAACATGCTCAACCGGCAGCTCAAGGGCCGCACCTTCTACCGGCTGGCCCTGATCCTGCCCTGGGCCGTCCCCGCCTTCATCTCCATCTTCACCTGGCGGATGCTCTACAACGAGAAGAACGGCATCCTCAACCAGATCCTCGCCGGCGGCGGTATCGACGCCGTCCCGTGGCTGAACGACCCCACCTGGGCGAAGCTGTCGGTCATCGCCTGCAACGTCTGGCTCGGCGTGCCCTTCATGCTCGTCGCGCTGCTCGGCGGCCTCCAGTCCATCCCCGGCGAGTTGTACGAGGCCGCCGAGATGGACGGCGCCGGCGCCTGGCAGCGCTTTCGCAACATCACGCTTCCGGGCCTGCGCGCGGTGAGCAGCACCGTGATCCTGCTCTCCGCCATCTGGACCTTCAACATGTTCCCGGTGATCTTCCTGCTCACCAGGGGCGGGCCGGGCGACGCCACCGAGATCCTGGTGACGTACGCCTACCGGCTCTCCTTCATCGACAGCCCCCGCAACTTCTCCGAGTCCGCGGCCTGGGGCGTCCTGATCCTGGTCATGCTCGCGCTCGTCGCGGTGGTCTACCGCCGGGCGCTGCGCAAGCAGGGAGAGGTGTGGTGACCATGCGTGCCAAACGAAACCCGCTGGCCTCGGTGGGGCTGCACGCCGGCCTCGCCCTCGCCGCGGTCGTCGCGGTCTTCCCGCCGCTGTGGCTGCTGGTGACCTCCTTCAAGCCGCGCAACGACGCCTTCACCACCGCGCCGGTCAAGAACTTCACCCTCGCCAACTACACGCACGTACTGGGCGAGACCGCGTTCCTGACCTGGTTCGGGAACTCCGTGATCATCGTCGGGTTCACCACCGTCCTCGGTGTGTTCATCGCCGCCACCACCGGCTACGCCGTCAGCCGCTTCCGCTTCCCCGGAATGCGCCCCCTGATGTGGCTGCTGCTGATCACCCAGATGTTCCCCGTCGCGGTGCTGATCGTCCCGCTCTACAACCTGCTGGCCAACCTCGGCCTGCTCAACCAGCCCGCGGGCCTGGTCATCACCTACCTGACCATCGCCGTGCCGTTCTGCGCCTGGATGATGAAGGGCTTCTTCGACACCATCCCGGTGGAGATCGACGAATCCGGCCGGGTCGACGGCCTCAACCCGTTCGGCACCTTCTGGCGGCTCGTGCTGCCGCTGGCCCGCCCCGGACTGGCCGTCACCGGCTTCTACACCTTCGTCACCGCCTGGGCCGAGGTCGCCTACGCCTCCGCGTTCATGACCGGCGAGGAGAACCTGACCCTCGCCGGCGGCCTCCAGACCTTCGTCAACCAGTACACCAACGACTGGGGATCGATGACCGCCGCCGCCGTGATCATCGCCGTACCGGCCGCGCTCGTCTTCGCCTTCGCCCAGCGCCACCTCGTATCCGGACTGACCGCCGGCACCACCAAGGGATGACATGACCCAGCATTACGCCGACCCCGCCACCCGGACCGGCCGCGACCCGCGCGCCACGACGGGCTGGTGGCGCGACGCGGTGATCTACCAGGTCTATCCGCGCAGCTTCGCCGACGGCAACGGCGACGGCATGGGCGACCTCGAAGGCATCAGAAGCCGGCTGCCCTACCTCAAGGACCTGGGCGTCGACGCGGTCTGGCTCAGCCCCTTCTACGCCTCCCCGCAGGCCGACGCCGGCTACGACGTGGCCGACTACCGCGCCATCGACCCGATGTTCGGCACCCTGCACGACGCCGACGCGGTGATCCGCGAGGCCCACGACCTGGGCCTGCGCATCATCGTCGACCTCGTCCCCAACCACTGCTCCGACCAGCACGAATGGTTCCAGCGGGCGCTGCGCGAAGGCCCCGGCTCCCCGCTGCGCGACCGCTTCCACTTCCGCCCCGGCAAGGGCGCGCACGGCGAACTGCCGCCCAACGACTGGGAGTCCATCTTCGGCGGCCCCGCCTGGACCCGTCTGCCGGAGCCGGACGGCGAGTGGTACCTGCACCTCTTCGCCCCCGAACAGCCCGACTTCAACTGGGAACACCCCGCGGTCCAGGACGAGTTCCGCTCCATCCTGCGCTTCTGGCTGGACCTGGGCGTCGACGGCTTCCGCGTCGACGTCGCCCACGGCCTGGTCAAGGCCCCCGGCCTGCCCGACATGGGCCGGGGCGAGCAGCTCAAACTCCTCGGCAACCAGGTGCTGCCGTTCTTCGACCAGGACGGCGTGCACGACATCTACCGCTCCTGGCGGACCGTCCTCGACGAATACTCCGGGGACCGGATCGCGGTCGCCGAAGCCTGGACCCCCAGCGCCGAACGCACCGCCCTCTACCTCCGCGCCGACGAACTGCATCAGGCGTTCAACTTCCACTACCTCAGCACCGGTTGGGACGCCGCCGACCTGCGCGAGGCCATCGACTCCTCGCTCGACGCGATGCGACCGGTCGCCGCCCCCACCACCTGGGTGCTGTCCAACCACGACGTCGTACGCCACCGCACCCGCCTCGGCGGCGACCTGGACCGGGCCCGCGCCGCCGCGCTGCTGATGCTGGCCCTGCCCGGCTCCGCCTACGTCTACCAGGGCGAGGAACTCGGCCTGCCCGAGGTCACCGACCTGCCCGACGAGGTGCGCCAGGACCCCTCCTTCTTCCGCGAGAGCGGTCAGGACGGCCTGCGCGACGGCTGCCGGGTGCCGATCCCGTGGTCGGGCGAGGAGCCGTCGTACGGCTTCGGCAGCGGCGGTAGCTGGCTGCCGCAGCCCGCCGACTGGGCCGCGCTGTCCGTCGAGGCGCAGACCGGCGACCCCGCCTCCACCCTGGAGCTCTACCGCGCCGCCCTGGCCCTGCGGCGCTCCCACCCCGGGCTCGGCGCGGGTGACGCCGTGGAGTGGCTGGACGCGCCCGACGGCGTCCTGGCCTTCCGGCGCCCCGGCGGACTGGTCTGCACCGTCAACACGACGCAGGAGCCGGCCGTCCTGCCGGCCGCCCCCGGCAGCCTGCTCCTCGCCTCCCGCCCAGTCGACGCCCACCCGCTCGACGCCCGCCCAGTCGACGCCCGCGAACCGGACGCCGGAAGCGGAGAGTTCACCCTCCCCGCGGACACCGCCGTCTGGTGGGAGGTGTGACCCTGCACGCATCCCGCGCCACCCCGCGCCTGTCCGACATCGCCGCGCAGGCCCAGGTCAGCGAGGCGACCGCCAGTCGCGTCCTCAACGGCAAGGCGGGCGTCGCGGCGGCCACCCGGCAACGGGTGCTCGCCGCGCTCGACGTCCTCGGCTACGAGCGGCCCCTGCGGCTGCGGCGGCGCAGCGCGGGACTGGTCGGGCTGGTCATCCCGGAGCTGACCAACCCGATCTTTCCGGCGTTCGCGCAGATCATCGAGCAGTCACTGGCCGGCCACGGCTACACGCCGGTGCTGTGCACCCAGATGCCGGGCGGCGCGACCGAGGACGAGCTGGTCGAACAGTTGGAGGAGCGCGGTGTCACCGGCATCGTGTTCCTCTCCGGCCTGCACGCGGACACCGGCGCCGACCCGGCCCGCTACGCCCGGCTGACCAGCCGGGGTGTGCCGTTCGTGCTCATCAACGGCTTCAACGAGCGCGTCGACGCGCCGTTCGTCTCGCCCGACGACGGCGCGGCGGCCCGGATGGCCGTACGCCACCTGGCCGAGCTGGGCCACGAGCGGATCGGACTCGCCGTCGGCCCGGCCCGCTATGTGCCCTCGCGCCGCAAGGCCGAGGGCTTCGTGGCGGCGCTGGGCGAGTCGTTCGGCCTGTCGAGGGGGCAGGCCGAACGACGCGTACGGCACACGCTGTTCAGCGTCGAGGGCGGCCACGCGGCGGCCGCGACGCTGCTGGACGACGGCTGCACCGGCGTCGTGTGCGGCAGCGACCTGATGGCGCTGGGGGTCGTACGGGCCGCGCGCCAGCGCGGACTGGACGTACCCGGGCACGTCTCGGTGGTCGGCTTCGACGACTCCCAGTTGATCGCCTTCACCGACCCACCGCTGACCACGGTGCGGCAACCGGTCAAGGCGATGGCGACGGCCGCCGTCGGCGCGCTGATCGAGGAGATCCAGGGAAACCCCGTCCAGCGCACCGAGTTCGTCTTCCAGCCCGAACTGGTCGTACGCGGCTCCACGGGCCGGGTCGCGAGCTGACTCAACCCCCCTGGGCGGCGTACGACACGAACGCCGCCCAGGCGTCGGCCGGCACGGCGAGCTGCGGGCCCTGCTTGTCCTTGGAGTCCCGGATGTGGATGGTGGTGGGGGAGGTGGCGACCTCCACGCAGCTATCGCCTTCGCTTCCGCTGTAGCTGGACTTGCGCCAGGAGAGGGCGACTTCGACGCAACTGCTGCCTTCGCTTCCGCTGTAGCTGCTCTTGAACCAGGCCAGCCCGGGGGTGCTCATAGCGCTCCTCGCAATCGCTTCAACAGGCCCGCGGAATCCTCGGGGGTGAGGGCCTGCGAGCGCAGTTTGGCATACCGCATCTGGAGCACGCTGACATCTTTCGGACCGGAGATCAGTTGCCCTGTCTTCTGCCCTTCGCTGTAGCCGAGCCACGTGTTGTCCGGTGTCTCCAGCAGCTCCATGGGCCCGTCGAGACCTGCGTGGTACGGCTGGTGGAGCGGCATGATCTGCAACTCGACATTCCACAATTCAGCGCAGCACAGCACGTTGTCGATGAGGTCCTTGGTGACCTCGATTCCACCCGTGTGCCGTTCGATCAGTGCCTGTTCGATGATGAAGCTGAACGCGATCGGTGGCCTGCGGTGCAGCAACTGCTGGCGAGCCATCCGCGCGGCCACTCGCTGTTCGACCTCATCCTCGTCCGGCGGGGGTGGGACGCTCAAGTTCACCGCCCGCGCGTACGCCTTCGTCTGCAACAGCCCCGGAAGAACCCGGCATTCGTAGATACACAGGCTGAGCGCCGTCTCCTCCAGCCCCGCCCAGTGCCGGAACCACGACGCCAGCCCCCGCTGCCTCGTAAGCCGCGTCGCGGCCTTGCGCAGGACCCCGCGCGCGTCCAGCGCATCCTCCGAGCGGTCGACGAAGTTCTTCGACGGGAGCCGCCGGCCCTGCTCGACGGAGCCGATGTAGTGCGAGGAATAGCGGATCACCGGGCTCAGGGACTCCTGGGTGAATCCCGCGTTCTCGCGGAACGCCTGGTAGACCGCGCCGAAGGTCTTGAGGCTGTCGGATGGTTCGGGTTCGCTGGTGCCGTAACGCTCGTCTGTCATGTCGGGTCCCCCCGGGTCTCGCTCGTGCCGCCTCGCAAGTCACCCATCGTTACGGTCCGTTGCCCCGCCCGTCTACCCTTCGCACTCGTACGCTGACTCAGCGTACGAGTGCAGACCGTGGTGAACTGCCTGGTCGGTGGGCACCGTGGGCGCCATGCCACCCCAGGTATCTCCCCCCATCCCCCAAGCGCCGCTCACCGTACGTATGTTCACGCAGCGCTTCAGCGCCACCCCCCGGGGCGCCCGCCTCGCCCGGTATCTCGTCGTGCAGCAGCTCGACGCGTGGGGCTTCGGGTACGGCGGTGACGTGTCCGACGCCGTCGCCGCGATCGTCGCCGAGCTGGCCGCCAACGCCGCGACCCACGGGCGCGTGCCCGGCCGCGACTTCGAGGTGCGGCTCGTCCTCCTCGGGGACCGCGCCCGCCCCGGAACGCTCCGCGTCGAGGTGGCCGACACCCGTACCGAGAAACGGCCGCCGTCCCCCGGCGCGCTCGCCCCGCCGCCGTCCGACGCCGAGACGGGGCGCGGCCTTTTGCTGGTCGCCGCGCTCGCCAGTCGCTGGGAGGTGGTGGACCGGCCGGCGGTGGGCAAGACCGTGCGGGCCGAGCTGGACCTGCCGCGCCGCGCGTAGGGGAGGAGCCCGATGGTGCCGGTCCGGCAGGCCGGGCGCGTGGGGTCCGGCCGACGCGTCGGCCGTCCCCCCGGCCGGCCGGACCGGGGCTCGCCGTTTGAACGTAACACCGTTGCAATGTTTTGCGTAAGACCTTGCAACGTGGAGTTCCGGCGACTACAACCATCATCATCAACGGCACCGTCGGCGCGGTGCTCCCCTCAACGGCCTTCCGGGCACGGCGCGTTGCCGAGCGAGGTCACTCCACCCCCTCAGGAGAAGCCATGCTCCACCGCCTGACCCCCCTCAAACGAACCCTCCGCAGACCCGCGGCTGCCGCCCTGGCCCTCGTGGCGGGCGCGGCGGCTTTCCTCGTCCCGCAGCAGCCGCGGCCGGCCCAGGCCGCGACGCCCGGCACCAAGGACGTCACCGCCGTCCTCTTCGAGTGGCGCTTCGAGTCCGTCGCCGCGGAATGCCGCGACACCCTCGGGCCGTCCGGATACGGCTACGTCCAGGTGTCGCCGCCCCAGGAACACATCCAGGGCGGCCAGTGGTGGACCTCGTACCAGCCCGTCGGCTACCGGATCGCCGGCCGGCTCGGCGACCGCGCGGCGTTCGCGCACATGGTGGCCGCCTGCCACGCCGCGGGCGTCAAGGTCGTCGCCGACGCCGTCATCAACCACATGGCGGCCGGCTCCGGCACCGGCGGCTCGTCGTATACCAAGTACGACTATCCGGGCACCTACTCGGCCTTCGACTTCGACGACTGCACCGCGCACGTCACCAACTACACCGACCGCTGGAACGTCCAGCACTGCGAGCTGGTCGGCCTCGCCGACCTCGACACCGGCGAGCCGTACGTACGCGGCCGGATCGCCGCCTACCTCAACGACCTGCTGTCCCTGGGCGTCGACGGCTTCCGCGTCGACGCCGCCAAGCACATACCGGCCGCCGACCTCGCCGACATCAAGGGCCGGCTGACCGACCCGCAGGTCTACTGGAAGCAGGAGGCCATCTACGGGGCGGGCGAGGCCGTCTCCCCGGACGAGTACCAAGGCACCGGCGACGTCCAGGAATTCCGCTACGCCCGCGACCTCAAGCGCGTCTTCAACAACGAGAACCTCGCCTACCTCAAGAACTACGGTGAGGGCTGGGGCTACCTCCCCGGCGCCAAGGCCGCCGTCTTCGTCGACAACCACGACACCGAGCGCGGCGGCGACACCCTCAGCTACAAGGACGGCGCGAACTACACCCTCGCCAACGTCTTCATGCTGGCCTGGCCCTACGGCTCGCCCGACGTCCACTCCGGCTACGAGTTCACCGACCGCGACGCAGGGCCGCCGCTTGGCGGCCGGGTCGACGCCTGCTGGCGGGACGGCTGGAAGTGCCAGCACAAGTGGCCCGAGATCGCCCGCATGGTCGCCTTCCGCAACACCGTGCGCGGCACCGCCGTCACCAACTGGTGGGACAACGGCGGCGACGCCATCGCCTTCGGACGCGGTGACAAGGGCTTCGTGGCCCTCAACCACGAATCCGCCGCGCTCACCCGCACCTTCCAGACCTCGCTGCCGGCCGGCGGCTACCGCGACGTGCAGAGCGGGCGCGCGGTGACGGTGGACGGCTCCGGCCGCTTCACCGCGACGCTGCCCGCCAACACGGCGCTGGCCCTGCACGCGGGGGCCCGCACCGGCTGCGGCTGACCCCGCCCCGGGGGCGGGCCATGAGGCCCGTCCCCGGTCACCCCCGACCGCCCGCCCCGGCTCTCCCCGACCGCCCGCTGACCCCGGCTATCGCCGCCCGCCCGCCGCCCACCCTCGTACGCCCCCACAAGGAGCCCCTTCGTGACCGGCCCCCTGCGCCCCAACGACCTCCTCCGCCCCACCGACCCCCCGCGCCGTACCGGCCGCCCGCGCCCCGCCCCCGGCCGCCGCGGCGTCGTCGCCGTGGCCATGGCCCTGTGCGCCGCCGCCGTCCTGCCCGGCGCCCCGGCCGCGACCGCCGCGCCGGCGCCCGAGCCCGCCACCGCTCTGGCCCAGTGGATCGACCGCGACACCGTCGTCTGGAAGGGCGCCCAACCCGGCGACGCCCGGCTCGAATTCGGCGCGCCAGGGGAGGACGGCGGCGGCCGGAGCGGCAGCCTGCGCCTCACCCCCGCCACCCTCACCCCCGCCGAACGCGCGGCCTATCCGCACCTCGCCGCCTTCCCCGCCTTCGCCGTCGACCCCCGCGACCGGCACCTGGCCCGTACCGCCCTGCGCGACCGGCTCGTCGCCACCCAGCGCACCGCGGACCACACCCTGCGCGCCGCCACCGGCGTCCAGATACCCGGCGTCCTGGACGACCTCTACGGACCGGCCGCCGCGCACGCCCGCCTCGGCCCCGTCTTCCATCACGGCCGCCCCACGCTCTCCGTCTGGGCGCCCACCGCCCGTACCGTCGCCCTCGAACTGGACGGCCGCACCGTCCCGATGCGGCGCGACGCCGCGAGCGGGGTGTGGCGCGCCGAGGGCGGCCGCGACTGGGCCGGAAAGCCCTACCGCTACCTCGTCACCGTCTGGGCGCCCACCGCCGGCAGGACCGTCACCAACAAGGTCACCGACCCCTACTCCACCGCGCTGACCGCCGACTCCGCGCGCAGCCTGGTCACCGACCTCGCCGACCCGGCGCTCGCCCCCGAGGGCTGGACGCACCTGGCCAAGCCCGCGCCGGTGCCGACGCGCCGGGCCCGTATCCAGGAACTGCACGTCCGCGACTTCTCCACCGAGGACCGCACCTCCCGCCACCGCGGCCAGTACCTCGCCTTCGCCGACGAGCGCTCGAACGGCATGCGGCACCTGAAATCCCTTGCCCGCGCCGGGACGTCGCACGTCCACCTGCTCCCCGTCTTCGACGTCGCGACGATCCCCGAGCGGCGCGCCGACCAGTCCCGCCCCGGCTGCGACCTGGCCGCCCACGCCCCCGACTCCGAGGACCAGCAGGCGTGCGTCGGCAAGACGGCCGCCCGCGACGCGTACAACTGGGGCTACGACCCGCTGCACTACACCGTCCCGGAGGGGTCCTACGCCTCCGACCCGGACGGCACGGCCCGCACGCGCGAATTCCGCCGCATGGTGCAGGGCCTGAACGGTGCCGGACTGCGCACCGTCATGGACGTGGTCTACAACCACACCGCCGCGAGCGGCCAGGACGCCCGGTCCGTCCTGGACCGCATCGTGCCCGGCTACTACCAGCGGCTGCTGGACGACGGCGGCGTGGCCACCTCCACCTGCTGCTCGGGCACCGCGCCCGAACACACCATGATGGGCAAGCTCGTCGTGGACTCCGTCGTCACCTGGGCCAAGCAGTACAAGATCGACGGATTCCGCTTCGATCTCATGGGCCACCACCCCAAGGCCAACATCCTCGCCGTCCGCAAGGCCCTCGACGCGCTGACACCCGCCAAGGACGGCGTGGACGGCAAGGCGGTCATCCTCTACGGCGAGGGCTGGAACTTCGGCGAGGCCGCCGACGACGCCCGCTTCGTCCAGGCCACCCAGAAGAACATGGCCGGCACCGGCATCGCGACCTTCAGCGACCGGGCCCGCGACGCGGTGCGCGGCGGCGGCCCCTTCGACGCCGACCCGCGCGTCCAGGGCTTCGCCTCCGGCCTCTTCACCGACCCCAACTCCTCGCCCGCCAACGGCTCCGAGGCCGAACAGCGCGCCCGCCTGCTGCACTCCCAGGACCTCATCAAGGTCGGCCTGACCGGCAACCTGGCCGACTACACCTTCACCGACTCGGCGGGCCGCACCGTCAAGGGCTCCGAGGTCGACTACAACGGCGCCCCGGCCGGCTACGCCGCCGCACCCGGCGACGCCCTGGCCTACGCCGACGCCCACGACAACGAAACCCTCTACGACGCGCTGGCCTTCAAACTCCCGCAGGCCACCTCGCCCGCCGACCGCGCCCGCGCACAGGTCCTGGCCATGGCCACGGCCGCCCTCTCCCAGGGCCCGGCGCTCTCCCAGGCCGGCTCCGACCTGCTGCGCTCCAAATCCCTGGACCGCAACTCCTTCGACAGCGGCGACTGGTTCAACGCCCTGCACTTCGACTGCGCCGACGGCAACGGCTTCGGCCGCGGCCTGCCGCCGGCCGCCGACAACAAGGACAAGTGGCCCTACGCCAAGCCCCTGCTGGCTGACCCCGCGCTACGCCCCGGCTGCGCCGAGACCACCGGCGCCTCGGCCGCCTACCGCGACCTGCTCCGCATCCACGCCACCGAACCGGCCTTCGACCTGCCCACCACCGCCCGCGTCCAGTCGGCCCTGTCCTTCCCGCTCTCCGGAAAGGACGAGACCCCCGGCGTGATCACCATGCGCCTCGGCGACCTCGTCATCGTCTTCAACGCCACCCCGCGCTCCCAGGACCAGACGGTCGCCCCCCTCGCGGGCGAGGACTACGCCCTGCACCCCGTCCAGGCCCACGGCGCCGACCGGATCACCGCCACCGCTTCGTACGCCGCGGCCTCGGGCACCTTCACCGTCCCCGGCCGCACCGTCGCGGTCTTCCGCCACCACTGATCCCGGCCCGGAGGCCACCCGCTTCTCAAGGAGGGTGACGGCGTACCCACTCCCACCCGTCCCCTCCTTGAAGGGCTGCTCCCCGACGCCGCACCACCCGCCCACCGCCCTCCGCCAGCCAAGGGTGCCGCACGGGCCCGGGGCGGTAAGTGGTCACACCGCCTGCGGCAACGCCAGCAGCCGTCCCACCAGTTCGGCGAACATGCCGTCCGCCGGCTCCTCCGCCAGCATCCGGCGGACCACGGCCGCCATCGGCTCGTCGTACGCCGCGCTCACCGCCGCCAGTGCCGCGAAATCGTGGACCAACTGCCGCTCCAGCTCCGCGCGGGGGATGCGGCGGCCGTCCAGCCACAGCAGCGCGGTGGTCTCGGCGAGCGAGATCCACGAGCGGACCACCAACTCCAGCCGCGGGGCGGGGTCGGGGATGGCGAGGTGGGCGAGGATCTGTTCGTACGCGGCCTGCCGTACGCCGTCGATCATCGCGCTGGTACGGCCGGAACCGGCCGCCGGGCCACCGCGCATCAGCGCCGAGAAGCCGGGGCCGTGGTCGTCCACGAAGTCGAAGAACCGCTCCATCACCCGCAGCAGCCGGGCGCCCAGCGGGCCCTCGTGCGGCTCGGCGAAGCGGGCGGTCAGCTCCTCGGCGGCGCGCCGCAGCGCGGCCTCGTACAACTGCTGTTTGCCCGGGAAGTAGTGGTAGACCAGCGGGCGGGAGATGCCGGCCGCCTCGGCGATCTCGTCGATCGAGACGTCCTCGGGGGAGCGGTGGCTGAACAGGTCGAGTGCGACGGCGATGAGCTGCTCACGCCGCTCCTCGACGCCCATCCTGCGGCGCGCCCCGGTCGTCATGCACACACCCTAACGACCCGGGGCGCGCCCCGGCATCACAGATCCAGCACCAGCCGCCCGCCCCGCGCCCGCGACACGCAGACCAGCAGCGAGTCCTCGCGCTCGGCGTCCGTCAGCAGCTCGTCGCGGTGCTCCACCTCACCGGCCAGCACCCGCTGTTGGCAGGTGCCGCAGAAGCCCTGCTCGCAGGAGTACGGCAGGTCCGGCAGCGCCTGGTCGCGGATGGCCCGCAGGGCGCTGGTGTCCGCCGGCACGGTCACCGTCCGGCCGGTGCGCCGCAACTCCACCTCGAACGGCGCGTCCTGTCCGGCCGGCGCGGGCACGGCGGGCGCGAACCGCTCGGTGTGCAGGGTCAGGCCGTCCGGGCCGTCGGGCAGCAGCGCGGCCACCGCGTCCATCAGCGGCTGCGGGCCGCAGCAGTAGACCGCGGCGTGCGGGGGCGCGTCGGCCAGCACCGCCGCCAGGTCGGGCCGGCCGTCCTCGTCCTCGGCCACCACCGTCAGCCGCCCGCCACCGGCCCCAGCGAGCTTCTCGCACTCCGCCAGGAACGGCATCGACGCCCGCGACCGCCCCGCGTACACCAGCCGCCACGGCACCCCCTCCGCCTCGGCCTGCCGCACCATCGGCAGGATCGGGGTGATGCCGATGCCGCCGGCCAGGAACACGTACGCGTGGCACTCGCCGAGCCGGAAGCGGTTGCGGGGCCCGCGCACCTCGACGGTGACGCCCTCGACCAGCTTCTCGTGCACCTCCCGCGAGCCGCCCCGGCCGTCTTCGATCAGCCGCGTCGCGATGGTGTACGAGCCGCCGTCCGGGCGCACCGCGTCGGCCGGCTCCCCGCACAGCGAGTACTGGCGGACGGTGCCCGACGGCAGCACCACATCGATGTGCGCGCCCGGCTCCCAGCCCGGCAGCCGCTCACCTTCGAGCCGCAGCGCCACCACCCCGTCGGCGGCCACCGCCCGCTCGGCGACCCGCAGCCGCAGCGGCTCCGTACGGTCCCGGCCCCGGCCCGAGATCGGCTCCTCCAGCGCGGGCAGCGGCCACAGCGGCGACCGCCGGATGCGGCGGCGCAGCGCCCGGCGGGTGACCAGCGCGGCGCCGGTCAGCACGAGGACGGTCCGTATGCGCGGCAGTGCGGACATCTCAGGCGCCTCCGTGGGCGGGTGCGGCGGCCGCGGACGCGGCGGGCGAACGGTCGAGATAGGCGACGGCCTGCGCGGTGCTGCCGTGCTGGGAGGGGTGGTAGGTGCGGCTGAGGTACTGCGGAATGGACCGCAGCATCTGCTCGGGAGTCGGCAGGACGCCCTGCCGCCCGCCCCGCCAGAAATCCCGGAACGCGGCCTTGCCGTCGGTCAGCGACGGATCGTTCTCCATGAAGAACCGGACGCCGCGCTGCCACAGGAAGACCAGCGCGGTGAACGCCGTGGCCCAGGTGCGCACCCGCCGGCGGTAGCCGCCGTCCAGGTGGACGAACAGGTCGAAGGCCACCGACCGGTGCTCGACCTCCTCCGCGCCGTGCCAGCGCAGCAGATCGAGCATCGTCGGATCGGCGCCCTTGGCGTCCAGCGCCTCGGCGTTGAGCACCCAGTCGCCCAGGAACGCCGTGTAGTGCTCGATCGCGGCGATGGTGGCGACCCGCTCCATGAGCCACCACTTGCGGGCCCGCCCCGGCGGCAGCGTGCGGTCCCCGAGCAGTTTCTCGAAGAGCCAGTCGACCTGCGCGGTGTACGGCGTCGGGTCCAGGCCCTGCGCCTTCAGGTGCGGCAGCACGTCGTCGTGCGCCTGGGAGTGCATCGCCTCCTGGCCGATGAACCCGATCACGTCCTCCCGCAGCCGCGCGTCGCGGATGAGGGGCAGGACCTGCTTGTAGACGTGGACGAACCACCGCTCCCCGGCGGGCAGCAGCAGATGCAGGACATTGATGGTGTGGGTGCTGGCCGGGTCGCCCGGTATCCAGTGCAGAGGGGTGCCCGCCCAGTCGAAAGCGACGTTGCGGGCCTTCAGAGGGGTGTGCTCGGACGCGACCGACTGGGGCCGCAACGAGGCCGTATTAGACATGGCGTCAATGTACTGGGGAGTAAGCTCGCGTCAACACCCCTCGCACACGAGAAAACGCGACAACGGGAGCCGATCACTCCGCTCCCGTCGTCACCCCCGGCCCGCGCCTCAGCGCAACGCCGCCAGTTTTCTGCCGTTCGCCAGGACCGCGTCCAGCTCCGCGCGGTCGCCCGCCCTCGCCGGCACCGCCAGCAGGGGGCCGGTCGCGCGGCCGTGGACCCCGCCGGTCGCCGTGATCGACGTGACCTGGGCGCTGCCCGCGGCCAGCAGCCACCACTTGCCGCCCGACGCCTTCCACAGCACCCCGGCCAGCACCCGCGGCGCCCGCGGGCCGCAGGCCGTACCGCCCTCCGCGCGCGCGACGACCGTGCCCGGCGCGTACGGCTGCCCGCCCGGCGCCGGTGCCTGGAACTGCGCCATCGTCCGGCTGCCCGCCCCCCGCCAGGTCTCGGCGCGGGTGCACAGCCACGCCGCGCTGCCCGCACCGCCCGGCAGCGGCTGGCGGGCGAACTCCCAGGAGTTCACCGTGCGCACACCCTGGCCGCGCACCGCCGGCAGATGGCAGGCCGTCCGTGCCCACGCCGTCCGGGCACGCGGACCGGTCACCTCACCCGGTTTGCCCGGCGGGCCGTACGTCAGCCGGGCCGGCGGCAGCTCCCCGAGGTCGGTCAGCAGATGGCCGCCCATCCGCAGCGCGGGCCAGGACCCGCACGTCTCCCGTGGGCGCGGCATGGGCACCGGAGCGGTCAGGCCGCTCGCGTCGAGGCGCACCGCCTCGCCCGGGCCGTCCGGCTTCAGCAGATCGACCAGCCGCGCCGACGTCACCCAAGGGGCCGCCAGATAACGGACATTGCCCTCCGTACGCCCCGCCACCAGCGCCTGTGCCGACGCCGTGTCCGCGCCGTCCGTCCGCGCGAAGTCCAGCGCCGCGCCCGAACCGTCGCTCCCGCCGTCGGCGTCCGCGGTCTCGGCGTACCGCACCACCCGCAGCCCGTCGTGGAAGAGCACCACCACGGAATGGTCGACCACCCCCGCGAACAGCAACTGCGCCGGGCCCGCCGCCGGACCCGTCGCGGTGCCCGGCGTCGCCGACACCGGCACCCCGGCGCTCGGCCGGGCCCACACCGCGAGCGCCCGCCGCAGCAGCGCCTTGTCGCCCACCCGGTCACCACGGGCCGGCCAGGCCGCGAAATCCCGCCGCTCCGCCGACCGCCACGCGGCCGCCGGCGCCACCGTCAACCTGCCCGGATCCAGGGCCGCTTCGGCCGCCGCGTTCTGCGCGTACGGCGGCGCCGCCACACCGTCCGGGCCCCAGCCGTCACCCGGCAGACCCAGCAGCGCCCCGCACACCGCCGCCGCCGCGCCCGCCGCCAGCACCGCCCGCACGTGCTGGCGCCGGCGGATCAGATCCGTCGGCCGGGCCTGCAACGCACACGGGTCGAACTCCACCGACTCCAGCAGCGAACGGTCCCGGCTGCCGGCCGGCGTCGCCACCGTCTCCGCCTCCTCCAGCGCCTCATGGGCCTCCTCCACCCCGGCCGCCTCCAGCACCCGGCGCGTGTCCGCTGCGCTCAGCCGCTCCAGATCCCGCAGCACGAACGCCGCCCGGCCCGGCCCGGACAGCGCCGACAGCGCCTGGTCCAGGGCCAGTTCGTCGGCGCCGCCGGAACGGGGGAACAGCCGCAGCCCCCACACCTGGGGGAGCGCGGGCGGCAGGGCGGGCAGCCACCACCGCGGCCGCCCGGCCGCCAGCGCGCCGCGCAGCACCCGCAACCGCAGGAAGAGATAACCCGGATCGGCGCCGGGCTCGGTCCCGCCGCGCCGGGCGGGCAGGTCCAGGCCCCGGGTGGAGGTGCGCTGGCGCGGCAGGCCGCGCTGCACCACCGCATGCGCCGTCAGTACCCGCCGGCCACGGCTGACGCCGGGCGGCAGGACGAGATAGGCCAGCCGTACCAGCCGGGGATAGTGCTCGACCAGCGCCGCCTCGGCCTGTTCGACGTCGATGACGCCACCGGCTCCGGCACCGCCGAAGCCGGTGGGAGAGGTGCGGTCCGGACGCGGGGATGTCGCCTGCTGCTGCTCCACGTTCGTGGAAACGAGTGAATCCTGTCATGGTCACCGGGCCGCGCGACCGCCCCGGCGGGTGACCTCGCACCGCCCCGCCATGACCCCGCGCGACCCGGGGGCGTGGAGCGCCCCGCGGGGCCGTTACCCCTGCGACCTGTCCAGGTCGAACTCGCCGTCCCGCGCGCCGAGCACGAACGCGCGCCACTCCGCCTCGGTGTAACGCAGCACCACGTCGGGCTCCGTGGAGTTGCGCATGGCCACCGCACCGCGCTCCAGGAAGGCGATCTCCACCGCTTCCTCGGACTCACCGGGGGCGCGCTGCCAGGTGGCGTCGGAGATGTCGAGGGCGTAGAGCCACTCCTTCTCTGCTGCGGCACTCATACCGTGATCCCCTCGCTCGTGATCTGCACCGGTCAGGCCCCTGGCCTGACCCGGTCAGCGTACGCGGTGCTCAGGCGACGATCCAGCGGCGGAACCCGGCCGTCCCGCGCGCCCCCGTACCGGAGTTGGCGGCACAAAGATGCAGGCCGGTGTCCTGCCGGGCGGCGGCCCCGGGGACGCCGACGGTGGCGACCGCGCGCCAGGTGGCGCCCTCGTCGGTGGAGTACGCGCCCGTGTAGACGCCCGCTCCCGCGCGGTCGGCCTCCCGGGTGAGCCGGAGCCGTACCGGGGCGGCGACCTGGGGCGCCCGCCGGTAGGTGTCCAGGGTGCCGTCGCCGGAGGAGTCGTACGACAGCACGACCCCGTTGGCGGGCGTCACGGACAGGTTGAGGAAGCCCAGGGCGCCCGGGGAGCCGGGGGAGGGCGCGGCGAGGGCGTTGCGGACGACGAGACCGGCGCGGGCCCACGGCCCGGTCGGGTCCTGCCCGGTCACCTCCACCGTCACCGCGCCGCCCGGGGCGAGCGCCCCCGGCCGGTAGACGGCGCCGAACTCGGCGGTGGCCTTCCACAGGTCGGCCCCGCCGCCGTTGATCGCGAAGCGGTCGCCCAACTGGCCGAAAACCGCCGCGTTGGTGGTGACCGTCTCGTACTCCGGCTCCAGCGGACCGGCCACGAACAGCGTGCCGTCGCGGGTGACGCGGACCCGCGGCTCACCCCGGGGCCCGTAGTCGACGGTGAGGGCGTACGGCAGCGGCCGCAGCGACGCCTGGAGCGGGCCGGCCGGGGCCGCGACCCGCCAGCGGGCCTCACCGGTGCCCCCGGCCGGGACGGACGGCAGCGACAGCGGGCCCGAGGCACTCGCCTCCACACCGGTCAGCGCGAAGTCGACGCGGCCGGTCGCGCGCAGCCCGTTGACGTTGCGCAGCGCCGCGGTCACGGTGGCGGCGCCGCCCGGCGGCATCGCGGGCGGCACGGCGGTGACCGTGACGGTGCCCTGGTAGGGCGCCCTCGCCAGGATGTCGTGGACGCGCCGGGCGGTGCGGTGGGCGTCGGCCGTGGGACGCAGCGGATGGTCCGTACGCGCGCGGGTCCAGGGCTCCTCCACCGCGTACCAGTCGAACGTCTTCGGCGGCCGGCCCGCCGCCAGCGCGTCCGCCAGCTCGTCCAGATACGCCCGCCACTGCGGCAGGTGCACCTCGCCGATCAGGCCGTGCCAGTCGCGGTTGGCGTAGTTGGCCAGCGAACCCCCGTCGGCGGTCGCCCGGTCCGCCCAGGTGGTGAGCAGCGCCCGGGCCGTGTGCTCCAGCCGGGCCTCCTCCTCGGGCCCGGACGCCGCCGCCCGGGCCTCGGCCAGCCACGGGCCGAGCAGGAACCGCCGGTGCGCGCCGGTGACCTCCTCGCTCAGCCCCATCAGCCGCAGCCACAGTCCGGACAGCGCGCGGAAGGTGGCCACGTCGCCGCGCCGGTGGGCGTCCTGAAGTTGGGGGATGAGCTGCCAGGAGCGGTTGGCCAGGGCCTGCCGGGCGGTGTCGGTCAGGTCGTAGCGGTAGGCGTCGCTGCCGCGCAGCGCCGGGCGGACCCGCAGCAGCGCGGCGAGGGCGGTGTCGAAGACGGCCGGGTCGAAGGCCGGGGTGTGGGTGGCGTACGTGGTGCCGGAGCGGGCGGCCAGGCTCGGGCGGGCGGCGAACACCGAGTCGTGCGGCCGGCCGTCCTTGCTGCCGATCTCGTACGCGCTGGTGCGCAGGGCGGCGAAGGCGGCGCGGGCGTGGGCGTCGGGGGCGCCGTAGCGGGTCTGGGCGTAGCCGTCGAACCAGGCCGTTCGGTCCACCGGCCGCCGGCGCCAGGCCAGTTCGCTGAACAGCTCGAACGCCGCCGGGTCCCGCTCGGCGGCCTCCGGCATGTAGGCGGTGCCGGCGAGCTTGCTGCCCGCCTTGTCCCGCCAGGCGGTGAAACGTTCCGTCCACAGGTGGGTCCTGGCACCCAGGGTGGTCCGGCCGCCGAAGTTGGGGATGGTGCCGAACGCGTACGGCACCCCGCCCCAGTCCCGCTCGCGGTCGGTGACCGTGTCGAGGTCGCTCAGGCCGTCCACGATCAGCATCCGGTCGTGGTCGACGGCGTCCAGCAGGTCGCGGCGCGGATTGCCCTGCCAGCCGAGGATCACCCAGGTCGCGCCGGGACGGGCGGTGCGCAGGGCCTTCTCGACGGCGCGGGCGGCGGCCGGCACCGGAACGTCGCCGGGATCGCCGCCCTCGTGCAGGAGATCCATCTTGAAGTGGTCTGCGGGGCCCAGGAGTTGGTGCTGATGACGGTAGAACGCGGCGGCCACCTCCGCGAACACCCCGGTACGCGGATCGAGCCAGTCGGGGCGGCGCAGCCCCGACCACATGCCCTGCGGCACGGTACGCGCACCGGGGTTGCGGTCGGCGAAGCCCTCGGGGACGGTGCCGAAGTAGCCGGGCAGCACCGGACGCATGCCCAGCTCGCGCAGCCGGTCGATGATGCGGCGCCCCAACGCGGCCCGGCGGGCGAGCAGTTCGGCGCTGACCGGGCCTCCGTACGCGCTCATGTTCTGCAACAGCCACCACGGCTGGTGCGACGGGGCGGGGATCCAGGCGCGGGCCTCGGCGTCGGAGTAGCCGAAGCCGGTCAGCAGCCGGTGGTAGACCGCGTCCGAGCCGGGCGTGACCAGTACCTCGTTGACGCCGTGCAGCGCCAGGACGTCGATCAGGCGCTCCCAGCGCGACCAGTCCGCGTACGGCGCGGTGTAGCCGTCGTGGGTGTCGTTGAGGGCGAAACGGTGCGGCAGAGAGGTGGAGCGTTCCAGCGGGGCGTCGGGTGCGGGCAGCCGATCGGGCAGTGCCGGCTGCTCGCCCGCCCAGGTCAGGTGGGCCCGGCAGGTGTACTTCAGGTACCAGTTCAGGCCGGTCAGCAGCACGGCGGGGCTGCTGCCGGCGAGCGTGATCCGGCCCGCCGTGCCCTCGACCCGGAAGCGCTCGGTGCCGTCGCCCGCCGCGGCGAGCGGAACGAGGTGGAACTGGTCGGCGTGATGGGGCAGCAGCCGGCCGAGTGCGGCCCGGGCCGCGGCGGTGTCGTACCCGGCCGCGCTTACCGGCCGGTGCGCCGGCCGCCCGGCCGCGGCGGCGGTCCCGCCCAGGGCCGCTCCGGCGCCGAGCGCTCCGGCGGTCCCTAACAGCGTGCGTCGTGACGGTTGGCTCACTGGGCCCCCACTGCTCGGCGGGTGACGGCGGACCTGTGCGTGCAGCACGCTAACGGTCGGGCGGCGGCTGTCCAAGTAGGCCGCACCCCACCGGGACACCTCGCGGCCGGCCCCGGCGGCCAGTGTTCCGCCGCCTCTCATCCGCAGGCTCCCTGGGCTTCACGCGCCCGGCCGGCGGGCCCGTGGACAGTCGGGCGCGTCGACCCACCGCCTCCCCACTCCCCAGGAGGGCTCTCGTGAGCACGGCCTCGACCGCGTCCGCCGCCATTCCGGCGACGATCCCAGCAGCCGTCCCCGCACCCGCCCCCACCGCCGTTCCCGCAGCCGCCCCCGCACCCGCCGCCCCGTCGGCTGCCGGCCCCTCCGGCCCCGCCTACACCACCACCCTCGCCCGCCACCCCGAGGAGATCCGCGCCGCGCAACGCCTGCGCCACCACGTCTTCGGCCAGGAGATGGGCGCGCGCCTGCACACCCCGCTGCCCGGCCACGACATCGACGACGTCGACGCCCTCGCCGACCACCTCATCGTCACGCACACCCCGACCGGCGAGGTGGTCGGCACCTACCGGCTGCTGCCGCCCGGCCGCGCCCCCCGCCTCTACTCCGACGGCGAATTCGACCTCGGTGCCCTCGACCCGCTGCGCCCCTTCCTCGTGGAAGCCGGCCGCTCCTGCGTGCACCCCGGCCACCGCGGCGGCGCCGTCATCCAGCAGATGTGGGCCGCCCTCGCCCGCCACACCCTGCTCTCCGGCCACCGCTACCTCGCCGGCTGCGCCTCCGTACCGCTCGGTGACGGCGGCACCGCGGCCGCCCACGCCTGGGAGCTGGGCCGCACCCGCCACGCCGCCCCGCCCGGACTCCACGTCACCCCGCACCACCCCTGGCGGCCCACCGGCCCCCTCCCCGACCGGCCCAGCGCCGCCGCCCTGCCGCCGCTCCTGCGCGGCTATCTGCGGATCGGCGCCTGGATCTGCGGTGCGCCCGCACACGACCCGGACTTCGACACCGCCGACTTCTTCGTCGTCCTGGACATGGAACGGCTCGGCGAGCGCTACCGCCGCTTCTTCCTGGGGGCGCGGTGACCGGCCCCTGGGACGTCACGTCCGCCTGCACCTCGGCCTGCGCCGCCCATGCGGTGCCCCGGGTCGCCGCGACGGACACCGTCCGGCGCTGTGCCGCGTTCGCCGGCGCGGTACGGCGCGCGCTGGCCGACGGCGAAGGGCCGGCCGATCCGGTACGGCTGCGCGCCCACGCCCGCGCGCTGCTCGCGTCCCTCGGCATCCGACTGGCGGCCGGGGCGGGGCCCCTGCGGGTGACGTCGGGCGGGCACGGCGGCGACGGGCCCGGAGCGCGGCCCGCCGACGACGGCCCGGGCACCCTCATCGTCCTCAACCACATCTCCTGGCTCGACATCCCCGCCCTGCTCGCCGTCGAACCGGTGACCCTGCTCGCCAAGCGCGAGGTCGGCGGCTGGCCGGTGGTCGGCGGCCTGGCCCGGCGCGCCGGCACCCACTTCATCGACCGCGCGCACCCGCGCCGATTGCCGTCCGTCGTGCGGGAGTTGGCGGACCTGCTGCGCGCCGGCCGCTCGGTGGCCGTCTTCCCGCAGGCCACCACCTGGTGCACCGCGGAAGGGGGCACCTTCCGCCGGGCCACCTTCCAGGCCGCCCTCGACGCCGGTGCCCCCGTCCGGCCGGTCACCCTCCGCTACACCCAGCACGGCCTTCCCAGCACCGTCGCCGCGTTCTGCGGCGAGGACACCCTCGTCACCTCGCTGCGCCGGGTACTGGCCGCCCGTGGGCTGACGGTCCACCTCACGGCGCACCCGCCCCTACCGGCTCCGGACCCGGCCACCGATCGCCGCACCCTGGCGGCCCGGGCCAGAGCCGCCGTCCTGGGCGAGCGTCCGGGCGCGGCATCCGGCAGAGGCGCCCACCGCCGGAGCACACCGGCGCCCGCCGTCAGCCCCTAGGTGTCCGAACCCGAAGCGCCGAGCCCCGCCCGCCCGGCGCCCCACCTCACACGCCGGGCACGTACTTGTACCCCACCCGCCGCACCGTCACGATCGACGCCCGGTGCTCGGCGCCCAGCTTGCGGCGCAGGCGGGCCACATGGACGTCGACGGTGCGGCCGTCGCCGATGTGCCCGTAGCCCCAGACCGTGGTCACCAACTGGTCGCGGGTGTGCACCCGGTGCGGATGGGCCACCAGGTGGGCCAGCAGCTCGAATTCGAGGTAGGTCAGGTCCAGCGGGCGGCCCCGCACCTGCGCGGTGCGGCGCTCGGGGTCGATCGCGACGATCTCGTCGCCGGTCGTCGCCGGGGCGGGCGGCTTCGCGGCCTCGGTGGCCGGTTGCGCGGCGGTGGCCTGCCCGGCCGGTACGAGGACGAGGTAGCCGACCATCGGCGGGTGGCCGGGCAGGGCGGGCAGGCTGTGCTGCGGCGCCGGCAGCCAGGTGGCGCCGGACGTCAACAGCTCGGCCACGGGCGGCACTTCATCGGGTGCCACGGCCCGCAGGCGGTGCCGCTGCGCGGGGGCGTGCGGCGCGGTGGGGGACGGGGCGTGGGTGGGCAGGGGAGCCGTCGCGGAAGTGGCAGGCAGCGTACGGAGATGCGTCATGGGGTCAGCTCTTTCGCGCAGAGGGGCGTCGTCGGGGGACGTCATGCGCGCGGGCAGGGCTGGAGACGCCGGTCAGCGGCGTCAGTGAGGTGTGTGCGGGCCCGCGCTCAGTGCGCGCGGCAACACAGAAGGTCGAAGGCGTGCGCCTGCCGGGACGGCCAGAAGGGCTCCAGGTCGAGGCGACCTGTCGCGGTGTCGGTGAGACTGGCCATGGCCCCATTGAACCAGACGGTCGGTGCTCTGTCCCTCAAACCCCCGCGCCCGACGACCGGTCCGCGCGCCCGGCGACGCCCGCGGCGCCCATGGCCGTCCCGAGGACGAGCGCCACCAGATGCCCGGCATCGGTGAAGTCGCGCCCGCGCCGCAGCACCGGCCGGACGCCCAGCGCCAGCACCCCCGCCGTCGCCGCCGCCCGCGCGCCCCGGTGCGGCACGGCCGCCGCGAGCGCGCCGAGCGTGGCGCAGAAGCCGTAGCTCAGGCCCACGTCCACGGCGCGCGCGGTGGCGTCCGGCGGGTCCGCGCGGACCCGGCCGCGCAGCCCCGCGTAGACCAGCAGGCTGGCGCCGACGTGCCCGGCCGCGAACACCCCGGCCGCCCGCCCCGGGCCCCACCGCGCCTCCGCCGTCCCCAGCACCGCCAGCAGCGCGGCACCGTACGGCAGCGGCAGCGGCTCCTCGACCACCGCGGCGCTGGTGACCAGCGTCCCCCACCGGCCGGCCCGCAGATTCGCGACGTTGGTGGACCGCGCGCGCAACACCGCCGCCCGCCGCCGGGCCGGCAGCCGCGCCAGGGCGTAGGCCCCGGCCTGCACCGCACCGACGTACAGCGGCGTCACCCACGGCACCCGGGCCCGGCCCCGCGCCACCCGGGGCGTCGTGGCCCGCGGCCCGACCCCCGGCGCCCGCAGCGCGCTCCGGACCGCGAGCGGTCTCATCCGGCCGCCTTCTCTGGAAGCATCCCGTCCCATCTCACGCCCCCGTCGGCAGCCGCTTGCGCCAGTCCAGCGGGGATACCCCGATGACCTCGTCCGGATCGCCGTCCCACCGCGCCGTCAGGCCCGCGCCGGCCAGCGCGGCCACCACCGCCCGCCCCACCTCGGCGCGCTCCGCCCCGGACCCGTCGTACGCGCCGTACCGCACCGACAGGCCGTGGCCCTCGGCGGCCGCCTCGGTGTCCTGGTAGTGGAAGAAGACGAAACCCCGCTCGCCGTCGGCGCGTTCGCCGCCTATCTCGGCCAGTGCGCAGCTACCGCAGCAGCCGAAGCTCATCCGGGCCGTCAGCCCCTGGGCGTCCAGCGCGGCGAACGCGCTCGCCACCCGGTCCGCGTCGGTCACCGCCGGCCACCCCTCCTGCTCGGCGAGCCGCTCCTCCCACAATCCCGCGACGATCCGCTCCGCCTCCTGCGCGGTCACCGGCGGATCGCCGGGCCCGAACAGGTCGCGGACGCCCCGCGCGACCTCGTGGAAGCCCCAGAAGCCGCAGCGGATGTCCTGGCGGGCCTGCTCCTCGGCCTTCGCGCGGGTCTCCGGGGCCAGACCGGGCGTCGCCCCCAGGTCGGTGGGCTCCCAGTCGAGCGCCGTACGCCACGTCTGCTCACCGCGCGCCCAGGCCACGAAGACCTCGACGACCTTGCCGGCGTCCGACGTCCGGGCGCTGAAGTGCGCGTCCGGCCCGCCGTCGCGGTACTCCACCGCGAACGGCCCCGTGCCCTCCCGCCACGTCTGCACGAACCGGTGCCGGGCGTCGGGGATCCGCTCCACGACGACGAAGTGGTCGTCGTCCGCGCCGATCCGCCGCAGCAGACCGGCGAGTTGGTCCTCCGCCGGGCGGGAGAGGACCGGACCGGTCTCGGTCTTCACGGTGATCGCAAGCATGACCACAGCCTGCCATCCGCCACTGACAATCGGCGCCGCCCGCCCGGCATCGGCGACACGCGGCCGCGAACCGGCCCCGCCCGCCGGGCGTCAGGCCCCCGGCCCGGCCCGGCCCGGCCCGGCCTGGCCTGGCCCGGCACGGCACGGCACGGCATGGCGAAAGGGCCGGACCAGCCGGTCCGGCCCTCCCACGCGTTCTCACGTGCCCTGGCGGACGCCAGGTCCGCCTCAGCCCTGCGAGCGCCGCTCCAGCTCCGTGCAGCAGGTGTCCACGATCAGCCGGGTGACCACATACGGGTCGACGTTGGCGTTGGGCCGCCGGTCCTCGATGTAGCCCTTCTTCTCGATCTCGACCTGCCACGGGATACGCACCGAGGCGCCGCGGTCCGAAACGCCGTAGGAGTACGCGTCCCAGGGGGCGGTCTCGTGGGCGCCGGTCAGCCGGGACTCGATGCCGCTGCCGTACTGGCGGACGTGCTCCAGCGGCTTGTCGCCCTGGCCGAGCGCCTCACAGGCGGTGATGATCGGGTCGTAGCCCTCACGCATGGACCGGGTGGAGAAGTTGGTGTGCGCGCCCGCGCCGTTCCAGTCGCCCTTGGCCGGCTTGGCGTCGAGGGAGGCGGTGACGCCGAACTCCTCCGCCGTACGGTGCAGCAGCCAGCGCGCCACCCACATGTGGTCCGAGACCTCCAGCGGCGGCAGCGCGCCCACCTGGAACTCCCACTGTCCCGGCATGACCTCGGCGTTGATGCCGGACAGGCCCAGCCCGGCGGCCAGGCACAGGTCGAGGTGCTTCTCGACGATCTCCCGGCCGAAGATCTCCTCGGCGCCCACACCGCAGTAGTAGCCGCCCTGCGGCGCGGGGAAGCCGCCGCCCTCGGGGAAGCCCAGCGGGCGGTCACCCTTGAGGAACGTGTACTCCTGCTCGATGCCGAAGATCGGCTCCTGGCCGGCGAACCGCTCCGCCACCGGGCGCAGCAGCGCGCGGGTGTTGGAGGAGTGCGGCGTGAGGTCGGTGTTGAGCACCTCGCACAGCACCAGAAGGTGGTCGCCGCCGCGGATCGGGTCGGGGCAGTTGAACACCGGCTCCAGTACGAGGTCCGAGGAGTGGCCTTCGGCCTGGTTGGTGCTGGACCCGTCGAAACCCCAGCGCGGCAGCTCGGCGCCGTCCGCGAGAATCCTGGTCTTGGAGCGGAGCTTGGCGGTCGGCTGGGTGCCGTCGATCCAGATGTACTCGGCCTTGAACGTCACGGGGTTTCGCCTTTACGAGTAGGTGCGGGTACGCGTGCGGGCGTACCGACGCACCCTCGCAACCAGCCGTTTCTCGCCCGTTGCCCGAATGTGAACCGCAGGTTACCCATCCGGACACCCCCGCGTCGGCGACCGCTTTCGCCCCGGAACGCCCGCCTTCGTACCCCGGAAAAGCCGGCAGGAATTCAGCCGTGTTCCTTCAGCAGCCCCTCGAATCCCAGATGGTGGACGCGGCGCGTCAGCTCCGCGGCGCTGATGCCCATCGCCGCCGCCGCGTCGCCGACATGCCAGTCGTGCCCGGCGAGCCGGTGCAGGACGTGGCCGCGCCTGACCTGCTTGTCGGAGAGCCGGAACGTCTTGAGGTAGACGACCCGGCCCTTGTCGTCCGTGATCGTCTCGCCGATGTGCTGGGGCCGGTGCAGCGCGAACGGCGGCAGGAAACGCGACAACCGGAACCGCCCCATGCGGTAGACCCGCCGCACGTCATAGGACGCGTCGAGCAGCTCGCCCGCCATCAGGTCGTCGTGCTGCCGCTCCCACTCCCGCCGGCACCGCTCGGCGGCGGCGCGCAGATCGGCCGGCGAGTGGACGTACGCGTCCGCGATACGGGCGGTGAACTCCGGCACCGGGCCGCCGTAGAGGGCGTACTGGTACATCAGCTCGCCGTACAGGTCCTGGAGCAGGGAAGGATGCAGCGCCCGGTAGTCGTCCGGGTGCGGCACGACGAAGGCGGCGGCGAGGGCGTCGGCGACGTAGACCATCACGCCGCACTGGCCCGGGTGGATCTCGAAGACCCGCAGCGCGTCACCGAGCCCGCGCACCCGCCCGCCCCGGTACACCGTCTCGGCGCGGGGGGAGAGGCCCTCGCGCACGGCCCGCCGGGTCCATTCCTCCCACAGGACGGCGGGCCCGCCGAAGTGCAGCGCCAGATAGCCGTCGAGGGCCAGGTGGAGCGGCAGGAAGCGGAGCGCCGTCGGCCGGCCGCCCGTCGGCCCGCCACCGGCCGGCCGGGACCTCGGCAGCCGCTGGACCAGTTTGCGCGGCAGGTGCAGCGGCGCGCAGTCCACCCGGCCGCGGCCCTCGCTCAACTGCGAGCCGAAGGAAGCGGCGGGGGAGCCGTCGCCGGTCCAGTTCGCCACGAAACCATGGGGGATGTACGAGACGTACGTCGTGCGTCCGCCGGCCGCCACGGTCGTGGGGCCGCCGCCGCCCGACGGGCCGTCGTCGTACGCCTCGCGATGCAGCCGCAGATCGGTGACCGGCTCGGCGCGCACCAGCGGCACCAGCCGCACGGCACCCCACACCTGCGCCGGACGGGCGCGCAGCCCGCTCAGATCCAGCCCGCTCATGACCCCGCCAGGAACAGCCGTACCCGGTCGTCCAGATGGGCCCGCAGTTCCGCGAAGGCGGTCCGGCCCTCCGCGAAGCGGGCGAGCTGGGCCAGCGCCGGCAGATCCTCCGCGTCGCGTATCCCGGCCGTCGGCACGGAGGGCGACAGCCGCCGCACGTCGAAGTCGTCGGCGTCGTACACCGGGTTGAGATGCACCACGGAAGGACGGGCCACGGAAGGACGGGAAGCATGGGAAGCCCGGGGAGTACCGGAAGCGCGGGAATCACGGGAAGTACGGCCCTTTGGAGAGGGCCCGGCCGTGCCCCCGCCCTCGGACAGGCCGCGCCACACCCGGAGCACCTCCCCGGCCAGTCCCGGCGGGGCGTTGTCCCACCCGTCCGAGACGATCACCAGCCGCTCGGGCGCGCACTCCAGCGCGTCCAGAACGCGCATCCCCAAAGGAGTGGGCCCGTAGGGGTGGACCAGCAGGGCGTCCGTGCGCCGGGACGTCCACAGCGGCCGGTACCACCCGGCCAGCGCCTCCAGCAGGAAATGGCAGGCCAGCGCGACCGCCAGCGGACGCTGCCGCTTCTGCCGCGAGCCGGTGGTGGAGAAACTGTCGTCCAGGACCGCCGCCACCCGGCCCCACGTGCCCGCCCGCGCCCCCGCCGTGCGCCGCGCCGCGGCCCGCAGCGCGCCGGTCAGTTCCGCGCGGCGCGCCACACGGTCCGCGAGGGAAAGCCCGAGGACGTACGAGGCGAGCCGGGTCAGCGGCATCCCCGTCAGGTCGGTGTCCACCTCGGCGCGGTGCGTACGGGCCGACTCCCGCACCCGCAGCCGCTCCAGCCGTGTCATCCGGGGCGCGATGCGCTCCAGGAACGCGCCCCGGTCCAGGCCGTGCGCCGCCGCGAAGCCCTCCGCGACGGTGAAGGGCAGCTCGTACAGGGCGGCCTGCTCGTAGTGGGCCCGCCGCCAGGCGTCCAGCAGCGGGCTGGTGAAGTGCTTGCGGCGGCCCGGCGCGAACAGGAAATCGCCCAGCTCGCCGCCGCCACCGTGTCCGGCCGATCGCAGGGGCAGATGCGCATGCCGCGCCGCGCACTTGAGGCCGGAGCGGTACTTCACCGCGTCGAGGGCGGGGTCGGGGCGCGCGGCCAGCCAGTCCCGCATGATCGCGCGGGTCCTGCGGTTGTTGACGCGGGCGGCGCGCAGCGCGCGGAACAGGCGGTAGACGCGCGGCGCCGGCAGCCGCGCGAGCCGGGCCGCGATCAGCCGCCCCTCGACCCGCCGCTCCTGGGGCGTCGCCTCCGCGGCCGTCTCCAGCAGCCGCCGCACGATCAGCGCCGCGTTGTGGTCATTGATGTCCAGCGCCAGACAAGCGGCGTACAGCGGGCGGTAGTTGACCCGGACGTACTCGTGCAGGAAGTCCAGCGACATCCGCTGCTCGGCCTCGCCGGAGCGGAATTCGCGTTGGGCGGTGGAGGTGATCGCGGCATTGACGAACAACAGCACGTCCTCGGCCGCCACCCGGTCCGCGCACGCCTCCACGCCGTTCTCCCCCCATAGCCGGACGCCGGCCGGGGAATGGGGGCACGAACAGCGAATCGTTGCTTAGCAGAGCAGGTCCGGAAGTCGCACCGAAGTCCCGCGGCCGGCCCGCGCAACGTAACACCCGCGGCGCGGGCCGGGCACGTGGATTACGGCCGCCGCCCCGGCCGTGCGCCGCCCCGGCCGTGCGCCGCCCCGGCCGGGCCACGCCCCCAGGACGTGCCCCCTTGGAGACACGGCCCCCAGGACGTGCCCCCCAGAACACGGCCCCACGGGACACTGGCCCCATGACCTCCGCCACGACTCCCCGCATCGGTCTCCTCGGCACCGGCCCCTGGGCCCGGCGCGTCCACGCGCCCGTCCTGGCCGCGCACCCCGGCGTCGAGTTCGCCGGCGTCTGGGGGCGCCGGCCGCGGGCCGCCGACGAGGTGGCGCGGGCCCACGGCAGCCGCCCCTACGCCACCGCCGACGAGCTGTTCGCCGCCTGCGACGCCGTGTCCCTCGCCCTGCCGCCCTCCGTACAGGCCCCGTTGGCGGTTCGCGCGGCGGCGGCCGGCTGCCACCTGCTGCTGGACAAACCGGTCGCCACCACCGTCGCCGAGGCCCGCGCCGTCGCCGACGCCGCCGAGCGGGCGGGCACCGCGGCCGTCGTCTTCTTCACCGCGCGGTTCGGGGCGCGGGAGGGGGAGTGGATCGCCACCCAGGCCGCGGCGGGCGGCTGGTTCACCGCGCACGCCGACTGGCTCGGCTCGGTGTTCGCCGCCGACAGCGTCAGCCCGTACGCCGATTCCCCCTGGCGCCGGGAGAAGGGCGCCCTGTGGGACGTCGGCCCGCACGCGCTGTCCGTACTCCTGCCGGTGCTCGGCGACGCGGAAGCGGTCACCGCCACCCGGGGGCCGGCCGACACGGTGCTGCTGGCGATGCGCCACAGCGGCGGCGCGGCGAGTTCGGTGACGCTCAGCCTGACCGTGCCCGCGCCCGCCGCCGGCGTCGAGGTGACCCTGCGAGGGGCCGCCGGCGTCGCCCGCCTGCCGCGCCGCGAGGACGGCCCCGAGCCGGCCTACCACCGCGCCGTCGACGCCCTGCTGGCCGCCGCCCGCACCGGCCGCCCGCACCCCTGCGGCCTCCGCTTCGGCCTGCGGGTCACCGAGATCCTGGCGGCGGCCGAGGAGGCGCTGGACTGACCGCCGTCCGCCACCCGCGGCGGGGCCCGTGCGAGCCGCCAAATACCCGCTGGCCAGGGCCTTTTGTCAGTGGTCGCCAGTAGAATGGGAACCAGTCAGTGAGGGTTCCACGCACGCTCCAGGAGGTTGCCGATGGCCGCTGCCACACTCATGACGAAGCCTCTCCCGGCCCACCCGCTGCCCAAGAAGCCCCTGCCCGCCGGATGGCCGCGCGAGCGGTACGAATCCCACAACCGCCGCCTGAAGGCCATGCGCCTGGCGATAGCGCTGCTCGACACCGGCGTCTACCGCCCCGAGCAGGCCCCCAACCGCAAGATCCGCTCCACCGCGGCCGAGATCGGGGTGCACGCCCCCTCCGACACCACCTGCCGCCTGGTGCGGGCCCTCATCTACGACAACTGCTGACCGGCACCCACGACAACCGCTGACCGGCTTCTACGCCAACCGCTGACCGGCGTTCGCGGCCCGTCGGGCCGAGCGCGACGGTGCGGCCGGCTCCGGGATCCCCGGGGCCGGCCGTCACTCCGCCACCTCCGCGAGCGCCTCCGTCAGCCATTCCACCCAGAACGTCTCCAGCCCGATCCCGGCCCGCAACACCAGCCGCCGCAACCGATCCTCCGCCGTCACGGCGGCACCGAAATCCCGCTTCTCGATGTCGGTGTACTCCGCCAACTGCCGCCGGTGCAGCGCCAGATGACGCCGCAGCTCGTCATCGAGCCCGTCCTGTCCCACCACCGCCGCGGCGCGCAGCCGCAGCAGCAGGGCGTCGCGGATCGGCTTGGGGTCCTGCTCGCCGGACGCCCACCGGGTCAGCTCGGCGCGGCCGGCGGGCAGGACCTCGAACTCCTTCTTCTGCCCCCGGGTCGGCTGATCGGCGGGCAGCGCGCGGATGAGCCCGGTCTTCTCCAGCTTCCCCAGCTCGCGATAGATCTGCTGATGCGTGGCGGACCAGAAGTAGCCGATCGACCGGTCGAATCTGCGGGTCAGCTCCAGCCCCGACGACGGTTTTTCGAGCAGGGCGGTGAGGATCGCGTGCGGGAGGGACATGGGGGAATCCTAGGCCGGGCCGTTCACCGGCAGCCGGGGGTCACAGGGCCGCCGCCAGCTCGGTGCCCTGCTGGATGGCGCGCTTGGCGTCCAGCTCGGCGGCGACATCCGCGCCCCCGATCAGATGCGGGGCGTGCCCGGCCGCCGTCAGCGTCTCGTACAGCTCGCGGCGGGGCTCCTGGCCGGCGCACAGCACCACGGTGTCGACGGCGACGACCTGCCGTTCGCCGTCGACCGTCACGTGCAGCCCGGCGTCGTCGATGAGGTGGTATTCGGCCCCCGCCACCATCGTCACCCCGCGGTGCCGCAGCTCGGTGCGGTGGATCCAGCCGGTGGTCTTGCCCAGCCCCGCGCCGACCTTGCTCGTCTTGCGCTGGAAGAGGTGGACGGTCCGCGGCGGTGCCGGCCGGCGCGGCGTCCCGAGCCCGCCCGGCTCGCCGTAGCCGGTGTCCACGCCCCACTGCCGGAAGAACGCCGCCGGGTCCAGGCTCGCCGCCTCCCCGTCGTCCGTCAGGAACTCCGCCACGTCGAAGCCGATGCCGCCGGCCCCGATGATCGCGACCCGCTCACCGACCGGCGCCCCGTCCCGCAGCACGTCGAGGTAGCTCAGGACGCTGGGGTGATCGATGCCGGGGATCGGCGGGGTGCGCGGGGTGACACCGGTGGCGAGCACGATCTCGTCGAATCCGGCCCCGGTGTCCGCGGCGGCCCCCGCCCCGGCCTCCAGCAGCGTCCGCGCCGTCACGGCCGTCCCCAGCCGGACGTCGACCTTCTGCTCGGCGAGCCGGTGGCGGAAGTAGCGCAGCGTCTCGTTGAACTCCTCCTTGCCCGGCACCTTCCGCGCGATGTTGAGCTGCCCGCCGATCCGCTCCGCGGCGTCGAACAGCGTCACCTCGTGACCGCGTTCGGCGGCCGTCACCGCGCACGCCAGCCCGGCGGGCCCGGCGCCGACCACCGCGACGCGCTTGCGGCGCCGGGTCGGCGAGAGCACCAGCTCGGTCTCGTGGCAGGCCTGCGGGTTCACCAGGCAGGAGGTGATCTTGCCGCTGAAGGTGTGGTCGAGGCACGCCTGGTTGCAGCCGATGCAGGTGTTGATGGCCTCCGGGCGGCCCTCGCGCGCCTTGTTGACGAACTCCGGGTCGGCGAGCAGCGGGCGCGCCATCGAGACCATGTCCGCGTGGCCCTCGGCGAGCAGCCGCTCGGCCACCTCGGGGGTGTTGATGCGGTTGGAGGTCACCAGCGGGACCGAGACCGAGCCCATGACCTGCCGGGTCACCCAGGCGAACGCGCCGCGCGGCACGGAGGTCGCGATGGTGGGGATGCGGGCCTCGTGCCAGCCGATGCCGGTGTTGATGATCGTGGCGCCGGCCGCCTCGACCTCCTTGGCCAGCGTGATCACTTCGTCGAGGGAGGAGCCGCCGGGCACCAGGTCGAGCATCGACAGCCGGTAGATGAGGATGAAGTCCGGCCCGACGCGTTCACGGACCCGGCGGACGATCTCGACGGGGAAGCGGATCCGGTTCTCGTACGAGCCGCCCCACCGGTCCTCGCGCCGGTTGGTGGCCGCCGCGATGAACTCGTTGATCAGGTAGCCCTCGGAGCCCATGATCTCGACGCCGTCGTAGCCCGCGTGCCGGGCCAGCGCCGCCGCCCGCACGAAGTCCTCGATGGTCTGCTCGACCTCGTCGTCGGTCAGCGCGTGCGGCACGTACCGGCTGATGGGCGCCTGGAGCGCGCTGGGCGCCACCAGGCCGGCGTGATGCGCGTACCGCCCGAAATGCAGGATCTGCATGGCGATCCGGCCGCCCTCGCGGTGCACCGCGTCGGTGACGATCCGGTGCTGGTCGGCCTCGGCCTCGGTGGTCAGCGCGGCGCCCGCCTCCCACGGCCGCCCGGCCTCGTTGGGCGCGATCCCGCCGGTGACCATCAGCCCGACCCCGCCGCGCACCCGCGCCGCGTAGAACTCCGCCATCCGCTCGAACCCGCGCGGCGCCTCCTCCAGCCCGACGTGCATCGAACCCATCAGCACACGGTTCGGCAGGGTCGTGAACCCGAGGTCGAGCGGGCTCGTCAAGTGCGGGTACGAGGTCATCGGCGGTCTCCTTGGACAGCGGGCGTCACGGAATTTGTAGACCACCCACCCCCGCTTATGCAACAAGTTGCAAAAAACGTGACGCACGCGACGCCCGCCCCGCCGCCACCCCGCACACAGTGCGACGTGTCACAGACAACCCGGCCGTCACTGTGGGAGCTTCAACTCGGTTACCAATCAGTAGAGTTGCCGTCGGCCCATGGCCGGAAGTCGCTGACGGGCCGGGTGCGGCAGGCACCCGGCCCGGGACGATCTGCCCGTACGTGGAAAGGATCGACTTGAGCACGCTGAACACCCTGAAGACCGCGAAGACCGCCGCGAGCAACCCCAGCACCGCGACCGCCCCGAGCACCCCGGAGGCCCCCACCCTCGACCAGCTCGTCGACACGGCCCGGTACCCCTTGTCCGACCTCACCGGCCCGGCCGGGCAGGCCCTGATCTCCCGGGCCCGGCACGACCTGGAGACCCGCGGCTGCACCGTACTGCCGGACTTCGTCCGCCCCGCCCTCCGCGAGCCGCTGCGGCAGGAATGCGCGGCACTCGCCCCCCGCGCCCACTACGACACCGAAACGGTCAACGTCTACAACATCGCCGTCGACGCGGACCTCCCGCCGGACCACCCCGGCCGGCGGACCTTCGAACGCGGCAACGCCTTCGTCCCGCGCGACCGCATCCCGGCCGACTCCCTCATCAGCCGGCTCTACTCCCACCAGCTCTTCCAGCGCTTCCTCGCCCACTGCTTCGCACTGCCCGAGCTGCACGAGCTGGCGGACCCGCTCTCCGGACTGGTTCTCAACGTCGTCGCGCCGGGCATGGAGCATCCGTGGCACTTCGACACCAACGAGTTCACCGTCAGCATGCTCACCCAGGAGGCGGCGGCCGGCGGCGTCTTCGAGTACTGCCCGAACATCCGCTCCGCCCACGACGAGAGCTTCGACGACGTCCGCGACGTCCTGGACGGCCGCGGCGAACGGCTGATCCGCGGCCTCCCCCTGCGACCGGGCGACCTCCAGCTCTTCAAGGGCCGCTACTCCCTGCACCGCGTGAGCCCCGTACGCGGCGACCGCGCCCGCCACTCCGCGATCTTCGCCTACAGCGAGCGGCCCGGCGTCATCGGCAGCGTCCCCCGGACCCGGCAGCTCTTCGGCCGGGTCCTGCCCGAGCACCTCGAAGCCGAGGGCCGGGCCGTCCGCGGCGACCGGCTGCTGGACTAGGCCGCTCCGTCCCGGGGCCCCGTCCGGTCCGCCCCCAGCTCCGCACGATCTGATCTGAATCGAGACAGAATTGAAGACCAGTCAGGACATGGCAGCACTCCCGACGTTCGCGCGTGAGGACAGCCTGCCGCGCGTGCCGCTGCCCACACTGGAGGCGAGCTGCGAGAGGTTTCTCGCCTGGTGCGCCCCGCTGCTGACCGCCGAGGAGCGGGCCGCGACCGAGGCGGAGGTGGCCGCCTTCCTCCGGCCCGGCGGGCCCGGCCGGGCGCTGCACGCGGCACTGGAGGCGTACGACGCCACCGACGGCGTGCAGAGCTGGCTCGACACCTTCTGGCCGTACCGCTACCTGGGCCGACGCGACCGCATCGCGCTCAACGCCAACTTCTTCTTCCTCTTCGAGGACAGCGACCGGCCCCAGCTCGAACGGGCCGCCGGGCTCATCGCCGGAGCCGTCCACTACAAGCGGCGGCTCGACCAGGAGCTGATCGAGCCGATCGTGCAGCGCGGGCAGCCCCAGTCGATGGAGCAGAACAAGTTCCTGTTCTCCACCACCCGCATCCCCGGCGCGGAACAGGACACCGTCCGCGCCCCCTACACCGACGCCTGGCCGGGCCCCTCCCGGGCCCGCCACATCGTGGTGTTCTTCCGCGGCACCATGTTCCGGCTCGACGTCCTCGGCCCGGACGGCGTCCCGCACAGCCTGGACGACCTCGAAACGGGCCTGCGCGCGATCACGAAGGCCGGCGAGGAGCCGGCCGGCGACGCCCCCGTCGGCCACCTGACGACCATGGCCCGCGCCGAATGGGCGGCCGCCCGCCAGGACCTGCTCGCCTGCCACCCCCGCAACGCCGACGCGCTGGACGACGTCGAGACCGCCCTGTTCTGTCTCTGCCTGGAGGACTTCGCGCCCGCCGACACCCAGGACGCCTGCGACCAGCTCCTCTACGGCGACCGCGGCAACCGCTGGTTCGACAAGGCCGTCTCGCTGATCGTGTTCGCCGACGGCCGCGCGGGTATCAACGTCGAACACTGCGAGCTGGACGGCACCACCATCCTCAGCTTCGTCGACGCCCTCCTCGCCACCCCGGCCGAGGAACACGCCCGCCGCGCCGGGGCTCGCCCCCAGGGCCGGCCCGCCCTGGAGCCGATCACCTTCGAGCTGAACGACGCCCTGCGGGAGCGGATCCACTCCGCCGCCGACGCGTTCGCCGCCTACGGCGAGGCCACCGCCACCCGCACCGTCTCCTTCGAGGACTTCGGCGCCACCACCGCCAAGGCCCTCCGCGTCTCCCCGGACGCTTTCGTCCAGCTCGCCTATCAGCTCGCCCACCAGCGCGCCAAGGGCAGGCTGGGCGCCACCTACGAATCCATCGCCACCCGCCAGTACCGGCGCGGCCGGACCGAGGCGATGCGCGTCGTCACGCCGCAGATCCAGGAGTTCGTGGCGGCGATGGAGGACCCCGGAGCCGACGCGGACACCCGCCGCGCCGCCTTCCGTGCCGCCGCGGACCAGCACGTGCGGCGCGCGAAGGAGTGCCAGAGCGGCCAGGCGCCCGAACAGCACCTGTGGGAACTGGAGTTGATCCAGCGCCGCCGCGGCCCGGAACTGGGCCTCACCGAACAGCCCGCCCTCTACCGCACCCCCGGCTGGCTGACCCTGCGCGACGACTACCTCAGCACCAGCTCCGCCCCCTCCGCCCACATCCAGTACTTCGGCTTCGGCTCCACCAGCAGCCGCTGCATCGGCGTCGCCTACGTCCTCCTCCCCGACCGCTTCAACGTCTACCTGAGCACCCCCCGCCCGGTCGCCGACCAGATGCACACCTTCGCCACCCACCTGCGCACCGCGGTAACCGAACTACGAGCCCTCCTCACCACCGAACACCCCCACCCCTGACCCCCGCGAGGGCCGCCCCCACCCGGGCGGCGGCCCTCCCCTCTCCCATCTCCTCTCTCTCCCTTACCTACTTCAACAGGCGGGAGAGGCGTCGGTCGGCGAGCGGCTTGCCCCCCGTCTGACACGTCGCGCAGTACTGCAACGACGAATCGCTGAACGACACCTCGCGGATGACGTCCCCGCAGACCGGGCAGGGCTCCCCCTTCCGCCCGTGCACCCGCAGCCCGCTCTTCTTCTCCGCCTTGAGCTCCTTCAGAGGCAGTCCCCGCGACCGTTCCACCGCGTCGGCGAGCGTCGCCCCGATCACTGCGTGGAGCCGGGCCACCTCCTCCTCGGAGAGCTTCGCGACCGGCTTGAACGGCGACATCCGGGCCGCGTGCAAAATCTCGTCCGAATACGCGTTCCCGATCCCGGCGAGCACGCTCTGATCCCGTAGGACGCCCTTGATCTGGCGACGCTCCTCCCTTCGCAGCAGCTCGGTGAACACCGCGAGCGTGAACCCTTCCGAGAGGGGATCGGGCCCGAGCCGCGCGATGCCGGGCACCTCCTGCGGGTCCCGCACGACATACACCGCCAGATGCTTCTGCGTCCCCGCCTCGGTCGCGTCGAACCCCGCCCCCTCGGGCCCCTCCAGCCGCACCCGCAACGCCAGCGGCCCCTTCCCGGGCCGCGGCGGCGCCGCCGGCAGCCGATCACTCCACCGCACCCACCCCGCCCGCGCGAGATGCATCACCAGATGCAGATCGCCCACCCCCAGATCAAGGAACTTCCCCCACCGGCTCACCCCCTCGAACGCCCGCCCCTCCAACGCCGTCACCGGTGGCTCATACGTCTTGAGCGCATGCACCGCCACCGGATGCACCCGCCCCACCACCCTCCCCACGACCCGCTCCCCCAAAAACCGACCAAGCACCTCCACCTCAGGCAATTCAGGCATAACCCCAGTCTGCCCCACCCCACCCAAACCCACCCGTCACCGAGCCCCCCCACCCACCCGCCGGGCCGCGCCCCAGCCACACCTCAAGCCTTTGGGTATTTGCTGGATCCCGTGCGGAGCTGTCGGCGCATCTCGCGGTCATGGGCTATTGCCTCACTAATGGCGGCGACCGTATGGAAGCGAGCTGACAGCAGGACCCGTGCTGTTGACGCATTCACCGCCCAACGAAGCGCACCACGGTCTGACATGGGGAACGGAGCTTCAACCGCCACGCCGGATCCATTGCTTGCGGCGGGGCGCATCGGGTACGTCCGTAACTCACTCGCAGGTGTACCTGTTCACGGTCTCGCGTTTTGGATCCGCGAATGGTGTGAGTTGACGTCGTTGTGCCGCTCGGTCAGACCACCGCGGCGGCCGGGGAAAGCCAGGGGGAAGTAGGAAAACGGGGCCGTTCAGTTTCCACGCCAAGTTCCACGCCAAGTTCCACGCCAAGCGGCGTGCCCGTATACCTCTCCCCCTGCTTACAAGGGGAACGAGCACGTGAAGAACAATTCCCTTGGCATAGCCGCAGCCACTGCCATGACTGTCGTCGTCGTCGGCGTCGCCGCCCCTGCCGCGAGCGCAGTCGAGGCCAACCGTGACCGTGCGGCCGCGACCCAGGCGGCCGAGTCGCTGAAGCCGACCGCCGCGGACGTCCGCGACCTCGTCTCCCGCATGCGGGCCGACGGCGCCGACGCAACGCAGATCCGGGAGTTCGAGGAGTACGCCAAGCAGCTCGAAAACCCCGACGCCCACAAGCGCACCAAGCGCGCCCTGGGCATGGGCACGATCGTACGCAAGCTGATTGTCGCTGGTCTGCGCCACGGCGGGAGCTGGGCGGGAAAGATCGTCGGCAAGGTCAGCAAGAAGAGCGGCGCCTTCATCTCCCGGAACGGTAACAAGATCGCGGACGCGATCGAGGAGGTCGAGGGGTGGAGCGAGACCGCTCTGGCTGTCGCCATGGTGAAGGCAGGCGTTCCCACCGACGTCGCCTACGACATCGCCAAGGCCATCATGATGGTCGCCCTCTGACTCTGAGGTAACTGACCTCACGGGGGTCCCCCCGGCGCTTTCGGCGCGGGGGGACCCCGCATCATCGTTCCGCCGCAGGGAGGAGTGCGCAGTGAAGGATCACCAGCGGGCGGAGGAGGAGTCCACCTGGGCCTCCCTGTCCCCCCGCGACAAAGTGCTGGCCGCCTTCGGCATGACCGGGCTGGGTCTTGGCGTCGCGGCCGTTGTGGCCCTCGTTCTTGTGCTGGGTGTCCTCGTCGTCGCGGTGCTGTCCCGCAGCCTGATCGAATCCGACGGCGTCGGCCCCCTGCTCTGGGGCGCCGCACTGTGTCTGCCCTGCGGGCCGCTCGCCGGCATCTTCCTCTACCCGCTACGTCTCGGGCTGCGCCTGTCGTCCGTCTCCGGGAGAAGGAAACGCGGCATAGAAACGGGCTTGTCAGCGGCCACGACATTCCTTGCCGCCTTGTTCGTCTCGTCCTTCACGCCTGGACTGACCGTGCAACACCCCTGGCTCCCCGCTTTGCTGGCCACCCTCTTGGTGGCCCTGGCCAACGTGGTCGTCAAACAACTCGAAGACCGCAAAAAGCAACGCGACAGCCAGGCTTGAGGACACGAACTGATCGGGCCCCTCACCGAATCTTAACCCGGCCTTTTCGCCATTCCTCGACCGGCACGGTAAATTTCCGTGTCAGCCAATGAACCTCACAGAGTCGCGCGATAGCGCTGCGATGGCGTCTTCGCTGCATCGATATCGGTTCGGGGTAAGCAGGCTTCATCCATCAATATTCTGGCCTTCGGACTCGGTCATACCGGAAATGCCTCGGCGCCGTGTTCACCCTCGTGAGACCACCAAAGTCTTTGCTGACCGGGGCGCGTCCGAGCACCTCGTCAACACCGCTTGCCCGAGTTCCGGCCGACGTCGCCGAGGCCATCCAGCGCGCCCTTCACGAGGGGTGCGAGCAGGTCAACGAGACCTGAGCTCGGGAACGAAGATCGACGGCGCGAAAAAGCCGCCGGCCGCGCCTTCCGATGAGGGAAGAACACGGCCGACGGCCCACAGACGGCCCAGGAGCGCGAAAACCCACTCTGACCTGTGACGTTCTTAGCTGTCGAAGTACAGCTCGATGAGGCTCTGACTGCACAGATTCTCCGCTGGCGAACGGGCTGGTGCACAACCGGTGCACATCGTGGGAGGTGGCCGTTGCACGACGTTTTTCGGCGCGGTGTCCTGGCGACGGCCGAGCAGGAGTAGTTCTGCAAGGCTTCGACGGAACTGATGTCGAGGCCCTTGGTCAGGAGCTCGATGCAGAGGACGACGACTGATCAGGTCGATTACATTCAGTTAGCTACCGATCGCAGCATGTTCGCGGTCTTGCGACGGCCACTCTGCTCAAGATCGTCTCCCTGATTTCTCAGTAGCTACCGCACTACGGGGAAGATGGCGTGGTGGCTACTGCTCGGGTAACAGCCGACGGCTGATCAGCCGAAACTGGCCTCGATGACCGGCCCCGCCCGTAGCGCCGGACGAGAGCATCGGGCCTGGCGCAGGAGCAATATTCATGGAGAACACGTAGCTCCAACATGTCTAGGCAGCAGCCGATGCCGCGGGAGAGATCGACTGGGATATCGCGGTGGACTCGACAATCATTATGTGGGGGAAGTGGCGAGGTCGACGATGAGTGGCAGCAAGAGACGGGCAGGCCGGACGCTTCCGCAGAGTGCGGAGCGGCGCCTGACTGCTTTGGGCTCCGACGGCGCGCTGGTCTTGCTGACTGCGGCGGGGGCGAGTCCGGGAGTCCGGCATCGGTGGTCTTCGGTTGGCTACTTGCTGGACCGTGCTCTGAAATCGGTGCACAAGCCGGGTGGGGTGGCCAATGCTGTGAAACTCGGTGGTCTGCTCGACGCGTGCCGACGTGAGGAACCGCGTCTGGCAAGCATCGAGGACTTCGTGCCTGTAGATCCGCGTCGGCTGGTTCTTGCCCGTCTCGGCCATGACGTACTCCGGCTGTTCCCCGGGCAGGTCGAGAGGCCGGTGGCCGATGCCGCACGCTGGAAGAGGGTCGCCCAGGCCACCGACCCGGTCCTGGTCCCCGAGCTGGGCTTCGGCGTGGCCCACTACACCGAGGTCGCACTGCGCTACACCGATCACGCAGTCGGCGTGATGGAGCCATCGTGGCCTATCGGCGAACTACCCGGTGTTGGACCTGCGATTCTAACCGACCTGGAACTGGAAGCGGCTGACCAACTGCTGCACATGCCACTGCCCGCCGCGCTGTCCGCCACCTCCGACCTGCGTGCGGCACTCGCTTGGGCGACTGCCGCAGAGGGACAGATGCCCTACCGGCCTGAGTCTGCGCTGAGCACGTTCGGCCGCTACTTGGCCGTCTCGTTGCCCACTACCAGTGCCGGATCCGTAGGCAGGTTCTGGCTGCCGTTGGCCTTCCTGCCCGAAGTCACCGGGCAGGGGGTAAGCGAGCTGGCCCGCCGTGCCGCCAAATGGCCGACTGCCAATCGGCGCTTCGCGCAATTGGCAGCCGACCATGCTAGGCGTGCCCTATGGCGGTTCTCCGATCTGGTCCTTGGACACCCGGACGCCGCTGAGGGCGTAGTGGTGTCGCCCGGTAACGTCGTGCAGTGGATCGTGATGTTCGGCCCTCGCCGAGCCATCCTGGTCCAGCTACTCGCTCGGTTGCACCAGGACGGGCTGCGGTTCGACGGGCCTCCTGTGGCGGCACGTATCGCTGAGCAGGCACGAGCCAACTCCGGTGCCCCGGTCCAGGTGCCCATGTCCGGTGGTGGGACGCTGATCCTCGATGCCGGGATTGAGGTCGTGCCCCTACTGCTGGTGGCGACATCGGGGCATGTGGCGATCCCCCAGAACCCAGGGACAGCCAGCATGTCGCTGGAAGACTTGCTGTGGATCGCGGTCACCGCAGACGCCGACAGCGACCTGTTCACCTTTTGCCGTGAGCTCGCCGCCCCAACTAGGCCGGAGATGTTCGCATGGGAGACCTTCGACGTGTGGGAGTGGTGGCGCGCGAACCGCAAAACGCTCTTCTCCGGTGGGCAGACCCCCATCATCTTCCTCTCTCCGCACCACAGCGATGCGGAATGGAATCGCAACGCTGACCTCTATGACCTGGAGCGGTCGCTGGCTGTGCTCAGCCTGTCCGCTGTCCAGGACTGGCACGCCCTGGACCCGCCCAGCTACGGTCCGGTTGGCGTATACCAATGGCCGCTGGCCGCCGTGCGAGCCAGCACTGGCGAATCCTCCTTGGCCGATGAGGAGAATCCAGGATCCAGCTCTGCGGAGCACCACCGCCCCGACCTGCACGGGTGGTGCGTTCACACCGGTACCGTCCCGGTGGCCTTTCGCTGCGCGGACCCATCCTGGACCGACCGTGATCATCGTCTCCTACATGACCTGGCCCGTTCCTTCGCATTCGGTCTGGACCTGGTGCGAGCCCAGTGGCAGACCGCCCATGCCAAGAGTCGCACGGCCGGCTACCTCATCGAGTTGCCCGCCGCCTCACCTGACGCCGAGGGAGAGGCGGCCGATCCGATCACCGTGACCGACGTCCAGCATCGCCCTGGCCCGCACGGTCCCCTAGTCCACGCCCGTTTCGTCGTGGGCTGCGAGGCCCTCGCAGCCCAGACCGATGCGGACATCGACGCCACCTGCCGCACCATGGCACTCGCCATCCGCTCTCTGCTAGTAGCCGCCGAAATCCCGGCTGCTGATGCCAGCATGTTGGCGGACGCCTGGCAGGCCGCCGGTCCCACCCTCACGGTAAGGATCACGCAGGCCCCGACCGCCCGCACCGACCTACGCCCGCCCTGGAAACTCGACGCCGCCCTGCTCTCGGCTGTGAATCAGGAAATCGCCCGTACTGTCCGCGCCTCCGGCATCACCCCTGGCACGTACACCGGCACCGAGGCCAAGGCACTGGACAATGGCGTGCTCGCCCCTGCAGCCCTGGACGCACTCACCCGTCGACTCGCCGCACATTCAACCGACGAGCTCGTTGCCGTCGGCATGCAGCAGATCGAACGCACGATGGCTGCGAAGAACCGGCTCCTCCGCGAACTGGAACAGACCGCCCGCACCCTGACCTTGTCCTGGGATCCCGTGCAACGCCAGTCCGAACTTCAGCAGGAATACCTGCTGCTCCGGCTCTGCAACCAGATCGTCATCGAGGCCACACTGCGCGAACGGCCCACCGGAACCCAGCCGGTGGACCAGTTCGCCTGGATGGAAGTAATCGCCGCAGCCGACGCTTACCTGGCAGCCACCTCCCGCAGCGAGGGGGTACACCATCAGGTCCGGCCTACCGCACTGCAGGTTACCGACGCGTACGAGATCACCGCGGCCTCCGACATCTCCACCACTCTGCCGACTGACAGTGCTGGCAGCGGCCGTGTCTACCACCTGGACTTCGAGGCGTTTCAGCGGGCGCTGGCGGCCCAGTCCGTGGGCCAGCACGTCTCCAAATTCGCGACTACTGAGGCCCCACCGATCACGTCCGCGGAGGCGGAAGGAAGCGACGGGGGAATCCACCCTCCTGCGGTCCCGGCTGATCTGGACACTGCGATGCACAGCGCGTTCGGCGTCACCGCCACCGACCTGTTCACCGTGCTTTTCGCTCTTGTCCACTGGCCCTTGACCCCTGGTGACCCCGACGCCGCCGTCGCCGAACCTGATGACGTCCTTGCCTACCTGCTGGAAGTGACCACGCTGGGGCATCAGGACGCACCCAACGGGCGGGACCGGGCAGCAGCCGCACTGGTCATGCTCACCAGCACGTCAGCGGCCCTGGAGGCGGCGGACTGGAAGCCATGGCATGTGCGCAGTAGGCAGCGGCGGCTGCTTGTCCAACCAGTAGCCGAACTCACCAACAGTTCCCTCGTCATTGCACCCCACTTGTGTTTGGCTTCTGCAGGGGCTTACTTCCGGAACCTGATGCAGGGGCAGCTGCCATGGACCCGACCTGAGCCTCCCGGCCCTATCGCCGTCGCGCTCCAGGGCATCCGGGGCCGGAAGAACAAGGCGCTAGAAAGAGACGTAGAAGAGACTCTGAAGTCAGCCGGCTTCTCCGTGGAAGCTCGCATCGGAGAGCAGGACCCGCAGCGGTTGGGCGTGCCATCACTAGCCACCGAGATTGACGTGGTCGCAGGGGTTGCCTCCCGCCCCGTCATCTGGCTGATTGAGGTCAAAGATCCTGCCGATGTCTACGCCATTCCGGAGATCCGCCGCCACCTCGACGACTTCTATACCGATCACACGGGTAAGCCCGCCTACACCACACAGTTGCAGCGCAAGCTCGACGACCTCGCTCCTCATGCCGCAGCAGTGGCCTCCGCACTCCACCTGCCATCCGTCGCGCGCGGCTGCCCCTACGAGGTCAGAGCACTGTTCGTGACGAGAGCGCCAGTCCCAGCTGCCTTCGTCGACGGGCCCTTTGCATTCAGCACCCTGCCCGAACTGGTGAGCTTTCTGCGTCAGCCCCGTCAAGTATTACCGGGTGCCCACAGGCGCTACTGAAGAAGGGGCCGGCCGCGCACGGCTGGGTGGAGGACCAGCGGTGGACGCTGGCCCGGGTCGCGACCGTGATCGCGCGGCGATTCCGTGTCCGCTTCAGCCCGGCGCAGACATGGCGCATCCTGCGTCAGATGGGCTGGACGGTGCAGGTCCCGCAGCGCCGGGCCGCCGAACGCGACGAGAACGCGGTGACCTGCTGACTTGAGGAGATCTGGCCCCACGGGCAAAGGCGGTGAGGGACCAGGACACGTGGCTGTGCTTCGCCGACGAGTCGGGGCAGGTGCTCCGGCCGCCGAAGGCACGGACCTGGTCCCGGCGCGGTCGCACGCCCCGCGTCATGGCCCGGGCCGCGGACTCGGGACGTATCTCGCTCGCCGGTGTGGTGTGCCGCAGGCCCGGGCTCGTCTTCCGGATACTGGTGCACCACGGCCGCAAGGGTGAGAGGAAGGGCTTTAGGGAGAGGGACTTGCCCTGCTTGCTGGACGCGGTCCACCAGCAGCTCGGCGAGTCCGTCGTGCTGGTGTGGGACAACTTCACCCATCATGTCGATGCCGCGATGCGCGAGCTGATCGCGGCCCGCAGCTGGCTGACCGTCTTCCGTTTCCCGTCGTATGCACCCGACCTCAACCCGGCCGAGGGCGTGTAGGCACACCTGAAGAACAGCCTGGGCAATCTGGCTCCGTGCGGCATCGACGAACTCGCTGCGCTGGCTCGCACACGCCTGAAACGGTTGCAGTACCAGCCCGGCCTGCTCGACGGATTCATCGCCCAGACCGGACTCATCTCGGCCCCGCCATGATGTCACCCCGAACTGAAACCTCAGTAGCCGACTACTGCGCGGCGCGCTGACAGTGGCATACCGCTCGCCATCAGTGGCTCGCCGGGCACCACCTCGTTGCCTGGCCCATGGACGGCATGACCTACGGCGAGTGCCAGCACATCGCCCAGAAGGAACCGCACCGGGTGCTGCGTCCACCCGCGTAATGCGTCTCAGACGTGACAGCGCCGCCCGCCCCAGCGGATGGGACGGGCGGCACACCGACGGGTCTAGCGGCGCATGCTGGGGCCCCGCTGGACGGAGTACCGGCAATCCGGCGCGAAGTCGGGGATCCGCTTGCCATCCAGGGCGAAGCACAGCGCGGCATGCAGATGCTCTGCCTCCACGGTCGTCATCACCAGCTCCGCGACGGCGACCACCTCCCCCTCACGAGCAACCGAGAGGGGCAACGCGAAGTGGTCGTCTCTCTCGCGACGGAGGGAATGCCCTGGGTGTCGGCCCAGTCGCCACTCACTCATGGCTCCTGCATCCCTCCCCGATGCTGAGGCTGTTGTGGAGGGCCCGCTGACCCGCTTCACCATCGTCCGCGACGGCCAGCCGCCCCAAACTCCACCCGGGCAGCGGCTACCTCAACGCACCGATGGAGGTCCTTGAGGCGTTCTCGCGGGCCATCGAGATCGATTACGCGGCGGCCCTCCAGGATGGCTCTGTCGGTGACGAAGAGTAGCGTTTCTCCGGCAGTTCGGGAGGCGCTGCCCGCGCCGAATGTCCACGGCTTCGGACGGCAGCTCGGTGGTGACCGGTGAGACGCCGTCGCCCGCCCGTCCGGCGCTCGGGCCAAAAGCGCTGGCTACGGGCGCAGGTGGCAGCCGGTATCGCTCCGTTGCCGGCTGTCGGCGGGTGCCTCCCGCAGTCGTCGACAACTGCTGTCGCGAGACGTCGATAAAGCCATCCAGGACGTATGCCAAGGAAGACTCGACCCGGACATCCAGGAGTGGCGGCCTGAGCTGTTTGATGGCGAGTGACGCGCGTGAGTCTCTGTCACGGGCTAGCCGGTAGCGTCAGCCGATCGCCTTGCGAGCCTTCTCCACCGCGCCCGTCACCCGGTGGAGGAGTACCGACAGACCGGCCGGGCCTGGGTGTACGACGGCGCCTGATCAATTCGCCCGCATCTGCGAGAGCCCTGGCAGGCGCCGAGCATCGTCACCTGTTGCTCACTGGTAAGCAACATCTGGAGGGTTGAATAGTTCCTCGCGGCTCATGATGACCGGGCTGGCCTTGCCGAGCTTGCTGGCTGTCGCGCTGGGGGGCGCGGCCCGGATGACGATGAAGTAGACGCGGGTGCCGGACAACTCGACGTATGGCGGTCCAGCGTTCGAGGGGGCGTCGGTGGGGCACTGGAGTGCGCGGTCGGTGATGTTGAAGACGACGAGGTAGGCCACGCGCTTCTGGTGATCCTGTGCGTAGTGGAGGACCTGATTGAACCCCTTGGCCAAGTAGCTCTTGCCCCGGCTCTGGTTGTCGAAGATCTTTCCGTCGCAGACGAGCGGGTCGGTGGATTGCAGCTCGCCGATGAGATCGGGCTCCCCCGTCGCGGACCTCGCCTTGGCGTGTGTCACGTAGCCGGCGTCCATGAAGAGGAAGCGCTGAAGATCAAGGTTGTAGACCTCTTCGCCAGTGGGTCGGTTCTCATTGAAGCGCTTGAAGAGCTGATCGCGGTCGAACCACTCGACTCGGGTCACGTAGCGGGAGAGTGTGTGGAGGACCGCCCCTTCGTGCCCAATTCTCTCGGTGAGCAGCAGGAAGAGAGGCTCGAACACTGTCCGGGTGAAGTTTTGAACTTCGGAGCGAAGATTCCCGCTGCCTCCGCGCCCAGCTGCATATTGCCAACCGATATCGGGTCGGTCCTTGGCTGCTGCCGCGATGTGCTGCATGAGCGTCCAAATCAGGGAGACGCGACCCTCCTCGGTGCTGATGGGCCATGTCGGCCCAGTGCCGCTCTCGAACTCGGCGATCCATTCCCGGGTGTCTGGCATAGGTTCAACTAGGTCTGCTTCGCGCAGAAGTGCCGTGAGGGCTGGCTGTTTGTGAATCCAGTCGGTGGTGAATTTAATCTCGTGGCTGTAGAGCTGCGGATTCGCGTCCAGCAGCCGGTTGTAGCGTTGCTGCAACGACCACGAGAGATCTTGTTGCGGCATCGGGACGTCCTCTTTCTCTCACTTCTCAGATCTCCATCGTCTCTCCACCACGGTCGGACGGCTCAGATGATCTTGCGCGGATGAGATTTGTCTGCGCGAGGGGGCGCGGGCCGTCGAGTACGGTCGTACGAGCCGGACGGGGAACCGAGGCCCCATCGGGGTCGGGGTCGGCGCTTGGGCACTCGTTGAGGTCCTTTGCATGGGGATCACCCAAATGCTTCTTCGAAGTCGCCACGGCCGGTTGGGCGGCCGGAGGCTGGAAGTCCTTGAACTGTGTGACGGACCTCAGAGGTAAGAGATGGCCACTCCGCAGCAGCCAGGGCCCGCGCCGCCGGTCTGTCCGGTGCCGTCTGTCCACGTGTTGCTCCAACAAGTCCACGACCAGCGCATGGAGCAGTACAGGGTCAGCGACTCCCTCAACGTCGCGGCTGCGGCTCTGCTCGGCTTTGAGGCCGTCCTACTCCCTCTGATCAGGGGGAAGGTAAACGAAACATGCCTCCACATCACCGTGGGTTTCTTGGTCGCCAGTCTGATCTTTCTAGCCCTGACCCTGCTCGACCGTCCACCCCTCGCCTGGCCCCCGCTGCGGCGGAAGCGGCTCAAGACGCTGGAACACCTGGACGTCATGAAGGTCTTGTACCTCGGGGAGCACGAGGACCATACCGCCGAAGTCCTGCTTGAAAACGAAATTCAGTACTACCACTACGACAGGCAGGCGGTGATCCAACCGAAGCGGCGTAATATTGACTTTGCCGTGTCGCTATTGGTATTCGCCCTGGTCGCGTATGGTGTCGGAGCTGCAGTAGGCAGGGGGGTGCCCCAAGACAACCAGCCCACCCGCAAGAAGGAGGCATCCCATGAGCGGCAAAACCAGGACCGCGAAACAAAGCCGCCGATCATGGATCCGTCTTCTCGCGGCCCGGAAACAGCCACACCGGCGAGAACAACTCCGGGAGATCGCGAAACGCGATGAGGTGCGCCGCGCGAGTGGCGCAGCAGCCCGCGAACGAATCGAGGTAGGACTCCCCCCCGACGCTAAGCCTGTGAGGAAGGGGCCAGACGACCGGCTGACCGGCTGGCGAGCGGGCTAACTCCCGCGGCGGCAAGCCGTCCGGCATCGTTGCGGATGGCAACAGCAAGGACTGGAGTCGCTGGGAACTGGCCGACCGGGCTCTGGCGATCTATCGCCAGGGCCCTCCGTCGTTCAATCTCGGGCAGTGCGGCCCGCTTGGGTCTACGGCCGGGCCTGACGGGCTCGCCGCCTGATGGCTGGCCCCACCATTCGTCGGGTGGACGTTCCCGAGCGGGCCCATCCAGGGCGCAGCGGTCAGCGGGGGATCTCGCTAAGCATGTTGGCCCTCCATCGGCACTCTGGCAGGCTCACGCAGGAGGCCCGCCAAACCAGCGGAGGCCGCTACCCCACCTGTGGGGTAGCGGCCTCCGCTGTTGTTCCTGGCATCGCGTCAGAGAATTGGTCGGGCGGTGCACACGCGGTGCACAAGGGGGTGGAAAACGAGGGAGATCAGCGAGAAACACTTAGAGGTGTTTCGCAGGTCGCAGCCTGTTTCCGGGATTCCGCCCATCACCCAACCCCACCCTTTAGATGTCGAAGTACAGCTCGAACTCGTGCGGGTGCGGGCGGAGCTGGATCGGGGCGATTTCGCTGGTGCGCTTGTAGTCGATCCAGGTCTCGATCAGGTCGGAGGTGAAGACGCCGCCCTGCTGGAGGTACTCGTTGTCGGCCTCGAGGGCTTCGAGGACGGCCGGGAGGGAGGTCGGGACCTGGGGGACGCCCGCGTGCTCCTCGGGGGCGAGCTCGTAGAGGTCCTTGTCGATCGGCTCGGCCGGCTCGATCTTGTTCTTGACGCCGTCCAGGCCGGCCAGGAGGAGGGCCGAGAAGGCGAGGTAGGGGTTCGAGGACGGGTCCGGGGCGCGGAACTCGACGCGCTTGGCCTTCGGGTTCGAGCCCGTGATCGGGATACGCATCGCGGCGGAGCGGTTGCGCTGCGAGTAGACCAGGTTGACCGGGGCCTCGAAGCCGGGGACCAGGCGGTGGTAGGAGTTCACCGTCGGGTTGGTGAAGGCCAGCAGCGACGGGGCGTGTTTGAGGATGCCGCCGATGTAGTAGCGGGCGGTGTCCGACAGGCCGGCGTAGCCCTGCTCGTCGTAGAAGAGCGGGGAGCCGCCCTGCCACAGCGACTGGTGGACGTGCATGCCGGAGCCGTTGTCACCGAAGATCGGCTTGGGCATGAAGGTCGCGGTCTTGCCGTTGCGCCAGGCGACGTTCTTGACGATGTACTTGAACAGCATCAGGTCGTCGGCCGCGGCGAGCAGCGTGTTGAACTTGTAGTTGATCTCGGCCTGGCCGGCGGTGCCGACCTCGTGGTGCTGGCGCTCGACCTGGAGGCCCGCCGCGTCCAGCTCCAGGGAGATCTCCGCGCGCAGGTCGGCGAAGTGGTCGACCGGCGGGGCCGGGAAGTAGCCGCCCTTGTAGCGGACCTTGTAGCCGCGGTTGTTCTCCGTCGACCCGGTGTTCCAGGCGCCGGCCTCGGAGTCGATGTGGTAGAACGACTGGTTCGCCGACGTCTCGAAGCGGACGTTGTCGAAGACGTAGAACTCCGCCTCCGGACCGAAATACGCGGTGTCCGCGATGCCGGTGGAGGCGAGGTAGGCCTCGGCCTTCTTGGCGATGTTGCGCGGGTCGCGGCTGTACTGCTCGCCCGTGATCGGGTCGTGGATGAAGAAGTTGATGTTGACCGTCTTGTCCCGGCGGAAGGGGTCCACCCGGGCGGTCGAGAGGTCCGCGCGCAGCGCCATGTCGGACTCGTGGATCGCCTGGAATCCACGGATCGAGGAGCCGTCGAAGGCCAGCTCCTCGGTCGGGTCGAACGCCGCTGCCGGGATCGTGAAGTGCTGCATCACACCGGGCAGGTCGCAGAATCGGACGTCGACGAACTTGACGTCCTCGTCCGCGATGAACTTCTTGGCCTCATCGGCGTTCTGGAACATCCAACTCCTCCTAGCCCGGTCACCGGTCGGCGGACGCGGGATTGCTACTCGGAGCGCGTCCATGTGCGGTGGCGCGCTTGCCCGACCATAGGCAGGCGGGATTTCCCAAGCATGACCCATTTGTTTCGCCCAGGTTAACCGGCGCGCGGTCGCCGCCACCTCCCAGTGTGCGCCTTCGGAGGCCCTCCTGACCTGCCCCGGCCGCCCCGGAAAATTCGAACGTATGCGGTCGCAGTACCGTGGACGGGTGGACAACAGGCAAGCAATCGGATCGTGGATCTCCGGGCCCCGCGCGGCAGCCGAGGACATGGGCGTCGAATTCGGATACCGCGGCCAGCGGCTCGGGCTGCCGGAGGAGGGGCCGGGCTCCATCGCCCGCCCCGGGCGCCGGATCGCCGCCCTGCTCATCGACTGGGCGCTGTGCATGCTCGTGGCGTACGGGCTGCTCAGCGGCGGTAAGGCGCAGTCGGCGAGCAACTGGGCGCTGGTCGTCTTCGCGGTGCTCAGCGTCCTGACGGTCGGCACGGTCGGCTTCACGCCCGGCAAGCGGCTGCTGGGCCTGCGGGTCGTGGCGGAGGGCGGCGGCCGGATCTCCCTGCCGTGGGTCGTGCTGCGTACGCTCCTGCTCGTCGTGATCATCCCGGCCGTCATCTGGGACCGCGACGGCCGCGGCCTGCACGACCGCCTCGCGAAGTCCGTGCAGGTACGGATCTGAGCCCTGGGAGGGGCCGGATCCGACCTCTGGGAGGCCCGGATCTGAGCCCCATGAGGGTACGGATCTGAGTCACGCGCCGGGCGCGGGCGAGCCGCGTCGCCACCCGGTACACGTCCACCCCCGGTACGCGTCCCCACCCGGTACACACCGCATACAAAACGCCCCGGAGCTTCTCGCTCCGGGGCGTTGTGGTCGGTCGGGGTCGGCGGTCGGTCACGGGTCTCGCGAGGAGCGCTGCGGGCCGCTCAGCGCATCTTGCCGCCCCGGGGCATCCGCATGCCCTTCGGCATCGGGCCCTTGGGCACCGGCATGTTGCTCATCAGGTCGCCGAGCGCGCGCAGCCGGTCGTTGACGGCCGTGACCTGCGCGCCGGGCAGCACCCGCGGCAGCTTCAGCAGCGTCGTCCGCAGCTTCTTCAGCGGCACCTGGTCCTCGCCGTCGCCCACCACGATGTCGTGGACCGGGGCGTCGGCGACCGTGCGCGCCATCCGCTTCTTCTCGGCGGCCAGCAGGCCGCGCAGTCGGTTGGGGTTGCCCTCGCCCACCAGCACGATGCCGGCCTTGCCGACCGCGCGGTGCACGACGTCCTGGCTGCGGTTCATCGCCACCGCCGGAGTGACCGTCCAGCCGCGGCCGACGTTCTCCAGCACGGCGGCCGCCGCACCCGGCTGGCCCTCCATCTGCCCGAACGCCGCCCGCTCCGCACGCCGCCCGAAGACGATCGCCATCGCCAGGAAAGCCAGGACGAAGCCCAGGATTCCCGCGTAGACGGGGTGGCCGATCGCGAAGCCGATGGCAAGGAGAACGCCGAATACGACGATGCCCACGCCAGCGACGACAAGACCGACCTTGGAGTCGACCCGACGGGTCATCTTGTAGGTCAGGGCGATCTGCTTGAGCCGCCCGGGGTTCTCAGCGCCGGCAGCGCCGTCTGAGTTTGCCTTCCTCGCCATACAGCGAAGTTTACGTGGCCTGCGGCCGCTCGGTCGCCGCGGCCTCCAGTACGTACTGGGCCTCCCGCCGGTCCTTGGCCCGGCGGCGGTCCTCCAGCACGGAGGTCCAGGCGTTGCGGCGGGCGGTGCGCTGCCCGCCACCCAGCAGCACGGCTTCGACGGCACGCAGTGCACCGGTGACGGAGGGGCTGGGGCGGTCGGTGGGGCGGGAGGTGGCGCGAAGCGGCGCGGCCTGCATAACGGGGTCTCCCTCGGGGCGGTCGGGCTGAGCGGACGGTATGGGAGCGGTGCGTGCATCCATCGTCACTCAACGGTGTTACCAATGGATGACCTGCCGGTCAAACACCCATGAAACCTTGACGCGGCCCGCCCACCCCCTGGCCTGGGGGAGTGCGGGCCGCGTCAGGTCCAGCATGTGCCACGATTCACAAGACGGCGCGCCGGGCGGCTCAGACCGCCTGACTGGACGCCTCGACCTCGCGCCGCTCGACCGCCTGCTGGTAAAGGCGCCCGGCGCGGTAGGAGGAGCGGACCAGCGGGCCGGACATGACGCCGGCGTAGCCGATCTCCTCGGCCTCCTCCTTCAGCTCCACGAACTCGGCGGGCTTGACCCAGCGCTCGATGGGGTGGTGCCGCACCGAGGGACGCAGATACTGCGTGATCGTGATCAGCTCGCAGCCCGCGTCGTGCAGGTCCTGCAGCGCCTGGCTGATCTCCTCGCGCTCCTCGCCCATGCCCAGGATCAGGTTGGACTTGGTGACCAGGCCCGCCTCGCGCGCCTTGGTGATGACCTCCAGCGACCGCTCGTAGCGGAAGCCGGGGCGGATGCGCTTGAAGATGCGGGGAACGGTCTCGACGTTGTGGGCCAGGACCTCCGGGCGGGAGGAGAAGACCTCGGCGAGCTGCTCGGGCACGGCGTTGAAGTCCGGGATCAGCAGCTCGACGCCGGTGTCGGGCAGCGCGGCGTGGATCTGCCGGACGGTCTCGGCGTAGAGCCAGGCCCCGCCGTCCTCCAGGTCGTCGCGCGCGACGCCGGTGATCGTGGCGTACTTCAGGCCCATGGTCTGGACGGACTCGGCCACGCGGCGCGGCTCGTCGCGGTCCAGCGCCTGCGGCTTGCCGGTGTCGATCTGGCAGAAGTCGCAGCGCCGGGTGCACTGGTCACCGCCGATGAGGAAGGTCGCCTCGCGGTCCTCCCAACATTCGTAGATGTTGGGGCAGCCGGCTTCCTGGCAGACCGTGTGCAGGCCCTCGCTCTTGACCAGGCCCTGGAGGTGGTTGTACTCGGGGCCCATCTTCGCCCGGGTCTTGATCCACTCGGGCTTGCGCTCGATGGGGGTCTGGCTGTTCCGGACCTCCAGGCGCAGCATCTTGCGTCCGTCGGGTGCGACAGCGGACACGTCGGCGCCCCTTTCTGCTATCGCGGCATTCGATTCTGCGGCGCACACCAGGGTACGCCCGATAATTCGTACGTCTTTACGTGCGGGGCAACCCCCTAGGAGTGGGTGGCATTCCCGCCGGGCCGTCGGTCAGACCGCCCTGGGCAGGAGCTCGGCCCCTTCCAGGACCTCGCGCAGATGCTTCTCCGCGACCGGCAGCACCTCGGCGATGGTCACCTCGCGGCCCAGCTCGCCCGAGAGCGAGGCGACGCCCGCGTCCCGGATGCCGCACGGCACGATCTTGTCGAACGAGGTGTTGTCCGGGTTCACGTTCAGCGCGAATCCGTGCATCGTGACGCCCTTGGCGACGCGGATGCCGATCGCCGCGAGCTTGCGGTCCTCGCGGCGCTGGCCCGCGTTGGACGGCGCGTACTCCGGGCCGTTCAGCCGCGGATCGAACAGCTCGTCCGTCGTCCGGGGATCGAAGTCGAGCTGGAGACCGCCCAGCCCGGCCCGCTGCTCGACCGGATCGCCCAGCACCCACACCCCGCTGCGGCCCTCCACCCGGCTCGCCTCGACACCGAAGTCGGCGCAGACCCGGATCAGGGCGTCTTCGAGGCGGCGGACATGCGCGACGACGTCAACCGGGCGCGGCAGCTTCTGGATCGGGTAGCCCACCAACTGGCCGGGGCCGTGCCAGGTGATCTTCCCGCCGCGGTCGACGTCGATGACGGGCGTGCCGTCCAGGGGGCGCTCGTCGTCGGCCGTGCGCCGCCCGGCGGTGTAGACGGGCTGGTGCTCCAGCAGCAGGCAGGTGTCCGGGATCTCGTCGGCGAACCGGGCGGCGTGCACCCGGCGCTGCTCCTGCCACGCCGTTTCGTACTCCACGGCGTCCGCCCCGAAGCCCAGGCGGACAAAGCGCAGCCCCTCGGGTGCGGGGGTCTCCCCCCGAGAGATCGCAGTCACGGCAGCTCCTCTTCGAACCTTTGTCGCAGCGGACTGCGACGTTTGATGCCCCTTCGCGCCCCTGCCACTGTACGGCCGCTCCTCCCGGGGACCGCAGCCGCCCGGTCGCCCCGGGCCCGCCGCACCGCATGCGCCCTGCTCACACGATCGGATGAACGCGGGGCGCAGGCGGCGAGAACGGCCCCGAAGGCCGTTACATTCACGCCGTCCCACAAGGGCGAGGAGCGTGCCGGACAGGGCCAGCCGAGCCCGGCAGCGCGGCCCGGAAGGCAGGAGACCGGTAAAGCTGATGACGGAACGACCCCCGCAACACACACCCAACCGCCAGCTCGCCGCGCTCATCGCCGAGGCGGGGTTCTCCAACGCAGGGCTGGCCAGACGGGTTGATCAGCTCGGTATCGAGCACGGCCTCGACCTGCGTTACGACAAGACCTCGGTGACGCGCTGGCTGCGCGGGCAACAGCCCAGAGGCACCACCCCCGCCCTGATCGCGGAGGTGTTCACCCGCAGACTCGGCCGCCGGCTGTCCGCCCAGGACCTCGGCCTGGACGCCTGCGCGCCCGTATACGCCGGGCTGGAATTCGCCGCGAGCCCCACCGAGGCCGTCGACATCGTCAGCGGCCTGTGGCGCAAGGACTCCGGCAGCCACGCCGAACTCCGCAAGATCGCCTTCACCCCGGCCGGGCTCGTGGTGCCCAGCCGGGACTGGCTGATCGGCCGCGCCGACGAACGCGTCGCCCGCGGCGAACCGGCCGCCGACGCCGCCGGCCGGGTGCCGCCCCAGGGCCGCGTCTCGGTGCCCCGCCAGCGCCGCACCGACCGCGTCGACCGCGCCCAGGGCGCCAAGGTCACCGCCGGCGACATCGCGGCGCTGCGCTCGGTCGGCGAACTGTTCCGGGCGCTGGACCACGCCTACGGCGGCGGCCACGCCCGGCAGGCACTCGTGCGCTATCTGGAACACGAAACCGAGCCGATGCTGCGCGGCACCTACGGCGAGGCGACCGGGCGCCGCCTGTTCGCGGCCGCCGCCGACCTGACCCGGCTGGCCGGCTGGACCTCCTACGACATCGCCGCGCACGGCCTGGCGCAGCGGTACTTCGTCCAGGCCCTGCGACTGTCCCAGGCCGCCGGCGACCGGGCGTACGGCTCCTACGTCCTGGTGACGATGAGCCGCCAGGCCGTCTATCTGGGGCACGGCAGAGAAGCCGTCCAGTTGGCGCGGGTCGCGCAGCAGGGCATCGGCGGCAGCGCGCCGCCCGCGGTCCAGGCGCTGCTGCACTCCGCGGAGGCGCGCGGCCACGGCCTGCTGGGCGAGGTGCGGGCCTGCACCGCGGCGCTCTCCCGCGCCGAGCGGGCACTGGAGGGCGCCCGGCCCGGGGACGACACCCCGTACTGGGCCCGCTTCTTCGACGAGGCACAGCTCGCCGACGAACTCGCGCACTGCCACCGTGACCTCCAGCAGTACCGCGCGGCCTCCCAGCACGCCGAGCGCTCCCTGCAACTGCGGGCCGCCGGCTTCGCCCGCAGCAGGCTGTTCTGCCGGGTGGTCCTGGCGACCGCGCGCCTGGGCCTGGGCGAACTGGAACAGGCGTGCACCCTCGGCGCCGAGGCCGCCGTCCAGGCGTCCGAGATGCGGTCGGTGCGCGCCCACGAATACGTCCGGGAATTCGAACGCCGCCTGGAGCCGTACCGCGACGCGGCGGCCGTACGCGGCTACCGCGACCGGGTGGCGGCGCTGGGCTGACCGGCGGGCCCGGGCCCGGCCCGCCGGTGCCGTGCGTGCTGTGCGTGTGCGTGCCGGCGGACCGGCCGACCCGGGCGGCTCAGGCCGCCGTCGGCAGCGTGTCCGGCCCGGTCAGGGCCGGGACGCCGAAGTCGCGCAGCAGCGCCCGGGCCGCGCGGCGCCCGGAGCGCAGCGCGCCCTGAAGGGTGCTGGTGTCCCGGTGGTCGCCGCAGACGTACAGGCCCGCCAGCACCCGCACCGGCCGCTGCGGGTCGTGCGGCGCCGCCATCGCGGGTACGGCGTACGGATCGTGATGGCCGCTCAGCAATTCCCAGTTGTCCGCCGTGGCACCGTAGATCCGCTCCAACTGGGGCCGGACCGTCTTGTCCAGGACGGACAGTGGCAGCGCCGCCGCGGCGCCCAGCACGGTGGTGGTGACCAGCGACCGGCCGGGCGGCGTACGGGAGGGGTCGACCGCCCCGGCCACGTAGGTGTGCGCGACCGGCCCGTCGACGGGCAGGACCAGGGTCGTCTCGCGGTACGGCCCGCCGCGGCCCCCGGTGGTCCCCGCCGTGTGGTGCAGCACCGTCATGGGATGGAAGGCGGGCACCCGCAGTCCCGGCAGCAGCTCGGCCGCGTCCCGCGCGCCGGTCGCCACCAGCACCGCACGGCACGGGACATGGCCGTGCTCGGCGGTGCTGACGCCCGTCGTCGACACGGACGTGGCGCGCACGGACGTACGGACCGTGCCGGGCGGCAGCGCGGCGGCGAGCAGGGCGGGGACGGCGAAGGCGCCGCCGGCCGGCAGGCACAGCCGGCCCTCGGCGAAGGCCCGCAGGACCTGCGCGGCGCTGCGGCTGGACCCGCGCAGCCGCGGATCGCCGAGCAGCGCGCCGAGCAGCGGCCGCAGGAACGCGTCGGGGGAGCGGGGCGGGAAGACGGGACGGTGCGCCAGGGCGTCGCCGACCGGGCGGTCGGCGGGGGCCGGGACGGCGGCGCGGTCGCCGTACCGGTCCGGTCGCCGGTCGGCACGCGACAGGGCGCGCGCCGCGGACAGCGCGCCCCTTGTGCTCCGGGCGCCGCTGATGCGCTGCGCCCGCTGCCCATTGTGCAGCGTCAGGCCGGGCGCGAACGGCCGCAGCGTCAGCTCGCCCAGACCGGGCGTACGGAGCAGCTCGGCGGTGGACAGGGCCAGCGGGCGGCCGCCGCGGTCCAGCCGGAAGCCGTCGACGTGATCGGTGGCGGCCCGGCCGCCGATCCGTGGCGCGGCCTCCAGCACGGTGACCGAGACGCCCGCCCCGGTCAGATGGCGGGCCGCGGCGAGACCGGCCGGACCGGCCCCCACTATGACGACGTCCACGGTCGATGCGGTGCGCAGCACGTGCCCCTCCCGAGATCGGACCCAGCGATGGCACCGGTCTCATGCCCGGTGCCACGGCGCGGGATGCCGAGATGTGTGTTCGAGGACGGTAAGGAGCGCGGCGGTGCGACCGACAGGGGCGCCGGGGGGCGCGTGGGAGCGCCGCAGGGTGGCACGCCGTGCCGCTCTCGGTCGCGACCCGGCCTGTCGAGCCTCCCGGCCTGTCGGACCACCCGGTCTGGCGCACCACTCGGCCTGGTGCACCACCCGGCCTGGCGCGCCTCCCGCTTACGCGGCCCGCACGGCGTCGGCGATGCCGGGATGCGCGAAGGTGAAACCGGAATCCAGCAGCCGCCGCGGAACGACGCGCTGACTGCCCAGCACATCACCCGCGAACTCCCCCAGCGCGACCCGCAGGGCCGGGGCGGGAACGGCCAGCAGCGCGGGCCGGCGCAGGACGCGGCCCATGACGGCCGTGACCTCGCGGTTGGTGACCGGCTCCGGAGCGGTGAGGTTGACCGGCCCGGACAGGGCGTCGGTGTCGATCAGGTGGCGCAGCGCCGCCAGTTCGTCGTGGAGGGAGATGAAGCTCCAGAACTGGCCGCCGTCGCCAAGCCGGCCGCCCAGCCCGAGGCGGAACAGCGGGAACAGCCGGCCCCACGCGCCGCCCGAGCGCGCCACGACCAGGCCGGTGCGCGCGAAGACGGTACGGATGCCCGCCTCCCGCGCCGGCCGCGCGGCGGCCTCCCAGGCGACACACACCTCCGGCAGGAAGCCCGAACCGGCCGGCGCGCTCTCCTCCGTACGTCGGTCACCGGTGTCGCCGTAGTAGCCGATCGCGCTGCCGCACACGAAGACCCGCGGCGGGGCGTCCATCGCGGCGAGCGCCGAGGCGAGGACGGCGGTGCCGCGCACCCGGCTGTCGCGGATCTCGCGCTTGTACGCCGCCGTCCAGCGGTGGTCGCCGACCCCCGCGCCGGCCAGATGCACGACCGCCTCGCAGCCGCGCAGCCCCGACGTGTCGACCTCCCCGCGCCGGGGGTCCCAACGCACCTCACCGGCCGCCGCCGGCGGTCGCCGCACCAGGCGCACCACGTCGTGGCCGTCCGCCTCCAAGGACCGTACGAGTCCCGCGCCGATGAGACCGGCCGAGCCGGTGATCGCGATCCGCATGGGGCCATCCTGCCCCCGGGCGGACGGAGCGGGCGACCGGGGGCCCCGGGCCTATCGCCGGAACCGCTCCCACAAGCGCGGGAAGCGCTCCGCCAGGGCCTCGTCGTCATCGAGATCGAGGTAGGTGCCCAGCGGTTCGCGGGGCGCCGGCGCCAGTTCCAGGTCCGGCAGTTCGGCACCGGTGAGCTGCTCGTACGCCTCGTCGGCGGCGAAGCCCAGCTCCTCCGCGTCGCCGTCCACCTCCTCGTCGAACTCCTCCAGTAGCTCGGCGAGGTCCTCCGGATCGTGCAGCGCGCCCTCAAAGACCTCCCGGCCCTGACCGATCAGCCAGCAGCGGAAGGAGTCGAACGCGTCGTCGCTCGCACCGTCCAGCAGCACCGCGGCCGCGGCCCACAGGTCCCAGGCGTACGCCCGGTTGTAGCGCGATTCGAAATGGCGGGCGAAGTCCACGACCGCGTCCGGGTCGAGCCCGAGCAGCCGTTCGACCAACGCGTCGGCCTGCTCCTCCGGGTCGCCCTCGGCGGCCTGACGTGCGCCGTCGATCAGCTCCCAGAACTCCGTCTCGTCCATCACCGCTCCAGCATCGGTCGTGCCGCTCCGCCCCGCACGCCGAGTACCCCGGATGCGACACGGTCAATATCCGGATCGCGGAACAGTCGTGTGACCGCCCTAAGATTCACTCGTTGGATGGCGTGCGACGCATGCAACGAACGGCACAATCCCATGACGTGAAGGGCTGTTCCAGGCGATGCCCATGGAGGAAAGCACCCGGGCCGAGGTCGAACGGGCGGAGGCGGCCCTCGTGGAGCACTACCCCCGGCTCGTCCGCCTCGCCTACCTCGTACTCCCACCAGCGATGGGCCGCCACCGGCGGGTCCTCGCGGCGCACGGCCTGGTCCAGCGGGCCCTGCCCAGAAGCGGCCCGCGCCGGACCGGCGCCACCCTGCCCGGGCAGCGCGGCCCGGCCCCCGCCACCGGCTACGCCCTGGTCCGGCTGCGGACCCTGCGGCTGGCACTGGCCTGCGAGGAACGGCCGGGCGGCGGACCCCTGCCGCCCGCCGTGCCCTTCGTCTGGGGACTGCGCCTCTTCCCCCGGGCCGGCGGCGCCGACGAACTGGCCCTGGACCAGGCGCTGTCCGCCGTCACCGCGCCGGTCCGGGCCGCCATCGGACTGCGCCACCTCGAAGGGCTGGACGAGGACGAGACCCGGGCCGTACTGGCCGACGCCGGGGCCGCCGACCCGGACGGGGCCCAGCGGGCCGCGGCACAGTTGGACCGGGAGACCGGGGCCGGCGCCGAGGCGCTGCTCGCCTCGGAGGAGTTCGACCCGTGCACCCTCCAGGCCCGGCCGACGGATCTGCTGCGCCGTCGCCAGCGGGTCCGGGTCGCGGCCGCCGTGGCGGCCGTGGTCGCGGTCGCCGCGGTGATGACGGGTGTGACGGGTGTGCCGGGCGTCGACGACGAACCGTCCGGCGCCGCCCGGCGGGCGTCCGCCCCGACCCCCGCGCAACAGGCGCTGGACCCCGGCCACCTGGTGCGCACCCCCAACGAGCAGTGGGCCGACACCTCCCGGCTCGACTTCACCGCCTGGCCCGCCCGCGGCCGCGCGGCCGGCGACACCGCACTCCTGACCCGGGCGCTGCGGGTGTGGGCGAAGCCGCCCGCCGACGCGCGGATCACCGCGTCCGCCGGCACCTCCACCCGGCCGCCGGACCACCCGCCCCGCCTGCTGTACGCCGGTCTGATCGACAACGTACGGGTGGTGGTCTTCCACGACGGCGAACGGCTGGTGCGCTACGCCGAGCCGGAACAGGCCACGCCCACCCTGCACTTCGCCCGGGTGGACGACGCGGACCTCACGACCGGCGCCGCCCTCGTGATCGGGCGCGGCAACGGCTGGATGCGCTATCTGGTCGCGCCGTGGATCGCCGAAACCACGACCCGCGACCTGCTGGCGCCGGGCGGCCCGGCCGGCTCGCTGCATGTCGCCCCCGACGGCGTCACCGACCGCGTCGCGACCCCGCCGGAGACGGGCGCCGCCTGCGGACGCTGGCCCGTGGTGCGGTTCCGGTCCTCCCCGCGGATCGCGGAGAACCGCACCTTCCTGGTCACCGACCTCGGCGACCTCGCCCCCGTCCACCTCACCTACCTCCCGCCGCCCGGCCCCGGCCGCGCCCCGGCCGGAGCCGACGAGGCGACCGGTGCCTCCGCGCTGCGTAGCTGGGCCCGTACGGCCTGCTCCCTGGGGGCGCTGCGGGGCGCGGGCGTACGGTCGGTCAACAACTGGGAGTTCGCGCACCAGCGGCTCCCCGAGGGCGGCGGCAGCGCCGCCTGGGTCTGCACCCGCGCCGACACCTGGAGCGGGCCCGGGCAGGTCACGGTGCGGTTCCAGCCGCCCGCCGCCCGGCCCACCGATCCCGGGCAGGTCGCCGGACACGCCGTGAACACCGCCGCGTGCAGCGGCTTCGGCCGGCGGGTGGTCGGCGACGTGCACTGGCAGGCGAAGTCCGGCAAGTGGTACCTGCTCGCCGCGGGCAGCCAGGAGGTCGGCGGCCTCCAGGTCACCGGCGCCGTCCGGGCCACCACCGACCGCGCCACCCTCGCCGTACGGGTCGACCCGCACGCCCCGGCCCAGGTCTCGGGCCGCCTGCGCGAGGGCGGGAGCGTGCGGGCCGTTCCGAGGTGAGTTGACGGGGGGTGGCCAAGGTTCCGGGTTCCGGGTTCCGGGTTCCGCCACGGAACCGGGCCCGGTCCCGCCACGGAATCCGGACAGAAGATGTCGGGATTCGCTGTCAGTGTCATGGTCGAAGGATGTCGACCGGGCGCCTGACTGCTGGAGCGGTCCGGGGTGACCTGGGCTGGTCTGGAGTGGTGAGGAGTGGCGAGCGTGACGGAAGGGAACGACGCGGCGGCAGTGGGGGACCGGGCGGCAGTGGGGGGACCCTCGGCCTCGGGGCCGGCCGAGGGGCCGGTGACGGGGGCGGACCGGCCGGTGACGGCGGACCTGACCGGACGGGTCGCGCTGGTCGCCGGCGCGACCCGGGGCGCGGGCCGGGCGATGGCCGTCGAACTGGGCCGCGCCGGCGCCCTGGTGTACGTCACGGGACGGACCACGCGCGAGCGGGTCAGCGAGGTAGGCCGGCCCACCGAGACCATCGAACAGACCGCGGAACTGGTGACCGCGGCCGGCGGCACCGGGATCGCCGTACCGACGGACCATCTGGATCCCGCGCGGGTCAAGGCCCTCATCGACCGCGTCGACCGCGAGCAGGGCCGGCTGGACGTACTCGTCAACAGCGTCTGGGGCGGCGACCGTCTGATCGAGTTCGAAACGAAGGTCTGGGATCTCGACCTGGACAAGGGTCTGCGGATGTTCCGGCTCGGCATCGACACCCACGTCATCACCAGCCACTACGCGCTGCCGCTGCTGATCCGGCGGCCCGGCGGGCTGGTCGCCGAAATCACCGACGGCACCGCCGCGTTCAACCGTACGTATCGCGGCAACCTCTGCTTCGACCTCACCAAGAACGCGCCGCACCGCCTGGCCTTCGGCCTCGCGGCCGAACTGAAGGAGTACGGCGGCACGGCCGTCTCGCTGACCCCCGGATTCCTGCGGTCCGAGGAGATGCTCGACCACTTCGGCGTGACGGAGGAGACCTGGCGCGACGCGATCGCCGAGCAACCGCACTTCGCCGTCGCCGAGTCCCCGGCCCTCATCGCCCGCGCCGTCACCGCACTGGCCGCCGACCCCGCCAAGGAACGCTGGAGCGGTCAGTCGCTCTCCAGCGGGCAACTGGCGAAGGTCTACGACTTCACCGACACGGACGGCTCGCGCCCCGACGCCTTCGGCTACTTCGAAGAGGTCGTCATGGGCGGTAAGGACGGGAGCGCGGAGGACTACCGCTAGGCGGTTCGCGGACTGCCGGGGTGGCGCCTGCCGGCCTTGGGCCAGTTCGTCCCACGGGCGTCCTCCCGGGAAGGCGCGCCACCTCAGGCGTAAAGAGCGGCCGTTCGGCGGGCGGCCGCCGCGAACCGGTCGCGCAGACCGGAGGGTGCCAGCACCTCGCCCTCCGGGCCGAGGGCCAGCAACTGCGCGTAGGCGACTTCGGCGGACTCCACGGGCAGCCGGACCGTCAGCCGGCCCCGGTCGTCCGGCCCGCCGGCCGCCTCCGCCTTCTCGATCGCCTCCTGGGCCGCCGCCCGGTCGGTGACGTGCGGCAGGCGCAGGACGCCGTTCGCGGAGAGTCGCAGGAGGACCTCCTCGCGCAGGAGGGAGCGGGCGAACTGCTCGGCCCGCTCCGCCCAGAAGGCGGGCAGGTCGAAGGTCTCGTCGCGGACGAAGCGCTCGGGGGCGGGACCGGCGGCGGTGAAGCGGTCGACGCGGTACACCCGAGGGCCGCCCTCGGCGCGGGCCGCCAGATACCAGACGCCGGCCTTCAAAACCAGGCCGTACGGCTCCAACTCCCGCTCCACCTCGGCGTCCTTGCGGCGGTAGCGGGGGGTGGGCGGTGGGGAAAAAGATGGCGGGCCACCGGACCGTGTGCAGGTCTGCCGGTCCGCCTACGGGCAGGTCCCGTGCGGAGGTCCCGGGCGCGGGAGGTGACCTCCGCACGGGAGATTGAGTCCCCTGGGGAGGGGAGTGCCCCCGGTCCCCTGGGGAGAGGGGGCGTGCCCCCACGGCGAGCCGCCCCCCGGTGTCGGCCGGGGGACCGCCCGCCAGCTTGAAGCGGCCCGGCCACCGGCCGCCCAGCCGCCCGCCCGCCCAACCGCCCAGGCGGCTAACGGCCCAGCGGCCCGGCGGCCCGGCGGCCCGGCGTCTCAGCGCCCGTACCGCTCCTTCGCCTCCCTGACCGTCTCCGGCTTGACCTCGCCGCGGCGGGCGAGGGCGGCCAGGGACTGGATGACGACCGACTGCGGGTCGACGCCGAAGTGGCGGCGGGCCGCGTCGCGGGTGTCGGAGAGGCCGAAGCCGTCCGTGCCGATGGAGGTCCAGTCCTGCTCGACCCAGGGCGCGATCTGGTCGGGTACCGCCCGCATCCAGTCGCTGACCGCGACGACCGGGCCGGGAGCGCCGGCCAGTGCCCGGGTGACGTACGGGACGCGGTCCTCGCCCTCCAGGCGGGCCGCGTCGCACTCCAGGGCGTCGCGGCGCAGCTCGGTCCACGACGGCGCCGACCACACGTCGGCCGCCACGCCCCAGTCGTCCGCCAGCAGCCGCTGCGCCTCAAGGGCCCAGTGGATGGCGGTGCCGGAGGCCAGCAGTTGCAGGTGCGGGCTGTCGGCCTGCGGCTTGGTGCCCTCCTGGTAGCGGTAGAGGCCCTTGAGGATGCCCTCTTCGACGCCCTCCGGCATGGCCGGTTGGACCTTGGTCTCGTTGTAGACCGTCAGGTAGTAGAAGACGTCCTCGGCGTCCGGGCCGTACATCCGGCGCAGACCCTCCTTGACGATCACCGCGACCTCGTAGGCGAAGGCCGGGTCGTAGGAGAGCGCCGCGGGGTTGGTGGAGGCGATCAGGTGCGAGTGGCCGTCGGCGTGCTGGAGGCCCTCGCCCGTCATCGTCGTCCGGCCGGCCGTCGCGCCGATCACGAAGCCGCGGCCCAACTGGTCGGCGAGCGCCCAGAACTGGTCGGCGGTGCGCTGCCAGCCGAACATCGAGTAGAAGATGTAGAACGGGATCATCGGCTCGCCGTGGGTGGCGTACGAGGTCGCCGCGGCGGTGAAGTCGGCGAGCGCGCCGGCCTCGGTGATGCCCTCGTTGAGGATCTGGCCGTCCTTGGCTTCCTTGTACCAGAGCAGTTGGTCACGGTCGACCGGGTCGTAGGTCGCGCCCTTGGGGGAGTAGAGCCCGGCGGTCGGGAACAGCGACTCCATGCCGAAGGTACGGGCCTCGTCGGGCACGATCGGGACCCAGCGCTTGCCGGTCTCCTTGTCCCGCATCAGGTCCTTGATCAGCCGGACGAACGCCATGGTGGTGGCGATCTCCTGGCTGCCCGAGCCCTTCTTCAGCGCGTCGAAGTTCTTCTCCGCGGGCATCGGCAGGGGCTTGGCGACGACCTTGCGGGCCGGCGCCGGGCCACCGAGGGCGGCGCGCCGCTCGCGCAGGTACGCCATCTCCGGGGAGTCCTCGGCCGGCCGCCAGTACGGCACCAGGCCGTCTTCCAACGCGCTGTCGGGGATGGGCAGTTCGAGCAGGTCGCGCATGGCGCGGAACTCCTGCCCGGAGAGCTTCTTCATCTGGTGGTTGGCGTTGCGGGACTCGAAGCCCGCGCCGAGGGTGTAGCCCTTGACGGTCTGCGCCAGGATGACGGTCGGCGCGCCCTTGTGCTCGACGGCGGCCTTGTACGCGGCGTACACCTTGCGCGGCTCGTGGCCGGCGCGGGAGGTCTGGAACAGCTCCAGCAGCTTGGCGTCGGACAGCTTGCCGCCGAGGGCCGCGAGGGCCGGGTCGGCGCCGAAGAAGTGCTCGCGCAGGTAGGCGGCGTCGCGGGTGGCGTACGTCTGGAACTGCGCGTCGGGGGTCTGGCCGAGGCGGCGCAGCAGGGCGCCGTCGGTGTCGAGGGCGAAGACCTCGTCCCACGCCCGGCCCCACAGCGACTTGATGACGTTCCAGCCGGCCGCGCGGAACTGGGCCTCCAGCTCCTGCACGATCTGGAAGTTGGGGCGGACCGGGCCGTCCAGGCGCTGGAGGTTGCAGTTGATGACGAAGGTGAGGTTGTCGAGCTCCTCGCGGCCGGCCAGCGCCAGGGCGGCGGTCGACTCGGGCTCGTCCATCTCGCCGTCACCGAGGAACGCCCACACGTGGGAGTCGGCGGTGTCCTTGATGCCGCGGTGCTCCAGGTAGCGGTTGAAGCGAGCCTGGTAGATCGCGGAGAGCGGGCCCAGACCCATCGAGACGGTGGGGAACTCCCACAGCCAGGGCATCCGGCGGGGGTGCGGATACGAGGAGAGGCCGTCGCCGCCGGCCTCCTGGCGGAAGCGGTCGAGCTGGTCCGCGGTGAGGCGGCCCTCCAGGAACGTGCGGGCGTAGATGCCGGGGGTGGCGTGGCCCTGGATGTAGAGCTGGTCGCCGCTGCCGGTGCCTTCCTTGCCGCGGAAGAAGTGCTGGAAGCCGGTCTCGTAGAGCCAGGCCGCGGAGGCGAAGGTGGCGATGTGGCCGCCCAGGCCCTGGCGGGAGCCGCGGGTGACCATCGCGGCGGCGTTCCAGCGGTTCCAGGCGGTGATCCTGGCCTCCATCGCCTCGTCGCCCGGGAAGTCGGGCTCGGCGGAGGTCGGGATGGTGTTGACGTAGTCCGTCTCCAGGAGGGACGGCAGGGCCGTGCCTTCGGTGCGCGCGGTGTGCTCCAGGGCGCGGCGCATCAGATAGGCGGCGCGATGCGGGCCCGCTGCCTTGGTGACGGCGTCGAGCGACTCGCGCCACTCGGCCGTCTCCTCGGGGTCGCGGTCCGGGAGCTGGTCGAGCTGGCTGTACGGCAGGCGCACGGGTTCGGGCATGGGTGGCCCCTTTCCGGACGGGTGGGAATGCGAGTTCGGCAGGCATTCGGCAGGCAGGGGTGTCGCGCCCCGACGGACGACGATACGCCTCTGATCGATGATCGATCAACGCTCGGCGGCCGAATAACCGCAGGTCGGCACGGGGTGCCGCCTTTTCGGGCACGCGGTGCCACGAAAAAGGGGGCCCCGGAGGTCCCCTCCGTCTGCCGGTCAGACCCGGGGCGCGCAGCTCAGCACATGGGCCTTCAGCAACGTGCCGATCTTCGGGTCCCGGCGCCGGAACGCGTCCACGATCTCCTGGTGGTCCCGCGCGTGCGAGCGCGGCTCCGGACTGAACCAGCGGATCGACAGCGTCGTCCACACCTCGACGCCCAGCGACTCCCAGGTGTGCAGCAGCACGGCGTTCCCGGCCGCCCGCACGATCTCCCGGTGGAAGGCCACCGTGTGCCGCACCTGCGCCTCCCCGTCACCCGCCCGGTCCGCCTCCCGCAGCGCCGCCACCTCGCGCTCCAGCGCCCCGGTGTCCTCCGCCAGTCGGCCGGCGGCCAGCTCCGCCGCCACCTGCTCCAGGCCGGCCCGTACCGGATAGCTCTCCTTGAGGTCGTCGGCGGTCAGATTCCGCACCCGTACGCCCTTGTTCGGCGCCGACTCGATCAACTGGAGCGACTCCAACTCCCGCAGCGCCTCCCGCACCGGCGTCTGACTGACCTCCAGCTCCACCGCGATCCGTCGCTCCACGATCCGCTCACCCGGCTGCCAGCGGCCGCTGACGATCCCCTCGAGGATGTGCTCGCGGATCTGCTCGCGCAGCGAATGGACGACGGGCGGGGTCATGACGTGCTCCTTCAGAGCGGTGGGGGCGGAGGGCCATTATCCGGGACGCGCGAAGGGCCGGCCCCGGCTCGTGAAACGAACCGGGGCCGACCCTCGCCGAAGCTACCGCGTGCCTGCCGGAATCAGAGACCGATCTCGGTCTCGAACTCGGCGGCCTCCAGGATCTGCTTGACCGTGGTCAGGTAGCGGGCGGCGTCGGCGCCGTCCACCAGACGGTGGTCGTAGGAGAGCGCGAGGTAGGTCATGTCGCGCACCGCGATGGTCTCGCCGAGGTCCGGGTGGTTGATGACCACCGGGCGCTTGACGGTCGCGCCGATGCCCAGGATGCCGACCTGGTTCGGGGGCACGATGACCGTGTCGAACAGCGCACCGCGCGAGCCGGTGTTGCTGATCGTGAAGGTCGCGCCCGACATGTCGTCCGGGCTGATCTTGTTGGTGCGGACCTTGCCGGCCAGCTCCGCGGTCTTCCGGGCGATGCCGGCGATGTTCAGGTCGCCCGCGCCCTTGATGACCGGGGTCATCAGGCCCTTCTCCGCGTCCACCGCGATACCGACGTTCTCGGTGTCGAAGTAGGTGATCGTGCCCTCGTCCTCGTTGATCCGGGCGTTGACAACCGGGTGGGCCTTCAGCGCCTGGACGGCGGCCTTGACGAAGAACGGCATCGGCGAGAGCTTGACGCCCTCACGCTGCGCGAAGGCGTCCTTGGCCTGGTTGCGCATCCGCATGATCTTGGTGATGTCCACCTCGACCACGGAGGTGAGCTGCGCCTGGCTGTGCAGGGCCTTCATCATGTTGTCGCCGATGACCTTGCGCATCCGCGGCATCTTGATGGTCTGACCGCGCAGCGGCGACGCCTCGATGGCCGGGGCCTTCGACGCGGCCGGGGCGGCGGCCGGCGCGGTCGCGGCGGCCTTGGCGGCCTCCGCGGCGGCGATGACGTCCTGCTTGCGGACGCGGCCGCCGACGCCGGTGCCCTTGACCGTGGCGAGGTTGACGCCGGTCTCCGCGGCGAGCTTGCGCACCAGCGGAGTGACGTACGCGCCCTCGGCCTCACCCGCGGCCGGAGCCGGGGTGACCGGCGCAGGAGCGGCCGGGGCGGCGGGAGCCGGAGCCGGAGCCGGGGCGGCCGGAGCGGCCTGGGCCGCGGGCGCCGGGGTGGGCTCGGGGGCCGGAGCCGGAGCAGGAGCCGGGGTGGGCTCGGGCTGCGCGGCCGGGGCGGCCGGAGCCGGGGCGGCGGCGGGGGCCGCAGCCCGGTCGGCCGAACCGATGACGGCGAGCTTCGCGCCGACCTCGGCGGTCTCGTCCTCGCCGACCACGATCTCCAGCAGGGTGCCGGAGGTGGGCGCCGGGATCTCGGTGTCGACCTTGTCGGTCGAGACCTCCAGCAGCGGCTCGTCGGCCTGGACCTCCTCGCCGACCTCCTTCAGCCAGCGGGTGACGGTGCCCTCGGTGACGCTCTCGCCGAGCGCGGGGAGGACGACGTCGGTGCCCTGGGCGCCACCGGCGGGGGCGGCGGCCGGGGCCGGTGCCTCGGCGGCGGGCGCCGGGGCGGCCTCGGGCTGCGGCTGGGCGGCGGGTGCCTCGGCGGCGGCCGGGGCAGGGGCCTCGGCCGGTGCGCCGGAGCCGTCGTCGATGAGGGCCAGCTCGGCGCCGACCTCCACCGTCTCGTCCTCGGCCACCTTGATGGCGGACAGGATGCCGGCGGCCGGGGCCGGGATCTCGGTGTCGACCTTGTCGGTCGACACTTCGAGCAACGGCTCGTCGACCTCGACGCGCTCACCCTCGGCCTTGAGCCAGCGGGTGACGGTGCCCTCGGTGACGCTCTCGCCGAGCGCCGGCAGGGTTACGGAAACCGCCATGGTTTCGGTTGCTCCTTACGAATTGCGGGATGTGGTCGCGCCCGGGACTGGGGTCAGTCGTGGGAGTGGAGGGGCTTGCCGGCCAGAGCCAGGTGGGCCTCACCGAGTGCCTCGTTCTGCGTGGGGTGCGCGTGAACGAGCTGCGCAACCTCGGCCGGGAGGGCTTCCCAGTTGTAGACCAACTGGGCCTCACCGACCTGCTCGCCCATACGGTCACCGACCATGTGGACGCCGACCACGGCACCGTCCTTGACCTGGACGAGCTTGATCTCGCCCGTGGTCTTGAGGATCTTGCTCTTGCCGTTGCCCGCGAGGTTGTACTTCAGAGCGACGACCTTGTCGGCGCCGTACAGCTCCTTGGCCTTGGCCTCGGTGATACCCACCGAAGCGACCTCGGGGTGGCAGTACGTCACGCGCGGCACGCCGTCGTAGTCGATCGGCACGGTCTTCAGACCGGCCAGCCGCTCCGCCACCAGCATGCCCTCGGCGAAGCCGACGTGCGCGAGCTGGAGCGTGGGGACGAGGTCGCCGACGGCCGAGATGGTCGGCACGTTGGTCTGCATGTACTCGTCGACCAGGACGTAGCCGCGATCCATCGCGACGCCCTGCTCCTCGTAGCCCAGGCCCGCCGAGACCGGCCCGCGGCCGATCGCGACCAGGAGCAGCTCGGCCTCGAAGGTCTTGCCGTCGGCGAGGGTGACCTTCACGCCGTCGGCGGTGTACTCGGCCTTGTCGAAGAAGGTGCCGAGGTTGAACTTGATGCCGCGCTTGCGGAACGCGCGCTCAAGAAGCTTGGAGCTGTTCTCGTCCTCGACGGGCACGAGGTGCTTGAGGCCCTCGACGATCGTCACGTCGGTGCCGAAGGACTTCCACGCCGAGGCGAACTCGACGCCGATGACGCCGCCGCCCAGCACGATCGCGGACTTCGGCACGCGGTCGAGCTTCAGCGCGTGGTCCGAGGAGATGATGCGGTTGCCGTCGATCTCCAGGCCCGGCAGCGACTTCGGCACGGAGCCGGTCGCCAGCAGGATGTGGCGGCCCTCGACGCGCCGGCCGGCCACATCGACGGACGTCGGGGACGAGAGCTTGCCCTCGCCCTCGATGTAGGTCACCTTGCGCGAGGCGACCAGGCCCTGCAGGCCCTTGTACAGGCCCGAGACGACCTCGTCCTTGTACTTGTGGACGCCCTCGATGTCGATGCCCTCGAAAGTGGCCTTGACACCGAACTGGGCGGACTCGCGTGCCTGGTCGGCGATCTCGCCGGCGTGCAGCAGAGCCTTCGTCGGAATGCAGCCGTTGTGCAGGCAGGTGCCGCCGAGCTTGCTCTTCTCGATCAGGGCGACGTCCAGGCCAAGCTGCGCCCCGCGCAGGGCAGCGGCGTAACCACCGCTACCGCCTCCGAGGATCACTAGGTCGAAAACGGTGCTGGCGTCGTTCGCCACGTCACGTCCTCCATGCATGGGTACGCCGGAGCCGGTCTCCAATGACCGGACGGCGGCTGTTGTTCGGCCGCTTTAACTTCGGCCCTGGTAAGGGGGGCCCTGTCCTGCCGAGAACCCATCTTCGCACTTGTTCAACGAAGGCGGGACGGCGGGCCGGGCCCGGGGCGGCCGATCGGCCGCCCCGAGGGGATTACCGGTGCGTTCGGGCGTGCGGATTTCGTTGAGGGCGAACGCCCCTGGCCGGTGGTCCACAGGGAGACGACCCCGGGCGGTATGCCCGGGGTCGTACGGACAAAACAGTGCGAAAGGCCGCGCCGGAAGGGTCCGGCGTCAGCCCAGGTCGCCGGCCGCCGTGCGCTCGGCCAGCCGGACCAGGGTGCGCACCGCGGAACCCGTGCCGCCCTTGGGGGTGTAGCCCCAGGGCGAGCCCTCGTGGAAGGCCGGGCCGGCGATGTCCAGGTGGGCCCAGGTGATGCCCTCGCCGACGAACTCCTTCAGGAACAGGCCGGCCACCAGGCCGCCGCCCATCCGCTCGCCCATGTTGGCGATGTCGGCGACCGGCGAGTCCATGCCCTTGCGCAGCTCGGACGGCATCGGCATCGGCCAGGACTGCTCGCCGACCTCCTCGGCGATCTCGTGGATCGAGGTGCGGAAAGCGTCGTCGTTGGCCATGATCCCGAAGGTGCGGTTGCCCAGCGCCAGCACCATCGCGCCGGTCAGCGTCGCCACGTCCACGATGGCGTCCGGCGCCTCCTCCGAGGCGCGGGTCAGCGCGTCGGCCAGCACCAGCCGGCCCTCGGCGTCGGTGTTGAGCACCTCGACGGTCTTGCCGCTGTACATGGTCAGGACGTCACCCGGGCGGGTGGCGGAGCCGGACGGCATGTTCTCGGCGAGCGCCAGCCAGCCGGTGACATTCACCTCAAGGCCCAGCTTGGCGGCCGTGACGACCGCGGCGAAGACGGCGGCGGCGCCGCTCATGTCGCACTTCATGGTCTCGTTGTGACCGGCCGGCTTCAGCGAGATGCCGCCCGAGTCGTAGGTGATGCCCTTGCCCACCAGGGCCAGGGTCTTCTTCGCCTTGGGGTGCGTGTGCGCGATCCGCACCAGCCGGGGCGGGGCGTCCGAGCCCTGGCCGACGCCCAGCAGGCCACCGAAGCCGCCCTTCTTGAGCGCCTTCTCGTCCAGCACCTCGACCTTGAGGCCGAACTCCTTGGCGGCCGCCTGCGCCTCGGCCGCGAAGGACTTCGGATGCAGGTCGTTGGAGGGGGTGTTGACCAGGTCACGGGCGCGGTTGATCTCCGCGGCCAGCGTCTGGGCCCGCTCGGCCGCGGCCTTGAACTCCTTGTCGCGCGGCTTGCCGCCGAGGAGCGCGACCTCCGCGAGCGGCGCCGACTTGCTCTCGTCGCCCTTCTTGGCGCCCTTGGCGTCGCTGCGGTAGGCCGTGAACGCGTACGCGCCGAGCAGCGCGCCCTCGCACACCGCGGCGGCGGCCTCGGCGTCCTCCACCGGCAGGGCGAAGCCGGCCTTCTTGGTGCCGGACAGGGCGCGGGCCGCGCTGCCCGCCGCGCGCCGCAGCGTCTCGTTGTCGTAGCCGTCGCCCTTGGCCGGGGCGTCGCCGAGGCCGACCGCCAGCACGACCGGTGCCTTGAGACCGCCGGCGGCGGGCAGCTTGGTCACCTCGCCCTCGGCGCCACTCGCGCCGAGGGTTTCCAGCACGGCGGCGAGCTTGCCGCCGAAAGCCTTGTCCACGGCCTCGGCGCCGGGGGCCGCCAGGACGCCCTTGGCGCCCTTGGCCACGCCGACGACGACGGCGTCCGCGCGCAACGTCGCGGCGGAAGAAGAACTGAGGGTCAGTGCAGTCACGGTGATGAAGGTCCTGTTCCGTCCGGGGATTCCGAATCGCGCCCACGGCGCTGCTGCGGCCGAGCCTACGCTCGGCGGCGCCGCCCGGCCGCGCCGATGGGGCGGCGGCTCGCCGCAGGCCGTCGCGACATCGGGCGGATCCCGGTGAACGGCCGGACGCGGCAAGGGAGTTGACCGCCTCGCGCGGTGGCCCGCCGGGCGCCGGGTGCGCTCCGCGCGGCCTGTCCGCCCGCGGTGGCGCCGCCCGCCCCGCAGCCCGTCCGCCCGCCCGGTTCAGCCCAGCGCGAGGACCACGAACGCCGTCAGGCCGGCGCTCTCGGCGAGCGCGCCGAACACATCGCCGGTGATCCCGCCGAACCGCCGCAGGCAGTGCCGCAGGACGAGCTCGGCCACGGCGAGGCCCAGCAGCGCCGCGAGTCCCGCGTGCGCGGCGCCGTACGGGCCGTCCAGGGCCCCCGCCGCGACGCACAGGGCCACCGTCAGCCCGGCCCCGCACAGCGCCGCGCGCACCGGGACGGCGCCCGCCACCGCCGCGCCCAGACCGTCCGGCCGGGCGGCGGGCACCCCGGCGCGGGAGGCCAGGGTCAGCGCGCAGCGGGCGGTGACCGCCGCGACGACGGCCGCCACCGCGCCGCGCGCCCAGCCGTCCGCGTACAGCTCGTACAGCGCGGCCACCTGGGCCAGCAGGGTGAACAGCAGCGTCAGGACGCCGAACGGGCCGATGTCGGACTGCTTCATGACGCGCAGCGCGTCCGCGGCGGGCTTGGCGCTGCCCAGGCCGTCGGCGGTGTCGGCGAGCCCGTCCAGATGCAGGCCGCGGGTGAGGACGGCGGGCACCGCGGCGGTGGCGACCGCGGCGAGCGCCGGGCCGCCGCCCAGCAGGAGCAGCGCCCCGCCCAGTACGGCCGCGGCCGTCCCCACGGTCAGGCCGGCCAGCGGCGCGCAGAGCATCCCGCCGCGGGCGGTCTCGCGGTCCCAGCGGCTCAGCCGCACCGGGAGCGCGGTCAGCGTGCCGAAGGCGAAGCGCAGGGCGTCGGCGGGAGCCGGGGGCTCGGGAGCGTCGTTCACCGCGGCAGGCTATCCGGCGGACCGCGACGTTAAATTGCCCCTACGTGACAAATGGGGAGCGTGTGTGGCATGGGTCACTGGTGGTACCGCAACATCGTCGAGCCGGGGAAACTTCCGCTGCTGCTGGCCCTCGCCTCGTTCGTGCTCACCTTCCTCGTCACCCGCTCCATCACCCGCCTCATCCGCGCCGGCAAGGGACCCTTCCGCAACCTCTCGCCCGGCGGCCTGCACGTCCACCACGTCGTACCCGGCGTCGCCCTGATGGTCGTCGGCGGTTTCATCGCCATCGCCGGCGATCGGCAGGGCATCGGCGCGGGCATCGCGGCCGTGCTGTTCGGCATGGGCGTCGGCCTGGTCCTGGACGAGTTCGCGCTGATCCTCCATCTGGACGACGTCTACTGGAGCGAGGAGGGCACCAAGAGCGTCGAGATCGTCCTCATCACCGTCGCGCTGGTCGGCCTGATCCTCGGCGGCTTCCTGCCGTTCGGCGTCAACGAACTGAGTCCCGCCGAGTCCCGCGACCGCTTCCACGTCGTGCGGACCGCGGGCGTCAACTTCCTCTTCGCGGTGATGGCCCTCGCCAAGGGCAAGGGCCGGATCGCCGTCATCGGGGTCTTCGTGCCGTTCGTGGCGCTCTTCGGGGCCGTCCGGCTGGCCCGGCCCAACTCACCCTGGGCCAGGCGCTTCTACCGCGGCCGCCCCAAGGCCCGGGCGCGCGCGACGGTCCGCGCCTACCACCACGACCTGCGCTGGACGAAGGTCCGCCGCACGATCGAGCACCTCATCGGCGGGGCCCCGAGCCGCTGACCCGCGCCGCGCCACGGGGCTTGCGCCGGCGCACCTCCCACAGCACGGACAGCACCAGCACCCCCAGCAGCGCCGCGATGTGCTCCTTGCCCGCCAGGTTGCTCTTGATGAACAGGACCTCGAACACCATCGCGGCCACCACCAGCGCGCAGGTCAGCCAGGCGCGGTAGCGCCAGCACACGAACATCGCCAGCCCCACCACGGCCGCGGACGGGCCGGTGTCGGTGACGTACGCGTCGGAGCCGGGCAGCCCGATCGGGGTGGCCGGGCCGAGCCAGATGCCGATCCGGGCGTACATCGTCCCGGAGAGGGTGGCGACGTAGGCGACGCCCAGCATCCGCTGCCAGCCCAGGCTGATCTCCCCGATCCCGAAGACCACCAGGATCTGCGCCAACGCACCCCAGACCGGCAGGTCCAGGGCGGGCACGAACAGCGACAGCGGCGTCCGCAGCAGCGCCAGCCACAGATGCTCGTCGGCCTGCACCGACCCCACGTTCTGGACCGGCTGATAGCCCCAGGGCTGGTTCTGCACGAACTGGAGGACCATGGTCAAGAACACCGCGGCGAGCGTCACGGGGATCGCCCGCAGTTTGCGGTCCGCCAGTGCGGACCGCACCGTCCGCAGGAGCGGCCCCCACTCGGCACGCGCGGCACGACGCAGCACGGACACCCCTCGCCGCCCCGCCCGAGCCTCGGTCATCTCACGTTCTCCAGGTGCTTGCGGTTCAGCCACTTCGGCAGACCGGGTGCTTCCAAAAAGCCCTCCGCGCGCGCCGCGGCGACTCCGATGCGCAGCAAATCGGTGCTCTTTTCGAAGAGCATGTACCGGGGCTCCCAAATAGGCCGATATTTCGCATTGGCGCGATAGAGCGATTCGATCTGCCACCACCGGGAGAAGAAGCTGAGCAGCGAGCGCCACAGGCGCAGCACCGGGCCCGCGCCGAGTCGCGATCCGCGTTCGAAGACGGAACGGAACATCGCGAAGTTCAGTGAGACCTGAGTGATCTCCACCTCTTTCGCGCGCTGGATCATCTCCAGCACCATGAACTCCATCAGGCCGTTCTCGGAGTCCCGGTCACGCCGCATCAGGTCCAGCGACAGCCCCTTCGCGCCCCACGGCACGAAACTCAGCAGCGCCCGCAGCTCACCGCCGCCATCGGTGCACTCCAACATCACGCACCGGCCGTCCCCCGGATCGCCGAGCCGGCCGAGCGCCATGGAAAAGCCCCGCTCGGTCTCCCCGTCGCGCCAGTCGTCGGCCAGCTCCAGCAGCCGGTCCATCTCCGCGGCCGGTATGTCCTCGTGGCGCCGGATGCGGACGGTGTAGCCGGCCCGCGCGACGCGGTGGTACGCCTGGCGGACCGTACGCATCGCGCGGCCCTCCAGCGTGAACTCCGCCGTCTCCACGAGGGCCTCGTCACCGAGCTCCAGCGCGTCCAGACCGTGCCGGGCGTAGATCGTGCCGCCCTCCTCGCTCGCGCCCATCACCGCCGGCGCCCAGCCGTGCTCGCGGGCCTCGGCCAGCCACCGCTCGATGGCACCCGGCCACGCCTCGGGATCGCCCAGCGGATCGGCGGAGGCCAGTGACACGCCGCCCACCACCCGGTAGGTGATCGCCGCCTTGCCGCTGGGGGAGAACAGCACGCTCTTGTCCCGGCGCAGCGCGAAATAGCCCAGCGAATCGCGGGCGCCGTGCCGCTGAAGGAGACCGCGCAGCCGCTCCTCGTCGTCCTCGGTGAGCGGATCGGTGGTGCGCACGGACCGGAACGCCGCCCACAGGACGGCCACCAGCAGCGCCGTGCTCAGGACGTTGATGGTGACGTTGACCCAGTTCGGGGTGTCGATACCGGGGAACGCGCGGTCGTCGGCGGCGAGCGAGACCAGCCGCATCACGCCGTAGCGCCAGCGCTCCACGAACGTCGAGGCCGCCCGCGGGGCGGTGTTGGTGACGGTGACCAGCAGCGCCGCCAGCAGCGACGCGGCCAGCAGACCGCCGACGGCGGTGACCGCGGCGAGCCTGGGGTTGGCGCGGTCGCCCTTGGCGTAGAACTCCCGGCGGCCGACGGCCAGCGCCACGGCGAACAGCAGCGTCAGCGCCAGCGACACCCAGTTCTGGGCGTGCGCGCGGAACTCCGGGGCGACCGCCAGCGCGAGGCCGATCAGCCCCAGGAACAGCCCCGACAACACCATGTTCAAGATCCATGCCGCGCGCTTGCGCCGCCGCAGGGTGACGGCGAAGAACAGCGAGAAGGCGCCCGAGGCGAAGCCGGCGGTGAGCAGGTACGGGGTGAAGAACTCCTCGACGTTGTGCCGGCGGATGTCGTTGCCGAACGACACCCACACCGCGCTCAGGAAGTTGATGAACGTGACCGTGCGCAGGTACCAGACCCCGAACGCGGCCCCGCGCCGTGACCAGCGGCCGCGCGGGGTGTCTTCCTCCGGACTCAAGCGACATCTCCCATAAAGAGTGATCTTATGGGGGCACCGCCGACGGTCCGGAACGGCTTTCGCCGCCCGCCGCACCGACCGGCACGACCGGCCGCCGGCCGCCTCGGGCCGGAGTCGTTCAGTCGCGCACGGGCAGTTCCGCCGCCAGGGCCGCGGCCGCCCGCACCAATGGCAGGGCCAGCAGCGCCCCCGTCCCCTCCCCAGCAGTGACGCCGTGGTCGAGCAGAGGGTTGAGTGCGATCCGGTCCAGCGCCTTGGCCTGGGCCGGCTCACCGCTCGCCTGGCCCGCCACCCACCAGTCGGGCGCCCGGAACGCCACCCGCTGCGCCACCAGCGCGCAGGCCGCGGAGACCACGCCGTCCAGGATCACCGGCGTATGGCGCACCGCGCTCTGCAACAGGAAGCCGGTCATCGCGGTCAGGTCCGCGCCGCCGACCGTGGCCAGCAGCTCCAACTGGTCGCCGAGCACCGGCCGGGCCCGCCGCAGCGCGTCCCGGATCGCCGCGCACTTGCGCATCCAGGCCAGGTCGTCGATCGGCGCGCCACCGCGCCCGGTCACGACCGACGCGTCCGTCCCGCACAGCGCGGCGATCAGGGTGCTCGCGGCGGTGGTGCCGCCGACGCTCAGATCGCCCAGCACCACCAGATCCGTACCGGCGTCGGCCTCCTCGTCGGCGATGGCCATGCCGGCCCGGAACGCCGCCTCCGCCTCCTGGGCCGTCAACGCGTCCTCGATGTCGATCCGGCCCGAACCGCGCCGCACCCGGTGCCGGGTGACGTCCTCGGGCAGCTCCGCCACCTCGCAGTCCACGGCCATGTCCACCACCCGCAGCCCCACACCGGCGCCGCGCGCCAGCACCGCGGCCGGGCTCGCGCCGTCCAGGACCGCGTGCACCAGATCCTTCGCGCCGCCGGCGGGCCGGGCCGAGACCCCCAGCTCCGCCACCCCGTGATCACCGGCGAACAGCAGCAGCCGGGGCCGCTCGACGGGCCGCACCGGCACCCGCTGCTGGGCCGCGGCCAGCCACTCGCCCAGCTCGTCGAGGCGGCCGAGCGCGCCGGGCGGCACGGCCATCCGGGCCCGCCGCTCCTCGGCGTCACGGCGCGTACCGCCGTCGGGGCGCTCGATCAGTTGGGCGAAGTCATCGAGGTTCAGGGCGCTCATTGGGCGCAGATTACCGTCAACGCGACGACGGCGACGCGCCCTGGGGGGACGCCGGTACCGCCCTGCCGCGGGCCCGCGCCGCCACGCCCGTACGCCGCGCTCCCCGCACCCCCACCGGCCCCTCCCGTACCCCGCCGACGAGCCCCGCCGACGAACTCCCGTCTACGGCCCCGCGAACCGCACCTCGCACACCAGCGGCGCCACCGCCCGCACAGGGGGCAACCACCGCCAGGACGTCACCGGCCGCCCCGACCCGGCCCCCGGCGACGGGAGTTCACGCACCGAGGCGATGGCCGGATGCAGGCCCGCCAGCCGCGGCAGGTCGGCGCGGTCCAGCCCCCAGCGCGGCGGCGCGGGCCACCGGCCGGCGGACAGCGCCGCGCCCCGCCGGGCCAGCGCGCTCACCCACCGCGGCAGCGCGTCGAAGACCAGCGCACCCCCGGGGAACCGCTGCGCGCAGGCCGCCAGGAGGGCCCGCGCGGCGGTCGGCGGCAGCCGCGTCAGCACCCCCGGCGCCGTCACGATCACCCCGCGCCACGGCTCCGGCACCGCCTCCAGCCACGCCAGGTCGCCCGCCGCCCGGGCGACCGTACGCCGCCGCGAGCCGTCCGGCAGCAGCATCGCGCGCACCGCGGCGGCCCCCGGCGGCTGCACCGTCAGCCACGTCAGCCGCCCGTTGTCCAGCCGCCAGAACCCGGTACCCAGCCCCTCGCCCAACGCGACCACGGTCGCCTCGGGACGCCGGTCGAGATAGTCGCGTACGGCCGCCTCGGCACGCCGGTCGCGCCGCCCCGGACCGGGCGCCAGGGCCGCTCCGGACGGCGGCGGTTCCCCGCGCGGGCGGGAGCGCGAACGCCCGCGGGAGTGGCGACAGGCCGCGGGACGCGCCCGGACGGGCCCGCCGGCCGGCTCGGATTGGGTCTCGGATTCGGTCACGCCTCAAGAGCACCCGCCGCCGCGCCCGCGGGCAAGCGGACACGGGCCGACCCGCCCGCCCGTCATCCACGCAGCGCAAGCGCCTGCCCGGCGACGACCAGCAGCACCTGCTCGCACTCCGCGCCGAACGCGGCGTTCAGCCGCCCGAGTTCGTCACGGAACCGGCGGCCCGCCGCCGTGGCCGGCACCACACCCGACCCCACCTCGTTGCTCACCGCCACCACCTGACGGCGCGTCGCCCGGACGGCCGCCACCAGCGCGTCGGTCCGCTCCCGCAGCGCCTGCCGGCCCCCGTCCTCCCACGTCGCGTCGTCCCACGCCCCCACCTCGTCCATGGCGTGCGTCAGCCACAGCGCCAGACAGTCGATGAGCAGCGGCGCGGCACCGGCCGGCCCGCTGCCCGGCGTCTCGCCCGCAGCGGACTCCGCCAGCAGCGGCACCAGGTCGCAGGTCTCGGCCGTACGCCAACCGCCGGGGCGCCGCTCCCGGTGCAGCGACACCCGCTGCGCCCACTCCGTGTCGCCGTCCCGGGTGCCGCCGGTGGCCACGTACAGCACATCGGGGAAGGCCGCCAGCCGCCGCTCGGCCTCCGCCGACTTCCCGCTGCGCGCGCCGCCCAGCACCAGCGTGCGGCGCGGCAGATCGGGCACCGCGTGATACTCGCCGACCACCAGGGAACTGCCGTCCGCCGCCGCGCGGGCGCCGGCCGCCGCGAGCCGGCGGTGCAGCTCGGGGCCGGGCGGCACACCGTGGTCGAGGTGCACCGCCACCACGTCCGTCGCCGCGTCCACCGCGCCGCTCGCCCGCAGCTTGGCCAGCGCGTCCGGCCGCTCCAGGACGTCCAGCAGCACCAGGTCGTACGGGCCGCCCCGCGTGTCCGGGCCGCCGCCCGCCTCGCCGTTGCCCAGCCCGGCCGGCGCGGCGCCCGGCGGCAGGTACAGCAGCCGTTCGCCGCCCGCGCCGGTGATCTCGTAGCCGGTGCCGGGGATGTCGACGGCGACGGCCCGCACGCGGTGCCCGTCCAGCAGCGCCAGCTCCCGCCCGTCCGCGACCCGGCCCGGCTGCGGCAGCCCGGCCGGGATCTCCATCGCCGGGCCGTCGTGCGGATGCGAGAGCAGCACCTGGCGCACACCGGCCAGGGACTGCCCGGCCCGGGCCGCCGCGAAGGCCGGGCCGGGCGTCAGGTCGATGAGCAGCGCGCCGTCGATGAGCAGCGCGGTCGCCGCCCGCGCCTCGTCGCCGACGGCGGTGGCGCAGGCGGCACACGGGCAGCCGGGGCGCGGCAGCCCCCGGGGGGCTCCGGTGCCGAGGAGAGTCAGTTCCACGCGCCGAGTCTCTCGCGTACCCGCCCGGCGAGCGCGCGGGGGGACACCCGACACGGCCGTTGGGCTGTCTGATACCTCTAAGCTGCGGATCAGCACGCGAGAACGACACCGCGGCCCGCGCCCCTCGTGGCGCCCCGCGGTGGCGGAAGACACGTACCCGGTGGGACCCAGGAGGCGGACATGGCGTGGACGTGGCGGTTCGAGAAGGCGGACGGTACGGAGACGGCGCCCGCGGTGGAGCCGGAGGAGTTCACCACGCAAGGGGACGCGGAGTCCTGGGTCGGTGAGGAGTGGAAGGCGCTCCTCGACGGCGGCGTGGACCAGGTCCGGCTCTTCGAGGACGGCACCGAGATCTACGCGGGCCCGATGAGCCTGCACGCCGACCAGGGCTGAGCCCGGCGGACACGGACGCGGGGGGGGGGGGGGGGGGGGGGGGGGGGGGGGGGGGGGGGGGGGGGGGGGGGGGGGGGGGGGGGGGGGGGGGGGGGGGGGGGGGGGGGGGGG
>NZ_JBVIHH010000020.1:0-52006 GCF_055570395.1 Streptomyces sp. NPDC031210
CGCCCGGTTACATTTCGAACCCGGAAGCTAAGCCTTTCAGCGCCGATGGTACTGCAGGGGGGACCCTGTGGGAGAGTAGGACGCCGCCGAACAATCTTTCAAGGACCCTTGGTCCCAGCGTTCAACGCTGGTGCCAAGGGTCCTTTTTTGTTGGCACAAAGCGCGCCGAAGTCATCGGTGCGTGAGAATGAATGCAGTACCGAAGACAGGAGTCACGTCGATGTCCACCAACTCTTCCGACGATCGTTCGGAGCGCCGCCCGCAGCGGCGCGATGACGGTGACCGCGGTGGTTTCCGGCGTGACGACCGGGGCGCGCGTCGTGACAACGACCGTGGCGGCCGCCCGGCCGGCGGCGGTGGCGGTTACGCGGGCCGCGACAACCGGGACAACCGAAGTGCCGACCGTGGCGGGCCCCGCCGGGATGACCGTCCCTCCGGGGGCGACCGGGGCGGTTTCCGTCGCGATGACCGTGGTGGTCGGCCGGTCGGCGGTGGCGCCGGTGGCGACCGTGGCGGCTTCCGCCGTGACGACCGTGGCGGCAGGCCCGCCGGTGGCGGTGGCGGTGGCTTCCGGCGTGACGATCGGGGCGGGGACCGTCCGGCGTTCCGTCGTGATGACCGCCGTGACGAGCGTCCGTCCGGTGGCGACCGTGGTGGGTTCCGTCGTGACGACCGTCCCTCCGGTGGCAGCGGCGGTGGCTTCCGTCGTGACGACCGTGGTGGTCGGCCGGCCGGCGGCGGCTACGCGGGGCGCGATGACCGTGGTGGGGATCGTGGTGGCTTCCGTCGCGATGACCGGCCGTCCGGTGGGGATCGTGGTGGCTTCCGTCGTGACGACCGTCCGTCCGGGGGTGACCGTGGTGGCTTCCGTCGCGACGACCGCCCCTCTGGTGGTGGTGGCGGCGGTGGCTTCCGGCGTGACGATCGGGGCGGGGACCGTCCGGCGTTCCGTCGTGATGACCGCCGTGATGAGCGTCCGTCCGGTGGCGACCGGGGTGGGTTCCGTCGTGACGACCGTCCCTCTGGTGGCAGCGGCGGCGGGTTCCGTCGTGACGACCGTGGTGGTCGGCCTGCCGGCGGCGGCTACGCGGGGCGCGATGACCGCGGCGGAGACCGCGGTGGCTTCCGGCGCGACGATCGCGGCGGTGACCGTCCGGCCTTCCGTCGTGACGACCGCCGTGACGACCGTCGGGAAGAGCGTCCGTCTGGTGGCGACCGGGGCGGTTTCCGTCGTGATGACCGCCCGTCTGGCGGTGACCGGGGCGGTTTCCGTCGTGATGACCGGCCGTCCGGTGGCGACCGTGGTGGCTTCCGTCGTGATGACCGGCCGTCCGGTGGCGACCGGGGCGGCTTCCGTCGCGACGACCGGCCCTCTGGTGGCGACCGGGGCGGCTTCCGTCGTGATGACCGTGGGCCGCGGCGGGATGATGACCGTGGGCGTCGGCCGTATGGGGCTGGGCGTGGGCGGGATGAGCGGCGGGATGACCGGCGGGATCGGGAGCGGGAGCCGATCAAGCGGCTGCCGATTCCGGAGGATGTCACCGGTGAGGAGATCGACAAGGATGTGCGGCAGGAGCTGATGAGCCTGCCGAAGACGCTCGCCGACGACGTCGCCAAGAACCTGGTGATGGTGGCGAAGCTGCTGGACGAGGACCCCGAGCGCGCCTATGGCTACTCGCGGGTGGCGCTGCGGCTGGCGTCGCGGGTCGCGGCGGTGCGTGAGGCGGCCGGTTTCGCGGCGTACGCGGTCGGCAACTACAGCGAGGCGCTGGCCGAGTTCCGGGCGGCGCGGCGGATGACCGGCAGCGTGGAGCTGTGGCCCGTCATGGCGGACTGCGAGCGCGGTCTGGGCCGGCCGGAGAAGGCGATGGCCATGGCCGGCGAGCCCGAGGTGCAGAAGCTGGACAAGGCCGGGCAGGTCGAGATGCGGCTGGTCGCGGCGGGTGCCCGTCGGGACATGGGGCAGGCGGACGCGGCGGTCGTGACGCTGCAGAGCCCGGAGCTCGCGTCGAGTGCCGTGCACCCGTGGACGGCGCGGCTGCGCTACGCGTACGCCGACGCGCTGCTGGAGGTCGGTCGCGAGGACGAGGCGCGTGACTGGTTCGCCAAGGCGCTGGAGGCCGACCAGGGCGGCACGACGGACGCGTCGGACCGGCTGGCTGAGCTGGACGGTGTGGAGTTCACCGACGTGCTGGCGGACGCCGACGAGCTCGATGAGGGCGATGAGGGTGAAGCGGGCGCTGAGGGGGGCCTCGTCGAGGCGGGCTCCCGGGAAGCGGACGTCGCGTCGGTTGAGGCTGATGAGGTGGCCGATGTGACCGATGAGGTCGTTGTGGGGGACGGCGAGGACGACGCGGCGGATGCGGAGGACGAGCGGCCTGACAAGAGCTGACTCGGTTGGACGGTGAAGGGCGGGACCCCGGTGGGGTCCCGCCCTTCGGCGTTTGTGGGGGTTCAGGCGGCGGCGGGGGCGTAGCGGGCGAGGGGGTTGCGGAGGGTGCCGATGAGCTGGAGGGCGCCCGCCGGGTCCTCCAGGTCGACCATCTGCTGGTTGTTCCGTAGCTGGAGGCGGTTGAGGCAGGAGAGGGCGAACTCTTCGGTGAACATGTCGTACCGGGCGAATTTGTCGGCCAGGTGCGGCGCGGACGCCTGGTAGTCGGTGACGCAGGCGGCGACCGTGCGCCAGAAGGTGTCCTCGTCCAGGATGCCCTGGTCGGCGAGGGTGGCGTTGAGGAAGCGGAAGAAGCAGTCGAAGACGTCGGTGAAGACGGAGAGGAGCTTCTTGTCCTCGGGGACGTCGGCGCGGATACGTTCGACCGCGGGGGGCAGGACCGCGCCGATGGGGGCACCTCCCTGGCCCTCAAGGTCTTGGGGGGCCATGACGGCGATCTCCTCGGCGATGTCCTTGAAGATCACGCGGGCCACGGCGCCGTCCTCGAGAACGAGGATGGCGTTCTCGCCGTGCGGCATGAAGACCAGGTCGTAGGCGTAGAAGGCGTGCAGGACGGGCGTGAGGTAGGCGTCGAGGTACCGGCGCAGCCAGACGGCGGGGGCCAGGCCGGATTCCTCGATCAGGGCGCCGGCGAAGGAGCCGCCGTCCCGGTCGACGTGCAGGAGGGAGGCCATGGTGGCCAGCCGCTGGCCTGGTCGGAGGGTGGGGACAGGGCTTTCGCGCCACAGGGCGGCGAGCATTTTGAGGTACGGGGAGCCCTTGGCGGTGGCCGCTTCGTACTGGCGGTGGTGGTAGCCGACGGCGGCGCGCTCGCGGATGATCGAGAAGCGGGCGGCCCGGAACGTTTCGTCGGCGGCGATGAGGCGGGCGAGCCAGTCGTTGATGGCCGGGGTGGCTTCCATGTAGGAGGCGGACAGGCCGCGCATGAAGCCCATGTTGAGGACGGACAGGGCCGTTTTGACGTAGTGCTTGGCGGGGTCGGTGGTGTTGAAGAAGGTGCGGATGGACTGCTGGGCGAGGTAGTCGTCGTCGCCGGGGCCGAGGCAGACCAGGCGCCGCTGGGCGACCTCGGCGGCAAAGGTGACCGAGAGTTTGTTCCACCACTGCCAGGGGTGGACGGGGATCAGGTGGTAGTCGGCGAGGTCCAGGCCGAGGTCGGTGAGGGTGGCGGCGAAGCGGTCGAGGGTGGGTGCGCCCAGTTCGTCGCGGACGAGGGTGTCGTAGTCGAGGTCGGCGCCCGCGGTGAAGGTGGAGTGTGCGCGGTGGGCGGCGAGCCAGATCAGCCGGACCGGGGCGGCGGCTTCGGGGGCGTAGGCGTGGTATTCGTGCGTGCCGAAGCCGAGGCGGCCGTTGTTGGCGACGAAGCAGGGGTGGCCCTCGGTCATGCCGGTTTCGATCGCCTGGAAGCCGGCGGTGGTCAGTTCGGCGGCGCTGGCCGGGGTGGCGGCGAGTTTGTAGGCGGTGCCGGCGAGGGTGGAGCTGATCTCCTCCAGGTAGACGGGGAGGATGGCGTCGTCCAGGCCGAGGGTGCGGCGGAGTTCGATGAAGAACTCCAGGGCGTCCAGGGGGAGTTCGGTGCGGGCGCGGTGGCGGGTGATGCTGTCGGCGTCGACCTGCCAGTGGTCCAGGGCGAGGCGGCGGGCGGTGAAGCGGTATTCCACGGTGTCGTCGTCGCTGCGGACGGCGTAGTGGCCGTCGTGGGGCAGGCGTCTGGGGGTGAGCAGGCGTTCGTGGGCGAACTCGGCGAGGGCCTTGCGCAGCAGGAGGCGGCCCGCGCGGGCCCACAGGTCGGGCGTCAGGTGGGCGACGGCGTCCTGGGCGGGGGTGCGGGGGGTGCCGTCGGAGGGGGTCGGCATCAGTTCTCTCCTCGGGTGGCCAGGAAGTTCTCGCGGGTGCAGGTGCTGAGGTAGGCGTCTTTGGAGGGCAGGGAGACGCTGCGGAGGATTTCGAAGCCGACGGCCTTGTTCAGGGCGTGGACGGCGGTGTTGCGGGCGTCGGGTTCGACGACGACGCGGTGGGTGGCCGGGTCGGCGAAGAGCATGTCCATGACGGTGGTGATCACGGCGAGGGTGAAGCCGGGCAGGGGGGTGTCGGTGGGGGCCGTCAGGAAGTGCATGCCGACGTCGCCGGGCTCGGCGGCATGGATGCCGACCAGCTCGCGGTGGGCGGGGTCGTAGCGCTCCATGAGGAAGGCGGGGGTGCCGTTGTGCAGGCCGAGGAAGGCGTCGTGGAAGGGGTCGGCGGCTATCCGGGCGAACTCCTTCTCCACGGCGGCCAGGTCGCAGTCCGCCATCAGCCAGAAGACGGCTTTGGGGTGGGTGACCCAGCGGTGCAGCAGTGCGGCGTCGGCGGCCGGGTCGACGGGTCGGAGGGAGAACTCTCCGAGCGCGGGGTCGGTGCGGGTGAAGAGGGGGGTGCTCATGCCGGCACCTCCAGGGTGGGGTGCGGGCCGGCCGGGGCGGTGAACTCCTGGAAGGCGATGGCTTTTTCGACCGGGTAGTGCTCGCGGCCGAGGAGTTCGCGGATGATGCAGGAGTTGCGGTACGCGGCCATGCCCAGGTCGGGGGTGACGAAGCCGTGGGTGTGCAGCTCGGCGTTCTGGACGTAGATGCCGTGGCCGGTGGTGTCGATGCTGTAGTTGCGGGCCACGGCGTAGCGGCCGGCGTCGTCCCAGGCGATGCGGTCGTGGAGCGGGGCGAGGAAGTCGGGGACGCGGTAGCGGTATCCGGTGGCGAGGATCAGGCCCTGGGTGTCGAGGGTGAAGTCCTGGCCCTGTTCCTCCTGGCGCAGGCCGAGGGTGTAGGTGCCGGAGGTCTCGTCGTAACTGGCGTGGCGCAGTGCGGTGTTGGTCAGGAGGCGGGAGCGGCAGGGGCCGCTGAGGTTCTTTTGGTAGAGCAGATCGTAGATGGCGTTGATCAGCTCGGAGTCGATGCCTTTGTAGAGGTTCTTGTGCGAGGCGTTGAGGCGGTCGCGGGTGGCGGAGGGGAGTGCGTGGAAGTAGTCCACGTACTCGGGGGAGGTCATCTCCAGCGTCAGCTTGGTGTATTCGAGGGGGAAGAAGCGGGGGGAGCGGGTGGCCCAGGTCAGGTCGTAGCCGTGGTGGTCGATGTCCTGGAGGAGGTCGTAGTAGACCTCGGCCGCGCTCTGGCCGCTGCCGATGAGGGTGATGCTGTCCTTGGCCTGGAGGGTGGCCTTGGCGTCGAGGTAGTCGGCGTTGTGCAGCAGGTCGCCGCCCAGGTCCTGGCATGCCTCGGGGACGTGGGGCGGGGTGCCGGTGCCCAGGACGATCTTGCGGGCGCGGAAGGTCTCGCGTTCGCCGGTGGGCAGGTGCTCGGCGTGGACGACGTACAGCTCGTCGCTCTCGTCGTACTCGACGGTGGTGACCTGGCGGGCGAAGCGGACGCTGCGGAGTTTGGCGGCCGCCCAGCGGCAGTAGTCGTTGAACTCGGCGCGCAGCGGATAGAAGCTCTCGCGGATGTAGAAGGAGTACAGCCGCCCCGATTCCTTGAGGTAGTTCAGGAAGGAGAAGGGGGAGGTGGGGTCGGCGAGGGTGACGAGGTCGGCCATGAACGGCACCTGGAGGGTGCTGCTGTCGAGCATCATGCCGGGGTGCCAGTCGAAGGACGCTTTGTTGTCCAGGAACAGGCCGTCGAGTCCGTCGATCGGTTCGGTCAGGCAGGCCAGGCCGAGGTTGAAGGGGCCCAGGCCGATGGCGATGAAGTCATATGGGGCGGACACGAGGGGTCTCCGATGGGGGGTGGTCGGCCGCGGCGGGCCGGTGAGGAGGGGCGGCGCGGAGGCGGCCGCCAAGGGGTCAGCGGGCGCTGAGGGCCGGCTCGGGGCGCGTGGCCAGGTAGGCGCCGGCGTGGTCGGCGATCAGGTCGAGGACGGTGGCGATGTCCTCCAGGGTGGTCTCCGGGTTGAGCAGGGTGAATTTGAGGTGGTGGCGGCCGTCGACGACGGTGCCCGCGACGACGGCCTCGCCGGACGCGGCCAGGGCTTCCCGGGCGTGCAGGTTGACCCGGTCGCTGAGCCGGGGGTCGTGGTCGGCGGTGGGGACGTAGCGGAAGACCAGGGTGCTGAGCTGGGGGGCGACGACGACCTCGAAGCGGGGGTCGTCGTGGAGGAGTTTCCAGGCGTCGGCGGCGCGGTCGACGACCTCGTCGAAGAGTTCGCCGAGGGCGTCGGCGCCCATGGTGCGCAGGGTGAGCCAGAGTTTGAGGGCGTCGAAGCGGCGGGTGGTCTGGATCGACTTGTCGACCTGGTTGGGGATGCGCTGCTCGGCCATCCGGCGCGGGTTGAGGTAGTCGGCGTGGTAGGTGACATGGCGCAGGGTGGCCCGGTCGCGGACGAGGACGGCGCTGGAACTGACCGGCTGGAAGAAGGACTTGTGGTAGTCGACGGTCACCGAGTCGGCGCGTTCGATGCCGGCCAGCAGTGCGCGGCGGCGGGAGACGAGCAGGCCGCAGCCGTACGCGGCGTCGACGTGCATCCAGGTGTCGTACCGGGCGCACAGGTCGGCGATCTCGGGGAGCGGGTCGATGCTGCCGAAGTCGGTGGTGCCGGCGGTCGCGACGACGGCCATGGGTATGAGGCCGTCGCGGTGGCAGTCCTCCAGGGCGGCGGCCAGCTCGGTGGTCCGCATCCGCTTGTTCTCGTCGCACGGCACGGGGATCACGGCTTCCGGGCCCAGGCCGAGGAGGGTGGCGGCTTTCTGGATGCTGAAGTGGCCGCATTCGGAGGCGAGGATGCGCAGCCGGGGCAGTACGCCGGAGCGGCGGGTGGAGTCGGCGCTTTCCTGCTCGAAGGCGGTGGAGAGCTGGGGGAGCGGTGCGCCGGGGCGGGTCAGCTCCCGGCGGCACGCCTCGTCGCGGGCGAGGAGCATGGCCTGGAGGTTGGACTGGGTGCCGCCGCTGGTGAAGATGCCGTCGGCCGCCTCGCCGAGGCCGATGCGGCGGGCGGTCCAGTCGATCAGGCGCCGTTCGATGAGGGTGCCGCCGGCGCTCTGGTCCCAGGTGTCGAGGGAGGAGTTGACGGCGGAGAGGACGGCCTCGCCGACGAGGGCGGGGATCACGACGGGGCAGTTGAGGTGCGCGAGGTAGCGCGGGTGGTGGAAGTAGACGGCGTCGCGGAGGTAGACCTCTTCGAGTTCGTCGAGGGCCGCGGCCGGGTCGTGCAGCGGCGCTTCGAGGTCGATGGCGGCGATGGCGGGGGCCAGGTCGTCGGCGGTGACGCCGGTGAACGGCCGGTCGGTCGCGGCGATTTTGCCGCTCACCCGGGCGACGCCGTCGGTGACGGAGCGGCGGTAGCGCTCGGCGGTGCCGTTGTTGAGCAGATGGCTTCTGCTGCCGGCCGGCCCGGTGGTCCGGCCGTCGGCCGGCTCGGTGGGGTGGCCGACGGGGGTCTGCTGGGCCGGACCGGGGGTGGTGGTCGGCGATTCCTCTGCGGAGTGCGCGAGGGGGCTCATGAACGTGTCCTCCCTGATGCGGAGTTGACCACGTCCCGCGCAGGCCGAGAGGCGCGCAGGGGCAGGGAGACCCGCCCGATGACGTAGTGAGGTAAGCCTAACCTAACTAAATCTTCGGGAGGGTGTGGGGTGCCGCGGCGGTGACCGGGCCGGCCGCGATCAGCGGGTGTCGTCGTCCAGGGTGCGCAGCACCAGACCGGTGGCGGGCTTGGGGCCGAAGGAGGTGGACTTGCGGGGCATCGTCACTCCGCGCAGGGCGAGTTGGCGGACCGTCTCCTCGGAGGTGGCACGCATCAGGACCGCTGTGCCGCCGTGTCGGGCGGCCTGCTCGACGGCGGCCGCGCTGTGGTGCAGGTAACCGATGTCCGACGGCCGGTCGGGGATGCCCCAGACCTCGTCCAGCAGGACGGAGTGCAGCACGGTGGCGTCCAGCCGCCGCCACGTCTCCGGCCGGTCCTTGCGCACCGTCCGCTCCAGAAGCCGCGGATCGGGAGCGTCGAGGAGGTGGAAGGAATCGGGGCCGCCGGCCAGCACGAAGGCGTTGCCGGGCGTCTCGTCCAGGGCGGCGAGGGCCGCGCCGAGGTCACCGGGCAGCGGGCGCGCCCGGAACGCGCCGGCCAGGCCCGCCAGCGCCTTGGCGGGCGGCAGATGCGGCAGTACCCGGTGGATCGCGCGCACCTGGAGGGGATAGCGGGCGGTGTCGACGAGCAGCACCAGGCCCGACGCCCAGGGGGAGCTCGCCCTCGCGCCGGGCAGGCGCTCGTACAGCCGCTGGTAGGTGGCCCAGCGGTGGTGGCCGTCGGCGATCAGCGCCTGCCGGTGGGCGAGATCCTCCTCGACGGCCGCCAGCTCGGCGGGATCGGTGACCGCCCACAGGCGGTGCGCGAAGCCGTCCTCCGTCGTGGTCGCCAGCAGCGGCGGGCCGGTGACGGTGCGCTCGATGACGGCGCCGGCGCCGTTGGGCGTGCCCTCGCCCCGGTAGGAGAGCAACAACGGCTCGAAATTCGCGGCGGCCTCGCGCATCAGCGCCGCGCGGTCCTCGACCACCTCCGCGATGACGTCCTCGTGCGGCAGCACCGGCCCGTCCAGGCACAGGGCGCCGATCAGCCCGCGTTGCAGCACGTCACCGCTGCGCTGCTCGTAGACGTACAGCGCCGGCCGGTCGTCGGCCCGCAGGACGCCCTCCGCCCGCCAGCGGCGCAGCGTCTCGGCGGCCTGACGGTGGCGGGTGGCCGGATCGGCGGCGTGCGGCAGGATCAGCCGGACGATGTTGTACGGGTCGGCCGTCTCCAGGTCCCGCACGCCGTCCGGCCTGACCACGACGTCATAGGGCGGGGAGGTGACGGCGGTGAGGCTGCTGACACGGTCCGGGGCGTAGCGCAGTCCACGGAACGGGAGGAGGCGGAGGCCGTCGGTACTGGTCATTGAAGAATGCTATGCCGCCCGCCCGGTGAGGGATGATCGGGGGACAGCCGGGCACTGGCTGGAAATATCGGTATGCGTGACACGGAGACGGCGAGCCGCGCGGCGCCCGCGCCGGGGGGGGGCCGGTCCCCGTGGCGCGCGGGCGTGAGGAGTCACACGGCATGAGTGAGCGGATGCGCGGGCGGCCCGACGGGTGCGAGCGCGCGCTGAGCGAGGCGTACGACACGGCGCTGCTGGACCTGGACGGTGTCGTCTACGCCGGCGGACAGGTCATCGCGCACGCCGTCGCGTCGCTGACGACGGCCCGGGACGGCGGGATGCACCTGGCGTATGTGACCAACAACGCCGCCCGGACCCCGCGGGCGGTCGCCGATCAGCTCACCGCCTTCGGGCTGCCCACCGGGCCCGATGACGTGATCACGTCGGCGCAGGCGGTCGCGCGGTTGATCTCCGAGCAGGTGCCGCCGGGCGCGCGGGTGCTGGCCATCGGCGGCGAGGGGCTGTGGGTGGCGCTGCGCGAACGCGGTCTGGAGCCGGTCCGGTCCGCGGAGGACGATCCGGCGGCCGTGGTGCAGGGTTACGACCCGACGCTGGACTGGGAACGGCTCGCGGAGGCCGCGTACGCGGTGCAGCGCGGGGTGCCGTGGTTCGCGTCCAACACCGATCTGACGATCCCCAAGGAGCGCGGGATCGCCCCGGGCAACGGCGCGTTGGTGGAGGTCGTCCGGATCGCCGCCGGCGGTTCGCCGCAGGTGGCGGGCAAGCCGCAGCCGCCCATGCACCGCGAGACGGTCCTGCGGACCGGCGCGCGGCGGCCGCTGGTGATCGGCGACCGGCTCGACACCGACATCGAGGGCGCCTACAACGGCGGCGTCGACTCGCTGCTGGTCCTCACCGGCGTGACCACCGCCGCCGAGCTGCTGGCCGCCCCGCCGCGGCACCGGCCGACCTACGTGGACGCCGATCTGCGCGGGCTGCTGGCGCCGCAGCCGGCGGTGACCGGGGCGGACGACGGCTTTCGGTGCGGCGGTTGGCGGGCCTCCGTGGCCGGCGACGCCCTGGTCCTGGACGGCGACGGCGAGCCCCTGGACGGGCTGCGGGCGCTGTGCGCGGCGGCCTGGACGGCGGCCGGGGACGGCGGTTGCACGGCGGACGCGGGGAAGGCGCTGGGGCGGATCGGGGGCTGAGAACGGCCCCGGCGGCCGGTCAGTCGTCGTCCGTCGCCGTCCCCGCCGTCAGCTCCGCCAGCAGGTCCTCCTCGCTGGCGCCGCGCCGCCAGTAGCCGGTGAACTTCACCGCCCGGCGGTCGAAGCCGCGTTCGCCGACGAGATGCCGGCGGACCGCCTTCACGGTCGCCGCCTCGCCGGCGATCCACGCGTACGGCGTGCCGGCGGGCAACTCGGCGGCGCGCAGGGCGTCGAGCACCGGCTCGTGGTTCCCGGCCGTGGCGGGATCGCGGACGATCCAGGTGAGGTCGGCGTCGGCGAAGGTGGGCAGGTGCTGCCGGTCGTCGTCGTGGGCGACCTCGATCCAGACCTTGGCCCGGGTGCCGGGGGAGAGCCAGGCCAGGATGCCGGCGAGGGCGGGCAGGGCCGTCTCGTCGCCGGTGAGCAGGATCCAGTCGGTGCCGGGCGGCGGCCGGAAGTCGACCCCGCCGTTGTCCCGCACCACCGGCGCCAGGACGGCCAGCCGGTCGCCGGGCCGCGCGCCGGCCGCCCAGCGGCAGGCCGGGCCGGCGGTCGCGCACGGGGCGGCGGTGCCGGCGCCGCCGTGCAGGGCGAAGTCGACGTCGAACTCCCCCGCCTCGGGGCGCTGTTCACGGATCGTGTACGAGCGCATCACCGGGCGCTCGGCCGGATCCTGCGCCCGCCAGGCCGGATACCAGCCGTCGCCGGTGTCCGCGAAGACCGGCGCGTCCTGGTGCGGCTGCGGGAGGAAGAGTTTGAAGCGCTGGTCACGGCCGCCGGACGCCAGGTCGGCCAGGCGCTCGCCGCCGAAGGTGATCCGCACCATGGACGGGCCCAGCCGCCGGGTGCGCACGACGTGCACGTCGAAGAAGCGGAACGGGGCGGTGGCGGGTGCGGCGGTCGTGGTCATGCGGAGGAACCTCCCGGGCGGGGTGCGGTGGTGGTCGCCGGCACCGCGGTGGAGCGCTCCCGGGCCGCCCTCGCCGCCCGGGATGACCGCGCCACCGCGGTGCGTCGCGTCAGTTGACCTTCCTGGCGCCCTCGATGGCCTTGGCGAGCGACTCGATGAGCGGCGCGGCGCCCGCGTAGGAGAAGCGCGGCTCGCTCGACCAGGGGGTGATCTGGCCGGCCTTGACGGCGGGCAGCTTCGCCCAGGACGGCTTGGCCGTCAGGTCCTTGGGCTGAAGGGTGGCGGTGCGGTTGTCCAGCAGGAGCACGTCCGCCTTGTACTTGTCGGCGTTCTCCCAGCTCAGGCTCTCGAAGTAGCCGCCCCGGTCCAGGTGGTCGGGGACGATCAGGTCGACGCCGAGGGACTTGTAGTACATGAGGTCGGCGTTGATGCCGGGATTGGAGGCGTAGAAGAGGTCGGGGCTGCCGGAGCAGGCGAGGACCTTGACGGGGTGGGACTTGGCGGCCTCGCGCAGTGCCGAGGACGCCTTCTCGAAGCGGGCCTTGGCGTCGGTGACCTTCTTCGCCTTGAGGTCGGCGCCGAGCGCGGCGGCCAGTTCGGCGTACCTCTCGATGATCTTCACCAGGGGTATGCGGGAGGAGGTGAGGGCGACGGTCTTCGCGAGCCGGGTGATCTCTTCCTTGTTGTCGTCCGGCACGAACCACAGCGCACCCGGCTCGTACATGTTCGTGATCAGCAGGTCGGGCCCCAGGGCCGCGTACTTCTCGACGTTGAACTTGTCGTAGGCGTTGCCGAGGATGGTGACCTTGTCGACGTCTATGTCGCCCGCCTGCGGATCGGCCTTGCCGTTCCGGAGCTTGGTGGGGCCGAAGACGCCGACGATCTGGTCGTCGATCCCGAAGTCGTGCAGCGCGGCCGCGGTGCCGGTGAAGGCGACGACGCGCCGCGGGGTGTGCTCCAGCGACACCTTCCGCCGGCGGTCGTCGGTGAACGACCACGGGCCGCCCTCGCCGCCGCCGGCGCTCCCCGCGTCCTTGCCGCCGCCGCACGCGGCCAGCAGGGCGCCGATGCCGAGGGCGCCACCCGCGGCAAGGATGCCGCGACGGGACGGAGTTACGCTGCGGGGGGTGCTCATGTGGGTGTGCTTCTCTCTGGAGGGCCTGCGAGTCGAATGTGAGGGTAGGCTAACCTAACTCTCGTGTTGGTTGACAGTCCCCCCGAAGCCCCGAACGCCCCGGCCCCCGTGGTCCGGCGCCGGCCCGTCACGCGCTCCGCGGGGCTGCTCGCCTCCGTCGTCGTCCTGGCCGCCCTCACCGTCCTGGGCCTCGCCATCGGCGCCAAGCCCATCGCCCTGGACCAGGTGTGGCACGGGCTGTTCCACTACTCCGGCTCCGACACCGACGTGGTCATCCGCGACCTGCGCCTGCCGCGCACCCTCCTCGGCCTGATCGCCGGCGCCGCCCTCGGCCTGGCCGGCACGGTCATGCAGGCACTGACCCGAAACCCCCTCGCCGACCCCGGAGTTCTCGGCATCAACGCCGGTGCCTCCGCCGCGGTCGTCTCCGCCATCAGCTTCCTCGGCGTCACCTCGCTGACCGGCTACGTGTGGTTCGCGTTCGCCGGCGCGGCGGTCGTCTCCGTCGCGCTCTACCTCCTCGGCGGCACCCGCAACGCCACACCCGTACGCCTCGCCCTCGCCGGCACCGCGCTCACCGCTGTCCTCGTCGGCTACATCAACGCCGTCACCCTCATGGACACCGCGGCCCTGGACAAGATGCGCTTTTGGACGGTGGGTTCACTCGCCTCCGCCACCATGCCGACGGTCACCCAGATCGCGCCGTTCCTCGCCGTGGGCGGCGTGATCGCCCTGCTGCTGGCCCGGCCGCTGAACGCCGTCGCGCTCGGCGACGACCAGGCGCGGGCCCTGGGCACCCGGCTGACGCGCACCCGCGTCCTGGCGATGCTCGCCATCACCCTGCTGTGCGGCGGGGCGACCGCCGCCTGCGGCCCGATCGTCTACGTCGGCCTGATGGTGCCGCACGCCGTACGCACCCTCACCGGGCCCGACATGCGCTGGATCCTGCCCTACTCCGCGGTGCTCTCCCCGGCCCTGCTGCTCGGCGCCGACGTCCTCGGCCGCGTCGTGGCCCGCCCCGGGGAACTCCAGGTCGGCATCGTCACGGCCCTCGTCGGCGGCCCGGTCTTCATCTATCTCGTACGGCGTCGGAGGATGGCCAAGCTGTGAGCGCGACCGTGAAGCCCGCGAAGGGCACCAAGAACATACGCACCGCGGGCGGGTTGTCGCTGCGCCTGGACCCGCGCGCCGTCCTCGTCGGAGCGCTGCTGCTGGCCCTCGCCCTGGCGGCGGCCGTCGTACTGATCGGCACCGGCGACTACCCCATGACGCCCGGTGAGGTCATCGGCACGCTGACCGGCGGCGGGAACCCGGGCCAAAGGTTCATCGTCCACGACCTGCGCCTGCCGCGCGTCCTGGTCGGCCTCCTGGTCGGCGCCGCCTTCGGGATCTCCGGCGCGGTCTTCCAGACCGTCTCGCGCAACCCGCTCGGCAGCCCGGACGTCCTCGGCTTCGCCCAGGGCTCCTCGGTGGGCGCGCTCGTCGTCATCGTCTTCTTCCAGGGCGGGGCGTTCGCCGTCGCCGCCGGCGCGGTCGTCGGCGGTGTGGTCACCGGGATCGCCATCTTCCTGCTCGCCTGGAAGCGCGGCATCCACGGCTACCGCTTCGTGCTCGTCGGAATCGGCGCCTCCGCGATGCTCTACGCCCTCGTGCTCTACCTGCTGACCAAGGCGGACATCGTCGAGGCGACCCGCGCCTCCACCTGGATGACCGGATCGCTCAGCGGCCGGAGCTGGGACCACCTCCGGCCGCTGGCCGCCGTCTGCGCCGTCCTCGTCCCCCTGGCCCTGCTCAACGGCCGCCCGCTGCGGATGCTGGAGATGGGCGACGACGCCGCCTACGCGCTCGGCGTACGCGTCGACCGGGTCCGCGTCGTGGCGCTGCTGGCGGCGGTGCTGCTCGTGGCCTGCGCCACCGCGGCGGCCGGCCCGATCTCCTTCGTGGCGCTCACCGCGCCCCAACTGGCCCGGCGGCTCACCCGCTCCCCGGGCCCCAACCTCCTGCCGGCCGCCCTCATGGGCGCGCTGCTGCTCGTCGCCGCCGACTGGGCCGCCCAGCGGATCTTCGGCGCCGACCAACTGCCGGTGGGCGTCCTGACCGGCGTCCTCGGCGGCGGCTACCTGCTGTGGCTGCTGGCCACCGAGCGCAAGGCCGGGCGGGTATGACGGCCGGCAACGACGGCCGGGCGGTCACCACGACCGGGCAGGACCGCCACGAGGACCGGCGCGACGGCGGCGGCACAGCGATACGACAACCCCCAGGAGCCCTCAAGTGAGCCGTCTCACGGCCGAGAACCTGACCCTCGCCTACGACCGGCGGGTCATCGCCGAGAACCTCTCGGTCACCCTTCCCGACCACTCCTTCACGGTCATCGTCGGCCCGAACGCCTGCGGCAAGTCCACGCTGCTGCGCGCCCTGTCGCGGATGCTCAAGCCGGCCGCGGGAGCCGTCCTGCTCGACGGCTCGGCCCTGTCCTCGCTGCCCGCCAAAAAGGTCGCCAGGACGCTCGGGCTGCTGCCCCAGTCCTCCGTCGCGCCCGACGGGATCACCGTGTCCGACCTGGTGGCGCGCGGCCGCTACCCCCACCAGGGCCTGCTGCGCCAGTGGTCGGCCGACGACGAGCGGATCGTCGGGGAGTCGATGGCGGCGACCGGCGTCGGCGAGCTGGCCGACCGCTATGTCGACGAACTCTCCGGCGGACAGCGCCAGCGCGTGTGGATCGCGATGGCCCTCGCCCAGCAGACGCCGCTGCTCCTGCTGGACGAGCCGACGACATACCTGGACATCCAGCACCAGATCGAGGTCCTCGACCTGTGCGCGGAGCTGCACGAGGAGCAGGGCCGCACCCTCGTCGCCGTCCTGCACGACCTCAACCACGCCGCCCGCTACGCCACCCACCTCATCGCCATGAAGGACGGGGCCATCGTCGCCGAGGGCGCGCCGGGCGACATCGTCACGGCGGAGCTGGTCGAGCGGGTCTTCGGGCTCGCCTGCCAGGTCATCGACGACCCGCAGACCGGCACCCCGCTGGTCATCCCCGCCGCCCGCAAGCCCCGTGCGGACGCAACGGCGGCGCGCGGGACCGCCACCCGCGACCGGGCGGCGGCGGGGGCTACAACAGGTTCCTGAGCCGCAGCAGGTCGCGCAGCCCCGCTTCGAGCTTGACGCGGCCGCCGGCCCACGCCTTGGCGAAGTTCAGCCGGCCGTCCACCAGCGCCACCAGATCGTCGCCCGCCATGGAGAGGCGGATCTGCGCCTTGTGCGGCGGCGGGCCGGTGACGTGCGTGACGTCCTCGATGGTGCCGTGCGCCAGACGCCCGACGAAGGTGACGTCCAGGTCCGTGATGCGGCAGCTCAGCGAGCGGTCGAGCGCGGCGGCGCTGCGTACGTCGCCGTCGGCGCGGGACATGTTCTGGGCCAGCCGGTCGAGAGCGGCGCGGCACTGGTCGAGAGTTGCCATCGTGATCGACGATACGCCAGCCCGCCGGCGGCTCCGCCGCCGTCGACGCCCCCGGTCAAGGTAGCGTCGGGAGCATGCGAGAGCCGACGTCAGGAGATGAGCGGGCGGCGGCCGGCGAGCCGCACGGGCCCGGCGGGCCGGCCGGCGCGACCGGGCCCGCGCGGCCGGCCGCGCCGCAGCCGCTCGGCGTCCCGGTCACGCCCACCGGGGACGCCGCGGTCGACGCCGGACTGCGGCGGCTCGCCGACGCCGACCACCTCCCCGCGAGCGGGCACCTCCAGGTGTACGAGGATGTCCACCGTGGGCTGCGTGACGCGCTGGCCGCCCTCGACCAGCGCCCCGGGCCGCCCGCCCCTTCCCCGGCGCCGCACGACCACGCGACGCCGCACGACAACAGGAGCTGAACCACAGGTGGCAGGAGTGGCACGACGCCGACTCGACGCGGAGCTGGTGCGCCGCAAGCTGGCCCGCTCGCGCGAGCACGCGAGCCAGTTGATCGCCGCGGGCCGGGTGACCGTCGGCGGGGCGAGGGCGACCAAACCGGCCACCCAGGTGGAGACCAGTGCCGCCGTCGTCGTCCGGGAGGACGCCGACGACCCCGACTACGTCTCGCGCGGCGGCCACAAGCTCGCCGGCGCGTTCGCCGCCTTCGTCCCGCACGGCCTGAAGATCGCGGGCCGCCGGGCGCTCGACGCGGGCGCCTCGACCGGTGGCTTCACCGACGTCCTGCTGCGGGCCGGCGCCGCCCACGTCGTCGCGGTCGACGTCGGCTACGGGCAGCTCGCCTGGTCCCTGCAGAGTGACGCGCGCGTCACCGTCAAGGACCGCACGAACGTACGCGAGTTGACGCTCGACAAGATCGACTCGATCCCCGTCGACCTGATCGTCGGCGATCTCTCCTTCATCCCGCTCGGGCTCGTCCTGCCCGCGCTCGTCGGCTGCGCGGCGCCCGACGCCGACCTCGTGCTGATGGTCAAGCCGCAGTTCGAGGTCGGCAAGGAGCGGCTGGGCAGCGGCGGCGTGGTGCGCAGCGCCGAACTGCGCGCCGAGGCGGTACGCGCCGTCGCGGGGCGCGCCGCCGAACTGGGCCTCGGCGTTCTTGGCGTGACCGCGAGCCCGCTGCCCGGACCTTCCGGGAATGTCGAGTACTTTCTGTGGCTGCGCGCCGGGGCGCCTGCACTCGACCCGGCGGATGTCGACCGTGCAGTGGCGGAGGGGCCCCGTTGACCACAACCCGAGCAGTCGAAGGCAGCGCAGCACACGAGAAGGGCGCCGAGCGGACCGTGTTCCTGCTCGCGCACACCGGCCGCCCCGCGGCCATCCGCAGTGCCGAACGCGTCGTCCAGGGCCTGTTGCGCAGCGGGATCGGCGTACGGGTGCTGGCCGAGGAGGCCGCCGACCTGCCGCTGCCGCCGTCGGTGGAACGCGTCGAGCCGGAGCCGTGCGCGGCCGAGGGCTGCGAGCTGCTGGTCGTGCTCGGCGGCGACGGCACCCTGCTGCGCGGCGCGGACTTCGCGCGGACGTCCGGGGTGCCGATGCTCGGCGTCAACCTCGGCCGGGTCGGGTTCCTGGCCGAGGCCGAACGCGATGACCTCGACAAGGTCGTCGACCGGGTCGTCACCCGCACCTACGAGGTCGAGGAGCGCATGACGCTCGATGTCCTCGTCCGCAACAACGGCCACATCGTGCACACCGACTGGGCGTTGAACGAGGCGTCGGTGGAGAAGGCCGCCCGGGAGCGGATGCTGGAGGTCGTCACCGAGGTCGACGGCCGTCCGGTGTCCCGCTTCGGCGGCGACGGCGTGGTCTGCGCGACCCCCACCGGGTCGACCGCCTACGCCTTCTCGGCCGGCGGCCCGGTCGTCTGGCCCGAGGTCGAGGCGCTGCTGATGGTGCCGATCAGCGCCCACGCGCTGTTCGCCAAGCCGCTGGTCACCTCGCCCCGTTCCGTACTGGCCGTGGAGGTCCAGCCCAAGACCCCGCACGGCATCCTGTGGTGCGACGGCCGCCGCAGCGTCGAACTCCCCGCCGGCGCGCGCGTGGAGGTCCGCCGCGGAGCCGTCCCGGTACGCCTCGCGCGTCTGCACCACGCCTCCTTCACCGACCGCCTCGTCGCGAAGTTCGCCCTGCCGGTGGCGGGGTGGCGGGGGGCGCCGCACTAGGACGCGACCTGGTCCGTACGCCGCGGCGCGCCCGGAGCCGGGGCGGTGCGGCGGCCGGGCCGACGGCGGCATGCGGGGTCATGCGGCGCCTTGCGGGGTTCTCCGGCGACGAGATTCGGCCAATGGGTCGGCCGGGGTCGGCGTCGCTGTGGTTCCGCGCGCCCCCCGAGCCGCCGGGTGACGCCCGGGCCGGCACCTCCCGCGCCCTTTCCCTCCGATCCGCGCTCATCCTGGCGGGCCGGTCCCGGCCCCGCGCCCCGCGGAATCCGCCCGCTTCGAGGTGGGGTTTTCCGCGGGGTCCTGGGCAGGAGGGAGGGGAGGCCGTCGCGGGGTGACCCTCGGACCTCGTAAGGTCGTGTCCGTGTTGGAGGAGATGCGGATCCGGTCCCTGGGCGTCATTGACGACGCCGTTGTCGAGCTGTCCCCGGGCTTCACGGCGGTGACGGGCGAGACAGGCGCGGGCAAGACCATGGTCGTCACCAGCCTCGGCCTGCTGCTCGGCGGGCGCGCCGACCCCGCCCTGGTGCGGATCGGCGCGAAATCGGCGGTCGTGGAGGGCCGCATCACCATGGGCCCCGACGACCCGGCGGCCGTCCGGGCCGAGGAGGCGGGCGCCGAGCTGGACGACGGGGCGCTGCTGATCAGCCGCACCGTCTCCGCCGAGGGCCGCTCCCGCGCCCATGTCGGCGGCCGCTCGGTACCGGTCGGCCTGCTGGGAGAGCTGGCGGACGACCTGGTCGCCGTGCACGGCCAGACCGACCAGCAGGGCCTGCTGCGGCCGGCCCGCCAGCGCCAGGCCCTGGACCGCTACGCCGGCGACGCGGTGGCCGTCCCGCTCGCCAAGTACACAGCCGCCCACCGCAGGCTGCGGGCCGTCGCCACGGAGCTGGAGGAGCTGACCACCAGGGCCCGGGAGCGATCCCAGGAAGCCGATCTGCTGCGGTTCGGGCTGGAGGAGATCGCGGCGGCCGAGCCGCAGCCCGGAGAGGACACCGAACTCGCCGCCGAGGCCGAGCGGCTCGGTCACGCCGAGGCCCTGGCCTCCGCCGCCAGCGCCGCGCACGCCGCGCTCGCCGGCAATCCGGAAGACCCCGAAGGCATCGACGCCACCACCCTGGTGGCCGGCGCCCACCGCGCCCTGGAAGCCGTCCGCAGCCACGACCAGGAGCTGTCCGCGCTGGCCGAGCGGCTCGGCGAGATCGGCATCCTCATGGCGGACGTGGCCGGCGAGCTGGCCGGTTACGCGGACGGCCTGGACGCCGACCCGCTCCGGCTCGCCGCCGTCGAGGAGCGCCGCGCCGCCCTGACCCACCTGACCCGCAAATACGGCCAGGACATCGCGGCCGTGCTGGCCTGGTCGGAGGAGAGCGCCGCGCGCCTGGCCGAGCTGGAGGGCGACGACGACCGGATCGGCGAGCTGACCGCCGAACGGGACGCGCTGCGCGCCGAACTGGGCGAGCTGGCACAGGCGTTGACCGACGCTCGCACCGCCTCGGCCCAGCGCTTCGCCGACGCGGTCACCGCCGAACTCGCCGAACTGGCCATGCCACACGCCCGGGTCGGCGTCGACATCCGGCAGACCGAGGTGGCCGAGGACGCCGACGGCATCATGGTCGGCGGACGCCCGGTGGCCTACGGGCCGGCCGGCGCCGACGAGGTCGAGCTCCTCCTCGCCCCGCACCCGGGCGCGCCGCCCCGCCCGATCGCCAAGGGGGCGTCCGGCGGTGAACTCTCCCGGGTGATGCTCGCCGTCGAGGTGGTCTTCGCCGGCTCGGACCCGGTGCCGACATACCTCTTCGACGAGGTCGACGCGGGCGTCGGCGGCAAGGCGGCCGTCGAGGTCGGCAGGCGCCTGGCCAGACTCGCGAAGTCGGCACAGGTCGTGGTCGTCACGCACCTTCCGCAGGTCGCGGCGTTCGCGGACCGGCAGTTGCTCGTGGAGAAGACGAACGACGGGTCGGTCACCAGGAGCGGCGTCACCGTCCTGGAGGGCGAGGAGCGCGTGCGCGAACTCTCCCGGATGCTCGCCGGCCAGGAGAACTCCGAAACGGCCCGCGCCCACGCCGAGGAACTGCTGGAAACGGCGCGAACGGGGCGGTAGGCGACGGCCCGCCAGGTCCCCCCGCGGCCCTCATGATCTCGCCGCCTAGGGTGGCGGAGGTCGAACCCGGCACCGTGCCGGGTGAGGGGAGCGGCATGGCGGCGGCGGGCGACAGGGCGCGGGGACGGGGACGGACAGCGGCGCTGCTCGGGGCGGCGGGGGCCACCCGGGCCGCGTACGGGGCGCTGCGGCGCAGGCCGCCGGGGGGCGCAGTCCTGTGGGAGCGGAAGAACCACGGCGGCCGGACGGTCCACCTGCACGCCGGGCTCGCGACGACCGCGGGGACCGTGCTCGCCGCCGTCACCGCGCCCGGAGTACCGGCCCGGACGCGCGGAGCGGCGGCGTTGGCGGTGCTGGCCGGCGGCGCCTGCGGGGCGTACGACGACGTGTTCGGCGCGGACGATCCCCGGCGCGGATTCCGGGCGCATCTGTCGGCCCTGCGCCACGGCGAGGTCACCACCGGAGCCGTGAAGCTGTTCGGGATCGGCGCGGCGGGGCTCGCCGCCGGTGCGCTCCTCACACGGCGTCCGGCCGACACACTGCTGGCGGGCGTGGTCATCGCGGGCTCGGCGCACCTGGTCAACCTGCTGGACGTCCGGCCCGGCCGGGCGGTCGGCGCGGTACTGGCCGTGGGCGCGCCCGGTCTGCTGCGCCGCGGACCCGCCGCCGCGCTGGCCGCCGCGCCCCTGGGGGCCGCGGCCGCGGTCGTCAGGGACGATCTCGGGGAGCGCACGATGCTCGGTGACGCCGGTGCCCATGCCCTCGGCGCGGCCCTCGGCCTGGCCATCGTCGCCGGGAACGGCCGTAAGGGGCTGGCCGCGCACGCCGCCGGCCTGGTCGCCGCCGCGGCCTTGGGGGACCGGATCAGCCGGGCGGCAGCCGCTCTCTGACACCTGGGGCGCCCGGGGCCTCGACCCTGGTCGGCTGTTCCGCCCCGGCGTGCGCGCCCGGCGCCCTGTTCCTCGTACGCGCTCCCGGCGCGCGGTCGACGCGCCCCGAAAGGGCCGTTCACGGCAGTGGGCGAGGGCGGTTTGTCGTCCATGTGGGTGAACCCGTGGATGTGCGGGTGAGACTTCCCACCGGAACGGCATACAGACGGTGCCGAATTGACGCCGCCGGACTGGCATCCTGGGGCGCGGTGCGCGGCGCCGGGCGGCGTTCGCCGCGTCCTGCCCTGCCGGGGCCGCCCCTACGGACTCCGGCAGCACGCGGTGAAACCGTGTCGCCCGCGGGCCGAGCACCGCCCGGGGCACGCGCGGTACGCCGCACCGTCCCGCAGCACCCGGACCGTCCCGCCGGTACGGCCCTTACCGCCCCGCCGACCCAGGAGCCCGAAAACGTGATCAGCACACCGGCCCCGTCGCACGGGCAGTCGCCGCTGCGCACGGTCCAGGTGCTGGGACGCGGCGGTGCCGGGAGCGCGGCGCATGTCCGTTCGCTGGCCGAGGGGCTGGTGGCGCGCGGGGTGCGGGTGACCGTCTGCGCCACCCCCGACGTCGAGGACACCTACCGCTTCACCGCGGCCGGCGCGCGGTTCACACAGGTCAACCCCCGGATGGATCCGGCGAGCGTCGCGTCGCTGCGCAGCGCCTGCTGGGACGCCGATCTGGTCCACGCGCACGGCCTGCGGGCCGGTCTGCGGGCCTCCCTGGCGCTGCGCGGACTGCGCGGCCCCCGGGGAGCGCGCGTTCCCCTCGTCATCACCTGGCACACAAAGGCGCACACCGAGGGCGCGCGGGCCGGCCTCGTGCATCTGATGGAACGGCGGGTGGCACGGGCCGCCGCGGTCGTCCTCGGCGCCTGTTCCGATCTCGTGGACCGGGCGCGCGAGCGGGGCGCGCGGGACGCTCGCCTGGCGCCGGTCGCGATCCCGCGCCCCCGGTCCGCTCCCGTACCGGCCGACCTGGAGGACCAGGACCGGATGCGCCAGAAGGAACGCGCCGAACTGGGCGCCGTGGACCGCCCGTTTCTGCTGGCGGTCGGCCGTCTCGACCCGTCTCAGGGCCATGACCTGCTGCTGGACGCGGCACACGCCTGGCGCGCCCTCGACCCGCAGCCGCTGCTGGCCATCGCCGGGGAGGGCGACGAGCGGGCCGCGCTGCAACGGCGCATCGACGCCGAGCGGTTGCCGGTCCAACTGCTCGGCCGCCGCGACGACGTGCCCGAACTCCTCGCCCTCGCCGACCTGGTGGTGCTGCCCAGCCGCTGGGAAGCCAGGTCGCTGATCGCCCAGGAGGCGCTGCGCGCCGGGGTGCCGCTGGTCGCGACCGACACCGGGGGCACGCGTGAACTGGTGGGCCGCGCCGCCGAACTGGTCCCTTACGGGGACGCCGCCGGCCTGGCCCGTACCGTCGCCGGCCTCCTCGCCGACCCCGCGCGCCGCGACGCGCTCGCCGAGGCGGGCCGCGCGCAGGCGGCCGGCTGGCCCACCGAGGACGACACGGTGGCTCAAGTCCTGAGCGTCTACGACGAGTTGACGCAGCGACCGCAGCTCGTCTGACGCTGGAGACGGTGCTCTTCGAGCGCCTCCCGGCGGGCGCGGTCAGCCGATAGGGTTTTCCTCTCGCACGCACCAGGAGGGGAGAGTGCCGTGACGGCTGCGGTGGCGGGCTTCGCGCTGTTCGCCCTCCTGGTGACGATGGCTCCCGGCCCCGACACCCTGCTGGTGCTCCGCAACTGTGTGCGCGGCGGACGGCGTACGGGTGCCGCGACGGCCATCGGGGCGGCGATCGGATCGCTCGCCTGGGCGGTCGCCGCCGCGGTCGGTCTCGCGGCGGCGCTGCAGCGCTGGGACGCGGCGTTCGCGGTCGTCCGGCTGGCCGGCGCCGCCTACCTGGTGGTGCTCGGCGCGCAGGCGCTGTGGACCCAGCGGAGGTCCGCCGCGAAGCCGACGCCGGCCGGGGAAGACACCGGTGACCAGCCGCTCGCCATGGGGGAGATGATGGGGGACACCTCATCGGCCGCTTCGGACCTCACCCCCCTCGCGCCCCTGCGCGCCCTCCGGCAGGGCCTGCTGAGCTGCCTGCTCAACCCCAAGGTCGGGATCTTCTTCGTGGCCGTGGTGCCGCAGTTCCTGCCCGAAGGGCACTCCGTGTTCGGCACCACCCTGCTGCTGGGATGCGTCGACGCGGTGATCGCCGCGGTCTGGCTGCTGCTGGTCGTGGTCTGCGCGGGCGGACTGCTGCGCCGACTGCGGCGCCCCCGGGTGCAGCGCAACCTGGAGCGGGCCACGGGCGGCGTGCTGATCGCGCTCGGGGCGGGGACGGCGGCGGAGACGGTCACGGGCTGACCGGGCGGAGGCGGAGACGTCCGGCCGCGCCGACCGGCGGCCGCGCCGACCGGCGAGCGACCGGACCGGCGACCGACCCGACCGGCGAGCGACCGGACCGGCGACCGACCCGACCGGCGAGCGCCCGCCCACCGGTCAGCGGCCTCCTACGGCTTGTCCGTATGCCGGCGCGCGCGAAGGGCCAGGCGCAGCCCGAGGACCGTCTGCGGGTCGTCCAGGTCCGTGTCCAGGAGCTGGGCGATGCGGGCCAGGCGGTCGTAGAGCGTCTGGCGGTTGACGTTCAGATCGCGGGCCGTTTCCGCCTTGCGGCCCGCGCTGGCCAGATATGCCTCCAGCGTCGGCAGCAGCGGCTGGCGGGCGCCGCGGTCGTGGGCGAGCAGCGGCCCGATGGCACGGTCCACGAAGTCCGTCAGGACGCCCCGCTCGCCGTGTTCGCGCATCCGCCACAGCAGCAGCTCGATGTCCAGGCGGCGGGCGTCGTACCAGGGCCGGTCCGGCAGCCCCTGGGCCGCGGCCGCCGCCTGTGCCGCGTGCCGCAGCCCGGGCCCCGCCGCCGCCCAGTCGCCCGCCGTACCGACGACCACCACCGGGCGGTGCGCCGACGGCCGGTCCAGGCCCGCCCGCACGACGCCCGCACGCAGCGCCGCCGCGACGCGTTCGGCGAGCGCGTCGCGGTCCTGGCCCGCGCGCAGCGCCACGAGCATCGGGACCCGGCCCTCCACCGGCCGTACGCCGAGCAGCGCCGGCGCCCCCAAAGCCGCGAGCTCCTCGCGCAGGGTCTGGGCGAGAAGGGCCCAGCTACCGGGGGAGGGGAGCCCGGCCGGCAGCCGCATGACCACTGGGAACACCGGTTCCGAGCCGGGTCGGAAGCCCAGCAGCCGGGCCTGCCCCGGCGCCTCGGCCGCCGAGATCCGGCCCTCCGCCAGGTCGGCGAGGAAGTCGCCGCGGCCCCGCGCGGCCAGCACCTCTTCCTGGCGGGACTGGAGCATGACGACGGCGAGCAGGTCGGCGGCCCGTTCGGCGGCGATCCGGTGGACCGGCGCCACCGGGGAGTTGACGGGGAGCAGGACCAGGCGCGCGCGGACCGCGTCGGGGCCGGGGCCGCCGCCGGGCACGTCGATGCGTACGCCGGTGGCGCGCAGGCCCTCCCAGGCGAGCAGCGGATCCGCGTCGGCCGGGCCGCCGTCGTCGTCGCCGTCCGGCCCCGCGGCGTACAGCGGGCTGCCGTCGGGAGCCTCCAGACAGAGCGGATTGCCGGTGAAGACGGCCAGCAGCCGCAGCACCTCGGGGGCGCCGCCGCCGCGCAGCAGCACGTCCGTGCAGCGGCGCAGGATCTCGTCGGCCCGCCGCAGCAGCGTGTAGTGGCTGTTGATGATCTCGGTGTGGATCGCTTCGGTGACCGTGACGTACGGGACCTCGCGGTGCAACTGGATCAGTGGCAGGCCGCAGTCGCGTGCGCTGTCGACCATCGCCGAGGGCAGTGATTCGAAACGCGAGCCCAGCTCCACGACGAGAGCGGCGATCTCGCGGTCGGCGAGCTTGCGGATGAAGGCACGCTGCTCGGAAGGCCGGGCGCCCAGCCCCAGACCGGTGGTCAGCAGCAGTTCGCCGCCCTTGAGCAGGGAGGCGATGTGCGGGACCTCGCCGGCGTGCACCCAGCGCACCGCGCGGTCCAGCCGGTCCGCACCCGCCACCACCTCCGGCAGCCCGCGCCGCAGCGCGGGCAGCTCCAGCGCCCGCCGTACCGTGATCTCGGCTTCGATCTTCGCTTCCGGCCCCATGGCGTCGAACGCTACCCGCTGTCCGCTATCCGGAGGAGCACGGTCCGCCTGGCGGAGGCACGCACGGCATGGCGCGCCGCCAGGGCGCCCGCCCGGGGGCAGAGTGAGCCGTCCCGTCGCTGGAGAGGAGCCGGACCGATGTGGCGACCCGACGGCTGGGACGTACGCGTGCGGCTCGGGGTTCTCACCCCGCACGCCGACGTCGGACCCGAGTCGGAACTGCGCGCGATGGCCCCGCCCGACGTGGGCCTGCACGCCGCCCGGGTGCCGTTCGGCGCGATCCGGCAGGGCGGGGTCATGGACCCCACCATCCCGCTCGCCCCCGTACAGGCCTTCGCCGAGCCGCCGTACGTCGACGACGCCGCCGAACAGCTCGCGGCCGCCCCGGTCGCGGCCCTCGCCTTCGCCTTCACCAGCTCCGCGTACGTCATCGGCGCGCCCGGCGAGGCGGCGATGCTGGACCGCCTGGCCACCCGCGCCCACGGCCTGCCCGTGGTCGCCACCTGCGCCGCGACGGTCGACGCCCTCCGCGCCCTGGACGTCACCCGGCTCTGCCTCTTCGCCCCGCCCTGGTTCGACACCACGCTGAGCGACCTGGGCCGGGCCTACTACCAGGACGCCGGTTTCGACGTACGCTTCGCCGCCCCCTGCGCGCTCCCCAGCGGGCAGACCCTGATCCGGCCGGACGCCCTCCACTACTGGGCGGCCGCCCACACCCCCGACGACGCCGAAGCGGTCGTCATCGGCGGCAACGGCTTCCGCGCCGTCGGCGTCATCGACCAGCTCGAATCCACCCTCGGTCGCCCCGTCCTCACCGCGAACCAGACCCTCCTGTGGGCCGCTCTGCGCGCCGCGCACACGCCCGCCACCGACATCACCGGCTACGGGCGGCTCTTCACCGCGCAGTGACCCGGCCGATGTCGGTGGCGATGTCAGTGGCGGTGGATAGCCTGCGCGGATGATCGAGACCAGCGCTGACGACCGCCGCTTTCCGCCCGCCCTGGCCGAGGTGGCCCAGGTCGAGTTCCCCTACGGCGACGAGGACGAGGAGGCGAGCGTCGACTTCGAGCCGTACGACGCCTTCGACTCCGCCGAGGAGACCACCGACTGGCTGCGCCTGTGGACCGGTAACGCCGAGCTCGACGGCGGTGCCTACCGGATCTTCGGGCAGGACGGCGCGGGCGGTCTCGCCGCCATATGGTGCGCGCGGCCGGGACGGCCGCTGGCCGAACAACCTGTGGTCTTCCTGGGCTCGGAGGGGGAGACCGGCCTGGTCGCCGGGGACCTGTCCGGCTTCCTGTGGGTGCTGGCCGACGGCTTCGGCCCTCGGGAAGCCGCTTTCCACCCCAACCGCGAGGCGCGCCCGGACGCGGCCCTGACCGAGATCGCCGAGCGGCACGCGACCACCCCGCGGCGGCCCGCCCGGGACATCGTCAACGAGGCCCGGGCGGAGTTCGCGACCTTCACCGAGGACCTGGAGGCGCTCTGCCGCTGAGGTGCTCGGGCCGGCCGCGGCTGAGGTGCTCGGGCCGGCGGCTGGGGCCGCCGCGGCCTCAGCCCGACTCCCGCACCACCAGCTCCGCGCCCGTGATCACCGGGGCCAGGTCGTCCGCGTCCGCGCCGCCCGGGCCCAGTTGGCGCAGCAGCAGCCGGGCCATCAAACGGCCCATCTCCTCCACCTCCTGACGGACGGTGGTCAGGGGCGGGTCGGCCCAGGCCGCCGGCTCCAGGTCGTCGTAGCCGACCACGGCCACGTCGTCCGGGACGCGCCGTCCGCGGGCCCGCAGGGTGCGCAGCGCGCCGCCGGCCATCAGGTCGGAGCAGGCGAAGACGGCGTCCAGGTCCGGTGCGGCGTCCAGCAGTTCGGCCATCGCGCGCTCGCCGCCGCTCGCGGTGAAGGCGCCGTCCGCGATCAGCCGCGGGTCCGGTTCGGCCGTGCCCAGGGCATCGCGGTAGCCGTCGAGCCGGTCCAGGGCGGAGGTCTGGTCGAGCGGGCCGGTGATGACGGCGATCCGGCGGCGGCCGCGGCCGAGGAGATGGCGTACGGCCTGGCGGGCGCCGTCGCGGTTGTCGGTGTCGACGTAGAGCGGCCGGGGCTCGCGGTCGGCCCCGGCCCAGCCGGGCCGGCCGCCGTAGACGGTGGGCAGCCCGGCGCGCTCCGCCATACCGGGCAGCGGGTCGTCCCGGTGCAGGGAGAACATCAGCGCGCCGTCGACATGGCCGCCCGACAGATAGCGGCCGATACGGGCGTAGTCGTCGCGGTGCTGGACGAACAGCAGCAGCAACTGGGTGTCGGCGGCGGACAGTTCACGGCTGATGCCGCGCAACTGGCGGCCGAAGAACGGGTCGGAGAAGACCCGCGTCTCGGGTTCGGCGATGACCACGGCGACCGCGCCCGTGCGGCGGGTGACCAGTGAGCGGGCCGCGCTGTTGGGCACGTAACCCAGCTCCGCCACCGCCTTCTTGACCCTCGCCTGGACCACGGCCCGTACGCCCGCACCGCCGTTGACCACGCGGGAGACCGTCGCGCGGGAGACTCCGGCGCGCGCCGCGACCGCCTCCAGCGTCGGTCGCGGGCCGTTCGCTTCAGACACCATCCAACTCCTTTTTCCGCGCGGTGACTTGACGGCGTGCCGTCGAGTCGGCAGGGTTCCCGGACAATGAGGTGAGAGCGCTCTCACGAGAGAGGTGCCCCCAAGGCGACCCGTTACGCCCCGGCCTTCACCTCCACGCCCACTTCCCCCACTCTCCCCGCTCTCCCCACTCCCCCCACCGTGTCGAGGAGATGATGTCATGACCATGATCGCGACAGCGGATCGAAAGGCGGGCGGGCGCTCTCGCCCGAGAGCGGTGCTCTACGCAGCGAGCGCCGCACTCGTCACCCTCTGCGCCCTCACCGGCCCGACGGCATCGGCCGGGCAAGCCGCCCCGGCCGCCCCCTCCGCCCCGGCCGCCGCCCCCGCCTCCGCCGCCTTCCGCGAAGTCTGGCGCACGGACTTCGACGGTGCCGCCGGATCGCGTCCCTCCGCCGACGACTGGATCATCGACACCGGCACCGCCTACCCCGGCGGCCCGGCCAACTGGGGCACCGGCGAGCGCCAGACCTACACCGACCGCCCCGAGAACCTCCAGCTCGACGGCGCGGGCCACCTCAAGATCACAGCCCGCAAGGACGGTGCCACCTGGACCTCGGCCCGGATCGAGTCCCGGCGCACCGACTTCGCGGCCCCCGCCGGCGGCAAGCTCCGGATCGAGGCGAGCATCCGCATGCCCGAGGTCTCCGGTGACGGCGCCCTCGGCTACTGGCCCGCGTTCTGGACCCTCGGCGCCGACTACCGCGGCACCTACTGGAACTGGCCGGGCATCGGCGAGTTCGACATCATGGAGAACGTCAACGGCGTCAACAAGGTCTGGGGCGTGCTGCACTGCGGCGTGAACCCCGGCGGACCGTGCGCCGAGACCCAGGGCAAGGGCGCCTCCCGGCCCTGCCCGGACACCGCCTGCCAGGCCGGCTTCCACACCTACGCCCTGGAGTTGGACCGCGGTGACGCCGCCTCGGAATCGCTGAACTGGTACGTCGACGGCCGGCGGTTCCACACCGTCACCTCCACCGAGATGGACGCCGCGACCTGGGCGAACGCCACCCACCACGGCCACTTCCTGCTGCTGAACCTGGCGATGGGCGGGGCGTTCCCGGACGGCGCCGCCGGCTTCCCCACCCCCACCGACGCCACCCGGCCCGGCGGCTCCCTCGTCGTCGACCATGTCACCGTCTCCGTCGCGCAGGGAGCCACCCCGTGATCACTCGTCGCCGCGTGCTCGGCGGCCTCGCCGCCACCGCCGCCACCACCTCCGCGTTCGTCCTCACCGGGCGGGCCACCGGCGCCACCGCCCCGACGGGCCGGGCCGCCGCCGGGATGCCGCTGCACCTCGTCAACCACTCCGGCGCGTACGCCAACACGTCGATATGGATCTATATCGTCGGCAACGACGGGACCCGGCAGGTCCGGGTCACCCCGGACGGCGAGCTGAGGCCCGTCGCCCTGGCCGACAACGGCGCGGACGGCTTCACCGACTACGCCATACCCCTCGCCGCGAGCGGCACCACCACCCTCCGCCTGCCGCGCATGTCCGGGCGGATCTACACCGCGCTCGGCGGCAAGCTGAAGTTCAAGGCCGTCGAGGACGGCAACGGCAAGGCGGCGCTGGCCTATCCGGCGGGCTGGGTCGCCACCGACCCCAATTACGGCGTCGTGCACGACTGCGTCGAGTTCACCCACAACTCCGGCGGCATGTACTGCAACACCACCATGGTCGACATGTTCAGCGTGCCGCTCGCCCTCCGGCTCACCGGAGCCGAGGACCAGACCACCGGCACCCTGAAGGACGGCGCCCGCGCCCAGGTCTTCGCCGACGTCCGGGCCGCCGAGGGGTTCGGCGGCCTGGTCATCGATGACACCCGCGTCATCGCCCCCGGTCACGGCCTCGACAGCGGGCTCTTCGCCAAGGACTACCTCGCGCCGGCCATCGACGAGGCATGGTCGGTCTACGAGGCGAAGGACCTGACCGTCACCACCGCCGCGGGCACCTTCACCGGCCGGGTCAGCGACGGCGAACTGTCCTTCACCGTCCCCCCGGGCCTCAAGGGCCGGAGCGGGGCCGCCGCCGGTGGCACGGTCTCCTTCACCAAGCCCACCACCCGCGACGTGCTCTTCTGCGACGGCGCCCTCGCCGCCCCCAACGACGGCACGCTCGGCCCGGTCGCCGCCATCCTGGGCGCCGCGCTCAACCGCTCCACGCTCGCCTCGGCCGCCGCCCAGCCCACCACCGACCCGGCCGCCTTCTACCGGCAGCGGCTCACCCACCACTACGCCAGGGCCATGCACGCCGCGACCGTTGACGGCAAGGCGTACGGCTTCGCCTTCGACGACGTGGCCGGTTTCGCCTCGTACATCGAGGACGGCGCCCCGAAGGAGATCACCCTGACACTGACCCCGTTCTGACCCGCGCCCGCACCCGCACCCGCCCTCGAACGGAAACGGGGCCGGGCCGGGAGGCATCCTCCCCACCCGGCCCCACGCCGACCCGCGCGGCGCTCCACCGACCCGCGCGGCCCTACCCCCCGTAAGCCCCGCTGGCCGTCAGCCGCAGTGCCGTGTCGATCAGCGGGACGTGGCTGAACGCCTGGGGGAAGTTGCCCACCTGCCGCTTGAGCTTGGGGTCCCACTCCTCCGCCAGCAGACCGAGGTCGTTGCGCAGCGACAGCAGCTTCTCGAAGAGTTTGCGGGCCTCTTCGACGCGGCCGATCATCGCCAGGTCGTCGGCGAGCCAGAACGAGCAGGCCAGGAAGGCGCCCTCGTCACCTTCGAGGCCGTCCACGCCCAGTCCTTCGCCGGAGGTCGGGTAGCGCATGACGAAGCCGTCCTCGGTGCCCAGCTCCCGCTGGATCGCCTCGATCGTGCCGATGACGCGCTTGTCGTCCGGCGGCAGGAAGCCCATCTGCGGGATCAGCAGCAGCGAGGCGTCCAGTTCCTGCGAGCCGTAGGACTGCGTGAAGGTGTTGCGTTCCTTGTCGTAGCCCTTCTCGCACACGTCGCGGTGGATCGTCTCGCGCAGGTCCCGCCACCGCTCCAGCGGGCCGTCCACGTCGCCGGACTCGATGAGCTTGACCGTGCGGTCCACCGCCACCCAGGTCATGACCTTGGAGTGCACGAAGTGCCGGCGCGGACCGCGGACCTCCCAGATGCCCTCGTCCGGCTCGTCCCAGTGCTTCTCCACCCAGCGGATCAGCTTGAGCTGGAGTACGGAGGCGTAGTCGTTGCGGGCCAGGCCCGTCATGTGCGCCAGGTGCAGCGCCTCGGTGACCTCGCCGTACACGTCGAGCTGGAGCTGTCCCGCGGCGCCGTTGCCGACCCGTACCGGCCGGGAATTCTCGTAGCCGGGCAGCCAGTTCAGCTCGTTCTCGCCCAGTTCCCGCTCGCCGGCGATGCCGTACATGATCTGGAGGTTCTCCGGATCGCCGGCCACCGCCCGCAGCAGCCACTCCCGCCACGCCCGCGCTTCCTCGCGGTAGCCGGTGCGCAGCAGGGAGGACAGGGTGATCGCGGCGTCGCGCAGCCAGGTGAAGCGGTAGTCCCAGTTGCGGACGCCGCCCAGGCACTCGGGCAGCGAGGTCGTCGGCGCGGCCACGATCCCGCCGGTCGGCGCGTACGTCAGCGCCTTGAGCGTGATCAGCGAGCGGACCACCGCATCGCGGTAGGGGCCGTGGTAGGTGCAGTGCTCGACCCACTCCCGCCAGAAGTCCTCGGTGGCCTCCAACGACCCCTCCGGGTCCGCCAGCGCCGGGGGCTGGTGGTGCGAGGGCTGCCAACTGATCGTGAACGCGATCCGGTCGCCCGGCCCGACCGTGAAGTCGGAGTACGTCGTCAGGTCCTTGCCGTAGGTCTCCACGGAGGTGTCCAGCCACACCGAATCGGGGCCCGCGACCGCGACGGTGCGGGTGTCGACCTTGTGGACCCACGGCACCACCCAGCCGTAGGAGAACCGCATCCGCAGCGCCGACGACATCTGCACCCGGCCGCTGACGCCCTCCACGATGCGGATGAGCTGCGGCGCGCCGTCACGCGGCGGCATGAAGTCGATGACCCGGACCGTGCCGCGCGGGGTGTCCCATTCCGATTCCAGTACGAGCGAATCGCCTCGGTAGCGACGGCGGTCGGCGGGCAGCGGCCGGCCCTCGGGGCCGTGCGAGGGCCCCATCCGCCAGAATCCGTGCTCCTCGGTGCCCAGCAGTCCGGCGAAGACCGCCGGCGAGTCGAAGCGGGGCAGGCACAGCCAGTCGACCGTGCCGTCCCGGCACACTAGAGCGGCGGTTTGCATATCGCCGATGAGTGCGTAGTCCTCGATGCGCCCGGCCACGTGCATCTCCCGTCGAACTGGAGTGACGCCCCCCATGGGACGTGTGAAGTATCCGTCCTGCCCATGAAACGTCGCCGAGCAGCGGGACCGGAAATCGGGCTGGGGGCACCGCCCAGCGGTAGCTGGGGGAGGGTGGTGCCTTCCCGGACGGCTCGTCGCGAGTGTCCGAGCAGGATACGACGCATGAGAGTGATCTGCGGGACGCTCACGTCGAGTGGGGTCCTCCGAACGGGTGGCCTGGGTCACGTCGAAGGCCGGACGCGTGGCCGGGAGCGACCATGCCCGGTCGCTGATAGCCTGGTACCCCGTGGACCGGTGGGACCCAGCAACACTCACGGCACCCCCGAACCGCAGCGGCGGCACCCCTGAAATCCCAGGTTGGCGCCGATCCGCACCTCTCCACCTCGCGACCACGGGAGCCCCCTCTTGGCCATGCCGCCCTCTGCTTCTCGAATGAACGCAGCCACGACGACCAAGCACCTCTTCGTCACCGGGGGCGTCGCCTCCTCGCTCGGCAAGGGGCTCACCGCCTCCAGCCTGGGTGCGCTGCTCAAGGCGCGCGGCCTCCGGGTCACCATGCAAAAGCTCGACCCGTACCTGAACGTCGACCCCGGAACGATGAACCCGTTCCAGCACGGTGAGGTCTTCGTCACCAACGACGGCGCCGAGACCGACCTGGACATCGGCCACTACGAGCGTTTCCTGGACGTCGACCTCGACGGCTCCGCGAACGTCACCACCGGCCAGGTCTACAACACCGTGATCGCCAAGGAGCGGCGCGGCGAGTACCTCGGTGACACCGTGCAGGTCATCCCGCACATCACCAACGAGATCAAGCACCGCATCCGGCGCATGGCGACCGACGACGTCGATGTCGTCATCACCGAGGTCGGCGGCACGGTCGGCGACATCGAGTCGCTGCCGTTCCTGGAGACCGTCCGCCAGGTCCGCCACGAGGTCGGCCGCGACAACGTCTTCGTCGTGCACATCTCGCTGCTTCCCTACATCGGCCCGTCCGGTGAGCTGAAGACCAAGCCCACCCAGCACTCCGTCGCGGCGCTGCGCAACATCGGCATCCAGCCCGACGCGATCGTGCTGCGCGCCGACCGCGAGGTCCCCACCGCCATCAAGCGGAAGATCTCCCTGATGTGCGACGTCGACGAGGCCGCGGTCATCGCGTGCCCCGACGCGCCGTCCATCTACGACATCCCGAAGGTCGTGCACGCCGAGGGCCTGGACGCCTACGTCGTGCGCAAGCTGGACCTGCCGTTCCGCGATGTCGACTGGACGCAGTGGGCCGACCTGCTCGACCGGGTCCACAACCCCGACCACGAGGTCAAGATCGCGCTGGTCGGCAAGTACATCGACCTGCCGGACGCCTACCTCTCGGTCACCGAGGCGCTGCGCGCCGGCGGCTTCGCCAACCGTGCCCGAGTCAAGGTCAAGTGGGTCACCTCCGACGACTGCAAGGGCGCCGGCGCCGCCGAGCAGCTCGCGGACTGCGACGCCGTCTGCATCCCCGGCGGCTTCGGCGACCGCGGCGTGGACGGCAAGGTCGGCGCGATCACCTACGCCCGCGAGAACAAGCTGCCGCTGCTGGGCCTGTGCCTGGGCCTGCAGTGCGTGGTCATCGAGGCGGCCCGCAACCTCGCCGGCATCCCGGGCGCGAACTCCACCGAGTTCGACCCGGCCGCGGCCGACCCGGTCATCTCCACGATGGCCGAGCAGATGGACATCGTCGCGGGTGAGGGCGACATGGGCGGCACCATGCGGCTGGGCATGTACCCGGCCAAGCTCGCCGAGGGCTCCATCGTCCGCGAGGTCTACGGCGACCAGCCCTACGTCGAGGAGCGGCACCGCCACCGCTACGAGGTCAACAACGCCTACCGCGGCGAGCTGGAGAAGCAGGCCGGCCTGCTGTTCTCCGGCACCTCCCCGGACAACAAGCTCGTGGAGTACGTCGAGTACCCGCGCGAGGTGCACCCCTACCTCGTCGCCACCCAGGCGCACCCCGAGCTGCGGTCCCGCCCGACCCGCCCGCACCCGCTCTTCGCCGGCCTGGTGAAGGCGGCCGTGCAGCGGCAGGCGGCCCTGCGCGAGGGCACCGTCAAGTAGCGCGCACCGCGCCGGTTACGGTTGCCGGGGTACGGGCCTTCCCGCAGGTCCGTGCCCCGGTTTCCGCGTTGGTAGAGGCACAGCAGGAGGACGCGCATGGCGATCAAGGACACCCCCGAGGAGTGGACGGTCACCGCGACCACGACGCCGTTCACCGGCAACAAGACCAGTGTGCGCACCGACGAGGTCGTCATGCCGGACGGCGCCACCGTCACCCGTGACTACCAGGTGCACCCCGGCTCGGTGGCCGTCGTCGCCCTGGACGACGAGGGCCGGGTGCTGGTCCTGCGCCAGTACCGTCACCCCGTACGCCACAAGCTGTGGGAGATCCCCGCCGGGCTGCTCGACATCCCTGGCGAGAACCCGCTGCGCGCCGCGCAGCGCGAGCTGTACGAGGAGGCGCACGTCAAGGCCGAGGACTGGCGGGTGCTGGCGGACGTCTTCACCACCCCGGGCGGCTGCGACGAGGCCGTGCGGATCTTCCTCGCCCGGGACCTGTCCGAGGCCGAGGGGGAGCGGTTCGAGGTCGCCGAGGAAGAGGCCGACATGGAGCTGGCGCGGGTGCCGCGGGCCGAACTGGTCCGCGGGGTGCTCGCCGGCGAGCTGCACAACACCTGCCTCGCCGTGGGCGTCCTCGCGCTCACCGCGGCGGAGACCGGCGACGGGCTGGAGGCGCTGCGGCCCGCCGAGGCGCCCTGGCCGGCCCGCCCCTTCGTCGCCTGACCGCTCCCCGCCGCCGTCCGCCCGGCACATCGGTCGGATGATCTTCTGAACCGATCGAGTGACGCAACCGCCCTGCTCGGCACGGGTCATGACGGGCCGTGAACTACGCTCGGTCGCGTGCCCGTCCGCGTTCGCGGCGGGCTGTACGGGCAGGTGAACGGGAGCGTGGCCGGTGACGGATCAGGCGGTGGGCGGGGGGTGCCTCCCGCCGGGGCCGGCGGGGCGGCCGGTGGCGGCGGCGCGCGACCGGCGGGCGTCACCAGCCCGCCCCGACCCGGCCCCCGCCCGCCCGCCCGGTCCCCGCGCCCCCATCCCGGCCGCGCCTCCCGCCGCCCCCGAGCCGCCGCCCGTCCGCTTCGCCGGCCGCCGCCGCGAGCTGAAGGCCCTGCGCGCCGACATCGAACGCACCGGCCTCGACACCCTCTCCGGCCGCAAGGGCCCCCGCAGCCGGGTCCTGCTGATCGCCGGCCGTCCCGGCTCCGGCCGCACCGCCCTGGCCGAGGAACTCCTGCGCGAACTGGCCGGCGACTACCCCGACGGCGTGCTGCGGGCCGCCCTGAGCGGCCCGGACGGCGCCCCGGCCGCCACCGACCGCGTCGCCCGGGAGCTCCTGAGGGCTCTGAACATCCAGGCCCCGCCGGGCTCGGCCGCCGACGAGCTGGCCGAGAGCCTGCGCGGCGCGCTCGCCACCCGCCGCGCGCTGCTCTTCCTCGACGACGCCCCGGGCGCCGAGCAGGTCGAACCCCTGCTCCCGGACGCCCCGGACTGCCTGGTGGTGGTCGTCTCCCAGGGGCCGCTGACCGGCATCCCCGATGTCCGGCCGTGCACCCTCGGCGGGCTGGACAGCGCGGCCTGTGTCGAGATCCTCGGCCGCTACGCCGGCGCGACCCGGATCACCGTCGATCCGCGCACCGCGGAGTCCGTCGCGGAGGAGTGCGGCGGCCAGCCCGCCGCACTGGTGCTGGCCGGCGGCTGGCTCGCGGCGCGCCCCAAGGCGTCGGTCTCCGACCTGTGCAACGAGCTGCGCGCCGTACCGCTGCCGGCGGACCTGTCCACGGCCGGCCGGCCGCTGTACCGCGCCTTCCGGCTCGTGTACGGCACGCTGGGGCCGGTCGCCGCCCGGATACTGCGGCTGCTCACCCTGGCCCCCGCCGGCCTGGTGGACGCGCACATCGCCTCCGCGCTGGCCGGCTGCTCGGTGGCCGCCGCGACGACCACCCTGGAGGACTTCGCCGCGCTCGGCCTGCTGCGGCCGGTCCCCGACGACGGCGGGGGTGACGGGCCCGCCCCTGGCACCCGCCCCCGGGCGTCCGTACCGCCGGACACCGCGCCGCGTCCGCGCTACCGCCTGCCCGGCTGCCTGCACGCGCCGGCGCGGGCGCTGCTCGCCGCACACGAGCGGCCCGCCGACGTCGAGCTGGCCCGCGCGCGCATGCTGGAGCGGACCGTCCGGCTGCTCCAGTCCTGCCGGGCGATGGCCGAGCCGGCCGATTCCCCCGCGCGGCTCAAGGTCGCCGGGCGGCCGCGCTCGCTGCGCTTCGCCTCCCCCGCGGCCGCCGCCGGCTGGCTGCGCAGCCGCCGGGCCGCCCTGCTCGACGCCGCGCGGATGGCCGTCGCGGACGGTGAACTCGACACCCTAGACCGGCGGTTGATGGCCACGCTGACCCGGACGCTGCTCGCGCATCTGGGCCCGGAGGCGGCCGCACCCGACCTCTACGCGCTGCACCAACTGGTCCTGGAGGTCGCCGAGCGGCGCGGTCTGCCGCACGAGAAGGCGGCCGCCCTGCTCAATCTGGCGGACCTGGACGGGCAGGCCGGGCGGAGCGCGGACGCGCTCACCCGCTACCGGGGCGCGCTGGAGGCGGCCCGCTCGGTGAAGGACCCGGTGGCCACCGGCCGGGCGCTGGAGTCGCTGGGCGGCACGTACACCGAGCTGGGCGACTGGCAGCGGGCGGCGGACTGGTACGGGCGGGCCCTGGAGCTGCGGCTGGCCCGGGGGGAGAGCGCCGACGCGGCGCGGCTGCACGGCCGGATCGGCGGCGTGCACTCCTGCGCGGGCCGCTGGGGCGAGGCGCTCAAGGAGTGGCGGGCGGCCGTGCGGACGTACCGCAGGATCGGCGAGGCGGCCGGCCAGGCGCGGGCGATGGGCGAGGTGGCGCGCGTCCACGAGTACGCGGGACGGCCCGAGGAGGCGTTGCGCACCTGTCTGGAAGCCCTCGAAATCGCCCGTGGCGCGAGCGACGTACGGCTCGAAGCGGCGCTGCAGCTACGGATCGCGGACACCCTCCAGCGGCTCGGCGACCCAGCAGCGGCACGGCTCCACCGGGCCGTGGGGGAGCGACTGCTCGAAGATCACCCGCAGTAGCCTACGAAATCGGTAGTGATCCTCGCGAGAACTAAAGCTTTACAAGGCTAGACAAGAATCGATCCTTCAATAGACTGGGTGGGCCGCGTTCGGCGCGGTCAGTTCCGTCATGCATCGCATGAGGGGATAATTCCTCCTGCACCCTCTCTTTCAAGGACCGTGATCGACGTGAAGGTCGGCATCCCCCGCGAGGTCAAGAACAACGAGTTCCGCGTGGCCATCACGCCCGCCGGAGTGCACGAGCTCGTCCGCCAGGGCCACCAGGTCTTCGTCGAGAAGGACGCCGGCCTCGGCTCGTCCATCACGAACGAGGAGTACGTCTCCGCCGGCGCCACCATCCTCGGCACCGCCGATGAGGTCTGGGGCACCGCCGACCTGCTGCTGAAGGTCAAGGAGCCGATCGCGGAGGAGTACCACCGCCTCCGCAAGGACCAGACGCTCTTCACCTACCTGCACCTCGCGGCCTCCCGCGAGTGCACGGACGCGCTGCTGGAGTCCGGCACCACCGCCATCGCCTACGAGACCGTCGAGACGGCCGGCCGGCAGTTGCCGCTGCTCGCCCCGATGTCCGAGGTCGCGGGCCGGATCGCGCCCCAGGTCGGCGCCTACCACCTCATGCGCCAGGCCGGCGGCCGCGGTGTGCTGCCCGGCGGCGTCCCCGGCGTCGCCGCGGGCAAGGCCGTCGTCATCGGCGGTGGCGTCTCCGGCTGGAACGCCGTGCAGATCGCCGTGGGCCTCGGCTTCCACGTCACGCTGCTCGACAAGGACATCAACAAGCTCCGCGAGGCCGACAAGATCTTCGGCACCAAGGTGCAGACGATCGTCTCCAACGCCTTCGAGCTGGAGAAGGCCGTCGTCGAGGCCGACCTCGTCGTCGGTGCCGTCCTCATCCCCGGCGCCAAGGCCCCCAAGCTGGTCACCAACGAGCTCGTCGCCAAGATGAAGCCCGGAAGTGTCCTTGTCGACATCGCGATCGACCAGGGCGGCTGCTTCGAGGACTCGCGTCCCACCACCCACGCCGAGCCGACCTTCGAGGTCCACAACTCGGTCTTCTACTGCGTCGCCAACATGCCCGGCGCGGTCCCGAACACCTCCACCCACGCGCTCACCAACGCCACGCTGCCCTACATCGTGGAGCTGGCCAACCGCGGCTGGGTCGAGGCGCTGCGCCGTGACCCGGCGCTGGCCAAGGGCCTCAACACCCACGACGGCAAGGTCGTTTACGGCCCGGTCGCCGAGGCGCACGGCCTGGAGAGCGTCGAACTGCGCACCCTCCTGGGCTGAGCTCGTCAACTCCACGCGTCAACGACGCACCACCGGCCGGGCCTTGTCGACAAAGGCCCGGCCGGTCGCATGTGCGACACGCCGCGCGCCCGGCGTCGGAGAGCCGGCTCTCAACTCGCCGTGAACGTAACCCTTTAACCGATTCGCGCACCCCCGAAACATCGGTCAGATGCCGCCCGCGCCCTTGACATTGAGGGGTTCGGTTACTGACACATCGTGCCGGGTCCGGTGGATTGTGTTGCTGCGGACGCCCGACACGCCATAGAGTCGCCAACCGTCGGCATGGTGCCACGCTGACCTATCGATAAGTTTCCTGGCCACATCCAAGGAGGTAAGACGACTTGTGAATGAGTCGACATTTTCTCCCGGAGGTGGTCGACCAGGAGCGGTCGCACGGGGCCAGGGTCCCTCGGGGCTCAAGGCTGTCGGCTCCGTCGCGGTCCACACCTTCGCAGCCCACCAGAGCATGACCACGACAGCCCACCACAGCATGGACGGCCATCACGTGAACGCCATGGCCGGCGACCGGGGCAGTGGAGAACCCGCCCGTCTCGCCGACTACGACGACCTGCCCCAGGGGCACTTCTACGACCCGGACGCGGAGTACGAACCGGACCCGGAGTACGCGGCCACGCTCGCGCCGGACGCCGCGCGCCAGCGCCGCGAACGCGTCGGCCCGACCGGGCGCCCGCTCCCGTACTTCCCCATCCCCGGACCGTTGGCGGAGCACGGCCCCGCCAAAATCATCGCGATGTGCAACCAGAAGGGCGGGGTCGGCAAGACCACCTCGACCATCAACCTGGGCGCCGCACTCGCCGAATACGGACGACGGGTCCTGCTCGTCGACTTCGACCCCCAGGGTGCCCTGTCGGTCGGACTCGGCGTCAACCCGATGGAACTCGACCTGACGGTCTACAACCTGCTCATGGAGCGGGGCATGGCGGCCGACGAGGTCCTCCTCAAGACCGCCGTCCCGAACATGGACCTGCTGCCCAGCAATATCGATTTGTCAGCGGCAGAGGTGCAGTTGGTCAGCGAGGTCGCGCGCGAGTCGACTCTTCAGCGGGCGCTCAAGCCTCTGCTGGCCGACTACGACTACATCGTCATCGACTGCCAGCCCTCGCTCGGTCTGCTCACCGTCAACGCCCTGACGGCGGCTCATAAGGTCATCGTCCCGCTGGAGTGCGAGTTCTTCGCGCTGCGCGGTGTGGCGCTGCTCACCGAGACGATCGAGAAGGTCCAGGAGCGGCTCAACCCCGAGCTGGAGCTCGACGGCATCCTGGCGACGATGTACGACTCCCGCACCGTGCACAGCCGCGAGGTCCTCGCGCGGGTCGTGGAAGCCTTCGACGAGCACGTCTACCACACCGTCATCGGCCGTACGGTCCGCTTCCCCGAGACCACCGTCGCGGGCGAGCCGATCACCACGTACGCCTCCAACTCCGTCGGTGCCGCCGCCTACCGCCAGCTCGCCAGGGAGGTGCTCGCCCGGTGTCACGCCGAGTGAGTCTGCCGGGAGCCGACGAACTGTTCCGCACCACCGGGGGGACGGGCCTGCAGCCCTCGTCCCCCCGCCGCACGGCGAACGGCTCCGCGGCCGGGGGCGAGGCGCCCCGCGTGCCGGCTCCGGGCGGCGAGCCCGACCCGGTCGCGGACGCGTCCGGGGGACCCGCACGGGCCCGGCGGCCGGAGACCGGCGTGGCCGGTGACGGCGGAGCGGGCGCGGCACGTACGACGGCCCCGGCCGAGCACGGCGGGCGCGAGAGCGACCCGGAGGGACCCGGCGGCAGCCGGCTCCAGATGAGCCAGGGCGGCCGGACGGACCGCGGCGGCGCGGTCGACCAGGACGCCGCCGCCGCGGCCGCCCAGGCCGGCGGCCAGCGCCGGCGCGGCGGCGGGCGCGGCGCCAACCGCCGCCCCAGCGGCCGGGAACGCCACGACGAGAAGATCACCGTCTATGTCTCCGCCGAGGAGCTCATGGACCTCGAACACGCGCGCCTGGTGCTGCGCGGCGAACACGGTCTCGCGGTGGACCGCGGCCGGATCGTCCGCGAGGCGGTGGCCGTCGTCCTCGCCGACCTGGAGTCGCGCGGCGACGCCAGCATCCTGGTGCGGCGGCTGCGCGGGCGCTAGAACGCCCGGCCCGGTCACTGGGTGCGGCGTCCCCGCTACGGGGAAGGTGACGGGATAGCCTGCGTCCTCGGTCGGGCCGCCCTGGAGGAGCCGGGGGCGCCCGCCCGTGACCAGCCCGTCGCCCCGGCACGGGGACCGCAGCACCATGGACCGCGATGCCGACGACCCACGACGACGCACCCCCTCCCCGCCCCCGCCGTACCCTCGGGCGCGGCCCGGGCGCGGGAGCGGCGGAGGCTGCCGCGGAGGCGCCGCCGGAGACCACGGGGGCGGCGGAGCCGGTGCCCGCCGAGCCGGTGCGGGCGGAGCCGATGCGAGCCGAGCCGACACAGGCCGAGCCGGTGCACGCGGACGTACCGGCGGATCCCGGGCCCGAGGCACCCGCCGACGTGGCCGACCGGTCCGACGACGGCGGGAGCGGCCCTCCCGAGCCCTCGGAGCCCTCCGAGTCCGCCGCGCCCTCCGCGCCCGGTGACGGCCGGTTCACCGTCCGGCTGGACAACTTCGAGGGCCCCTTCGACCTCCTCCTCCAGTTGATCTCCAAGCACAAGATGGATGTGACCGAGGTCGCGCTGTCGCAGGTGACGGACGAGTTCATGGCGCACATCCGCGCCATGGGGCCGGACTGGGACCTGGACCAGACCACCGAGTTCCTGGTCGTCGCGGCGACGCTGCTGGACCTCAAGGCGGCCCGGCTGCTGCCCGCCGCCGAGGTCGAGGACGAGGCGGACCTCGCGCTGCTGGAGGCCCGTGACCTGCTCTTCGCACGGCTGCTCCAGTACCGCGCGTACAAGAAGATCGCGGACATCTTCAACGGCCGCCTCGCGGACGAGGCGCGGCGCTACCCCCGGACGGTCGGCCTGGAGCCGCAGCTCGCGGAGCTGCTGCCCGAGGTCGTCATCAGCATCGGGGCGGAGGGCTTCGCGAAGCTGGCGGTCAAGGCGATGCAGCCCAAGCCCCGGCCGCGGGTCTACGTCGACCACATCCACGCGCCGCTGGTCAGCGTGCGCGAACAGGCCGAGGTGGTGATGGCGTGGCTGCGGGAGGCGGGCGAGGCCGGATTCCAGGAGCTGATCGCGGACGCGCCGGACACCCTCACCGTCGTGGCGCGCTTCCTGGCCCTGCTGGAGCTCTACCGGGAGCGGGTGGTCGCCCTGGACCAGGAGGAGGCCCTGGGGGCCCTGACGGTCCGCTGGACGGGCTCGCAGGGGGCGGAGCCGGTGGTGACGGACGAGTTCGACCAGGAACCGGGCGCGCTGGCCGCGAAGGCCGGGCCGGCGGACGAGGCGGATGAGCCGCAGGAGGAGGAGCGGACATGAGCGGCGGTGACGGAACGCGTGCGGACGGCGCGGTCGAGGGAAGCGAGGAGGCGCACGGCGGCGGCGAGGCGTACGACGGCGGCGAGACGTACGACGTCACGGAGAGCGGGGCAGGTGCGGACCCGGGGGAGCGGCCCCCGCCGCCCGCCGGGGCCCTGGCCGTCGCCGAGCTGGAGCTGAAGCCCGCCCTGGAGGCCGTCCTCATGGTCGTCGACGAACCGGCGACCGAGGAACACCTGGCCAGGGTGTTGCAGCGGCCCCGCCGGGCGGTGGCGCTGGCACTGCGCGAGCTGTCCGACGACTACACGCGCCAGGGGCGCGGTTTCGACCTGCGGCTGGTGGCCGGCGGCTGGCGGTTCTACTCCCGCGCGCGGTACGCGGACGCGGTGGAGAGCTTCGTTCTGGACGGCCAGCACGCCCGGCTCACACAGGCCGCATTGGAGACTCTGGCCGTGGTCGCGTACCGTCAGCCGGTCAGCCGTTCCCGTGTTTCGGCCGTACGCGGCGTCAACTGTGACGGCGTGATGCGCACGCTCCTCCAAAGAGGTCTGGTGGAGGAGGCGGGGACGGAACCTGAAACAGGTGCGATCCTGTACAGGACGACGAACTACTTTCTGGAGCGGATGGGCCTGCGCGGCCTGGACGAGCTCCCGGAGCTCGCACCGTTCCTCCCGGAGGCGGACGCGGTCGAGGGCGACTCCCCGGAAGGTATCCCGTCGTTCGACGTAGACGACAGCGGCGACTCTCAGACGGATCATTGATGCGAAGCAGCGGCAGGAACAGCGGAAACCGGAACAACACGGGCGGCGGCGGCGACCGCCGGCGCTCGGGTGCGGGGGGCCGCGACGACCAGCAGAAGCGCGCGGGCCGGCCCCGGCCCGAGGAGCGCCGCTACGACGTGGGCGGATCCGGCGGTCAGGGCGGCGCCCCCGGCCGCGACGACGAGCGCAAGGGCGCGCCGAAGGGCGGCGGCCGGGGCGCGGCGGCGCGTGGCGGCGCCAAGGGCGGCCCGCGTACGGGCGCCAAGTCCACCGCCGGCGGCAAGGGCGGCGGGCAGCGCGCTCGTGGCCAGGCGCCCTCGCGGCCCCGCGAGCTGGACGCCAAGATCGAGGAGCGCAACCGCGCCCGCCACGACAAGCCGCAGATCAAGACCCCCAAGACGTTCGGGGACCAGGAGGGCGAGCGCCTGCAGAAGGTGCTGGCCAGGGCCGGCATGGGTTCGCGGCGGGCCTGCGAGGAGCTGATCGACCAGGCGCGCGTCGAGGTCAACGGCCAGATCGTCATGGAGCAGGGCCTGCGGGTCGACCCGGAGAAGGACGAGATCAAGGTCGACGGCCTGACGGTCGCCACCCAGTCGTACCTCTTCTTCGCGCTGAACAAGCCCGCCGGCGTCGTCTCCACGATGGAGGACCCCGACGGCCGCCAGTGCCTGGGCGACTACGTCAACAACCGCGAGACGCGGCTGTTCCACGTCGGCCGGCTGGACACCGAGACCGAGGGCATCATCCTGCTCACCAACCACGGCGAGCTGGCCCACCGTCTGACGCACCCGCGCTACGGCGTCAAGAAGACCTACCTCGCCGCCATCCAGGGCCCCCTCCCGCGCGACCTGGGCAAGCAGCTCAAGGACGGCATCCAGCTCGAGGACGGCTACGCCCGCGCCGACCACTTCCGGGTCGTGGAGAACACCGGCAAGAACTATCTCGTCGAGGTGACCCTCCACGAGGGCCGCAAGCACATCGTGCGCCGGATGCTCGCCGAGGCCGGCTTCCCCGTCGACCGGCTGGTGCGCGTGAGCTTCGGCCCGATCGCCCTGGGCGACCAGAAGTCCGGCTGGCTGCGCCGGATGACCAACACCGAGGTCGGCATGCTGATGCGCGAGGTCGAGCTGTAGGACGCGCGGCGGGGCCGCCACGGCCTTGCGGTTGTTCCCACCACCCCTTATCGTCACTATGACGACTAAGGGGTGGTGTGCGTAATGGGGGAGCGCCGGATGGACGAGGACCCGAAAGCCGCCGGACGGGACGCCGTCCTGCGCGCGGCCGGACTGCCCGCCGTCGACCTCGGAGCGGTGGTCGCCGAAGAGGACCACCCGCTGATGTTCGTCACCGTCTCCGGGGCGCATCTGTACGGCTTCCCCTCCCGCGACTCCGACGTCGATCTGCGCGGCGCACACCTGCTGCCCGCCGCCGACCTCGTCGGACTGCGCGAGCCGCGGGAGACCGCCTCGTGGATGGCGGTCCGCGACGGCGTCGAGATGGACCTGGTCTCCCACGACCTGCGCAAATTCGCCCGCCTGCTGCTGCGCCGCAACGGCTACGTCCTGGAGCAGCTCCTCTCCCCCCTGGTCGTGCACACCACCCCCGTGCACGAGGAGCTGACCGCGCTCGCGCCCGGCCTGCTCACCGCGCACCACGCCCACCACTACCGCGGCTTCGCCGCGACCCAGTGGCGGCTCTTCGACAGGACCGGCGAGCTGAAACCGCTGCTGTACACGCTGCGGGTGCTGCTCACCGGCATCCACCTCATGGCCGGCGGCACCGTGCAGCCGCATCTGCCCACCCTGGCGGACGAGTTGGACGTACCCGCCTACGTGCCGGAGCTGATCGCGGCCAAGGCGGAAGCCGAACACGGCCCGGCCGACGGAATCGTGGACACCGCACGCCTGCGCACCGACATCGAGGCGCTGCACGCCCGGCTGGACGCCGCGCAGGCCGCCACCCGGCTGCCGGACGCCCCCGGCGGCCACGACGCGCTACACGACCTGCTGGTGCGGGCCCGGCTCCACGGCCCCGCCGCCGAGCGCTGAGGCGCGCCGGGCGCGGAAGAGGAAGTCCTCCACCCGCGCCCGGTCCGGCTCGGCGGGCAGCGGCGAACGCGACACCGCGGCCGCCGCCTCCTCCGAGAGCGCCGCCATCCGCCGCTCCACCTCCGGCCAGGCCACCTCCCCGCGCCGGACCGCCAGCAGCGCCTCCCGGTCCTCGCCGACATCCAGCGTGAGCACGCCCGTACGCAGCAGATCGCGGGCGGAGGCCAGCAGCCGCAGCAGATGCGTCGCGTGCTTCCAGCGGGGCGCGCCGTACGTGCGCACGTCCGCGTGCAGCTTCTTGAGCTGCCCGGCGGCGTAACCGGCGAAGGTGCCGTGGACCTGCCGGGAGAGGAAGGCGCCCCGCAGGGCGAGCAGCTCCCGGCCGGTGGCGTCGACGCGCTCCACGAGCGGCGAGTGCAGACACTCCAGGACGTTCGGATTGGCGCGCAGCGCCAGCTCGCAGAACCGCTCCAGCTCCCAGGAGAACTCCTCCTCGCGCGGGCCCTCCACATGGGACGGCGGCTTGCCGAAGCGCCAGAAGAGCGCGGTGGGCGCGAGATACACCCCGCGGCGGTCGGTGTCGCTGGACGCGGTGGCCAGCCCGAAGGCCCGCGAACCCATCACGCAGGAGTAGACGGTGTGCTCGGTGACCAGGGCATGACCTGCGGCTTCGGCGGTGGGCATGCCGGCGATTGTGGCCCGTGCGATCGGCGGCTGTCACGCCGATTCCCGCGCCCCGGCGGACCGCGGCGAGACGGCCGCGGAGCGCGCTGTCGGTGCGGCTCGTTACGCTGATCGTGCGTGCGGGTGCGCCGGGCGCGGCACACAGGAGCAGGGGAGCAGCGACGTGGCGGTACGAGCGGTCCGCGGGGCCGTCCAGTTGGAGCGGGACGACGCCGCCCACATGCGGGAGCAGGTCGCCGAGCTGCTGACCGCCCTCCTGGAGCGCAACGGCCTCGTCCCGGACGACCTGATCAGCGTGTGGTTCACCGCCACCCCCGATCTGCACAGCGACTTCCCGGCCGCCGCCGCGCGCGCCCTGGGCATCACGGACGTCCCGCTGATCTGCGCCCAGGAGCTCGACGTGGCGGGCGCCATGGAGCGCGTCGTGCGGGTGCTCGCCCACGTCGAGACGGACCTGTCCAAGGCGAGCGTCGCCCACGTCTACCTCGGCGCCGCCGGGGCGCTGCGAAAGGACATCGCGCAGTGAGGACCGCACTCGTCATCGGCACCGGCCTGATCGGCACCTCGGCCGCGCTCGCGCTGAACGCGCGCGGCGTCCAGGTGTTCCTGGAGGACCACGACCAGGCCCAGGCCCGTACGGCCGCGGCGCTGGGCGCGGGCACCGCGGAGGCGCCGCCGGGACCGGTGGACCTGGCGATCGTGGCCGTGCCGCCCGCCCATGTCGCCACGGCCCTGGCCGACGCCATGGGGCGCGGCGCGGCCCGCGCCTACATCGACGTCGCCAGCGTCAAGGGCGGCCCGCGCCGCGAGCTGACGGCGCTGGGCAGCGATCTGAGCGCCTACCTCGGCACCCACCCGATGGCCGGCAAGGAGCGCTCCGGCCCCCTGGCCGCCACCGCCGACCTCTTCGAGGGCCGGCCGTGGGTGCTCACCCCCACCCGCGACGGCGACACCGAGGTGCTCAACCTCGCCCTGGAGCTGGTCGCGCTCTGCCGCGCCGTCCCCGTCGTGATGGACGCCGACGCCCACGACCGGGCCGTCGCTCTGGTCTCGCACACCCCGCAACTGCTCTCCAGTCTCGTTGCCGCCCGTCTTGAGGGCGCCGACGAGACCGCCGTGCGGCTGTGCGGCCAGGGCATCCGGGATGTGACCCGGATCGCGGCGTCCGATCCGCGGATGTGGATCGACATCCTGTCCGCCAACCCCGGCCCGGTGGCCGACGTGCTCTCCGAGGTCGCCGCCGACCTGGACGAGACCGTGCGCGCGCTGCGTGCCCTGGAGTCCGCCGACGAGGACAAGCGCGGCACCGGCGCCGAGGGCATCGAGGACGTGCTGCGGCGCGGCAACGCCGGGCGCGAACGGGTGCCGGGCAAGCACGGCGCCGCCCCCACCGCGTACGAGATCGTCGCCGTGCACATCGGCGACCAGCCGGGCGAGCTGGCCCGGATCTTCGCCGACGCCGGCCGGGCCGGCATCAACATCGAGGACGTCCGCATCGAGCACGCCGCCGGTCAGCAGGCCGGCTTCATCCAGCTCATGGTCGAGCCGCGGGCCGCTCCGGCGCTCACCGCGGAGCTGCGCGAGAGGGGCTGGTCGATCCGCCAGTGACACCGTGGACGGCGCCGTGCGGGTGAGCCAGTAACCTTGACCGGGGTCCCCAAGGCCCTTGGACCCCCGCCCCGTGTACAAGAAAGGTGTTCGTCACCGTGGAAACCGCCGCCCGGACCGCCCCGGCTGCAGTGATTGTCGCCATCGACGGCCCCGCTGGCACGGGCAAGTCCAGCACGTCCAAGGCCGTGGCCGCCAAGCTGGGCCTGGGCTACCTCGACACCGGCGCGCAGTACCGCGCGATCACCTGGTGGATGCTGACCAACGGCATCGACGTCAACGACCCGATCGCGGTGGCCGACGCCTCGGCCAAGCCCCACATCGTCTCCGGCACCGACCCGGGCGCCCCGACCATCGCGGTCGACGGCCTGGACGCCGCCGGCCCGATCCGCACCCAGGAGGTCACCGCCGCGGTCAGCGCCGTCAGCGCGGTCCCCGAGGTGCGCACCCGGATCACCGACCTCCAGCGCTCCATCGCCGCCGAGGCGCCGCTCGGCATCGTCGTCGAGGGCCGGGACATCGGCATCACCGTCCTGCCCGACGCCGACCTGAAGGTGTTCCTCACCGCCTCCGCCGAGGCGCGGGCGGCCCGCCGCAGCGGCGAGCTGGTGGGCAAGGACGCCCGCGACCTGGCCGCCACCCGTGAGGCGCTCCTGAAGCGGGACGCCGCCGACTCCTCCCGCAAGACCTCCCCGCTGGCCAAGGCGGACGACGCCGTCGAGGTGGACACCACCGACCTCACCCTGGAGCAGGTCATCGAGTGCGTGGTGACCCTCATCGAGGGGGCGCGCGCCGAAAAGGCGGGGCGGGTCGCTCGGTGACCGACAGCGGCAGGGCGCCGAGCCCGGCGGGCGCCGCGGTCGGCCGGCGGATCGGCATCGGCCTGATGTACGGGCTGTGGAAGCCGCGGGTGCTGGGCGCCTGGCGCGTCCCGTCCGCCGGTCCGGCGATCCTCGCCGTCAACCACTCCCACGGCATCGACGGCCCGATGCTGATGGGCACCGCGCCCCGCCCGGTGCACTTCCTGATCAAGAAGGAAGCCTTCGTCGGCCCGCTGGACCCGTTCCTGCGGGGCATCGGGCAGCTCAAGGTGGACCGCAGCACCGCCGACCGCAAGGCGATCACCGACGCGCTCGGGGTGCTGGCGGGCGGCGGCGTCCTGGGGATCTTCCCCGAGGGCACCCGGGGCGAGGGCGACTTCGCGTCGCTGCGCGCGGGCCTGGCGTACTTCGCCGTGCGCTCGGGCGCCCCGGTGATACCGGTGGCGGTGCTCGGCAGCACCGACCGCAGGAGCCGGCTGACCCCGGCCATGCCGCCGCTGCGCGGCCGCGTCGACGTCGTCTTCGGCGACGGCTTCGCGGCGGGCGACGGAGCGGGGCGGCGCACCCGCAAGGCCCTCGACGAGGCCACCGTACGAATCCAGGAGCGGCTGACCGCCCACCTGGCAGAGGCCAGGCGCCTGACCGGGCGCTGACCGACACTTTCAGTAGTGGACCGCGGACAGCGGCCCACCGATGACGAAGCCACGCGGCACAGCCGCACTTTGAGTAGGGCGAGGAACGGACTTCATGAACGACCAGATCCACACCGGCGACGAGCACGGTGCGCTTGGCGACGCCGAGTACGCGGAGTTCATGGAGCTCGCCGCGCAGGAGGGCTTCGACCCCGAGGACATCGAGGGTGACATCGCCGCGGCCGGCCACGGCCCGCTGCCCGTCCTCGCCGTCGTCGGCCGCCCCAATGTCGGCAAATCGACCCTGGTGAACCGCATCATCGGCCGCCGCGAGGCCGTCGTGGAGGACAAGCCCGGCGTCACCCGCGACCGCGTCACCTACGAGGCCGACTGGAACGGCCGCCGCTTCAAGGTCGTCGACACCGGCGGCTGGGAGCAGGACGTCCTCGGCATCGACGCGTCCGTGGCCCTCCAGGCCGAGTTCGCCATCGAGGCCGCGGACGCCGTCGTCTTCGTCGTCGACTCCAAGGTCGGCGCGACCGACACCGACGAGGCCGTCGTCAAGCTGCTGCGCCGCTCCGGCAAGCCCGTCGTGCTGGTCGCCAACAAGGTCGACGGCCTGTCCGGCGAGGCCGACGCGGCCGCCCTGTGGTCGCTGGGCCTGGGCGAGCCGCACCCGATCTCGGCGCTGCACGGCCGCGGTACGGGCGACATGCTGGACGCCGTCCTGGAGGCGCTGCCCGAGGCGCCCGCGCAGACCTTCGGCACGTCCCTCGGCGGTCCCCGCCGCGTCGCGCTGATCGGCCGCCCGAACGTCGGCAAGTCCTCCCTGCTGAACAAGGTCGCGGGCGAGGAGCGGGTGGTCGTCAACGAGATGGCCGGCACCACCCGCGACCCGGTCGACGAGCTGATCGAACTGGGCGGGAAGACCTGGAAGTTCGTGGACACCGCCGGCATCCGCCGCCGCGTCCACCTCCAGGAGGGCGCCGACTACTACGCCTCGCTGCGTACCGCCGCCGCCGTGGAGAAGGCCGAGGTCGCGGTCGTCCTGATCGACGCGAGCGAGTCCATCAGCGTCCAGGACCAGCGGATCATCACGATGGCCGTGGAGGCCGGGCGCGCCCTGGTCATCGCCTACAACAAGTGGGACAACCTCGACGAGGAGCGCCGCTTCTACCTGGAGCGGGAGATCGAGCGCGACCTCGTGCAGGTCCCGTGGGCGATGCGGGTGAACGTCTCCGCCCGCACCGGCCGCCACATGGAGAAGCTGGTCCCGGCCATCGAGACCGCGCTGGCCGGCTGGGAGACCCGCATCCCGACCGGGCGCCTGAACGCCTTCCTCGGCGAGATCGTGGCCGCCCACCCCCACCCCATCCGTGGCGGCAAGCAGCCCCGCATCCTCTTCGGCACGCAGGCCGGCACCAAGCCGCCGCGCTTCGTGCTCTTCGCCTCCGGCTTCCTGGAGGCCGGCTACCGCCGCTTCGTCGAGCGCCGGCTGCGCGAGGAGTTCGGCTTCGAGGGAACGCCGATCCACATCTCCGTGCGGGTGCGGGAGAAGCGCAGCCGGAAGAAGTGACACCCGGACCGGTGGCGCGGCGGCTCAGTGACCGCCGCGCTGCCGGCCGTCCCGCTGGCCCGGGGGAAGGGCCGGGAGGTGGCTCCGGGGGTGGTACGGCTGTCGGCCGACGACCTCCCAGTGGCCGCTGGACGCCGTCGTGCGGCCCCAGTTCCCGGCGGCGCGCAGTGCCTCCAGGCCCTCGGCCTCGTCCGTACGGTCGCCGGGCAACGCCCTGAAGGAGCGTCGGTACTCGGCGTACAACGCGTCGTAGATCGGCGTGGCCGAATCACGGGCCGCGGTGTGCGTCGACTCGTGTGACGGGCGCATGCCCGGAATCGGGTGGGGATACTGGGCGCGGGAGGAGGGGTCGTATGAGTGCACGTATGTGCCAACGACCCCGATGCCCGTGGGATGCGGCTTTCCGGCGGAAATGGCTGATCGCGGGGGTAATCCCGCCACTTACGGCGGGATCCCCTCCGCGATCGGTGAGCCGTTCGGGTCAGGTGCCGGCCAGCGGCATCGCCGCGGCGACCAGGACGCCGTCCGCGGCGGCCTTCTCCAGCGCCTGCCGCATGAGGTCCTCGCGCGGCTGGTGACCGATGGTGCCCACGGGCGCGGCGTACATCAGCACCGTCTGGGCCTTGTTGGCCGCGGCGCGCCAGCCGTCGGAGACGGCCAGCGGCTGGTGGGCCTGCCACCAGGCGGACTGGTTGCCGGCGCCGCCCGGCTGGAGGACGGCGTGCAGCTTGCCCATCGCCATCAGCGCCGACCAGCCAGGGTTGGGCGCGGGCAGTTGGTTCATGTCCGTCACGCGGGTGAAGCCCTGCTCCAGGAGCAGCGTCAGGAACTCGTCCTCCGTGCCCATCGAGCCGGGCCGGGCGATCGGGCCGTTGGGCTCGACGACCAGCGCCGGGCGCAACTCGCCCTCGATGAGCACCAGGCCGCAGGTGATCCCGAGGGTCGCCTGGCGGTCGCTGGTGGGGACCGGCTCCGATCCGGGGGCGGTGGGGGCGGCGGCGTCCGCACCGGTGATGGAGCGCACGGCTCCCTGGAGCTGCTCCTCCGATACCGGGACGACCTGCGAGGGGATGCACGTCGCGTGCGCGAACGCGAGCACCGCGGTCTCCTCGCCCACGAACAGGACGGTGCTGGTGCGCTCCTGCTCGCTGTCGCCGGGGGTACGGCAAGAGGTGCAGTCATAGCTGCCGGGGGCGTCGCCACCGGCCAGCAGGCGGTCGGCTTCTTCGTCGCCGATCTCGGCGCGAACGTCGTCGCTGACGTCGAGCATGCGCGGCACGGGTGGCTCCTCGATCTCTGAGCGGCTGCCGGGCGGTCTCCCGGCTCGTACAAGAACAACGGGTTTGCCGCGGCAGGGGTCACGCGCGGACGGGAACAGAATCGAACCAATCGACGCACAGGGAAAAACAACGGAAAACCGCAGCAAAAGGCGAACAGGAACCGATCACGCACCGCCAACTTCTGCGCAGAACGCGACGCAAGTGGCGGCTGTCGGTACACCGGACCGGGTGGCGGCGGCCTGGCCGGGGCGCGCCGCCACCGGCCCGGGGGGGGGGGGGGTCTTGTTCTCCGGTGCGTTGTCTGCGGCTCCCCTCCGGCGTGTCGTCTTGCGGCTCCGGTCTAGATCCCCCTCGCCGCCGTCAGCACCCC
>NZ_JBVIHH010000020.1:52016-123873 GCF_055570395.1 Streptomyces sp. NPDC031210
GCCCCACCGCTTGGGAAAAAGAGAGCGAGGGGGGGGGGGGGGGTAGGAACATAGGGGGGGGGGGGGGTGTTTGCGCGCGGCCCCCCCCCCCCCGGCCCGCGCCGCGCGGCGCTCTAGCCTCCCGGCCTGTGTCAGACAACTCTCCGATGGTGCGGCGCCTGGCGGCCCCGGCCGGGCTGCTCACCGCCGCGGCCACCGCTCTGGTCCTGTGCCTGGCCGGTGCCGCGCCGGCCCCCCGGCCCCAGGGGGGCGACATCGGGGACGGCCGCCCGGGCGACGGCGCCCCCGCCGGTGGCGGCCCGGCCGGTGGTGGCCCGGCCGCGTACGCCTGCGCCGCCGACCAGTGGCCCTGGGGCTGCGTCGCCGAGTGCGAGAGCGGCGGCGACTGGCACATCAACACCGGCAACGGCTACTACGGCGGCCTCCAGTTCTGGCAGCCCACCTGGAAGCGCTTCGGCGGCCTCACCCACGCGCCGCGGGCGGACCTCGCCACCCGCGAGGCGCAGATCGAGGTCGCGGAACGGGTGCTCGCCCGGCAGGGCTGGGCGGCCTGGCCCACCTGCTCCAAGCGCTACGGACTGAGCGGCCACACCTACGGCCCGCCGCCCGAGAGCCCGCCCGGAAGCTCCCCCGACGACCCGGCCGGCGGCACCCACGTCGTCCGGCGCGGCGACACACTCGTCAAGATCGCGCGCAAGTACCGCGTCCCGGGCGGCTGGCGGGCCCTGTACAAGGCCAACCGGAAAATCGTCGGGTCGCGGCCCGAACGCCTGATCGTCGGCATGAGGCTGGTGCTGCCCGCGGCCGAGCGGCAGGGAGCGGCGGTGGACCCGATTCCGGTGACGCCGCCGCAGGGGTGAGGGATTTCGCGTCCGTCAGGTTCCCTCCCACGCCTACCGATTGCCTAACTTTTTCGGAACAACTTGGCGAAAGCCGTCAACCCGGAACCTCGTTTCGCGCTCTTAGCGTTCAGCAGTCGGAGCATGACGCCGCGTCAGCGCGCGCCACGGTCCGTCGGGGAGCGGAACCAGTAGGAAGACCAGGGGACACGGGGACGGATGCACATCTCATTCCTGATACACAATGCCTACGGCATCGGGGGGACGATCCGGACCACGTTCAACCTGGCCCGCACGCTCGCCGAGCGCCACGACGTCGAGATCGTGTCCGTGCTGCGCCACCGTGACGCCCCGGCCTTCGACCTCGGCCCACGCGTCGCGCTGCGCCCCCTCGTGGACCTCAGGGAGTCCGCCTCCACGTACGAGGGCGCCGACCCCGCGCACACCCGCCCCGCCAAGGTATTCCCGGCCGCCGAGGGCCGCTTCGCGCAGTACAGCGAGCTCACCGACCGCCGGATCGCCCAGCACCTGCGCCGGACCGAGGCGGACGTCGTGGTCGGCACCCGGCCCGGGCTGAACGTCCACATAGCCCGGCAGGCGCGCCGTGGCCCGGTCCGCATAGGGCAGGAGCACCTCACCCTCGACACCCACAGCCGCGCGCTGAAGCTGGCGCTGCGCGGCGCCTACCCGCGGCTCGACGCGGTCACCACCGTCACCGAGGCCGACGCCCGCGCCTACCGCACCACGCTGCGGCTGCCCGGCGTACGCGTCGAAGCGGTGCCCAACAGCGTGCCCGCGCCCGGCCTCCAGCCCGCCGACGGCACCGGCAAGTGGGTTGTCGCGGCCGGCCGGCTCGCCAAGGCCAAGCGCTACGACGTCCTCATCCGCGCCTTCGCCCAGGTCGCCGCCGAGCGCCCCGACTGGCGGCTGCGGATATACGGCGGCGGCGCCGAGAAGCCGGCCCTGCGCGCCCTGATCGACGAACTCGGCCTCTACAACCACGTCTTCCTCATGGGCCCGGCCACCCCGCTGGAGCCGGAGTGGGCCAAGGGCTCCGTCGCCGCCGTCTCCTCCAGCCTCGAATCGTTCGGCATGACGATCGTGGAGGCGATGCGCAGCGGCCTGCCGGTCGTCGCCACCGACTGCCCGCACGGCCCCCGCGAGATCATCAACGACGGGGTGGACGGCAAGCTGGTGCCGGTCGGCGACCCGTCCGCGCTGGCCGCCTCGCTGCTGGAAGTGATCAACGACGACGCCGCCCGCAAGCGGATGGGCGCCGCCGCGCTCGCCGCGTCGGCCCGCTTCGACCCCGCCACCGTCGCCGGCCGCTACGAGGCGCTGTTCGGCGAACTGCTCGCCCAAAGACGCGGCAGCCGCCTGCGCGGCACCCTGCACCGCACCCGAGGAGCCCTGTTGAGCGGCGCATACGCCACCAAGGACGCGGCCCGCGCCGCGCTGAGAGGGGTGCGGACGGCATGAACGCCTCGACGCAGTTGCCCCCGACCGGACACCAGGCGAAGGAGCCCTCGGCCATCGACCAGCAACCCGCCCTCCCGGCGCCCGCAGGACCCCACGGCACGGCGCCCGAAAGTCGCCGCGGGCCGGCCGCCGGCGCCGCGGCGGGCGAGGAGACGGGCCCGCCGGCGGAACCGGTGGAGCTCAAGGCCGACTGCATCGCGGACTCCGCGGGCGGACTCACCTTCGACCTGACCGCCCCGGACGACCACACCGCCGCCTGGAACGCCGCGCTGGTGCTGCGGCTGCGGGGCGGCGACGGCGTCGACGACGAGGTGCGGCTGCCGCTCGGACCCAACGGCACGGGCCGACTGCGCGCCGTCCTGCCGAGCACCGTCGCCCTCGCCGAGGGCCGCTGGAACGCCTACGCCGATCTCGGTGACGGCCGGGCCCCGCGGCGGCTGCTGCCGGGCGTCAACGACCTGCGGTCGCTGGTGGACCGCCGGCCACTGGCGGGCATCGGCCAGCTCGGCGTGCGCATCCCGTACGCCACCAAGCGGGGCAATCTCGCGCTGCGTAGCTGGCTGCGCGGCCCGCACGCGGAGGCCGGCGACATCCTGGTGGCGCCGGAGGGGATGACGGTCTCCGGGCGGCTCTACGGCGCGGCCCCGGCCGCCGGGGCGCGGGCCGAGGCACGCCCACGGCGCGGCCGGGCGGGCGGCGCGGCCCCTGTCGGCGTGCCCCTGGACGTCGACGGCCCGGACTTTTCCTTCACGCTGCCCTACGAGGAGCTGGCCCGCCGCTGGGAGGGCGGCACCGAGCCGTGGGATGTGTGGCTGCGTCCCGCCGAGGGCGCCCGGCCGGTCCGCATCGCCCGCCTCCTGGACGACGTCCCGGACAAGAAGCAGGTCTTCAGCTACCCCGCGCTGCCGGTCGCGGCGCCGGGGGCGCAGGTGCTGGTCGGCCCGTACTACACGCTCGACAACGACCTGGCGATACGCGTCGCGGGGCCGGCCGGGGAGGAGTGACGGGCCCGCGGGAGGCGTGAGCCGGCGACCGGCGGTCCGGAGAGGGCGGGAGCCGGGCCCGGCCTTGGGCCCGGACCCGAGGACCGTATCCGTCCTCGAAGGCTGCGAGACTCGACAGCATGCTGGACACCTCCGCACGGCTGCTTCGCCTGCTCTCCCTCCTCCAGGCGCACCGGAGTTGGTCGGGCGCCGAGATCGCCGACCGGCTCGGCGTCACCCCGCGCACCGTACGCCGCGACATCGACCGGCTGCGGGAGCTGGGCTACCCCGTGCACTCCACCCCCGGGACCGCCGGAGGCTACCAACTCGGGGCCGGCGCCGAGCTCCCGCCGCTGCTGCTGGACGACGAGGAGGCGGTGGCGGTCGCGGTCGGGCTGCGCAGTGCCGCGGTGGGCGGCGTGGCGGGCATCGAGGAGACCTCGGTACGGGCCCTGGCCAAGCTGGAGCAGGTACTGCCGCACCGGCTGCGCCGCCGGGTGGGCGCGCTGAACGCCTTCACCGTCCCGATGCTCGCCCCGCCCGGCGGCCCCCGGGTCGACCCCGGGGTCCTCACCGAACTCGCGCACGCCTGCCGGGACTGCCGGCAACTGCGGTTCGCCTACGCCGCCCACGACGGCACGGTCACCCGCCGTACGGTCGAACCGCACCGCCTGGTGTCCGCCCAGCGCCGCTGGTATCTCGTCGCCTGGGACCTGGACCGCGCCGACTGGCGCACCTACCGCGCCGACCGCATCACCCCCACCCCGCCGCACGGCCCGTCGTTCACGCCCCGTACGCCGCCCGCCGAGGATCTCGCCGCGTACGTCTCCGAGGGCGTCTCCACGCGCGCCTACGCGGAGCGGGCGACGGTGCTGCTGCGGGTGCCGGCGGCCGAGGCCGCCGCCCGGGTCAGCCCGTCCGCCGGGGTGATCGAGGCGGTCGACGACCACAGTTGCCTGCTGCGCACCGGGGCGCAGGGGCTGGACGAGATGGTCGTCCACATCGTCTTGCTGGGCTTCGACTTCGAGGTCCGCGAACCGCCGGAGCTGGTGGAGCGGATACGCGAGGTGCGGGACCGGCTTTCGCGGGCGCTCGGCTAGGGGGCCGACGCGGCTCCGCGGTCGCAGTCGCAGTCGCAGTTGCAGTCCCGGTCCCGGAGCGCGGTCGCGGGTGCGGCGTCGCGAGTGGTCCGGCGGGAAGGGGCGATGTGCGGGAAATGTGTGCGGAGTGTGTCTCGTCCGGCTATTTCCGGGCGGGTGAAGAAGGGGCCGGGGCAGCGGGAATTCCCGGCGGCCGGGGAACTGCCGGGGCGGGCGGGCCCGCCGTCGGCCGAGCCGGTCGCATTCCGTTCCCCACGCGCTCAGGGGCGAATTCCGGCTGATTTATTTTCCACCCGGTTGCGGCAACGCACGGCACGTATGGGTGACGGAAGTTACCGCAAACGCACGAGCGTTCGCTGTGACACAAGTGTGACCAATGCGGGACCGCCAAGGCACCGCGGCGTGCGAAGGAAGGGCCTTCCGTGCCCCGGCGCGGGCGCATACGGTGGCTGTCATGGCACCCGTACCGAACACTCCGCACACCCCCCAGGACGACACCGAGGCGTATATCGGCCTCGCCCAGCAGGACGCCGAGGAGCGGGCCCGCGCGCACGGCTGGAGTACCGTCCGCTCCCTTCCGCCGGGCGCCATCATCACCATGGAGTACGTGAGCGGCCGGCTCAATTTCGAGGTGAAGGACGGCGTGGTGCACCGCACCTGGCAGGGCTGAGACCCTGGAATCAGGCGACGACGAAGGCCCCGGCGGTGCTCCCGAGGGAGCGGCCGGGGCCTTCGGTGCGGGGAGGCGGGTGTGCGTACCGGGCCCCGCGGTTCGTGGGGGAGCGGTCAGCCGGTTCCGTTGCGGCCGCGGCCCGAGGTGGGGCTCAGCGGCGTGGTGCGCGGGACGCGGTCCGCGTGCGGCGGCCGGCGGCTGCCCGCCGGGGTGACCGGCGAGCGCTCCGAGCGGGAGGTGTGCGGGCGCGGCGGGTGGTGCGGCCAGCCGTCCGGGGCGCGGGCGGCGGAGCCGCGGCCCGTCCCGGCGCCGACCGTCTCGCGGACCAGCACCTCGCCGTCCGGGGCGACCCGCTGCCGGGCCATTCCCGGAGCCATCGCGCCGACCGGCAGGGGGCCGCGCAGGGAGTCCGGGCGCAGCCGCAGCCACAGCCGCAGCAGCATGCCCATGATGCGGTCCTCCGCCCAGGTCAGCCCGGGCTCCAGCCACGGCAGTGCCAGCAGGACCACCAGGCCGGCGGCCCAGCCGAGGAGCACGTCGCTGACCCAGTGCGTACCGAGGTAGACCGTGGTCATGCCGACGCCGAGCGCGCCCAGTGCGGCGATCACCGACAGGGTGCGGCGGCGCAGCGGGGTGGTCGCCAGATAGGCCAGCACACCCCAGGTGACCACGGCGTTCGCGGTGTGGCCGGAGGGGAATATATCGCCGCCGAGGGCCATCTCGTTGGCGCCGACCGTCGTGGCGTAGTGCGGGCCGAGGCGGCCCATGCCGATCTTGGCGGCACCCACGGTGAGGTTCAGCAGCAGCAGCGAGGCGCCGAGGACCAGCAGCGGGTGGAGGTTGCGCTGCCGCCAGCAGCGCCAACCCAGCCAGGCCGCCACCGCCACCGCGGTCGGTCCGCGCTGTCCCAGCACGACGAAGTAGTCGAGGAACGCATGAATCTGCGGCCATTGCTTGTACGGCCGGAAGAACATGACTTGCCAGTCGAAGGTGACCAGCCATGAAGTCGCCAGCACTCCGACCACGATCGCGAGGTACACCGCCAGCGTGCCTCCGAACAGCCACAGGCGGGTCCGGGTCATGCGGGGTCGGGCGCGATCGGTCGGGCGCTCCTCCATCTGGTCGAGCTTGTCATCGGTACGCACTCAATCGACGTTACCGCGTGTGATGTAGCAGCTTGGTCAAACTGTGAGCTTTGTAATGACGATGTGATGTGGAATACGTCTCAGGCGGGGTGTGCGGACGAGGATTCGGAAGGGAATTCCCCGCCTTTAGGAATGGCTCCCGGGACGGCTGCCCGGCGTCGTCGCGAACGCCTTATCTGCTTTTCTCCGGCGCCGGTTTATCCGCGATTTCCCGGCGCGCCGTGACCTGTTTCCGGCGCAGGGCGTCGACGGAGCGGGTTCTTCCGGTCACGGAGGGCCGGAACCGTTCAGCCAGAAGGCGCCGTAGACGGCGGATCCGGCCGCGATCAGCCCCACCACCAGCCAGGACCGTGCCGGACGCCACCGGGCCAGGCCCACCGCGAGCGGCAGCAGCAGCGGGTAGGCGGGCAGCATCAGCCGGGGCTTGGAGCCGAAGTAGCCCTTCGCGGTGAGCGCCAGCGTCAGCACCACGCCGCCGTAGACCAGCAGCGGAAGCGGCTGGCCCTGCCGCGCACCGCGCAGATACAGCCAGATCACCAGCCCGACGCCGACGAGCAGGCCGAGGCCGCCCGCGAAAGCCGGCCCCGACAACTGCCGCCACACGAACCCGGCGAAGGCGATACCGCCGTCGAAGCCGTTGCCCCAGCCGCCCTGGACGTCCAGATAGCCCGTGAGACCGCCCCGGCGGGCCCCGACCCACAGGAAGTAGCCGCACCAGCCGAGCGGGGCGAGCAGCACGCCCAGCAGCATCGCCCGGTGCCGGCCGCGGAAGAACGCGCGCCACGGCACGCCGCCGGCCCGCTCGTCGCGCACCGTCACCGCCGCCGTGATCCACACCGCCGCGACGACCGCGGCGCCCACCGGCCGGGTCAGCCCCGCCAGGCAGGCCAGCAGGCCCGCCGCCACCCAGCGCCCGGTCAGCACGCAGTACACGCCCCACGCGGCGAGCGCGGTGAACAGCGACTCCGAATACGCCATCGACTGCACGATCCCGACCGGCAGCGCGGCCCACAGCGCCGCCAGGGCCACCCCCGCCCGGGGCCCGTGCAGTCGCTCGCCGGTGGCGTACAGCGCCCACGCCGCGCCCAGCGACGCCGACCAGGCCACCACCATGCCCGCGTCGGCGGCGGACAGCGGGACGAGTGCCGACAGTCCGCGCTCCAGCCAGGGCAGCAGCGGGAAGAACGCCAGGTCGGAGTGCACGTCGCCGTTGGGCAGCGGCAGGCTGTAGCCGTAGCCCCGCTCGGCGACGCGGGCATACCAGAGCGAGTCCCAGCGGGCGGTCAGCAGCGTGTGCCAGTTCTTGCCGTCGGCGGCCGACCAGACCGTGAGCACGGTCAGGCCGAGCAGCCGGATCGCCGCGTACGCCGCGAGCGCCGGGGCGGCACGGTGCAGCGCGGCCCGGGCGGCCGTGCCGCGCCGCGTCCGGTCGGCGGCGGCGGTGGAGGCGAGATCGTTCATCCGGCCGATTATCCAGGTGGCCGAAGAGCGCTCATCGACGGCGGGTGCGGGAACGCCTTGCCTTGCGATGCGCGTCTCATCGTGAGGTGAGCCACGCGGCCCCCCGGGTGATTCGCGTAGTCTGACGTCTCATACTCGCCCGTGCCGCCGTTTCACCGGGGCCGTTTTCGCGCCCTGATCCGCGGCCGCGAGAGCATGACAGGAGGTACCGCATGTCCGGGACGACCACGTCCGGCAAGGGGCGGACGGCTGGTGTTCCCCGGCTTTCGGGCGGCGGCGTGAACCGCTGGACCGTGCTGATCGTGTTGTGCGTCAGCCTGCTCTTCGTCGCGCTGGACACCACGATCCTGTACGTGGCCGTGCCCTCCGTCACCGAGGACCTGCGGCCCGGCCCGGTGGAGCTCTTGTGGATCGTCGACGTCTATCCGCTGATAGCGGCGTCGCTGCTGATCCTCTTCGGCACGCTCGGGGACCGCGTCGGCAGGCGCCGCGTCCTCCTCCTCGGCTACGGCCTGTTCGGTCTGGCCTCGGCGGCCGCGGCCCTGGCGCCCAACCCGCAGATCCTGATGGTGGCCCGCGCCCTGCTCGGCATCGGCGGCGCCATGATCATGCCGGCGACCCTGTCGATCCTGCGCCAGGTCTTCCCCGACCGGCGCGAGCGGGCGGTGGCGATCGGCGTGTGGAGCGCGGTGGCCGCGGTCGGCGCCGCGGTCGGCCCCGTCCTCGGCGGCTTCCTCGTCGAGAACTTCTGGTGGGGTTCGGTCTTCCTCATCAACATCCCGATGATGGCCGTGATGCTGCTGATAGGCCGCTGGCTGCTGCCGGAGTCGCGCGGCGAGCGCAACGGCCCCTGGGACGTGATCGGCGCGATCATCGCGGCCCTCGGCGTGCTGGGCGTCGTCCTCGGCGTCAAGCGGATCGGGAGCGGCACCGCCGTCCTCGATCCCACCACCCTCGGCCCGATCGTCGCCGGCACCCTGCTGCTCGTCCTCTTCGTCCGCCGCCAGCGCCGCCGCGCCCATCCGCTGATCGACATGCGGCTCTTCGCCCGCCCCGCCTTCGGCACCTCCGTCGGCTGCATCGTGCTGGCGATGCTCGCCCTGGTGGGCCTCCAGCTCATCGCCGTCCAGTACCTCCAGCTCGTCCTCGGACTGAGCCCCCTGGAGACCGGTGTGCGGATGCTGCCGCTGGTCTTCGCGGCCATGACCGCGGGCCTGACCGGCTCGCGGATGCTGCAAGCGGTCGGCCCGCGCGCGATGGTCGCCCTCGGCTTCGTCCTCACCGCCGTCGCCGTCCTGTGCCTGACCGCGATGAGCGACCAGGACCGCCCCTGGCTGCTCTCCCTCGGCTTCGTGCTGCTGGGCTTCGGCTTCCAGTCCACGCTGTTCGGGGCGTACGAGTCGATGCTCAGCGAGGCGCCCGCCGAACAGTCCGGCGGCGCCGCCGCCATCGGGGAGACGTCCTACCAACTGGGCGCGGGCATCGGCGTCGCGCTGCTGGGCAGCGTCATGAACGCCGCCTACGCGCCGGGCCTGAACCATGTCGGCGGGGTGCCCCGGGCGGTCGCCGCCTCGGCGTCGCACTCGCTCGGCGAGGCGTACAAGGTCGCGGCGGGGCTCGCCGAACCGGCCCGGGCCGCGCTGCGCCAAGCGGCCCGCGCCTCCTTCGTCCACGGCCTGCACGTCACCCTCGTCGCGAGCGCCGTGCTGCTGCTGCTCGGCGCGGCGATCGCGCTGCGGCTGCCGCGCCGCGCCGCGGAATCCACGGAACGGGCCGAGGCCGAGGACGAGACCGCGCCGGGCGAGCGGCCCGTGGTGGGCGCCCAGGCGACGGGCGGGCGGGTGGACGGCGAACCGGCTCCGGCGAACTCCACCCGCTGACGGCCCGGCCCCCTGGCCGCGGGCTCCTTCCGTACGGCGGGCCCGCGACGCGCCGTACGCCGCCACGCGCCCGGTGACCCTTGCCCGGCGGTGCTGGGGGCCGTACCGTCGGAACGGCAATAACTACCACTGCTAGTTTTCGCGCGCCGCACCCGCCGGAGGCCCCGTCATGTCCGCACAGCCGTCCTCGCCGCCGCCCTTCGACGCCGCCGACCCCCTGGGCATCGACGACCTGCTCACCGACGAGGACCGCGCCGTCCGCGGCACCGTCCGCCAGTGGGCCGCCGACCGGGTCCTGCCGCAGATCGCCGACTGGTACGAACGCGGCGAGCTCCCCGGCATCCGCGAGCTGGCCCGGGAGCTGGGCTCGCTCGGCGCCCTCGGGATGTCGCTGACCGGCTACGGCTGCGCCGGTGCCTCCGCCGTCCAGTACGGCCTGGCCTGTCTGGAGCTGGAGGCCGCGGACTCCGGCATCCGCTCGCTGGTCTCCGTCCAGGGCTCCCTGGCCATGTATGCGATCTGGCGCTTCGGCTCCGAGGAGCAGAAGCGGCGCTGGCTGCCGGGCATGGCCGCCGGCGAGATCATCGGCTGCTTCGGCCTGACCGAACCCGACCACGGCTCCGACCCGGCCGGCATGCGCACCCACGCCAAGAAGGACGGCACCGACTGGGTGCTGAGCGGCCGCAAGATGTGGATCACCAACGGTTCGGTGGCCGGCGTCGCCGTGGTCTGGGCCCGCACCGACGAGGGCATCCGCGGCTTCGCCGTCCCCACCGACACCCCCGGCTTCTCCGCCCCCGAGATCAAGCACAAGTGGTCCCTGCGCGCCTCGGTGACCAGCGAACTGGTGATGGACGACGTACGGCTGCCGGCCGACGCGGTCCTCCCCGGCGCCACCGGCCTGCGCGGCCCGCTCAGTTGTCTCAGCCACGCCCGGTACGGCATCGTCTGGGGCTCCATGGGCGCCGCCCGCGCCAGCTTCGAGGCGGCCCTGGACTACGCCAAGGGCCGGGAGCAGTTCGGCCGGCCCATCGGAGGCTTCCAGCTCACCCAGGCCAAGCTCGCCGACATGGCCGTCGAACTGCACAAGGGAATCCTGCTCGCCCACCACCTGGGGCTGCGGATGGACGCGGGGCGGCTGCGCCCCGAGCAGATCAGCTTCGGCAAGCTGAACAACGTACGCGAGGCGATCGAGATCTGCCGCACCGCGCGGACGATCCTGGGCGCCAACGGGATCTCGCTCGAATACCCCGTGATGCGGCACGCGACCAACCTCGAATCGGTCCTCACCTACGAGGGGACCGTCGAGATGCACCAGCTCGTGCTGGGCAAGGCCCTCACCGGACTCGACGCCTTCCGCTGAGCGGCCCCGCCGGCTAGCTCTGGTTGAAAAAACCGCCGTTGCGGTGGCCGCGGGCCTCCCCGCTCACGACCTGGTAGTCGGCGGGAGTCAGCAGGAACACCCGGGTGGCGACGCGCTCGATCGATCCGCGCAGGCCGAAGGTCAGGCCGGCGGCGAAGTCCACCACGCGCTTGGCGTCGGCCGGTTCCATGGCCGTCAGGTTGACGATCACCGGGACGCCGTCCCGGAACAGCTCGCCGATGCCACGGGCGTCCCGGAAGCCGTCCGGGGTGACCGTGGCGATGCGGGTGCCCTGGTCCTGGGCGGTCCGGTCGGCCACCCGGACGCGTGGGTCGGTCACCCAGGAGTCGCCGCCGCTCTCGCCGGCCTGGGGTCCTTCGGCGTATTCGTCGTCGTAGTAGCGCTCGTCATCGTTGTCGTCGACGAGGCCAAGCCAGGCACTCGCCTTGCGCACCGATCCCATTGACGCCTCCTCTCACCCGCGGTGTCTGTGTATCCGCCTCTCTATCGTCGTCCATGAGGCGGAGGGTGTGCCAAGTGGATAGCCGCCGCACGGGGGGTTCGTGACACATCTGGTGCAAAGGGGGTGGCGTGTCGTCAGCTCCCCTGTGGGAAAGGGGAACTGACAGTGCGGCGGGCATCACGTAGGGTACGCGCTCGGCGGCGTCGACACCTAGTCAGCAAGCGTCGGGAACGGTTCGGAACCAGGACACAACCGCCGGGTCGGTTCCGTGGTCGGACCAGGGGTGATGTCCGGCGGCCCCGCTCGACGCCGACGGCCGTTTCTCTCATGGGGAGTTGACGCCGCGGGTGCGGGCGTACGACAACCATGTGTCCGGCCCGTAGACATTCGTGAATCCCTCTTGCGCTGCGGGGGTGGCGCCCCCGACACTCCCGATCAGCGCTTGTCAGGGGCACGCGGAAAAGGAACGTGCGGATTCCCGTGTGCCTTTCGGCTGCGCCTCACAGGCCGCCTACAGGTGGCCCAACCGATCCCCTCGGAGGAATCACGTGAGGAACGAGCGCACCACCCCCCGCAGCGGCGTAGCGAGACGCACCCGGCTGATCGCCATCGCGTCCGGACTCGTGGCCGTCGGAGCCATCGCCATCCCGACCGCCAACGCCCAGAACACCGCGCCCGCCCAGAAGTTCAGCGCCACCCAACTGTCCGCCGCGAGCAACGCGGTACGCGCCGCGGATGTCGCGGGCACCGCGTGGCGGGTCGACAAGGCGGCCAACTCCCTTGTCGTCACGGCCGACAGCACCGTCTCCCAGGCGGAGATAGCCAAGATCGAGCGGGCTGCGGGCGGCAACGCCGGTGCGCTGCGCATCGAGCGCACCGCGGGCACCTTCCGCAAGTTCATCTCCGGCGGCGACGCCATCTACGCGCCGAGCTGGCGCTGCTCGCTCGGCTTCAACGTCCGTAGCGGCAGCACGTATTACTTCCTGACGGCCGGCCACTGCACCGACGGCAACCCGCCGTGGTACAGCAACTCCGCGCGCACCACGAGCCTGGGGCCGACCACCGGATCCAGCTTCCCCGGAAACGACTACGGCATCGTGAAGTACACCAACACCTCCGTGTCGCACCCGGGAACGGTCGGCGGCCAGGACATCACCAGCGCCTCCACCCCGAGTGTCGGGCAGACGGTCACCCGGCGCGGCTCCACCACCGGCACCCACAGCGGCCGGGTCACCGCGCTGAACGCCACCGTCAACTACGGCGGCGGCGACATCGTCTCCGGACTCATCCAGACCACCGTCTGCGCCGAGCCCGGTGACAGCGGCGGCCCGCTCTACTCCGGGTCCACCGCGCACGGCCTCACCTCCGGAGGCAGCGGCGACTGCAGCTCCGGCGGCACCACGTTCTTCCAGCCCGTCACCGAGGCGCTCAGCGCGTACGGCGTGAGCGTCTACTGACCGGCTGACACCGGCCGGCTCCACGGCCGGGCGCGGCTCCACAGGCACGGCTCCACCTGTACGGCTCGACCGGAAACGCGATCCGGCAGCACGAAGGGCCCTCGTCCGCCGGCGGACGAGGGCCCGCATGCGTTTCGCCACGGCTTTTCGACCATCCTCCGGACCGGGCATACCATGGAAAACGGTATGCAATCGGGCGGCGGATGGCTCACATCAGGGGGCCGTGATGGTCGAAGAACTGGTGACCGCCGGGGTGGCGCTGGCGTCCGTGGGCGCCGTCTACCTCATCGCGGCGGCACGGGTCGTCAAGCAGTACGAACGCGGTGTGGTGCTCCGGCTGGGACGGCTGGCGTCCCAGGTGCGCGGGCCGGGTTTCACCATGATCGTTCCCGGCGTCGACCGGATGCGCAAGGTCAACATGCAGATCGTCACGATGCCGGTGCCCGCCCAGGAGGGCATCACCCGCGACAACGTCACCGTCCGGGTCGACGCGGTGGTCTATTTCAAGGTCGTGGACGCGGCCGAGGCGGTCGTCGAGGTCGAGGACTACCGCTTCGCGGTCTCCCAGGTCGCCCAGACCTCGCTGCGCTCGATCATCGGCAAGAGTGATCTGGACGATCTGCTCTCCAACCGCGAGAAGCTGAACGAGGGCCTCGCCGTGATGATCGACAGCCCCGCGCTGGGTTGGGGCGTACGGATCGACCGGGTGGAGATAAAGGACGTCTCCCTGCCGGAGACGATGAAGCGGTCGATGGCCCGGCAGGCGGAGGCGACCCGCGACCGGCGGGCCCGGGTGATCAACGCCGACGCCGAGCTCCAGGCGTCCAAGAAGCTGTCCGAGGCGGCCGCGGCGATGTCCGGCCAGCCGGCGGCGCTGCAACTGAGGCTGCTCCAGACGGTGGTTGCGGTCGCCGCCGAGAAGAACTCCACCCTCGTGCTGCCCTTCCCCGTGGAGCTGCTGCGCTTCCTGGAGCGCTCCGGGCTCCAGGCCCAGTCGCAGACGGCACTGGCGGAGGCGGAGGCCCAGGCGCAGGCCCAGGCAGGGAAGACCGGGGTGGGAGAGGTCCCGGCCGGGCAGGCCGAGGTGGGGCAGGCCGGGGCCGGTCGGGTCGGCGGAGAGCCGGGGCTGGAGGAGCCGGAGGACGTCCGCCCGACCGCCGAGGGGGACCGGTTCGAGGGCGACGCCCTGCCGCCCGAGCTGGCCGCCCTCCCCGAGCCGGATGATCTCCCCGCGCCGGAGAACCTGCCGTAGGCGCGGGCGTAGGCGTCCTCCCGTCCGGGTCCGGGTCTGTTCCGTGGCCCGGACCGGTGCTTTCCGGACAGGTGCGGCCCCCGCACCTCGCGCGGCCCCCGGCGACCCGCCCGGCCGTGCCCGCCCGCCGATGTCCGCTGACGTCGGTGCCCAGGATTCCGGCCGGGCACGGAGCTGTGTGACCGCCGTGTGAGGAAAGGGTGAACGCCCGCACCTCCGACCGGAACTCGGTCTTGTGCGCGGGGGAGAGGGGCGGGAATACTCGGCTCACGTTGGCATGGACGCGACTCCCCGGTGCCACTCGGCGGGGCGGACCCGTTCGTGTCGCCCTCTCTCACTCTCCGGGCCCGGACCTCTCCCCACAGAGCGGGCTCTTCCCCCCACGGGAGGCTTTGAGTTGAAGCACCGACGCATACCCAAGCGGCGCGCGGTCCTGGCCGGTGCCGGAGCGCTGGCCGTCGCGGCAGCCGCCACCGTCACCCTCGCCCAGGCCAACGCGACCCCCGCCCCCACGGTCGCCGAACTGACCTCCACCGCCGCGAGCACGCTGGCATCCCAGCTCAAGACCGGCACGGCCGGCGCCTTCTACGACGCCAAGGCCAAGAAGCTGGTGGTCAACGTCGTCAACGAAACGGCGGCCGAGGCCGTACGCGCCAAGGGCGCGGAAGCCAGACTCGTCCGGCACACCCTCGCCCAGCTCGACTCGGCCCGCCGGACGCTGAAGGCGAAGGCCACCATCCCCGGTACGTCCTGGGGCATCGACCCCCGGAGCAACAAGGTCGTGGTGACCGCCGACCGCACGGTCAAGGGCGCCCGGCTCGACCGGCTGACCGAGGTCGCCAAGGGCCTCGGCGACAAGGTCGAACTCCGCCGCAGCAAGGGGGAGTTCAAGCCCTTCATCGCCGGTGGCGACGCGATCTGGGGGAGCGGCTCGCGCTGCTCGCTCGGCTTCAACGTGGTCAAGGACGGCCAGCCGTACTTCGTGACGGCCGGGCACTGCGGCAACGCCGTCAAGAGCTGGTCCGACCAGCAGGGCGGCTCGGAGATCGCGGCCACCGAGGACTCCAAGTTCCCCGGTGACGACTACGCCCTCGTCAAGTACACGGGGGACACCGCGCACCCGAGCGAGGTCGACCTCTACAACGGAGGCACTCAGAAGATCACCAAGGCCGCGGAGGCCACGGTCGGTGAGAAGGTGCAGCGCAGCGGCAGCACCACCCAGGTGCACGACGGCACGGTCAAGGCGCTGAACGCGAGCGTCAACTACCAGGAAGGCACGGTCGAGGGCCTGATCCAGACCGACGTCTGCGCCGAGCCCGGCGACAGCGGTGGCGCGCTCTTCGACGGGGAGTCGGCCCTCGGCCTCACCTCCGGCGGCAGCGGCGACTGCTCCTCGGGCGGTGAAACCTTCTTCCAGCCGGTCACGGAGGCCCTGGAGACGTACGGCGCGCAGATCGGCTGACCGCCCCGCACGGTGGCGGCGGGAACGTCGTGACCTGGGCCCCGGCCCGTGCGGCGCAAGGCACCGGCACCCGGACAACTGTGGCGTCCGGGTGCCGGTGCCGCGTCGGGGGGCGGTCCCCCGGGCATCGCCGTCCGATGTCCGGGAGCCTGGACCGGTCGGGTCAGAAATCGAAGACCGAGCCCTTGGAGGCGGTCATCACGCAGGAGTTGGGGAAGGTGTGCGTGAAGGACACCCGGCGGCCGTCCCACACGCCGTCGACGGTGACCGTGACGGGTCGGTATTCCCTGGTGCACATCCTGTCCGGCGCGGGGGTGGTCGCTTCGGTGAAGTCACCGGATATCGAACGCATCTGGGCGCAGGCCGCTCGCGCGTTCGGGTGGCTTCCGGTCGCCGTGGGCGTACAGCTCAGCGTCACCGCGCGTTGTACCTGGGTGGTCGCGCGGCTTTCGCCCTGGCCGACGGTGAGCGCCAGTGCCGACGGTGCGTAGAGACCACCGGTCCCGGCGGGCTGCGCCGGGGCGGCGGCCTGCGCGGTAGTGGCCAGCGCACCGGCAACCAGTGCCGCGCCGAGCGCGATTCCCCCAGTGATGTACCGCATGATGAAACAACTCCTTTGCTCGAAGGTGCAGATACCGGACGGGAGTCTGCTCCAATGCCCACTTCGAACGCACATCGAACGATCACTTTCAGTCGATAGATGAAAGCTGTGCGTAGTGGCGTGAAGGAGTGCCGTGGGGTGCCGGCGCGGTCGTCGGGGTGGTGGCGTCCGGCCAGCACGGATGGGGAGGAAGTGATCTCCTGAGGGGGGTTTGTTCAGGGGCGAAACGGAAGAATCCGGCCGCCCGACCGGTCGTTCGGATGAGTGTCGATCTCCGTCGAATGGCCGAAGAGGGGGGCGGGAGGCCGCCTCCGCATCGGCGCGGCGCCGTTCGTATACCGTCCGGGGCGGGTCGGGACCGTGCCGGCGCTCAGGCCGGCAGCCGCTCCCCGTCGCCGTTCCGTTTGCGAAGCATCGCGAGGGCGACCGTGAGCAGCGCCCCGCCCGCCGCCCAGGCGGAGAGCACCAGGAGCGGGCCGGTCAGCGCGTTGCCGCGGAAGTAGGCGACGGAGCGGGCCGCCCAGGTGCCCGCGCCCGGGGGCAGGGCGGGCCCGATCGCGCGCCAGAACGGCGGCAGCAGCGGATACGGATAGGCGCCGCCCGCGCTCGGATTGCCCAGGATCACGACGACCAGGATCGCCAGGCCGATGCCGATGACGCCCAGCAGCCCCTGGAAGGCCAGCGTGGTGGCTCCCACGGCGAAGACGATCAGGGCGCCCAGCCCCCACAGTCCGTAGGCGCTGCCGGGCAGCGCGCCCAGGACGGGGCCCACGACGATCGCGCCGGCCAGGCCGGCGGCGACCGAGTACAGCGCGAGGGCGGCCAGGCGGATGACGGCCCGGGACCCGTTGGCCGGACGCGCCCCCGCGCTGATCGCGAGGATCGCGGCGCACAGGTAGCCGCCGACGCACCAGCCCACGACCAGGTAGAAGGACGACAGGCTGCGGGAGTCGCCGCTGTCCGCCGGGGTCACGTCCACCGTGCGCACAGTGCGCCGCTGGGCCTTCTCCGCCTCCCGGACGACGAGTTCGACCGCCTGGGAGAGGGAGGCGCCGCCGCCGCTCGCGACCAGCAGCCGGTCGGTGCTGCCGCGCGGATCGACGATCAGCGCGGCGTCGATCTCCCGGTCCGCGATCTGCCGCCGCGCGGCCGCCTCCGAGGACTGCGCGCGCGGGTCCAGGGGTGAGCCGGGCAGCCGGTCCAGCTTGCCCACCAACTGCCCGCCGGCCTGCGCGGGAGCGACCACGGCGAGCGGCACGTCCGTCGGCCTGGGGTGGTGGAAGGCGCCGGTGTACGACGTGATGAACGCGACCATCAGGCCCAGCACGCCGAGGACCAGCAGCGCGGCCCGGACCGTCACCGCGTCCTTCACCTCCTGCCGGAAGGTGGTGGAGGTGCCGTCGTCCGTCGTGGCCATGCGCCGCTCCTCGCCCCGTTCGTGCCGTGATCCCGCAGGGTGGTTTGCCCCATATCTTCCGGGCGGTCGGGGGATCGCGCCGACCGGACGGGGCTGATCGGCGGACGGAGGCGCCCTTCGAAAGGTGTTCGTACGAATGTTCGAGTGAGAGTTATGATGGAGAGAGAAACGAGGGATTCAGGACAAGTCGGGGGCGGATGAGGCAGGAGGTGCGGATGCCCGGGTTCACGCATCTGCACACCGCTTCCGGGTTCTCCCAGCGCTACGGCGCCTCCCACCCGGAGCGGCTGGCCGAGCGCGCCGCCGAACGGGGCATGGACGCCCTCGCGCTGACCGACCGGGACGGCCTCTCCGGCGCCGTCCGGTTCGCCAAGGCCGCCGCCGAGGCCGGCATCCGCCCCCTGTTCGGCGCGGAACTGGCCATCGCGGAACCGGCCACCGGGGAGCACGGGTCCGCCCCGCACCCCACCACCCGCCCGCGCACCCCCGTACGCGGCGGCGCCTTCCTCGACGAGTCCGCGCCCCGCGCCGTCTTCCTCGCCCGCGACGGAGCGGCCGGCTGGGCCGCCCTGTGCAGGCTGGTCTCGGCCGCCCACGCGGGCCGTGGTGACCACCCCGTCCTCGCGTGGGGCGCCCTGGAAGCCGCACCGGACGGACTGAGCGTCCTGCTCGGGCCGGACTCCGAGGTCGGCCGGGCGCTGACCGCCGGCCGTCCGGACCGCGCCGCCCGGCTCCTCGCCCCCTGGCGCGAACTGTACGGCGACGCGCTGCGCCTGGAGGTCGTCGACCACGGTCGGGACGGCAGCGGGCCCGGCTCCCGCCGGCTGGCCGCCCGCACCCTCGGCTTCGCCGTCGACCAGGGCCTGCCCGCCGTCCTGACCAACGCCGTCCGCTACGCCGACCCCGGCCAGGGCCCGGTCGCCGACGTCCTGGACTCCGCCCGCCGCCTGGTGCCCGTCGACCGGCACCGCCCCGAGACGTGGGACTGCGGCGAGCGGTGGCTCAAAGACGCCGCCGCGATGCGGCACACCGCCGAGCGGATCGCCGAGGCGGCCGGATTCCGCCGCGGCCTCGCCCACCGGCTGCTCACCATGACCGAGGAGACCGCCGCGGAGTGCCTGGTCGACCCGCGGGACGACATCGGGCTCGGCCGCGTCCACTTCCCCGAGGCCCGCCTGGTCGGCGCCGAACACCGCACCGCCGCTCGGGTGCTGCGCTCGCGCTGCGCCGCCGGGATGGTCCTGCGCGGCTACGACCGCGACCGCGCCCGCTGGGAGCGGCTGCACGACGAACTGCGCACCATCGAGCGGCTCGGCTACCCCACCTACTTCCTCACCGTCGCCCAGGTCGTCGAGGACATCAAGAAGAAGGGCATCCGGGTCGCGGCCCGCGGGTCCGGCGCCGGATCCCTGGTCAACCACCTCCTGGGCATCGCGCACGCCGACCCCGTCGCCCACGGACTGCTGATGGAGCGCTTCTTGTCCGAGCGGCGGAAGGCGCTGCCCGACATCGACATCGACGTCGAATCCGCCCGCCGTCTGGAGGTCTACCGCGCGATCTTCGACCGCTTCGGCGCGGAACGGGTCGCGACGGTCTCGATGCCCGAGACCTACCGGGTGCGGCACGCCGTACGCGACGTGGGCGCCGCCCTGGGCATGGACCCGGCCCGCGTCGACCGCCTCGCCAAGTCCTTCCCGCACATCCGGGCCCGCGACGCGCGGGCGGCGCTGGCCGAACTCCCCGAGCTGCGCGGAGTGCGCCAAGACGGCGACGAGCGGCTGTGGGAGCTGGTCGAGGCGCTGGACGCCCTGCCGCGCGGCATCGCCATGCACCCGTGCGGGGTGCTGCTCTCCGACGCCTCGCTGCTGGACCGTACCCCCGTCGTACCGACCAGCGGCGAGGTCCCGGACAGTCAGGGACCGGGAAGCTCACCCCTGCCGATGTCCCAGTTCGACAAGGACGACGTGGAGGAGATGGGGCTGCTCAAGCTCGATGTGCTGGGCGTGCGCATGCAGTCCGCGATGGCGCACGCGGTCGCCGAGATCGGCCGGGCCACCGGGCGGCGCGTCGACCTGGACGACCCCGCGCAGGTGCCGCCGGGCGACCCGGCCACCTACGACCTGATCCGCTCCACCGAGACCCTCGGCTGCTTCCAGATCGAATCGCCGGGCCAGCGTGACCTGGTCGGACGGCTCCAGCCGGCCACCTTCCACGACCTGGTGGTCGACATCTCGCTGTTCCGACCCGGACCGGTCGCCGCCGACATGGTGCGTCCCTTCATCGAGGCCAGGCACGGCCGCAGGCCGGTCCGCTACCCGCACCCCGACCTGGAGGAACCGCTGCGCGAGACCTACGGGGTGGTGGTCTTCCACGAGCAGGTCATCGAGACGCTGCGGATCATGACCGGCTGCGCCCGGGACGAGGCGGACGAGAAGCGGCGCGCGCTGTCGGATCCGGAACTCCAGGGCAGGGTGCGCGCCTGGTTCGCGGCGTGCGCCGAACGGCGGGGGTACGCGCCCGAGGTGATCGCGCGCACGTGGGAGATCGTCGAGGCGTTCGGCGCGTACGGCTTCTGCAAGGCGCACGCGGTGGCCTTCGCGGTGCCCACCTACCAGTCCGCCTGGCTCAAGGCGCACCACCCCGCGGCTTTCTACGCCGGGCTGCTCACCCACGACCCCGGGATGTATCCCAAGCGGCTGCTGCTCGCGGACGCGCGGCGGCGCGGGGTGCCGGTGCTGCCGTTGGAGGTGAACCGGTCCGGCATCACCCATCGGATCGAACTGGTGTCCGGTTCGGTGCGTGGAGAGGGGTATGGGAACGGCAAGGGCGAGGGGAACGGCAACGGGAACGGCTCCGGGGTCTGGGGGCTGCGGCTGGCGTTCCGTGACGTCCACGGGATGAGCGAGGCCGAGGCGCGGCGCCTCCAGGACGGTCAGCCCTACCACTCGCTCCAGGACCTGTGGCAGCGCGCCCGTCCGAGCCGCCCGGTGGCCGAACGCCTCGCCCGGGTCGGCGCGTTGGATGCCTTCGGGGCCAACCGGCGGGACCTGCTGCTGCACCTCGCCGAGCTGCACCACCGCCGGCGGAGCGCACCCGGCGGGCAGTTGACCCTGCCCGCGGGAGCCCTCGACGCGAGCGGCCCGGTGGACCCGGGCGCCGACGTGGTCGAGCCGGCCGGCCTGCCCGACCTCAACGACGTCGAACGCCTCAGCGCCGAACTCGGCGTCCTGGGCATGGACGCCTCCCGGCACCTGATGGCCGACCACCAGGAGTTCCTCCAGGAGCTGGGCGCGCTGCCGGCCCGGCTGCTGCGCGACGTCGGGAACGGTGAGACGGTGCTGGTCGCCGGGGCCAAGGCGGCCACCCAGACGCCCCCGATCCGCTCCGGCCGCCGGGTCATCTTCACCACCCTGGACGACAGTACGGGCCTGGTCGACTGCGCCTTCTTCGACGCTGCCCCGGGCCCTGGGGCCCCGGGAGAGACCACCAGTGCCCTTGCCGCATGCGCGCACACCGTTTTCCACTCCTGGCTGCTGCTGGTGCGCGGCACGGTCCAGCGGCGCGGGCCGCGCAGCCTGAGTGTGGTCGGCGCCGCCGCCTGGAACCTCGCCGAGCTGGCCGAACTGCGCCGCGAGGGCGGCCTGGAGGCGGTCACCGCCCGGCTCGCGGCCGGTCCCGGCCGGGCGGCGGGGGAGCCGGACGGATCCGGAGCCCCGGACGGCGCGGGCGGCAGGGACGACCCCCGGGGAACGGGCTCCGGGGACGCGGACGACTCCGGGGACGCGGACGGCTCCGGCGGGCCGGACCCCGCTCGCGGGCGCACCATCCGGCTGCCGACCGGCTACGAACTGCACCCCTGGGCCGATCTCCAGCCCGCCGGTGAACGCGCCGCCACCGGACGCAAGTTGTGGCACGCCAGCCCGGGGAGCGCGGGATGACCTCCGCACCGCGGCCGCCCGGCATGCTCCACGTGCGGTTCCGCGACGCCGACGACCACCCCGTGAGCGCGGAGGCGTACGAGGAACTGCTGCGGCTGCTGGCGCAGTTCACGCCGGTGATCGAGGCGCTGCCGCCGGACGCCGCGCTGGCCGACGTCCGCGGCGCGGTGCGCTACTTCCACCGGGACGCGGAGGGCATCGCCGAACTGGTGCGGCTGCGCGCCCTGGCCTGGCACGGCGTGCGGTGCGCGATCGGGATCGCCACCAATCCGCTGCTCGCCCGGATGGCGGCCCAGGAAGCCGCGCCCGGGGAGATCCGGGTCGTCCCCGGCGATGCCGCTTCGGTCGCCGCCTTCCTCGACCGCCGGCCGGTCTCGACGCTGTCCGGCGTCGGGCCCGCGACCGCCCGCACCCTGTGCGCGTACGGACTCGACAGCGTCGGCCGGATCGCCGCCGCGCCGCCCGCGACCCTGCAACGGATCCTGGGGGCGAAGGCGGGCCGCATGGTGCACGAGCGGGCCCGCGGCATCGATCCGACGCCCGTCCGGCCCAACGCCTCCGCCCGCTCGATCGGCGCCGAACACCGCTTCGGCCACGATGAGCTGGACCCGGAGCGGCGCCGCCGCGCGCTGCTCTCCCTCGCCGACGACCTCGGGGCGCGGATGCGCGCGAGCGGGCAGGTGGCCCGCGTGCTCACCCTCACCGTGCGCTACGCCGACCGCTCCACGACGACCCGCACCCGCCGGCTGGCCGAACCGACCGCGCACGGACCCGCGCTGACCAGGGCCGCCTACGCGCTGCACGCCGCGCTCGGCCTCCAGCGGGCGCGGGTACGGTCCCTCGCGCTGCGGGCGGAGGACCTGGGCCCGGCCGAACTCGCCGCCCGGCAGCTCATGTTCGACCCGTCCGACGACAAGGCGCACCGGATCGAGGCCGCCGTCGACCGGGCCAGGGCGCGCTTCGGCGCCGGGGTGGTGCGGCCGGCGGCGAAGTTCGGCGGCGCCGGCCGCCGGCAGCCGTGACCGGCGGCTCCACCGGCCGCCTCCCGGAGCCAGGGAGCGTCGGCGGTGCCGTTGACCGGCGCCGCCTCCCGGATGCGTCGGCCGCGTCCTTCAGCCGTACAGTCGCTCGGCGTACCGCGGGCCGTAGTGCTCCTCCAACTCCTCCAGCGGGACGTCCTGCGCCTCGATCTCCTTGACGATCCGGGCCCGCGTGGGCAGCGCGTCCGGCTCCCAGGTCTCCGGCCGCCACAGCTCCGAGCGCAGGAACGCCTTGGAGCAGTGGTAGAAGACCTCCTCCACCTCGACCAGCAGCGCCAGGCGCGGGCGGTTGCCGTTGACGACCAGGTCGTCGAAGAACGGGGCGTCGCTCAGCAGCCGGGCCCGGCCGTTCACGCGCAGGGTGTCCCCGCGCCCCGGCAGGACGTAGTTCAGCCCCACCCGTGGATTGCCGAGGATGTTGCGGAAGCTGTCCAGGCGCCGGTTGCCGGGGCGGTCGGGGATCACGAGGGTGGTGTCGTCCAGGACGTGGGTGAAGCCCGCCGGGTCGCCCTTGGGCGAGACATCGCAGCGGCCCCGCGCGTCGGCGGTGCCTATCAGGCAGAACGGCGAACGGGCCAGCCACTCGCGGTCCAGGGCGTGCAGCCGGTCGCGGGTCTTGTTGGCGGCGTGCGCCGTCGGCTCGCCCATCAGCTCCCGCAACTCCGCCTCGGAAGCGATCTCCGTGATCCCCGCCAGATCCGCCTTCTCCACCGGACACTCCCCTCGTCACCCAACCGGCCAACGTCTTTCCGACTCTACGGCAGGCCACTGACAACGCCAGTGGAGCGGCGGCAGTCGGGGTGCGCGGCACGGCGCGGCAGGGGACCGGGCAGACCTGGACGTCCGGTGAGCGTTGTGTGGCGTTTCCTTCACCGTCGCGCGACTGGTCCTCATTGCTTACCCGGCCGTAACTTTAACTTTCAGTCAAACGTTGGCCCTTGCGATCCGGATCGCAGGTGAACGGCTCACGAGCACTTCGGAGTCCCCTCACCCCGCAAGGAGCATCGTATGAAGCTGCGCCGGTCACGTGCGCGTGCCCTCCTCCCCGTCCTCGCCCTGGCGATCGGTCTCACCACCGCCGCCCCCGCCACCGCCGACGCCTCCACCGTCAGCAGCGGTTGGAACGACTTCTCCTGCAAGCCCTCCGCCGCGCACCCCCGCCCGGTGGTCCTCGTCCACGGCACGTTCGGCAACTCCGTCGACAACTGGCTGGGCCTCGCGCCCTACTTGGTGTCCCGCGGCTATTGCGTCTTCTCCCTGGACTACGGTCAGCTCCCCGGTGTCCCGCTCTTCCACGGCCTCGGCGCGGTGGACGCGTCGGCGCGCCAACTCGCCGACTACGTCGACCGGGTGCTGGCCGCGACGGGAGCGCGGAAGACCGATGTCGTCGGCCACTCGCAGGGCGGGATGATGCCGCGCTTCTACCTGAAGTTCCACGGCGGGGCCGCCAAGGTCAACGCGCTCGTCGGCCTGGCCCCCAGCAATCACGGCACCGACGTCAACGGCCTGACCCGGCTGCTGGACCTGTTCCCCGGCGCGAAGGACTATCTCAGCGGCTTCACTCCCGGTCTGACCGACCAGATCGCCGGATCGGACGCCCTCAACCGCCTCAACGAGGGCGGCGACACCGTCCCCGGCGTGCGCTACACCGTCATCTCCACCCGCTACGACGAGGTCGTCACGCCCTACCGGTCGCAGTTCCTCGACGGTCCCGGCGTGCGCAACGTCGTGCTCCAGGATCTGTGCGGGGCCGATGTGTCCGAGCACGTGGCCATCGGTCTCGTGGACCGCCTCGCCTTCCATGAAACGGCCAACGCCCTCGACCCGGCCCACGCCACCCCGACGACCTGCGCGTCGGCCGGCTGACCGGGACCGCCCGCCGGCCGCTTCGCGAGCGGCCGCCTCACGAGCGGGTGACCGCCGTGCGCCCGCCGGCCCGTCAGCCGGCCAGCAGCGCGGCGGTGCACCGCTCCGCCAGTTCCTCCGCGTGCGCGGGCAGCGGTGTACCGCCCCGCAGATGGCGGCGGACCAGAGAGAGCGGTACGTCGACCACGGCCAGGGAGACCCGCTCGACGTCGCGGGCGCCGCTCAGGCCGAGCGCGTCGGCGAGAGCGGCCACCGCCGCGCGCACCCGCCCGTTCCCCTCGTCCGCGCGTCGCCGGTACTCCGCCGGCCAGCCGTCCCGCCCGAAGTCCTGGGCGCCGTACAGCAGCAGCGTCGCCTCCCTGGGGTGGGTGCGGCTCCAGCCCACGATGTGCCGGGCGGCGGCCCGGCCCGCAGTGTGCGGATCGGCCGAGGACGCCAGCGCCGCGAAGTAGCCCTCCTGGAAGCCCTCGACCGTACGCAGCCACACCTCGGCGAGCAGCGCGGGGCGGCCGGCGAAGCGGTGGTAGAGCGAGCCGCTGGGCGCACCGGCGGCGGCCGCCACCGCGGACATCGTGACACCCCCGGGGCCCGACTCGGCCGCCAGCCGCACGGCGGTGTCGAGGAGCAGTTGGGTGTCGAAGCGGGGTGGTCTGGCCATGTTCTGGAGAGTACCCTCCATTATATTGGAGGGGATCCTCTAGAGAGCTCTCTCTAGAGGCTCCTCTCTAGAGGTTGCCCGTCGAACGAAGGAGCGCGCCATGGGTGTCTACAACGTGCACGAGAGGGTCCTGCCGGTGCCGCGGGCCGAGGCCGGCGAACTGATCGACGGACTCTCCGGCGACGCCGACCGGCTCTGGCCGGGCGGCGACTGGCCCCCGATGGTCCTCGACGGCCCCCTCGCCCGGGGCGCACGCGGCGGCCACGGACCCGTCCGCTACACCGTGGCCGCGCACGTCCCCGGACAGTGGGTGCGCTTCGCCTTCAGCGGGCCACGCGGATTCCACGGCTTCCACGAATACACCGTCCACCCGCTCGGCCCGGACCGCACCGTGCTGCGCCACACCCTCGCGATGCGCGCCCGCGGCCCGGCCCGGCTCACCTGGCCGCTGGTCTACCGGCCCTTTCACGACGCCTGCCTGGAGGACGGCCTGGACCGCGCCGAACGGGCCTGTACGGGCACCGTCGCGCGCCCCGCCCGCTGGAGCCCCTACGTCCGCCTGCTGCGCCGCCTCACCGCAGGACCCGGCGCAGCGTCAAGAAGCTGAAGGCGGCCAGAGCCAGCGCCACGGGGATCAGCAGGAGCGGGCCCGCGAAGGCCAGCACCGCCGCCGTCAGCACGGAGCTCGCGACCACGCCGCACCACAGGGGAGTGCGGCGCGGCAGCAGCACCAGCGCGGCGGCCAGCCCGGCCAGGGTCACCGCCGCCAGGCAGGCGGCGGTCGCCCGCATCAGCAGATCCAGGTCCGCGCCCAGGGCGACGGCCGCCGCGCCGAGCAGGACGGCGGCCGCGCCCTGCACCGCCAGCGAGCGCCGCGGCACCTCACCCGGCGCGCCGCCCTTGGCCAGCCACCGCGGCGCCGCGCCGTCCCGGCCCAGAGCCGCGCCCAGCCGGGAGGCGCCGGCCAGATAGGAGTTGACCGCCCCGAACGTCAGGAACAGCGCGGCGGCCGCGGCGACGGGCCGGGCGGCGACGCCCACGCTCTGCGAGAGCAGCGCGGTCAGCGGCGTCTCGGTGGCGGCCGCGGCGGGCCCCAGCGCGCCGATCGTGGCCACCGCGAGACCGAGGTAGAGCACCGTGACCAGGGCCAGCGTCCAGCGGGTCACCCGCGGCAGGTCCCGCCCGGGATCGGCGAACTCCCCCGACAGATGGCTCGCGGCCTCCCATCCGGCGAAGGCGAAGAACAGCACCGACGCGGCCGAGCCGACGGAGGACCAGCCGCCGGGCAGGAACGGTGTGAAGTGCGCGGCGGTGACGCGCGGCGCGGCGGCCAGCACCGCGCACAGCAGCACCGTTGCCAACAGCGCGCCGAGCAGCAACTGCACCCGGCCCGACATCCGCAGGCCGACCGCGTTGGACACCAGCGCACCCGCCAGCACCCCGGCGCCGACCGCCACCGCGCCCGCGTCGCCCCAGCCGACCGCTTCGGCCACGTACTTGCCGCCGATCCAGGAGGCCGAGACCACCCCGATCGGCACCGCCCCGTAGAACCACCAGCCGACGACGGCGGCCGCCCGCGGCCCCATCGCCCGGTGCACATACGTGGCCACGCCCCCGCCGTCGGGGAACCGCGCGCCGAGCGCCGCGAACGCGGCGGCCACCGGCACGCACAGGGCGAGCAGCACGATCCAGGCGAGCACCGAGGCGGGGCCCGCCGCGGCGGCGGCCAGCGAGGGCAGGGTCAGGACGCCGGGCCCGAGGACGGCACCGGCGCACAGCGCGATACCGCTGCCGACGCCCAGCCGCCGTACATCCGGCCGTGCGGAAGCGGGGAGAGATGTTTCTTGTACGGACACAAGGGCAGAACGTAACCGAAAAGTTGATCAGCCCTGGCGTCCGCCGAACGAAATTCGGCGCGTGCGGCACCATGGGGCCCATGGACGACATTGATTCGGCGATTGTCCGAGAACTCCAGCGCGATGCGCGGCAGACCAACCGCGAGCTGGCCCGCATCCTGAACATCGCGCCTTCCACCTGCCTGGAGCGGGTCCGCGCGCTGCGCGCCCGCGGCGTGATCACCGGCTACCGCGCGACGGTCGACCTGCGCGCCCTGAACCGTCCCGTCCAGGCCCTGCTCACGGTCCGCATCCGTCCCATGAACCGGGAGGTCATCGAGCGCTTCAAGGCGTTCCTGACCTCCCTGCCCGAGGTCCTCAACGTCTATGTCGTCGCGGGCGGGGACGACTTCCTCGTCCATGTCGCCGTCCCCGACGTCGACCGGCTGCACGCGCTCCTCATGGACCAGGTCTTCAAACGCCGGGAGGTCGTGGACTGCCGCAGTTCGGTCATCTACCAGCACGTCGCCAACGACATCATCGAGGCGCTCGCGCCCTGACGCGCCGTGGGCCGGCGGGGTTCTGGCGCCCCGCCGGCCCACTCTCCGCTACCCGGCGGCTCAGTCGCGGTGCCGGGCGGCCTTGCGGCGGGTCGTGGCGAACAGCACCCCGGCGCCCACCGCCAGCACGGCCGCGCCGCCCACGGCGATCGGGGCGGTGGAGGCGTCCCCACCGGTCTCGGCCAGCCGCTGACCGGCGACCGGCTTCGCGGCCACGGCGCCGTCCGGGTGCGGGGCGTTCGCCCGCTCGCCGCCGGCCGGCGCCGGAGCGGCCCCGCCGCCCGCCGGGGCCGCGTCCGTGTGGTGCGCGCCGCCGTGGCCCTCATGGCCGGTGCCCACCGACGACTTGCCGGCGCCCGCGGCGATCTGGGTGTCGGTCGGCGCGGAGGCCGTGGGGGCGGGCGCCGTCGCGGAGCCGCCGCCCGCACCGCCGGTGTCCTTGCCGAACACGACGTCGGAGCAGGTGTAGAACGCCTCGGGGCTGTCCGAGCGCTGCCAGACGCTGTAGATCAGGTGGCGACCGGACCGGGCCGGGACCTTGCCGTCGAAGACGTACTCACCGTTGGTGAGCGTCGGGTCGGTGACCTTCGCGAACGGCTTCGCCTCCAGGTCCGACCACTTCAGCGGCTTGGTCGGGTCGTAGCCGGCCTTGGTGAGGTACAGCTCGAAGGACCCCTTGTGCGGAGCGGTGGCCTTGTAGTGGAACGTGTGCTTCCCGGCCCGCATCTTCGAGGACGGCCAGTCCGCGCGCGGCAGGTCCAGGCCCTTGAACTTGTCGTCGCCGCCGCTGCACAGCCGGCCGTCCGGGATCTTCGTCCGCGAGGCACCGCCGGCGTTGCCGTCGCGGACCCCGTTCCAGTCGTAGAACGCCTGCGCGCCACCGGCCCGCACCGCCGCCTTGCACGCCGCGGACCGCGGGCTCTCGGGCCCCTCCGCGTAACAGGCCGAGACCCGGCTGACCGGATCCGACATCGAACCGTGCGCGGCGGCCGTCCCCGCGCCCAGAGCGGTCAGGGCGAGCGGACCGATGCCCAGCAGCGCGATCCCGGCGGCCTTACGACGAGCGGTCATCGTGGGGGTCTCCTTCATCAGGTGCGTGGAACGGGGAGAACTGCGAGAAGGCGCAAGAAGGGGAACCGGTGGGGGGTCGGGACACGAACGCCCGCGCCGCCCCCCGGTGAACGGCGCCGACGGCACGTAACCCCGCCTTGCGCCACGCACGTTAGCCCCGCCGAGCAGCGAATTCGGGGGCCGCGGGCCGATCCTGGAGATCCTTATGGTCCCGTTAAGGCGCGGCTAAGCGCGCCGACAGGCAGGCGGGGCGAAAACGGGCATCGTGCCTGGCCCGGGCCGTGCGGCCGGGCGTTGTCAGTGGGTGCTGCCACCATCGGCCCATGAGCACCGACCGGACCGCGCACCTGAGCACCAACCGGACCGCCGAGACCGCCGACCCGACCGCCGCCGGGGCCGAACCGCCGCTGCCGCGCGCCGACGCCGCCTATTGGGAAGCCGCCGCCGAGACGTTCGACGACGAGCCCGACCACGGGCTGCGGGATCCGGCCGTCCGTGCCGCCTGGGCCGCCCGCCTGCGCTCCTGGCTGCCACCGGAGCCCGCGGAGATCCTCGATCCGGGCTGCGGCACGGGCAGCCTGGCGCTGCTCGCCGCCGAGCAGGGCCACCGGGTCACCGGCGTGGACCGTTCACCCGGCATGGTCGAGCGGGCCCGCGCCAAACTCGCCCGGCACGACGCCGCGTTCCTGGTCGGTGACGCCGCCCGGCCACCCGTCGGCGGGCGCCGCTTCGACGTCGTACTGGTGCGGCACGTCCTGTGGGCGCTGCCCGACCCGCCGGCGGCCCTGCGCCACTGGGCCGGGCTGCTCAAGCCCGGCGGGCGGCTGGTGCTGGTGGAGGGCCGCTGGGGCGAGTCCGATCCGATCGGCATCCCCGCCGGCGAACTCGCCGCGCTCACCGCGCCGTTGGCGCACCGCACGGAGGTGGAACAGCTCGCCCACGACTCCGCCCTGTGGGGCAAGGAGGTGCGCGACGAGCGGTACGTCCTGATCGCCCACGCACCGCAAGACCCTTCCGCGCCCGCCGCCCGCCCCCCGCGCCACACCGAAGTCGTCGACGTCCATCTCGTGCTGCGCCGGGGCGCGGAGGTGCTGCTGGCGCGCCGCGCCGGCACCGGTTACGCCGACGGGCTGCTGCACCTCCCCTCGGGTCACGCCGAGGACGGCGAGGACGTCCGGGAGGCCGTGATCCGCGAGGCGGCGGAGGAGATCGGGCTGCGGCTCGCGCCCGAGGACGTGCGGGTCGCGCTGGTGATGCAGCACCACGCCCCGGCCCCGGGCCGGCCGCGGATCGGCTGGTTCTTCGAGGCCGCGTACGGCGCGGGCGGCGAACCGGTCAACCGCGAGCCGGACAAGTGCGCCGAGCTGGCCTGGTTCCCGCTGGACGCGCTGCCCGACGACATGGTCGCGTACTGCCGGGCCGGGCTGGACGGCCTGCGCGCGGGCTACCGCTTCCTGCTCCACCGGCACGAGCCGGGCGACACCATCGCCCACGACCCCACCGGCCCCGACCGGGTGGTCGTCCTGGACGGGGCGTAGGCGGCGATGCGCCCCCTTTCCCGCCCGGCGGTGCCCGCGTGGCTCATTCCGGACGGTTCCGCTCCCGCATAGGTGGCCTCTGCATCTACCCGGGCGTACGGTGACCGCCGCGGGCCGCCGCCGGGACGCGGCGGTCCGCGGCCTACGAAGGAGGAGCCGCGAGCATGTGCGGAATCACCGGATGGATCGCCTACGACCACGACCTCACCACCGAGCGCCCCACCCTTGAGGCGATGACGCGGACCATGGCCTGCCGAGGCCCGGACGCCGCCGGCATCTGGCTCGACACCCACGCCGCGTTCGGCCACCGGCGTCTCGCCGTCATCGACATCGACGGCGGCAAGCAGCCCATGACCGTCGACCACGACGGCAGCACCCTGATCGTCACCACCTACAGCGGCGAGGTCTACAACTACCGCGAACTGCGCGCCGAGCTGGAGAAGCTGGGCCACGCCTTCCGCACCAGCAGCGACACCGAGGTGGTGCTGCACGCCTACCTCCAGTGGGGCGACGCCTTCGCCGAGCGCCTCAACGGCATGTACGCCTTCGCGCTGTGGGACCCGCGCACGGAGCAACTCCTCCTGGTCCGCGACCGGATGGGCATCAAGCCGCTCTACTACCACCGCACCCCCGACGGCGTCCTCTTCGGCTCCGAACCCAAGGCGATCCTCGCCCACCCCTCGGTCCGGCCGGTCGTGGACGCCGAAGGGCTCGCCGAGCTGATCACCTTCACGAAAACCCCCGGCCACGGCGTCTACAAGGGCATACGCGAGGTCCGCCCCGGCCACCTGGTGCGCGTCACCCGCAGCGGCGTGCGCTCCACGCGCTACTGGGCTCTTGAGGCACGCGAGCACACCGACGACCTGGACACCACCGTCACCCGCGTCCGCTCGCTGCTCGACGACATCGTCGCCCGCCAGCTCATCGCCGACGTGCCGCTGTGCACCCTGCTCTCCGGCGGCCTGGACTCCTCCGTCATCACCGCGCTCGCGTCCCGCGCGCTGACCGCGCGAGGCGCCGGCCCGGTCCGCTCCTTCGCCGTCGACTTCACCGGCTACACCGAGCACTTCGAGGCCGATGACCTGCGCGGCACCCCCGACGGCCCCTACGCCCACGCCCTGGCCGAGCACGTGCGGTCCGACCACCGGGACATCGTCCTGGACACCGCCGCCCTGATGGACCCCGGCCACCGCGCCGCCGTCCTCGCCGCCCGCGACCTGCCCGACGGCTTCGGTGACGCCGACACCTCCCTCTACCTGCTGTTCAAGGCCGTCCGCGAACAGTCGACGGTGGCGCTGTCCGGTGAATCGGCGGATGAGGTCTTCGGCGGCTACCGCTGGTTCCACGACCCCGAGGCCGTGCACGCCGACACCTTCCCCTGGATCGCCGCGGGCGTCTCCGGACGGTTCTCCGGCGGCAACGCCACCCGGGAGGCGCTGCTGGACGGCGGGCTGCTCGGCAAGCTCGACCTGCCCGGCTACGAGGACCGCCGCTACCGCGAGGCGCTCGCCGAAGTCCCCTACCTGGACAGCGACACCGGCCTCCAGCGCCGGATGCGCGAGATCAGCCATCTGCACCTGACCCGCTTCCTGCAGATCCTGCTGGACCGCAAGGACCGGGCCAGCATGGCCGTCGGCCTGGAGGTCCGCGTCCCCTTCTGCGACCACCGCCTCGTCGAGTACGTCTTCAACACCCCCTGGTCGATGAAGACGTTCGACGGCAGGGAGAAGTCGCTGCTGCGCGCCGCCACCCGCGACGTGCTGCCCGACCTGGTCGCCGACCGGGTCAAGAGCCCCTACCCCAGCACCCAGGACGCGCGCTACACGGAAGCGCTGCGCGCCGAGCTCAAGGACCTGGCCGCCGACCGCGACGCCCCCGTCCGCCCGCTGCTGGACGTGGCCGCCGCCACCGAGGCCACCGCCGACGGCGCCACCGGTAACATCCGCCCGGCCGCCGAGCTGGTCCTCGCCATGGACGCCTGGCTGCGGACCACGGGCACCACACTGGAGGTCTGACACCCGGCACGACCCTCCTCCCGGCACGGCGGCCGCTCCTGGCGCACAATGGATGCGACAAAACCGCGCACCGGCCGGGGCGCGGACCCCACGCCCCGGCCTCGCATCCCAGTACCAGGAGCGCCCCACCGTGTCCCCGCAGACCCTGACGATCAACCTCGACCCGGACGCACCCGAGGCGCCGTACGAACAGGTACGCACCCAGATCGCGGAACAGGCCAGGGACGGCGGTCTGCCGGTCGGCTACAAACTCCCCACCGTCCGCGGCCTCGCCGAGGACCTGGGCCTCGCCGCCAACACCGTCGCGAAGGCGTACCGGGCCCTGGAGTCCGACGGCGTGATCGAAACCCGCGGCCGTAACGGCAGCTTCATCGCCGCCGCCGGCGAGGCCGCCGACAAGGAAGCCGCCGCGGCCGCCGAGGACTACGCCCGACGCGCCCACCGCCTCGGCCTGGACCACCGCGCCGCCCTCACCGCCGTCGAAGACGCCCTGCGCGCGGCCTACGGCACCGACGCCTGAGCGGACGCCGGGCACGGACGCTTCACCCTCTCCACCCTCTCCACCCTCTCCACCCCGTAAGGACCCCCGCATGCCCAGCCAGCAGGCCCTCGTCCGCCGCCCCGGCCCCCGTATCGCCGAGGGCCTGGTCACCCATATCGACCGGCGGCCGGTCGACGCCGCGCTCGCCCTGCGCCAGTGGGAGGGCTACGTCCAGGCGCTGCGCGACCACGGCTGGCAGACCACCGAGGTGGCCGCCGACGACACCTGCCCCGACGCGGTGTTCGTCGAGGACACCATGGTCGTGTTCCGCAACGTCGCCCTGATCGCCCGGCCCGGCGCCGAGACCCGCCTGCCCGAGACCCGCGCCGCCCGCGCGGCCGCCGAGGCGCTCGGCTGCTTCGTCGGCGAGATCCGGGCACCGGGAACGCTCGACGGCGGCGATGTCCTGAAGATCGGCGACACCGTCTACGTCGGCCGGGGCGGCCGCACCAACGCCGAAGGCGTACGCCAGCTCCGCGCCGCCTTCGAGCCGTTGGGCGCCCGCGTCATCGCCGTACCGATCAGCCGGGTGCTGCACCTGAAGTCCGCGGTCACCGCCCTGCCCGACGGCACGGTCATCGGCTACCCCCCGCTCGTCGACGTCCCGGCCGCCTTCCCGCGCTTCCTGCCCGTCCCCGAGGAGTCCGGCGCGCACGTCGTGCTGCTCGGCGGCGGCAGCCTGCTGATGTCCGCGGGCGCGCCGAAGAGCGCGGAACTCTTCGCCGACCTCGGATACCGGCCGGTGCCGGTGGACATCGGCGAGTTCGAGAAGCTGGAGGGCTGCGTGACATGCCTGTCCGTACGCCTGCGCGAGCTGTACGCCTGAACGCGCATATCGTGACGGTATGAGCAACCTCGATCTCAGGCCGGCGCCCCACCTGTGCGGGGGGAACGGCCGCACGGGTCCGGTCCGTGACGTACAGCCCGGCAAGCAGGTGCCGCTGGGCGAGAGCACCGTCGTCCGGCGGCTGCTGCCCAATCTCGGCCGGCGGATGGTCGGCGCCTGGTGCTTCGTCGACCACTACGGCCCCGACGACATCACCGACGCGCCGGGCATGCGGGTCCCGCCGCACCCCCACATGGGCCTGCAGACCGTTAGCTGGCTGCACGAGGGAGAGGTGCTGCACCGCGACAGCCTGGGCAGCGAACAGACCGTACGGCCGCGCGAGCTGGCCCTGATGACGTCGGGCCGGGCCATCGCGCACTCCGAGGAGTCACCGCGTGCCCACGCGCCGCTCCTGCACGGCGCCCAGTTGTGGGTGGCGCTACCCGCCGAACACCGCGAGGCGACGCCCGCCTTCGAGCACCACGCCGAACTCCCGGTGATCACCGGTGGCGGCGGCCTGTCCGCCACGGTCCTCCTCGGCGAGCTGGTCGGCGCCACCTCGCCCGGCACGGCGTACTCCCCGCTCGCCGGCGCCGACCTCACCCTGCGCGCCGGCACCGACACCAGGCTGCCGCTCGAACCGGACTTCGAGTACGCCGCACTGGCCATCTCCGGCGAGAGCGAGGTCGACGGCGTACGACTGGCCCCCGGCGCCCTCCTCTACCTCGGCTGCGGACGCGCCGAACTCCCCCTGCGCGCCGACACCGACAGCGCCCTGATGCTCCTGGGCGGCGAGCCGTTCGAAGAGGAGATCGTGATGTGGTGGAACTTCGTGGGGCGGTCGCACGAGGACGTGGCCCAGGCCCGCGAGGACTGGGTTTCCGGGGACCGGTTCGGTGCCGTCCACGGTTACGACGGGCCGCCGCTGGCTGCGCCCCAGTTGCCTCCCGGTCCGCTGAAGCCGCGGGGGCGGGTGCGCTGAACCGGTGTTGTGCGCCCTGAGGGGGAGCGCCGCGGATCGGTCCTGCGGTGGTCCGTGTGCGATGTCCAACTGGCGGGACGCTCTAAGGGCTTGATAATCCACCGATAAATCGACCTCCTAGCGTCAGGTCCGCCAAGCGTGAAACCACCGACGCTTTCACGCCGCCACTGATCAACGGGTGCGGGTCCACGTCCCGTTCCGGGTCCAGGTGTGGGTGTCGCGCGCGTTCAGGGCGGGTGAGCACCGTCGGCTGCCGCAGGGCGGCCCGGGCCGGTGCTCGATGTGCGCTGCGGACGTGACCTCGCCGATCCGCGGACGTGACCCGCCGATCCGTCGTGCCGGGGGATTCGGGGCGACCCGAGGCGCTCCCAGACAGAAGGAGAACGGAAATGCCGAACACAGGCGAGGCCGAGAGCTTGGCCGGCCGCTGTTTCCGCAACAGGTCGGCGCGTCCGGGTCGTCGGGCGGGTTCCGTATGAGCGGGCGGGTGCGGACCGCCGACCGGGCCACGGCCGAGCAGGCGCCGCAAGAGGAGAACGTCGAGGGGAAGGTCGAAGGGAAGGTCGAGGGGAACGCCCGGGGGAACGACACGTCGCGGCGGCTGTTGCGGCTGTTGGAGGAGGGCGGGGCGCGCTTCGACCTGCTGGAGCACGCGCCCGAGGGGCAGACCGTGCGGGCCAGTGCTCTGCGCGGGCACTCCCTCGCGGCCGCGGCCAAGTGCATGATCGTCACCGTGTCCGGCGGGGTGGGCGGCGAGCGGCACGTGCTCGCGGTGGTGCCCGGCGATCGGCGGGTGGACCTGGACCGGATCGCGAGGGAGTGCGGCGGGCGGCGGGCACAGCTCGCCCGGCGTTCGCTGGCCGAGGGACTGTCGGGCTGCGTGAGCGGGAGCATCATCCCGTTCTCGTTCCACGACGACCTGTCCGTGCTGGCCGACCCCGAGCTGTTCGACCAGCCCACGCTGTACTTCAACGCCGCACGCCTGGACCTGTCCGTGGCCCTGGCCGCCGCGGACTACCGCGCACTGGCGAACCCCCTCGTGGTGACCATCGCCTCCTGAGCCCTCGCCCGTCCCCCCGCACCATCGAACCCCCGCACCATCGAACCGGGAAACGCCCGCGCCGTGGACCCCTTTCCCCACGGCGCGGGCGGTTCCCCCTGCTCGCACACCGGAAGGAACGCACCTCCATGACCGTGCTGGACGAGATCATCGGCGGCGTACGCGAAGACCTGGCCGAGCGGCAACGGCGGCTCCCCGAAGCGGAGTTGCGTGACCTTGCCGCGAGTGTGCCGCCCGCGCTGGACGCCGCCGCCGTGCTGCGTTCCGCCGACGGGGTCCAGGTCATCGCCGAGGTCAAGCGGGCCAGCCCGTCGAAGGGCCCGCTGGCCGCCATCACCGATCCGGCGGAGCTGGCCCGCGCGTACGAGCGGTCCGGTGCCGCGGCCGTCAGCGTGCTCACCGAGCAGCGACGCTTCCACGGCTCGCTCGCCGACCTCGACGCCGTACGCGCCGCCGTCCGCGTCCCCGTGCTGCGCAAGGACTTCGTCGTGACGCCCTATCAGCTCTGGGAGGCGCGGGCGCACGGTGCGGACCTGGCGCTGCTGATCGTGGCGGCGCTGGCGCAGCCCGAGCTCGCCGAGCTGACGCACCTGGCGCGGGAGCTGGGACTCACCGTGCTGACGGAAGTCCATGACGAGCACGAGATCGAGCGCGCGCTCGCCGTGGACGCCTCGGTGATCGGCGTCAACGCGCGTGACCTGAAGACGCTGGAGGTCGACCGCGGCGCCTTCGCACGGCTCGCGCCCCGCATCCCGCAGGGCGTGGTGCGCATCGCGGAGTCCGGCGTCCGCGGTCCGCGGGACGTGGCCGCGCTGGGTGTCCAGGGCGCGGACGCCGTGCTGGTGGGGGAGGCCCTGGTGACGGGGCAGGGCGGCCCCGGCCCGACGCTGACCGCCCTGCGGGAAGCGGGGCGACGCTGAGCGGGGCGCGGTGCCGGCCGGCTCAGCCCGACGAGGCGAGCTTGGTGGAGACGGCCGCCCAGCGCTCCAGGACCTCCGCCGCCGCCCCCGTGTCGATCGCCCGCGCGCCGCGCTCCATTCCGTCCGCGAGGCGCTCGGTGACCGGCCGGTCGGACGGTTCGAGCGCCGCGAGTCCGGCGGCGGTGGACAGCAGCACGGCGTCGCGCACCGGTCCGCGCTCGCCGCGCAGGAGCGCGCGTGCCACCTCCGCGTTGTGGGCGGCGTCGCCACCGCGCAGCGCCTCCGGCGGGGAGTACGGGACACCGAGGTCGCGCGGGTCGAACACCTCCTGGCGTACCCGGCCGTCGAGGACCGACCAGACGGTGGAGGTGGTGGTGACCGTCAGCTCGTCGAGCCCGTCGTCGCCGCGGAAGACCAGTGCGCCGACCCCGCGCCGGGCCAGCACACCGGCGAGCAGCGGCGCCATCCTGGCGTCCGCCACGCCGACGGCCTGCGCGGTCGGGCGCGCCGGATTGGTCAGCGGGCCGAGCGCGTTGAAGACCGTCGGGATGCCCAGTTCCCTGCGGGGGGTGGCGGCGTGGCGTACGGACGGGTGGAACAGCGGGGCGAAACAGAAGGTGATGCCCACCTCCGGGACGAGTCCGGCGAGGGCGGGGACGGGCAGGTCCAGGGCGACACCGAGCTGTTCGAGCACGTCGGCCGAGCCGGACGCGGAGGACGCGGAGCGGTTGCCGTGCTTGACGACCCGGGCCCCGGCCCCCGCCGCGACGATCGCGGACATCGTGGAGATGTTGACACTGTTGGACCGGTCGCCGCCGGTGCCGACGATGTCGAGCGTCGGCCCCGGGACGTCGAAGGTCACCGCGTGGTCGTACATGGCCCGGACGAGCCCCTCGACCTCCGCCACTGTCTCGCCCTTGGCGCGCAGGGCCACCAGCAGACCCGCCAACTGCGCCGGTGTCGCGGCACCCCGCATCACCTGGTCCATGGCCCACGCGGTGTCGTCCGCCGGCAGATCCTCTCCCGCCAGCAGGGCCGTGAGAATTCCCGGCCATGACTTTTCCCGATGTGTCACGGTCACGGTTCATCCCCTTTTCTCGGCCCATTCGGCAGCTCCGGCAGGCTCGGCACGGGATAATTCTGCGATCCGGCGGGGAGCGTTGGCCAGACCAATTGTCTCCAGTGACTCCAGTCCACTTTCCCGGAGAGGGAAAAAGAATGTCCTGGCACGCGTTGATCGATGTGTCGAGAGAATCCGAAGAACCGCTCACCGCCCAGATCGAGGGCAGGATCCGAGGGGAGATTTCCGCGGGGGTGCTGCATCCGGGCACCCGGCTGCCGTCGAGCCGGCAACTCGCCGAGGACGTGGGGGTTTCACGAAGCGTGGTGGTGGAGGCGTACGGCCGGCTGATCGCCGAGGGGTATCTGGAGGCCGTCCAGGGCTCCGGCACCCGTGTGGCGAAGCACCTGGCCGCTCCCGCCCTGCCGACCCTGCTCGATGACGGCCTGGCGCCCCCGGTGCGCTGGGACCTGCGCCCCGGTACGCCGCGGGCCGCCGGTTTCCCGCACCGCGAGTGGCTCGCCTCCTACCAGCGCGCCCTGCAGTCGATCGATCCGGGCGACCTGGACTATCCGCCCGTGTCCGGCGCCGAGGGGCTGCGCGAGGAGCTGGCCCGTTACCTCGGCAGGGCGCGCGGCGTGCTGACCACGCCCGGCCAGGTGATGGTGGTGTCCGGCTTCGCGCAGGCGCTGGGGCTGCTGTGCACGGTGCTGTCCGGCTCCGGCATCGACCGGATCGCGATGGAGGACCCCTGCCACCACCGTCAGCGGCAGTTCATACGGGAGGTGGGCCTGCGGCCGGTCCCGGTCCCCGTGGACGACGAGGGCATCGACGTCGAGGCGCTCGCCGCGACCGGGGTGCGGGCCGTACTCGTCACCCCCGCCCACCAGTTCCCCACCGGGGTGACCCTGTCGCCCGCGCGCCGGGAGGCCCTGATCCGCTGGGCGCGCGAGACCGGCGCCTGGGTCATCGAGGACGACTACGACGGCGATCTGTGGCTGGAGCGGGGCGCCCGCCCCCCGGCCCTTCAGCGCCTCGCTCCCGAACGCGTCGTCTACGGCGGTACGGCGAGCAAGTCGCTCGCCCCCGGCCTGCGCTTCGGCTGGCTGGCGGTGCCGGCCCGGCTGCTCGCCGAACTGGAGCGCGTCCGCTCCCACCGTGATCTGGGCTCCGACGTCCTCACCCAGCTCGCGTTCGCCGAACTCCTGCGGTCCGGGTACTTCGACCGCCATCTGCGCTGCCGACGGGCGCACTACCGCATGCGACGCGAATGCCTGGAGCAGTCCGTACGCCGCTTCCTGCCCGGTGCCCGCCTCATCGGCTCGGCGGCGGGGCTGCACGCGTATGTGCGGCTGCCCCACCGGGTCGACGAGGCCGCGCTGGTCGGGCGGGCGCTGGAGCGTTCGGTGCTGGTGCCCGGCGGCCGGCGCTACCACGCCCGCCCCGAACAGGCCGCCCCCGCCCTGGTGGTGGGCTACACCGGGGTGCCGCGCACCGCCATCGCGGAGGCGATCCAGGAACTGGGCGCCGCCTACGCGCGGCTGCCCGCCCCCGCCCGCGCCCGACCCCGCGTGGCAGGCGCCCCCGCGGACGCGCTCAGCTAGGTCCCGTCGTCACCGCACCAGCGCCGGCCAGGAAGTTCTCGAAGAGCTGGAGGCCGCCCTCGGTCATGATGCTCTCGGGGTGGAACTGCACGCCCTCCACGGGCAGCGTGCGGTGCCGCAACCCCATCACATAGCCGTCGTCCTCGGCCGTCGCCGTCTCCTCCAGCTCCTCCGGCAGCGGCCGGGAGACGATCAGCGAGTGGTAGCGCGTGGCCACCGTGCTGTTCCCCAGGCCCTGGAAGAGCCCCCGGCCGTCGTGGCGTACCGGGCTGGTCCGCCCGTGCATCAAGTGGTCGGCGACCGCCACCCGGCCGCCGAACGCCAGGGCGATCGCCTGGTGGCCCAGGCACACCCCCAGCAGCGGCACCTGTCCGGCGAACCGGCGTACCAACTCGACGTGTCCGGACGCGGCCGGGTGTCCCGGGCCCGGGCCCAGCACCACCGCGTCGGGCCGCCCCGCCGCCAGCTCCTCCGGCGTACGGGTGTGGGAGCGCACCACCTCGGTGGTGACGCCGAGGGTGCGCAGGTACTGGTCGATGATGTGCACGAAACTGTCGTACGCGTCCACGAGCAGAATCTTCATGACAGCAGTTCCTCACCGGTCAGCGCCCAGTAGGCGGCGCCCATCTTCGCCAGGGTCTCGTCCCACTCGGCCTCGGGCGCCGACTCCGCGACGATGCCCGCCGAACTCTGCGTGGAGTAGCTCCGCCCGTCGTGCGCGATCGTGCGGATGCACAGGGCGAGGCTGCTCCAGCCGCGCACGTCGATCAGACCGACCGCCCCCGCGTAGCTCCCGCGCGGCTCCCGCTCGATCTCGTCGATGATCTCCATGGCGCGCAGCTTGGGCGCACCGGTCATCGTGCCCGCGGGGAAGGTGGCGCACAGCGCCTGCCACACGTCGGCACCGGGCTCCAGCCGCCCGCTCACCGTGGAGACCATGTGGAAGACGTGGGAGTACGCCTCCACCGTCATCAGGTCCGTCACCGACAGGGACCGCGGGCGGCAGACCCGCCCGATGTCGTTGCGGCACAGGTCGACCAGCATCACGTGTTCGGCCTGCTCCTTGGTGCTCGCCAGCATCTCCTTGACCCGGCGCTCGTTCTCCTCCGCCGTGTCCGCCTGCCGCGTGGTGCCGGCGATGGGCCGCATGACGATCTCGTCGCCCTCGGTGCGGAAGAACAGCTCGGGGCTGGCGCCGATGAGCGTCTCGCCCGTCCGCGGCATCAGGTACATGAACGGCGACGGGTTACGGGACCGCAGCCGCCGGTAGACCTCGACAGGTGTCAACTCCGTGTCGACGTCGACGCGGTGGCCGATCTGGATCTGGTAGATGTCCCCGACCCGGATGTGCTCCAGGCACCGGCGGGCCCACTCCAGGAAGGTGTCGCGCGCGACGCTGTCGCGCACCGACCGGGGCGCGGGCGCCACGGGACACGGTCCGCCGCCGTCCGCCGCGGCGGCCGCTCCCACCAGGGCGTCGAGGTCCCGGACACGGGCAGCGGGGAACGCGTCCGCGTCGGCGGACACATGCCGCGCGTGCACCGCTCCCGGGTCGTACCAGACCGTGTCGCGGAACAGCGTGAACGTCATGTCGGGGCCGCGGGGGGAGGCTCTGCGGGCCGGCAGCTCGTCCATGTGCCAGGCCGCCTCGTACCCCAGGCCGGCCAGGAAGCCGAAGGCGTAGCCGTCGTGCGGCCGGTCGCCGTCCACGTCGAAGAGCCGCTGGGAGCGCCGCATCAGGTCCCAGACCTGCCCGGAATCGACGAACCGGCGGCGCTCCGGGGCGGCCGGGTCCTCGGTCATCCCCGCCTCGCCGGCCGCCGCCAGCAGGGCGGCGCACAGCGTCGGCGCACCGCTGACCTCGATGTGGCCGGCGAACACGCACACCTCGGCGAGCCGGCCGTAACCGACCACCGCCGGGCCGCGGTCCCGCTCCGGCCCCGCCAGGCTCTCGAAGAGGAACACCTCCCGCTGCCCGAGCTCCCCGAGCAGGGCGGTGTAGAGCTGGAGCGGGTCGTGCCACGGCAGTTCCGCCTCGGTGACCCGCACGCGCAGCGGCGCGCCGGCCCGCGCCGTCGTATCGGGAGTGCCTCGCGTGGTGGGTGTCATCTGATTCCTTGTCCGCGATTGTCTGGGCTTACGCGCTGTCCGCTCGGTTCCGGATCGCATTCCGGCCGCGGCCGCCGTACCGGCGGGTGATGTCGGCAAGAAAAACACCGGGCGGCCGAGGACGACCAGACCAATTGGCGAACCGCCGTGCAGACCATTCCGCCGATCCTTGACCGCATTCCCTGGACACGGTTGGAATTCTCCGCACGGACCCCGTGCCCGAGCGCATGGAGCCGCGGCAACCCTCCCTCCGCGAAAGGCCGCGATGAATCTCCCCTCGAAGACGGAATCCCCCTGCCCCGATACCGGGAATTCCCGGCCGGCCGCGCAGCAGCCCGTATGGCCCGACCCGGAACTGCTGGGCGAGGTCACCGCCGGGCTCTCCCGGCTCCCCGAACTCGTCTTCGCCGAGGAGTGCGACCGGCTGCGGGAGCGGTTGGCCAAGGTGGCTCTCGGTGAGGCGTTCGTCCTCCAGGGCGGCGACTGCGCCGAGACGTTCGACGGTGTCACCGCCGACGCGATCAACGGCAAGCTCCGGACGCTCCTTCAGATGGCCGTGGTGCTGACCTACGGCGCCTCCGTACCCGTGGTCAAGATCGGCCGGCTGGCCGGCCAGTACGCCAAGCCCCGCTCGCGACCGACCGAGACCCGCGGCGAGGTCACCCTGCCCGCCTACCGTGGCGACGCGGTCAACGCACCGGGCTTCACACCGGCCGAACGCCACCCCGACCCACGGCGGCTGCTGCGCGTGTACGAGTCCTCGGCCGCGACCCTCAACCTCGTGCGCGCCTTCTCCACCGGCGGCGCGGCCGGTCTGCACCACGCCCGGGACTGGAACCGCGACTTCATCAACGACTCGCCCGTGGGCCGCCGCTACGAGGAACTGGCCGACGACATCGACCGTTCGCTGCGCTTCATGGAAACCTGCGGGGTCACCTCCCAGCAGCTCAACGCCGTCGAGTTCTTCGTCAGCCACGAGGGTCTGCTGCTCGACTACGAAGAGGCGCTGACCCGCACCGACCCGCGGACCGGGCACGCCTACGCCGGCAGCGGCCACCTGCTGTGGATCGGCGAGCGGACCCGTGACCTGGACGGTGCGCACGTCGCGTACTTCTCCCGCGTCCGCAACCCGATCGCCGTGAAGCTCGGCCCCGGCGCCACCGCCGACGAGGCCCTCGGCTACGCGGCCCGGCTCAACCCCCGCAACGAGCCGGGGCGCCTGACCTTCGTGGTCAGGATGGGAGCCGAGCGGGTCCGCGACCGGCTGCCCCTCCTGGTCGAGAAGGTCAGGGCCGAGGGCGCGGTGGTCGCCTGGGTCTGCGACCCGATGCACGGCAACACCTTCGTGGCCCCCAGCGGCCACAAGACCCGCCGCTTCGACGCCATCATGGACGAGGTCCAGGGCTTCTTCCAGGTGCACCGCGCGCTGGGCACCCACGCGGGCGGTCTCCATGTCGAACTCACCGGCGACGACGTCACCGAGTGCGTCGGCGACGACATCCCGGTGGAGGACCTCCACCGCCGGTACGAAACCGCCTGCGACCCGCGCCTGAACCACCGTCAGTCACTCGAACTCGCTTTCCGCGCCGCGGAGATGCTCCTCGATCCCCCCGGTGCGCCGAGTGGTGCTCCTGGCGCTGGTGAGACGTCAGGTATTGGTGTGAGCAAAGAGGCTCGATAATCCATCGATATAGAGACGTCCTAGCTTCCATCCCACAGCGTGAGATCGGCCGCCGATTTCGCGATCCGACGGACATCCGGTGTGGGGTGCAACGCTCGTGGTGGGCAGCGCAGGAAGTCAGGGCGACGGCGAAGCGATGGCTGGGTATCTGCCCGTCGTGCCCGCGGACGTCGCCGACGCCATCGAGCGGGTGGCCGAGGAGTGCGGGGTCGACGCCGGCACCGTCCGGCTCGCCGCTCAGTTCATCGTGGCAGCGGCGGTCGCCGGCTTCCACGAGTCGTCGGCGGGCGAGGGCACCTGGCGCGAGGTGATCGGCCAGGTGGCCACGGAGGAGGGCCGGGCCGCGGCCGTCCACGCGTGGCAGGGCGTCGGCGCCCAGGACCACGTGAGCGCCGAGCGGGTCGCCGGCTACGTCCTCACGGCACTGCGTGCGCTGACCCGGGACCCGGACGACGCGCACCACGCGTGCAGCCTGCTGTCGCCGGCCGAACTCACCGTCCAGTTGGCGGACTTCTCCGGCCCGGTCCGTCCGCTGCCCGACCGCCGGTTCCACGAGCTGTTCGAGGAGCGGGTACGCCGTCACCCCGACGCGATCGCCGCCGTACTGGGCGACCGCCGGTGGACCTACCGGGAACTGAACCGCCGGGCCAACAAGATCGCCTGGTCGCTGCACCGCGGGGGCCTGCGCGGCGAGGACGTCGTCGCCGTGGTCACCGAGCGCAGCCTGGAGTGGCTGGCCGCCGTGATCGGGGTGTTCAAGGCGGCCGGCTGCTACCTGCCGCTCGAACCGCACTTCCCGGCCGACCGGATCGCCACCGTCCTGGCCCGCAGCGGGAGCCGGTGGGTACTCGCCGAGCGCGGTGTGCCCCACCTGGCCCAGGCGCTCGCCGGCCGGGACGGCATCGAGCTGTCGTACCTCGACGACCTGCTCACGCAGGACGGGCCGGAGGAGGACCTCGGCCTCGCGGTGGCCGCCGACCAGCTCGCCTACATCTACTTCACCTCCGGTTCCACCGGCGAGCCGAAGGGGGCGATGTGCGAGCACAACGGCTTCCTCAACCACCTCCTGGCCAAGATCGAGGACCTCGGTATCGGCGAGGGCGAGGTGGTGGCGCAGACGGCCCCCCAGTGCTTCGACATCTCCCTGTGGCAGTTGGTCTCCGCCCTCCTGGTCGGCGGCACGACGCGCATCATCGGGCAGGAAGTCGTCCTGGACGTCCGCCGGTTCCTCGACACCCTGGCCGACGGCGACGTCCAGGTGGTCCAACTGGTCCCCTCCTACCTGGAGGTGGTGCTGTCCGCCCTGGAGGAGCGGCCGCGCGAACTGCCCAGCCTGCGCTGCGTCTCCGTCACCGGTGAAGCCCTCAAGAAGGAACTCGTCCAGCGCTGGTTCGCCACCTTCCCCGGCGTACTCCTGGTCAACGCCTACGGGCTCACCGAGACGTCGGACGACACCAATCACGAGGTGATGGACCGCGTCCCCGACCACCGCTCCGTACCGCTCGGCAAGCCGATCCGCAACGTGCGGGTGTACGTGGTCGACGAGCGGCTCTCGCCGGTCCCGCTGGGTGTACCCGGCGAGATCGTCTTCTCCGGGGTCTGCGTCGGCCGCGGCTACATCAACGACGAAGCCCGCACCAAGGCGGCCTTCGGACAGGATCCGCACCGGCCGGGGGAGCGGCTGTACCGCTCCGGCGACTTCGGCCGGTGGCTGCCCGGCGGAACACTGGAATTCCTCGGCCGCCGGGACTCACAGGTGAAGATCAGCGGATTCCGGATCGAGATCGGCGAGATCGAGAACCGGCTGCTCCAGGTGCCGGGTGTCCGCGACGGAGCGGTGGTGACCGCGGGGACCGCCGAACGCCCCTATCTGGTCGGCTACTACACCGGCTCCGCGCAAGCGGGCCCCGACGCCGTGCGCGAGGCGCTGGCCGCGGTGCTGCCCGGCTACATGGTGCCGCAGCATCTGCACCACGGCACCGAGCTGCCCCTCACCGCCAACGGGAAGATCGACAAGAAGGCCCTGGCGCGGATGGCGGCCGAGGCGGAACAGGCGGCGGGCAGCGCCGGGTTCGAGGCACCGGCGACCGCCGCCGAACGACGGATCGCCGCCCTGTGGGCCGGCCTGCTCAAGGTGCCGCTGGAGCGCATCGGCCGCGGCTCGCGCTTCTCCGATCTCGGCGGCACCTCGCTGACGGCGATCCGGCTGGCCATCGCCCTGGACCGGGTGGTGTCGGTCAAGGAGCTCGCCCACACGCCGACCGTCGCCGACGTGGCCGCGCTGCTGGAGCGCAAGGCGGCCGAGGAGCCGCAGGGCGCCGGCGGCGCCGGCTGACCACGGCCCGTCCGCGCCCGCCCCGCCAGGAAACCACCGAGAGAGACAGAGAAGATGAGTTCTCCCACCGTGCACGCCACACCCGTCACGGCCGCGCACGGCGCGTCCGCCGCCCGCGGCCCGGCCCCGCGCCCCGCCGGTCTGCCGGTCCTCCGGGCGGTGCCCGAGGGGGGCACCTCGGCCGACTGGGCCCAGGAGCACCACAGCGCCGTCCACGACCTGGTCGCCGAGCACGGCGCCGTGCTGCTGCGCGGCCTGGGCGTCGGCTCGGCGGACGAGGTGGCGGCCGTCGCCGCGGCGCTCGGCGTGACGCGGATGACCGAGCGGGAGCGGTTCGCCTCGCGGCGCTCCTACGCCGACGGCGTCTACTCGTCCTCCGAATGGCCCGCCGACGAGCCGATGTGCATGCACCACGAGCTGAGCTACGCCACCGAGGTGCCCGGCCTGTTGCTCTTCGGCTGCCTCACGGCTCCGGCCGAGGGCGGCCGCACCGCGGTCGCCGACTCGCAGGAGGTCCTCAAGGCGCTGCCCGCCGAGCTGGTGGCGCCCTTCGCCCGCGACGGCTGGCTGCTGACCCGCATGTACCACGACATCGGCGTCTCCTGGACGGAGGCGTTCGGCACCGAGGAGCGTGCCGAGGTCGACGCGTACTGCGCGCGGGCGGGCCTGGAGCACGAGTGGCTGCCCGACGGCCGGCTGCGCACCCGGCAGCGCCGCTCCGCCGTGGTCGACCACCCGCGCACCGGCCTCCCGGTCTGGTTCAACCAGGTGGCCTTCCTCAACGAGCGGACCCTCGACCCGATGATCCGCGACTACCTGGTCGACGTGTACGGCCCCGAGGGCCTCCCTTTCAACACCGCGTACGGCGACGGCACACCCCTCACCGAGGAGACCGTCGAGACCATCAACGCGGCCTACCGCGACGCGACCGTGGGCGAGCCGTGGCAGGACGGAGACGTCCTGCTGGTCGACAACCTCCGGATGGCACACAGCCGCGAGCCGTACCGCGGCGACCGCGACATCGTCGTGGTTTTCGGCAACCCGGTCCGGCTCGCCGGGCACGTCCGTCCCTGACCTCTTGAACTGTGGAGTCCTGATGTCCCCTGCCACCCCGGCGCCCTCCTTCGCCGTGATCTCCGGCGGCCAGGTGCACCGTGCCCTCGAAGGCCGGCACCGCGAGGTCGTCGACCTGATCGAGTCCGCCTACCGCACCCACGGCGCGGGTGACACCGTCAACCCGCCCTCCTACTTCCTGCGCTTCCCCGACCGCCCCACCTCCCGCATCATCGCCCTGCCGGCGTCGATCGGCGGCGAGGTGCGGGTGGACGGGATGAAGTGGATCTCCAGCTTCCCCGAGAACGTGGCCGCCGGCATCCCCCGGGCCTCCGCCGTCCTCATCCTCAACGACCACGACACCGGCTATCCGCTGGCGTGCCTGGAGAGCTCCATCATCAGTGCCTCCCGGACCGCGGCCTCCGCGGCGCTGGCCGCCGACCGGCTCACCGCTCACCGTGAGCGCCCGAGGCGGATCGGCTTCTTCGGCGTCGGACTGATCGCCCGTTACGTGCACCAGTACCTCGCGGGCACCGACTGGTCCTTCGACGAGTTGGGCGTCTTCGACCTGTCCGAGGAGTACGCCGGCGGATTCGCCACGTACCTGAAGGACGCCACGGACGGCGCCGGGCGGATCACCGTGCACGAGAGCGCCGAGGACCTGGTCCGCAACAGCGACCTGCTGGTCTTCGCCACGACCGCCGGCACCCCGCACGTCACCGACCCCGACTGGTTCTCGCACAACCCGGTCGTGCTGCACGTGTCGCTGCGCGACCTGTCCGTCGACGTGGTGCTCTCGGCGACCAACGTCGTCGACGACGTGGAGCACTGCCTGAAGGCGGACACCTCGCTCCACCTGGCCGAACAGCGCGTCGGCCACCGGGACTTCGTCGACGGCACCCTCGCCGACGTGCTCACCGGCCGGCTCACCCCGGCCGCCGACCGCCCGGTGATCTTCTCTCCGTTCGGGCTCGGGGTGCTCGACCTGGCGGTCGGCAAGCGGGTCTACGACACCGTCCGCGCCGCCGGGGAACTGCCGGTCGTCGAGGACTTCTTCCATGAGATGCGTCGATACGGCTGAGTGGTCCGTATCCTCCAACAGCGCGTTATGCGGGAGGTACTGTGCCGATTATCTCGGCTCCGCAAGAGTTCAATGAGGACGATCTCTACGTAGATCTGCGGCCCTCCATCGGGGTACCCCTCTACCTCAAGTGCGAGGGGTTCAACTTCGCCGGTTCCATCAAACAGAAAGCCGCCCTCGAAATGGTCGAGGCGGCCGAGCGGTCGGGTCTGCTCACCAGCGGCTCGATCCTCGTGGAATCCTCGTCCGGCAATCTCGGCGTCGCGCTCAGCATGATCGCGGCGAGCAAGGGCTACCGGTTCGTGTGCGTCACCGACAGCCGCTGCAACCTGGCCACCAAGCAGATGATGGAAGCGCTCGGCGCCGAGGTGCACACCCTCAACGAGCCCGACCCCGACGGCGGGTTCCTCGGAGCGCGGCTCGCGCACGTCCAGCGGCTCTGCGAGAGCGACGACCGGTACGTCTGGCTCAACCAGTACATCAACGCCAACAACTGGCGGGCGCACCACCGGCTGACCGCCGCGCACATCGCGGAGAGGTTCCCCGAGCTCGATGTGCTCTTCGTCGGGGCCGGCACCACCGGAACGCTGATGGGGTGCGCGCGCTGGTTCAAGGAGCACCGCCCGGGCGTGCGGATCGTCGCGGTCGACAGCGTCGGCTCGGTCACCTTCGGCGGCCCGGCGGAACCCCGGATGATCCCCGGACTCGGGGCCGGGGTACGCCCGCCGCTGCTGGACGAGTCCTTCGTGGACCAGGTCGTCCAGGTCCGGGAGATCGACACCGTACGCGCCTGCCGCCGTCTGGTCGGCCAGGGATTCCTCTTCGGCGGCTCCACCGGGACGGTCGTGGCCGGCGCGTCGCAGTGGCTCGCCGAGCACGCCCCCGACCACGAGGGGTTCACCGCCGTGGCCATCTCCCCCGATCTGGGCGAGCGCTATCTGGACACGGTCTACCAGCCCAACTGGGTCCGTCACATGTACGGATCCGAGGCGATCGACGTGGACGGATCCGCGATCGCCGAGCCGGTGTGAGCCTTCCGCCGGCCTCTCCCCCTCCGCACCGCAGCGGAACCGGTACAGCAGAAAGAGAACGAGCGATGACCAATCCATTCGAGAACCCCGAAGGCCGCTACCTGGTCCTGGTCAACGACGAGGACCAGTACTCCCTGTGGCCGGCCTTCGCCGAGGTCCCGGCCGGCTGGCGGGTGGCCAACGAGGAGGCGGGGCACGAAGAGAGCCTCGCCTACATATCCGAGCACTGGACCGACATGCGTCCGCGCAGTGTCGCCGAGGCGATGGGTTGAGCGGCATGACGGTGACAGCGGAGACGACCGGCGCACAGCCGGTGACCTTGACGGTGGACGCCGACGAGGCGCTGCTGACGGAGCGGGTGGCCCTGGAACTGGCCGCACCGGGCGGCCTGGTGGACGACCCCGCCTGGCTGGCCCGGGCCCGCAGGGCATGGTCCGAGCTGCCCGCCGGACTGGCCGGCGGGCTGCGGGAATTCCGCAAGGATTCCGGACGTACGGGCACGATGCTCATCCACGGCCTGCCGGTGGGCGGGGACATGCTGCCGCCGACCCCCAACAGGCCCGGTTCCGTGCAGCGCGACGCCACCGTATCCGCGGCGGTCCTGGCCATGGTCGCGAGCGGTCTGGGCGACCCCGCCGCCTACCGCCCGGAGAAGACCGGCGCGATCGTGCAGGACGTGGTCCCGGTGCCCGGGCAGGAGGACTACCAGAGCAACGCCGGGTCGGTGCTGCTCACGTTCCACACCGAGAACGCGTTCCACCCGCACCGTCCGGACTTCGTGATGCTGCTGTGCCTGCGGGCCGACCACGAGCGGGTGGCGGGGCTGCGGACGGCGTGCGTCCGGGAGGTCCTGCCCCTGCTGACCGAGGAGTCCCGACAGGCCCTGTTCAGCAAGGAGTTCGTCACCGCGCCGCCGCCCTCGTTCGGCATGGCGGGTACCGGGGCCGAACCGCACGCGGTGCTCTACGGAGCCTTCGAGGACCCGGACATCTGCGTGGACCTGGCGGCGACCGAGCCGAGGACCCAGCGTGCCAAGGAGGCCATGGCGGAACTGCAGGAGCTGTTCGACCGCACCGCGCAGACCGTCCGGCTGGTCCCCGGCGACCTGGCCCTCGTGGACAACCGCGTGACCGTGCACGGCCGTACGTCCTTCCGCCCCCGGTATGACGGAGAGGACCGCTGGCTGCAGCGCACCTTCGTCCTCACCGACCTGCGCCGCTCCAGAGGACACCGGGAGGGTGACGGCCACGTGCTCGACTAGCTCCCCGACAGCCCCGCGGCCGCCGTGGCCGCGCGCACCGGGGCAGTGTGAGGGAAGTGGTGGGAGGGTGCCTTCACCCGCGCCGATCCGGTTCGCCCCCGAACCGGATCGCGTCGCGGGGAAGGTGCCCTCCCGCTCGTGTTTGCGCAGGGCGGGAAAATGTGTCCCGGGGAGCGGGAAAATCGGCCGAGGGGAGGCCCGCGCGGGCCGGCCGACCCGGCACTTCGCCTTTCGGATTCACTGGATAGTGACGCCAAGATGACACCCGGTGAACTGAACCGCTGGACGGCTCAACAAACTTGACGACGAACAGCCGTTCCCATAGCGTTGGCCACGTCAATCGCGACCCGGGGGTAAGGGGGAACCCTGTTTTGCCGCCGGGGTTCGCAACGGTGCGAACTGAATTTGAGTGGGCGATGAAGACCAAGAACGCGTTCCCGTGATGTGAGCCGCAGTCCGGCAAACGGTGAGGCTTGACGGCCGACGGACCCACGGGGGGTCTCGAAGGCCCGGGCACGGCGCGGGGCGAGGATGGCCGGGGGATCCGGCAAATAGCGTTGACCAGCTATGACGTCCGCGTTTCAGCCCCTTTTGTCGTTCGTCCGGCCGTGACAGGCGCCATCGACCATCTGTCACGGGTGCGCGGCGAACCCGTCATACGTGTGCCGTGGTTGCCGGCGGGAAACCGGCAGCACCGGCCGGGGGGTGCGGACGGCCTTTCCAGTCGTTCGCTCATAACATCGTCAGGGTATATCTGCCCGGCTCGATGACTCCCCATTCATTGTTTAGGCACGGTATTTCAGTGCGGGGGGAAATTAGTGGGGGATCAGCTCAGATTTCATATCCTGGGTTCTCTGGAAGTGACCAAGGAGAATCAAAGGATAGCCATCGGTGGTGCCCGGCAGCGCACAATTCTCGCGCTGCTGCTGCTCAATCCGGGACGCATAGTTTCGGTCGACACCCTGGTGGAAACGGTGTGGAACGGCAGGCCGCCCGCCACCGCGCGTACGCAGGTGGCGATCTGCATCGCGGCACTCCGTAAAAGGTTCAAGGCCGAGGGATGTGACAACGAAGTCATCGTCACGGCGCACCCCGGCTATCTGCTCGCCCTCGAGAACCACTACGTGGACTCGGTCGAGTTCGAACGCCTCACGTTGCGGGCGCAAGAGGCGGCAAGGGAACAACGGACGGCCGACGCGGCGTCCTTGCACGAAGAAGCACTGGCGCTCTGGCGCGGCCCCGCCCTGGCGGGGGTCGCCGGAACGCTGGTGGAGGACGAGATGGAGCGCCTGGAGGAGCTCCGGCTCGCCAGCTACGACGGTTACGTCGCGGCGCAGTTGGAGCTCGGCCACCACGCCGACCTGATCCCCGGGCTGGTCGCCGTGGTCCGGGACCATCCGCTGCGCGAACGCTCCCGCTACGCCCTGATGCTCGCCCAGTACCGCGTGGGGCGCCGGGCGGAGGCGATGGAGACCTTCCGGGAGGGACGGGCGCAGTTCATCGAGGGACTCGGCCTCGAACCCGGCCCCGAGCTACGCGAGTTGCACGACGCCATCCTGCGTGACGACCCCTCGCTGACGGCCCCGGCGGTCGCCGTCCAGAAGAAGCCGCCGGAGACACCGCGGGCCGCTCCGCTGGAACTGCCGGCCGACGTCCCGGCGTTCGTCGGCAGGGACACGCCGCTGGGCATCCTGAACACCCTGGTCGAAGACCATGGCGAGGGCCGGCGGCTGACCATGGGCTTAATCACGGGTGGCGCGGGCGTCGGCAAGACCGGCCTGGCCGTCCACTGGGCCCACCAGGTCGCCGACGGGTTCCCCGACGGACTCCTCTTCGCCGACATGTGGGGTTACGAGGAGACCCACGAGCCCGCCGAGGCCGCCGTCGTACTCGGCTGGTTCCTGCGCTCCCTCGGGGTCGCGGAGGCGGACATTCCCGCCGAGACGCACGAGCGCGCGGCGCTGTACCGCAGCGTGCTGGCCGACCGCCGGGTGCTGATCGTGCTGGACAACGTCCGCTCCTTCGACCAGGTGCGGGCGCTCATCCCCGGCAGCTCGCGTAGCTGTGTGCTCCTGACCAGCCGCGGCCTGCTGGAGCAGTTGGTGGTCCGGCACGGCGCGGTCCGCGTCCATCTGGACGTGCTGCACCGGCGGGAGGCGACCGAACTGCTGGCGCGGTTCATCGGCGAGGACCGGGTGAACGCCGCCCGGGCGGACGCCGAACGGCTCGTCGAGCTGTGTGACCGGTTGCCGCTGACGGTGCGGATCGCCGCGGCCCGGCTGGCCGCCAAACCGCACTGGCCGATCGGCTACCTGGCCTCCCGGCTGGACAACGAGCACCTCCGGCTCGACGAACTCAGCTCGGGGGAGTCGCAGGTCCGGTCGAGCTTCGCGCTGAGCGTCAACGCGCTGCCGCACGACGTCGCCCTGCTGTACCGCCGACTCGGCCTCCTGGACGCCCCGGACTTCGCCGCCTGGGTCGGCGCGGCCCTGCTGGGCATCGAGACCCACAAGGCCGAGGCCCTGATGGAGAGCCTGACCGACGCGCACCTCCTCCAGACGGTGGGCTTCGACTCCACGGGGCAGCCGCGCTACGCGTTCCGCGACCTCCTGCGGCTCCACGCGAGGGAGGTGGCGGAAGAGGAGGGGGGTGTCCTGGAACAACGGGCGGCCCTTCACCGCGCCTTCCGCGGCTGGCTCTCCCTCGCCGAGCACGCCCGCCGCCGGGAGCTCGGAACCGTCCGGCGCGACCAGATGCTCTTCGGCGCGGCGATGCCGACCGGCCCGATGGGCGCCGCCGAACTGGACATGCTCACGGAATCGCCGTCCGGTTGGTTCGAGGCCGAGTGGCTCGCCCTGATCTCGGTGATCGACCAGGCGGGACGGTACGGCATGGACGACATCAGCCGGGATCTGACCGAGCTGGTGGTCCGGCCCGAAGTCGCCTGTCAGCACAGCTGAGAAGGTCCGGCCCACGCGCCGTCCGCACCGGCACCCCGCCGGCCGCGGCGCGTGGGCCGGCGCCGTGAGCGGCGGCCGGGTCCTAGGGGCTCCGGCCGCCGCCCGCCGGGGAATCCTCAGAGGGTGCGGCGCCCGTACTGGCGCACCGCCAGGGGAACGAAGACCAGCAGCACACCGCCGATCCAGATCAGCGACCCGGACACGTTCCCGGCCACCGGGCCGCCCACCAGCAGTCCACGGCACGAATCCACCACCAGCGTGGTCGGGTTGACCTCCACGAACGCCTGGAGCCAGCCCGGCATGGTCGACGGCGGGGCGAACATCGAACTGCCGAACTGCAGCGGGATCATCCAGAGGAAGCCCACCGACTGGACCGCCTGAGGGCTGCGGATCACCAGACCGATGTACGCGGCGATCGACGACAGGGCGACTCCGTAGAGCACCAGAAGGCCGACCGCGGCGCATACCGCCGGCACATTGGTCAGGACCCGGAATCCGATGAGGAAGGCGAAGGCGAGGATGACGGCCTGCCCGAGGGCCAGCCGGCACACGTCCGCGAGGATCCGGCCGGACAGCACGGCGGAGCGGGCGATGGGCATGGACCGGAAGCGGTCCATGACTCCCTTGCTGAAGTCCAGGTTCAAGGCGGTGCCGGTGACCTGGGCGGCGAAGCTGACGGTCTGCACCATGATGCCGGGGATCAGGTACTGCCGGTAGCCCGCCTGGCCCTTGCCGATCGCCCCGCCGAGGACGTACACGAAGACCAGCGTGAACACCATCGGCATGAGGGTGGCGTCGAGCAGTTGCGAGGGATCGTGCTTGATCTGGATCAGGTTGCGCCGGGCGATGGCCAGTGACTGGCCCACGGCGCTGCGCACGTCGACCCGGGACCGGGAGGGCCCCCGCTCGGTGTCCGGGTCGGGCGGGGCGAGCAGTGCGGCGGTCATGCCGTCCTCCGTGTGTCGTCGGCCGGGTCGCCCGCGGTGAGGGTGAGGAAGACCTCGTCGAGGCTGGGGGTGTGGGTGTCGATGCCGTCGACCGGCACTCCGCAGGCGGCGAGCGTCCGCACCGCGGCCGTCAGCTCCGCCTGGCCGGCGACCGGCAGCGTGACCAGTCCTTCGACCGGGTCCGCGACGGCGGCGAGGCCCGAGGCGCCGCTCAGTTGGCGGGCCAGCTCGGCGAGGTCGGCGCCGCTGTCCGGCCGGATGCGCAGCACCTGACCGCCGGTTCGGGCGCGCAGTTCGGCGGGGGTCCCCTCGGCGATCACCCGGCCGTGGTCGATCACCACGATGTTCTCGGCGAGGGCTTCGGCCTCCTCCATGTACTGCGTGGTGAGCAGGACGGTGCTCCCCTTGTTGACCAAGGTCCGGACCATGTCCCACAGTTCGTTACGGCTGCGCGGGTCGAGGCCCGTGGTGGGCTCGTCCAGATAGAGCACCTCGGGATCGCCGACCAGGCTGGCGGCCAGATCGAGCCGGCGCCGCATACCGCCCGAATAGTCGCGCGGCAGCCTGCGGGCGGCATCGGTCAGCCGGAACCGTTCCAGCAACTCGTCGGCCAGGGCTTTCGCGCGCCGGCGCGGCAGCCGGTGGAGGCGGCCGATCATGTAGAGGTTGTCCCGGCCCGGGATGGTCTCGTCCACGGACGCGTACTGGCCGGTCAGGCCGATCCGGCCGCGGACCTGATGGGCCTCGTCCACGACGTCGAACCCCGCGACCCGCGCCCGGCCGCCGTCCGGTCGCGCGAGCGTGGCCAGCATCCTCACGATGGTGGTCTTCCCCGCGCCGTTGGGACCGAGAAGCCCCAAAACGCTGCCGGCCGGCACCTCCATCGTGACCCCGTCGACGGCCCGGGAGGAGCCGAACTCCTTGATGAGTCCCTCGACTTGGATCGCGGCGGTCATCGGCAGGCCCCGACGGAGCCGGCACGTACGGGCCCCGTTCTGTGACCAGTGGTAAGCATGTGACGTCTTCCCGGCAGTCTCGACAGCATCATGCCGGCGATGCTAGGAGGCGCGCTTATCGACTGTGTATCGGTCGCATTCCACGAGCCCTTGCCGGGGCGTGCCGACGACGGGCCGGGGCTATTGCCCGGCGACGACCAGACCGGCCTCGTAGGCGAAGACGGCCGCCTGCGTACGGTCGCGCAGGCCGAGCTTCACCAGAATGCGGCTGACATGGGTCTTCACCGTCTGTTCGGCGATGACCAGGCGCGCGGCGAGTTCCGAATTGGACAGGCCCTGGGCTATCAGACGCAGCACCTCGGTCTCGCGCTCGCTGAGGTCCGCCACCCGCTCGCCGCGGAGGCGCGGCGTGTGCATCCGGGAGAACTCCTCGATCAGACGCTTGGTGACCGTCGGCGCCAGCAGGGCGCCACCGCGCGCGACGGTGCGCACCGCGTCCGCGAGTTGGTGCGCCGACGAGTCCTTGAGGAGGAAGCCGCTCGCGCCCACCCGCAGCGCCTCGTAGACGTATTCGTCGGAATCGAAGGTGGTGAGAATGATGATCTTGACGTCCGGGTTGTCCTCGGTGATCCGGAGGGTGGCCTCCAGGCCGTTGAGAACCGGCATCCGCACATCCATCAGCACGATGTCCGGCGTGAGTTCCCCGACCTGGCGGACCGCGTCCTCGCCGTTCACCGCCTCGCCCACCACATCGATGTCCGGCTGCGCGTTGAGCAGGATGCCGAAACTCTCCCGGATCATGGTCTGGTCGTCGGCGACCAGTACGCGGATCGTCATACGCCCTCCCCCTCGTTCGTGGGCAGCGTAGCCGTCACCTCGAACCAGCCGTCCTCCCGCGGCCCGATGCTCAGGGTGCCGCCCAGAGTGGAAGCCCGCTCCCGCATACCCAACACGCCGTGTCCCCTCCCCGCCTGTCGCCGCGCACCCGTCGCCGGACTGTTGGAAACACGGAGGCGAATGTCGGCCCTGTCGTAGGATAGCTCGACTTCCGCCCGGCACCCCGGGGCATGGCGCAGAGCGTTGCTCAGTGCCTCCTGGACGATCCGGTACGCCGACAGCTCCACGCGTTTGGGCAGCGGCCGGGGGGTGCCGGAGACGACGGACTCGATACGCAGTCCGGCCGCCCGGATGTTGTCCACCAGCTCCTCGACGTTCTCGAGGGTGGGCTGCGGTGTGTACCGGCCGTCCGAGGGCTGCTCCTCCGACCGCAGCATGCCCAGGATGTGCCGCATCTCGGTGAGGGCCGCCAGCGCGTTCCCCCTGATGCTGGCGAAGCTCTCGCTGAGCTCTTCGGGCGGGTCCGCCACCCGGTACGGTGCCGCCTCCGCCTGCACCGCTATCACCGACATGTGGTGGGCGACCACGTCGTGGAGCTCGCGGGCTATGCGGGTGCGCTCCTCCAGCAGGGCCCGGCGGGTCCGTTCGAACTCGGTGAGGACCTCCTGCTCCCTCAACTTGTGCGCGGCCTCGCTGCGCCCGCGGACGACTGCGATGATCGCCAGCCCGAACGCGGACAGCAGGGCGAGGAGGAAGAGGTCGTTGTCGTCCGAGACGGGGTTGAGCAGGACGGTCAGCAGGCCGCCGACCAGCACGGTGAGCAGCCACTGCGTGAGGTAGACCCGGGGCTCCGCCCGCCAGGCGACGATCAGCGTGACGGTCAGATGCGCGATGAGCCCGGTCTCCGTCCACGGCCACGGGGCGTCGGCCGGTGCGGCGACGCCCGCGGCGGCCAGGCCGATGCCGTACGGCAGCGTCGCCACGAGCGACAGCCACCAGGCCGCCATGGGCCACACGAGCGCCAGCACGATCGGCAGGGCCTGGGCGCAGGCGAGGGCCGCCGCCCCCGCCCACCACAGATCCAGCCGCTCGGAGACGGCCAGGGCGTTGGGTACCGCCAGATCCACCGCGAAGAACACGGTGAGCACGACCGGGAGCTTGCGCAGCGCGCGGTTGCGCACCCGGGGCAGGAACGGCGCGGGGCGGGCGAAGAGGGCGAACAACTCATGACGCAGCGCCCGCATCGCGGACGCGGCGAGGGGCCGCGCGCCGCCGGCCCGCCGGGGTGACCGCCGCGGCGGGCTATCGGTGTCCTGTTTCACCCGCCCATCGTACGGACGCGTGCCGGCGCCCCGAGTCGTCGAAGAGACCGGGCCGCGGCGGGTTTTCCGGGGCGGCGCCCGCTAAGGGGGTGATAGTCCCGCGATAAGGCCGCTGCCTACTGTCCACCCGGCGAAGCCGTATGCGGGACGTGGACTTCGACGCTCGCGGCCCTCACCGAGGGCCTCCGTCCGCCGGTCGTCAGGGGTTCTCGAACCGCCGGATCGACGGGCGGCCAATTTCTCATTCACAGGGAGGTGGGGGTGTATGTATCTCAGCCACGACGATCCGTCGGACATAGTCCTGGAGTCGCACGGTCGGGATGACACGCAAATCCTTACCGAGATCGCGCACTGGCTTCGCTCATTCCTCACCCGTGCGCATCCCGATCTCGGCCGTAAGGGCGCGGTGTGCCCCTTCATGGAACAGTCCTTGAAACTGGGGCGGACCGCGCTCAGTTCCGTGGACATCAGCGGCTCCCGTGGACCGGGGCGGCTGGTGACCACCGCGCGTTCCGCCCTGGCGCGGCTCGGGGACCGCAGCGCGCCCGACAGCGTGTACAACGCCTTCGTCATGGTCCCCGTGGGGGCGCCTGCCGACGTCTGCCGCGAGCGGATCCTGGAAGTCCAGCAGGAGCTGAAGGCGGAGGCCGTCGCGGCCGGCAAGATGGTGGGTGAGTTCTACCCCGGCCATCCCATGCCGGGAATTCACAGCGACACCTTCCGTCCGCTGGAAAGCCCTCATCCCGTCATCGCCGTGCGCGCCATGGTGGTCACCGACATCCTCTTTCTGACCTTCCCCGCGATTCCGGCGGAGGAGCGGCTCTCCTACCTTCGGGTATGGCACGGGCTGTTCGGCGACGGAACCGCCGGGCCGTGGGGCCAGATCTACGAGAAGGCCCGCGCCGAGGCGGAGAGGGAAGTCAGTGAATTCGCTTGACCAGGAACGCCGGCGGCTCGCCGAGATCTTCGACGTGGCACCGAGCCGGGTGCTGTACGCCGTCTCCGTGCTCGGCGTCGCCGATCGCGTGCCTCCCGGCGGAATCGCCATGGCGCACCTCGCCGCCGCGCTCGACACGGACCAGGCGCGCCTGTCGCGTCTGGTACGGGCCGCCGAGTCACTGGGCGTCTTCCGCGTGGACGGGGCGGGCACGGTACGTCTCACACCGGCCGGAACACTGCTGAGGTCGGACCAGCCGGGCAGTCTGCGCGCCGAGTTCTCCGACAACGCCCTCTTCACGGCCTGGGGCCCGTTCGCCGAGACGGTGCGCGGCGGCCTTCCCAGCTACGAGATCGCCAACGGCACGAAGATCTTCGACAGCATGAGCGGCGACGCCCGCGCGCTGGAGACGTTCCACGAACACATGCGGATGCGGGCCACGCAGATGTACCGCTCCCTGCTCCCCTTCCTCCTGCGGCGCTGCGCCGAGGACGTCGTGGACCTGGCGGGTGGCACGGGCGGCCTCAGCGAACTCCTACTGGAGGGCGGCGAAAGCCTCCGCGTCACGCTCACCGACCTTCCCGAAGTCACCGGCCTCGTCCCGCCGGAAATGCTGCGCAGGTACGGCGACCGGTTCTCGGTCCTGGCCGGCGACATGCACCAGGGAATTCCCCGGGGCTACGGCACCTATCTGCTCGGCAGCGTGCTGCACGACTGGCCCGATGACGAAGCCGCCTCCCTCCTGCGACGCTGCGCGGACGCCATGATTCCCACCAGCGAACTCATCCTCCTGGAAAGGGTCCTGGCCGAGTCCGGACCGGATGAGCGCCGTATGGGGGACATGTGGATGATGGCCATGACCGGCGGACAGGAACGGACCCGGCAGGAGTGGTCCGAGCTGGCCGGTTCCGCCGGGCTGACACTGCGGCACGTCCACCACGGAGCCAGTGAGATCTCGGCTGTGGTGCTGGGCCCCGCCGGGTAGAAACGTAGCTCTCGCTACCGATTCCCGGCGGCCGGTCATACCTGAGAGCTACAAAAACAGTTGGCGCCTGAGCGTGACGTTTTCCCGAGCGCGAAAACCTAGCCTTCCAGTCAGATGAGCGAATGACTGGAAAGGAACGGCTGACAATGCGAGCTCGTACATGGGGGAGACGTGGGCTGCTGGTGGCCGTTGCCACCAGCATCGTGTTGTCGGTCAGCGCCGCTGCCCGGTCCACCGTCCCCGGCACCCCCGCCCCGCCACGCCTGCCCGTGGTCACGGCCGGCACGCTGGACGCCCGCTACGCCGTGAACCGGGACTGGCTCGCCACGTCCGAGCGTGCCGCGCACCGGATCGGCGACAGCGACCGGGAACGTCACCTCCACCAACTGGCCGCCCCCGGACGCCACTTCCTGTCCGTCAGCACGGAAGGCGACGGCCAGGCGGTGGAGGTCCTCGGTGACCTCGCCGCCGCCCGGCGGATCGCCGTCCTGGTCCCGGGCTCCGACACCACGATCGACACCTTCGACTACCTCGGCTCGCGCGGGGCCTCACTCGGCGGCGGCGCCCGCGCGCTCCACGACGAGATGCGCCGGGTCTCGAACGCCCCCGTGGCCGTGGTGGCCTGGTACGGCTACCGCGCCCCCCGGACGATGAGCCGGGACGTGGTGAGCACCGCCCGCGCCACCGAGGGCGGCGGCCGGTTGCAGCGGCTGCTGGAAGACCTGCGGTCCGCGAACCCCGCGGCACGGGTGACGCTCCTGTGCCACTCCTACGGCTCCGCGGTCTGCGGCAGCGCCGTCGGCACCATGGACCACGCCGCCGCCTCGTCCCTCTCCGGCCTCGCGGTCTTCGGCAGCCCCGGCCTGGGCGTGGAGTCCGCCGCCGAACTCGCCGGCGTCCCGGTGTGGGCGGGCCGGGGAGCACGCGACTGGATCGCGGGAGCCCCGCACGTCAGCCTGTCCGCGTTCGGCGACACGCTCGGCTTCGGCGCCGACCCGGTGTCCCGGCCCTTCGGCGCCCGGCTCTTCGCCGCGGGCACCGGCGGACACAGCGACTACCTCGCACCGGGCAGCCTTCCGCTGCGCAACCTCGCGCTGATCGCCGCGGGACGGACGTCGGAGGTCACCCGTGGCTGACGTACGCCTTCGGCCCCCGGTCGAACCCCTCAGCACCCCGATACCCGGCCGCGTGCCGGCCGGCCCGCGGATCGCCCGCCGACTGCACGCGCTGGTACTCCGGATCGACGCGGCCACCCCGGCCGACCGCGACCGGGCGATCGATGTGCTGCGGGCCCTGTCCGCCGTCGGCGTCGTGCTCGGCCACTGGCTCGTGACCGCGGTGACGGTGCGCGCCGGCGGCCACCTCATGGGCGACAGCCCGCTGCGCCACATGCCGGCGCTCACGCCGGTGTCCTGGCTGCTGCAGCCTCTGGCGATCTTCTTCTTCGTCGGCGGCCGGGTCGCGGCCCAGGGGTACGCCACCGCCCGCTCCGCCCGCCCGGGATACCGCCCCTGGCTGACCCTGCGACTGCGCCGGCTCCTGCGGCCGGTGGGAACCCTGCTGTTCATGTGGCTGTTGGTGGTCCTCGGCCTGGCCGCCGCCGGCGTCGCCCACGAGACCATCAGCACGCTGCTGAACCTGGTGATCTCGCCCCTGTGGTTCCTGATGGTGTTCCTCGTGCTGACCGCCGCCACCCCCCTCGTGCGACGGGCACCGGGACGGATCGCCGTCGTGGCGTGCGCCGTGGTGGCCGTGCTGGACGTGGCGCACTTCGCCAGTGGCGGTGACGCCTGGATCGAGACCGTACGCAACCTGAACGTCCTCGCGGGCTGGCTGGTTCCGTACTGCCTGGGCGCGCTGTGGGCCGCCGGCGGCTTCGCCCGCCGCCGCCACGCGGCCACGCTGCTCGTCACCGGACTCCTGGCCACCGCCGCGCTGATCGTGTGGGGCGGCTACCCCGCCAGCATGGTCGGGATCCCCGGCGCCGCCATGTCGAACCTCAACCCGCTCTCGCTCGCCGCCGTCACCTTCGGCCTGGCCCAGTGCGGCGCGGCCCTCCTGCTGTGCGCCCCGCTGCGCCGCCTCGTCGGACAGCCGCGGTCCGCCGCCCACCCCGCGCCCGGTGGCCAACGCTCCGCCACCCCCGGCCAGTTCGTCTGGGCGGTCGTGGCCCTGATGAACCTCTCCGTGATCACGATCTTCCTCTGGCACCAGACCGCGATGCTCTCGACGACCGCGATCAGCCTGGCGCTCACCGGCCCCCTCTTCGGCCTCCACACCGCGCCCGACACCACGGCCTGGGTCCTGGTCCGCCTCCTGTGGGTGCCCGTGTTCGTCCTGCTGCTGGTGGCCCTGTGCAGAGCCTTCCAGCACGTCGAGGGCGACGCGCGGAGCAGCCGGCACCAGGCGTCCTGAGCGACCCGGCCGCACCACCTCTCCGACCCGACGCACCACTTCCCGCCCACCGACGCGACGGAGGAAAAAATGGACGCAGTGACGACCGAATACATCAGCGCCCTGTACGTGAAGTATCAGGACTCCCTGTGCAAGGTGCGAGACGCCCAGCGGCAGTTCCTTCAGGACCGTGGCAAGTCGATGAAGGCCCAACTCGACGACTACGAGGCGGAGATCACCTACCTGCTGCTGCGCGAGCTGCGCCCCGACGTCGTGACGGAGATCGGGACGTTCTACGGCTGGTCGACGATGTGGATCCTGAGCGCGCTGCGCGACAACGGCAACGGCCACCTCCACTCGTTCGACATCGTCGACAACGTCGTGCGCAACGTCCCGGCGGAACTCGCGGGGGAGCGCTGGACGTTCACCATGGGCGACGTCCGGGAGAACCTGGCGAAGATACCCGCCAGGACCGACTACCTCTTCATCGACGCCGACCACGGTGCCCGCTTCGCCCGTTGGTACATCGACAACCTCTTCCCCGCCGTCCCCGCGGGAACGCCCACCAGCGTCCACGACGTCTTCCACGGCCGGCGCCCGAAGCCGTTCAGCGAGGGCTCGGTCATCGTCAAGTGGCTGGCCGAGAAGAACATCGAGTTCTTCACGCCCTCCACCGCCAAGGCGCCGCGGGTGACGGCGGAACTCGCCGCCGTCAAGAAGAAGCTGGGGCTGGACGAGCCGGTCCGGGTCAGCGACCACAACCCCATGATCTTCTTCAACCTGCCGTAGCGCGTCCGGCCCGGCATCACCGGGCCGTAGGACGAAGAAAGCGAGCGGCCCCGGCATCTTCGCCGGGGCCGCTCGCTTTGTGCGTCGGCGCCTGGGTCAGGACCGCCGGGAGACGCCTTCCACCGGCCGCACCCGCAGCAGCAGCCGCAGCGGGATGCCGGTGGCCAGCAGGCTCAGCGCGACGATGGCGGCCGCGACGAGGAGCAGGAACCGCGGGGGCAGATACGGGAACGCCGCCCCGGTACTGTCCGCGACCAGCGGCGTCAGGGTGACCAGCGCGATCGCCACGCCGACGGCCAGGCCGGTCACCGCCACCGTGAGGGCCTCCAGCCGGACGATCCGGCGCACCGTCCGCACGCTCGTGCCGATCAGCCGCAGCATCGAGACCTCGCGCAACTGCTCGAAGGTGACCATGGCGAGGGTGTTCGCGGCGGTGATGCCCGCGAAGCCGGCGATCATGCTCAGCGCCATGAACTCCAGCCAGGCGAACGACTCGTCCGCCGCGTTCCCGGCCTTGGCGAACGCCGCTTCGGTCCGCACCGTGGCACCCGGCGAGGCGCCGACGGCGGTCCGCAGCGCGCGGTCGAGCCGCGCGTCCGCGCCCCCGGATTCCGCGCGGACGAGGACCCGGTCGTCGAGCTGGTGGGTCAGATGGCCGGCGACGGTGGCCCGCGGCAGCATCACCTCGCCCACACCGAGCCCCCGCTCGTACGTCGCCGCCACCACCGGCCGCACGACGGTGCCGTCACCGAGCCACAGCGTGATCCGCCGCCCCACCCCGGTCCCGGCCCGGTCGGCGACCCGCTGGTCGACCGCCACCGTCCCGTCCCCGGAACCCGCGCCACCACGGGCCCGGACCCCGGCCAGAGAGCCGGAGCGGACGTGCGGGTCGAGATTCCGCGCCAGCGCTTCGCCGGTCCCGGAGAACGCGCTGCCGGACACGGTGCCGTCGCCGGGTTTCGCGCCGGGGCGACCCGGGCCGACCAGCAGCCCCACCTCGGCCACCCCCGTCGCGGCCCGCACACCGGGCAGTTGGGCGACGTCCTCGGCCACCCGGCCGGGCAGGCCGCCGGGCGCCTCGATGACGCGGTCCGCGGTGAGCGCCGCCGCGCTCTGCACGTCCTTCTCGTAGGTCAGGGTGGTCTGCTGGCCGATCTTGGTCACACCGAAGGCCACCACCAGGGCCACCGGCACGATCGCCGAGGACAGACGGCGGGCCCTGGCCCGGCCGTTGAGGGTCGCCAGTTCGCCGGTGGCGCCGAAGAGCCGCATCGGCACCCCCAGGAGCTCGGTGGCCGCGCGGGCGAGCAGCGGCCCGAGCAGGGACACCGAGACCAGGAACAGCAGCAGGACGAAGGGCGCGGCCTTGTTGGCCGTCGCGCCTCCCGCGGCGAGCACCTTGACGGCCATCACCGCACCACCGGCCAGCGCCGCCAGACCGAGCAGCAGGCGGACGGGACCGATGCCGCGGCGGGGCAGCGTCGACTCGCTCAGCGCTTCGGCCGGGCGGCTGCGGGCGGCACGGTGCGAGGCGATGAGACTGCCGGGCACCGCGGCGAGCAGACCGGTGAAGGCGGCCGCGGCGACCGGGAACCAACTGAACCTCAGCTCCGTTCCCGGCGGCAGCAGGTGCCGCGCGTCCATGGCGTCGAACACCAGCCGGGCCAGCAGATAGCCCGGCGCGCTGCCGGCCGCCACCGCCAGCACCGCCACCAGCGACGCCTCCGCGGCGGCCATCCGCCGGATATGGCCCGGCCGCGCCCCGATACCGCGCAGCAGCGCCGTCTCCCGCTGACGCTGGGAGATCGACAGGGACATGGTGTTGGCCACCACGAAGATGGAGACGTAGATGCTCAGGCCGCCCATGGCACCGAACATGCCGACGGTGTTCTCCTGGGCCGGGGCGAATCCGGGGTTCTCCACCTCACCGCGTGCGTCGCCGGTGAACACCTTGGCGGAACCGGCGGCCGCGCGCACCCGCTCGGCGAGCTTCGCGGTGGACACCCCCTCCTTGGGGAGCACCGCGATCGCGTCGGCCTTCCCCGGGTGGCCGGACAACCGCCCGGCCTCGGCGTTCTCCAACCACGCGCCCGGAGCGCGAGCCGCGAGCACGCCGGCGACCTCGAACGACGCCGAGCCGGCCGGACTCGTCAGCGTCACGGTGTCGCCCGCGGACACCCCCAGGTCCTTGGCCGTCCGGGTGTCCAGAACCGTCTGCCCGGGGCGCGGAGTCACCTCGTGTGCCGCGCCGTCCCCTGAGGCCAGCAGCCGCGCCGAGGAGGCCGGCTGCCCGTCCAGGGTGACCGCCGTGCGGCCCGGTGCGGTGACGGTGACCGGAAAGACGGTGTCGGCCACCGTGCCCGACACCTCGGGCAGCGCGGCCAGCCGGTCGGCCAGACCGGTCTCGACGCGGGCCCGGTCCGGGAGCCGCTCCCCGCCCACGAACTGGTCCGCGGCGACGACCACGGGCGCCGGGCGGTAGCGCACCGGCTGCTGGGACGCGGTCGCCGTGGCCAGCAGCAGCGTGCCGCTGGAGATGATCACCACGGCGCCGAAGAGCAGCGCGACGAAGGTGCCGATGAACGCCGAAGGGCGGGACCGGATCTGTGCGAAGGCGAGTCCGGTGCTCATCCCCTGCCCCGCATCCCGGGCGCCGGCGAATGCGGGCGGTCGGTGGCCGAGGTCAGCACCCGCATACGGGCCGAGATCTCCTCCGGGTCGCCCAGCATCAGCTCGTCGGAGACCTCTCCGTCGACCAGGAACAGCACCCGGTCCGCCCAGGCGGCGGCGCTGGGCTCATGGGTGACCATGACGACGGTCGCGCCCAGGTTGTCCACCGCTTCCCGCAGCAGGGTGAGCACCTCGGCCGCCGTGGTGGTGTCGAGTGCCCCGGTGGGCTCGTCGGCGAAGATGACGTCCGGGTTGGTGATCAGGGCGCGGGCGATGGCGACACGCTGCTGCTGTCCGCCGGAGAGTTCGCCCGGCCGGTGCCGCGCCCGGTCGGGCAGTCCGACCCGGGCCAGCATCCGCTCGATGGCGTCCCGGTCGACGGGCCGCCCGGCCAACTTCAGCGGCAGTTGGATGTTCTGATGGACCGTCAGTGCCGGGAGGAGGCTGAAGTGCTGGAAGACGAAGCCCAGCCGGTTCAGACGCAGGTCACTCAGCCTGCTCTCGCGCAGCCTCGTCAGATCGGTCCCACCGAGCAGTACCGAGCCCGAGGTCGGCCGGTCGAGCCCCGCGGAGCACTGCAGGAAGGTGCTCTTACCGGACCCGGACGGGCCCATCACCGCGGTGAAACTGGCGCGCGGCAAGGCGATGCTCACACCGCGCAGCGCGTGCACCGCGTTGTTCCCGCGCCCGTACCGCTTGTGCACGTCCCGCAGCGTCACCGCCGCGTCCCCCAGGGGGTACTCCGAAGCGGGCGGCGGCCGTTGCCCCTCGAAGCGGGCGTCGGGGAGTGCGGGACTCTCCTCACCGTCGGCCCGACCGGAGCCTGGATGCCGAGACCGACCGAACATGAAGATCCTCCTGAGGTGGTGCGAGCCCGCGCGGACGGGCGGTGGTGACGCCGGAGCGCCGAAAGGAACCGGGACGGCGCCTTCCGGCAGGAGTTGGGGTGTCACCGGGCGGTACGGGACACCCCATCCCGTAACTTATAGGCCCACGCCGGGCGGGGTGAACGTCGGCGCGCGCCGCGCCGTATGGGCCTGCTCGAAGCCGTGCGCGAAGCGGATCAGCTCCGGTTCGCTCCAGGCGGTGCCCATGAAGGTGATGCCGACCGGCAGGCCGTGCACGAACCCGGCGGGGACGCTGATGGCCGCGTAGCCGGCGTAGCCCACGGGGATCGCACTCCCCATGATCTGCGGATCGCCGTTGATCAGGTCGATCTTCCAGGTCGGCGCGCCGGTCGGCATCATCAGGGCGTCGACCCGGTGGTTCTTCAGCGCCGCGTCGATGCCCTCGTCCCGGGCGACCCGGCGCACCGTGCGCACCGCCTTCTTGTACTCGGCGTCCGACGGCTTGCCCGCGTAATCGGCCACGGTCTGGAGAATGTTCTGGTCGAAGTACTCCAACTCGGTGTCCGCGTGCGCCTTGTTGTACGCGACGAGTTCGGCGATGCTCCGGGGGTGATCGCCCGGGGTGCGGGCGAGGTAGGACTCGATGTCGTGCTTCATCTCGGTGATCTGGACGATGAAGGCGGCGTCCAGATCCGACATCATCTTCTGCGCGGTGGGGATGTTGGCATTGTCGACGACCACCGCGCCGGCCTTCTTCAACACCTCGACCGCCTGCTCCGCCACGGCGTCCGCGTGCGCGCTGTAGCCGGCGAAGACCTCCCTGGTGATGCCGATCCGGGCGCCCTTCAGCCCGCCCGGCTTCAGGAAGGGGGTGTAGTCCGAGTGGAACTTGCCCGCGCTGGCGGCGGTGGCCGTGTCGGTGGGGTCCACACCCGTGAGCACACCGAGCAGCAGCGCGGCGTCGGCCACCGTGCGGCAGATCGGGCCGATGGTGTCGAAGCTGCGGGCACCCGGGAACATGCCGGTGCGGCTCGTGAGCCCGGTGGTGGGCCGGATACCGACCACACTGTTGGCGCCCGAGGGACCCAGGATGGACCCGATCGTCTCGGTCCCGATGGCACCCGCGCACAGACCGGCCGCCGTGGCCGCGGCGGGGCCCGCGCTGGAACCGTTGGGCGAGCGGTCCAGCTTGTACGGGTTGCGGGTCTGGCCGCCCCGCTGGCTGTAGCCGCTCGACGAGGTGACCAGTGACGTCAGGTTGGCCTTGCCCAGCGGGATGGCACCGGCCGCGCGCAGCCGGGCGATCACCGTGGCGTCATGGGCCGGACGCGCACCCAGCAGCGCCCGCATGCCGTTGGTGCTGTGCATCTTGTCCGCGGTGCCGATGTTGTCCTTGATCAGCAGCGGAATGCCGTGCAGCGGTCCGCGGAGCTTGCCCGCCCGGCGCTCGGCGTCCAGCTTCGCGGCCAGCTTCAGCGCCTCGGGGTTCGTCTCCAGAACGGCGTGCAGCGCGGGGCCCGCGAGGTTCAGCGCGGCGATCCGGTCCAGGTAGAACTTGGTGAGCTCCACCGAGGTGAGCTTTCCGGCGGCCATCTGCTTCAGCAGGTCGGTGATGCTGGTCTCTTCCAGCCCGCCGCGCGAGGCGTGAAAGGACCGCAGGGGCGCCGCCCGGTCGGGCACCGCGGCAGCGTGTGCGCGGGGCATACCGAGACCCAGCATCGCCGGGGCGGCCACCGCGGCCCCCAGTCCCAGCAGTCGGCGGCGGTGCATCTCAGGTATGTCGGACAGGTGTTTTCCGGCCATCGTCTCGCTCTCTGAATCACTGTGAACAGGTGCCAGAGACCGTACGAGGCGGCAATTCTCTTTCGTTATCGGGAATTCACGGACGTCACGAACCGGGCGGTCACCCTCCCGCCCGGCCCGCCCGGGCCCGGACGGCACGGCGATGCCCGCCATGCCATCCGGACCGGCCGGTACCCCGACGATCAGACCGGGCCGTAGCCCGTCAGAGCTTTCCGCGCGCGTCCAGCTCCCGCATCCGCTCGGTCAGGACGGCGCCCACCGCGCGCAGCGGATCGCCTTCCAGCAGATCGTCGTGCGGGCAGGCGATCCGGTGGTTCTCGACGCCACCGGCGACCACCCGCCGCCACGCCTCGGGCATCGCGCCGGGGTCCGCCCGGCCGACCGTCGTGGTGAAGAGCAGCAGATCACCCTTGAACGTGCCCGGCTCGTAACGGCTGTTGTTGCCGACACCGTTGATCATCGCGTCGAGGATCCGGGAGAGCTGCTCCTCGGTGAAGTTCCCCGGAAGCCCCGCCCGCAGCGAGTCGATCACCTTCTCCCGCTGCCCCGCCTCGTCGCACACCGCGCCGCTCTCCTGGCCGAGATCCGCGTGGAACCTGGCCAGAACCTGGCCGTCGTCGAGCGGCACGGCCTCGATGTCGCCACCGGGGTACGCGTCGAGCACGGCCAGCAGTTCGACCTCCTCTCCGATGTCCTGGAGCCGGGTGGCGATCGCGTGCACGATGTTGCCGCCCAGGGAGTAGCCCAGCAGGCGGTATGGGCCGGCAGGCTGGACCCGCCGGATCTGCGCGGTGTAGTCCTCGACCATCTCCTCGAAGGTCTCCGGCAGGGCACCGTCCCCGGCCAGCCCGGGGCTCTGCAGGCCGTAGACCGGACGGTCCGCGTCCAGGACTCCCAACAAGCCGGCGTAGCACCAGCTCAGCGGCACGGAGGGGTGCGCGCAGAACAGGGGCGTGCCGGCCCCGGACGAGCGCAGCGGCAGCAGCATGCCCAGGCCGTCGTCCTCGTTCCACCCGCCGCTCCGGTCCGTGCGCCGGGCGAGGCCGGCGACGGTGGGTGCCCCGAAGACGTCGCGCACGGTGAGTTCGCTGCCGAACTCACCGCGGATCCGACTGGTGAGCCGGGTCGCGAGCAGCGAGTGGCCGCCCAGATCGAAGAAGTTGTCGTCGATCCCGACCCGGTCCACACCGAGTACCTCCGCGAAGATCGCGCACAGCTTCTCCTCGTGGGCGTCGCGCGGGCCCCTGCCCGCCGCGGCACCGGTGAGCTCCGGAGCGGGCAGCGCCGTACGGTCGACCTTGCCGTTCGGCGTGAGCGGCAGCGCGTCCAGGGCGACGAAAGCGGACGGCACCATGTACTCCGGCAGCACCTGGGCCACCCGGCCGCGCAGCTCCGCCACCTCCAGCTCGGCACCGTTCGCCCCGGCGGGCACGACGTAGGCGACGATGCGCCGGTCGCCGGGCCGGTCCTCCCGCACGATCACCGCGACCTGACCGACGGCGGGCTCGGCGGCGAGGGCGTTCTCGATCTCGCCGAGTTCGATGCGGAAGCCGCGGACCTTGACCTGGTGGTCGACCCGCCCGATGAACTCCAACTGCCCGTCGGCGCGGCGGCGGACGAGGTCGCCGGTGCGGTACATACGACCGCCGGCGGCACCGAAGGGGTCGGCGACGAAGCGGGTCGCGGTCAGACCGGGACGGCCGAGGTAGCCCCGGGCCAGTCCCGGACCGGTGATGTAAAGCTCCCCGGGCACCCCCGCCGGCACCGGCCGGAGCGCGGAGTCGAGGACGTACAGCCGGGTGTTGAACACCGGCCGGCCGATGGGCGTCGGCCCCGCCCCCTGCTCGGGGCCGCAGACCGCGAAGCAGGTGTCCACGGTGGCCTCGGTCGGACCGTAGGCGTTCACCATGCGCCGCCCCGCCGACCAGAACGCGGTGACCTCCGGCGGGCACGCCTCGGCACCCACCATGAGCGACGCCAGCGCGGGCAGCTCCCGACGGGGCATGCCCACCAGGATCGACGCCGGAATGTGCGCGTGTGTGATCTCCTGCTCGGCCAGGAACTCCGCGAGCTCCTCGCCGGCCAGCGGGCCGCTCGGCAGGACCAGGCAGGCCCCGGACAACAGGCCCATGCACAGCTCCGCCACGGACACGTCGAAGCTCGGAGAAACGAGCTGGGAGACCCGGCACCCCGGGCCCGCGCCCAGCCGGAGCCTCTGATGCGCCGACAGGTTCGCCACACCGTTGTGGGAGACGACGACGCCCTTGGGATGTCCGGTGGAGCCGGAGGTGTAGATGAGGTAGGCGGGGTGGGCGGGAAGCAGCGGTGTGAGGCGGTGGCCGTCGTCCGGGTTGGTGGTGGGCCGACTGCCGACGGTGCCGGTGTGGAGGACGACGGTGGTCAGGTCCGTGTCGGGCAGCTCGGCCGCCGTGTTCTCGTCGGTGACGAGCAGGGCGGGTCGGGCGTCGCCGAGCATGTAGGTGAGGCGGTCGGCGGGGTAGTCGGGGTCGACGGGCACGTACGCGGCGCCCGTTTTGACGATGGCGAGGATCGACACGGTCAGGTCGATGCCGCGGCGCAGCGCCACGGCGACGTACTTCTCGGGCCCCGCGCCCTGGGCGATGAGGTGGTGGGCGAGTTGGTTGGCGCGGGCGTTGAGTTCGGCGTAGGTGAGCCGCGTGCCGTGGTGTTCCAGGGCGGGTGCGTCGGGGGTGCGGGCCACCTGTGCCTCGAACAGCTCGGGGAGGGTGGCGGTGGGCACGTCGCGGGCTGTGTCGTTCCAGCCGTGGAGCAGCAGCTCCCGCTCCTGCGCGGAGAGGATGTCCAGCTCCGCGATCGGCCGTGAGGCGTCCTCGACGGCCGTGCGCAGCAGACGCTCCAGCCGCGCCGCGATGCTCTCGGCGGTCTGCCGGTCGAAGAGATCGGTCGCGAACTCCACGACCCCCCGCATACCGACGGCTTCACCTCCCTCACCGAAGACCTCCAACAGGTTGACGGCCAGGTCGACCTTGGCGACACCGGTATCGACGCCCGCACTCTCGGCCGAGAGCCCCCGCATGGCGAACTCACCGTCGGAAGCCGACTCAAGCCCCAGAACCACCTGGAAGAGGGGGTTGTATGCGAGGGAGCGGGTGGGGTTGACGATCTCCACGAGTCGCTCGAAGGGGACGTCCTGGTGGGTGTAGGCGGCGAGGTCCGTCTCCCGTACCCGCCAGAGGAGTTCGGCGAAGGTGGGGTTGCCGGAGGTGTCGGTGCGTAGCACGAGGGTGTTGATGAAGAAGCCGACGAGGTCGTCGAGTGCGTCGTCGTTGCGTCCTGCGATGGGGGAGCCGATGGGGATGTCCGTGCCGGCGCCGAGTCGGGTCAGGAGGGTGGCGAGTGCTGTTTGGACGACCATGAAGACGCTGGCTTGGTGTTCGCGTGCCAGGCGGGTGATGCCGTGGTGGAGATCGGTGTCCCAGACGAACGGGACGCTTTCCCCTTGGTGGCCGGCGATGGCGGGCCGGGGCCGGTCGGTGGGCAGTTCGAGGTGGTCGGGGAGAGCGGCCAACTGCTTCTGCCAGTAGTCGACCTGACGGGAGATGACGCTGTCCGGGTCGCTCTCCTCGCCCAGGACTTCTTGCTGCCACAGGGTGTAGTCGGCGTACTGCACCGGCAGCGGAGCCCACTGGGGGCTGGTGCCGTCGACGCGTGCCGCGTAGGCGGTGGACAGGTCGTGGGCGATCGGTCCCATGGACCAGCCGTCGCTGGCGATGTGGTGGGCCAGGATCAGCAGGGTGTGCTCGCCGGGCCCGGTGGTGAACACCCAGGCGCGCAGGGGCACGTCTTGGGTGAGGTCGAAGGCGTGCGTGACGGCCTGGTTGACGGCCTCGTCCAGGTCGTCCTCGTCGGTGGGAACGACGTCGATGACCGGCCGGGCGGCGTTGCCGTGCAGGACGTGCTGGTAGGGCGTGCCGTCGTGCTCGGGGAAGACGGTGCGCAGCGTTTCGTGCCGCTCGGTGACGTCGTGGATGGCGTCGCGCAGTGCTGTGGTGTCGAGTGCGCCGGTGAGGCGAAGCATCATCGGCACGTTGTAGGTGGCGCTCGGGCCTTCCAGTTGCTGGAGGAACCACAGGCGGTGCTGGGCGGGCGAGAGCGGGATGTGAGTGGGACGCGGCCTGGGGGTGAGTGGGGTGCGTGCTCCGGTTGCGTGGTGGAGGCGGGTGGTGAGGGTGGCGACGGTGGGTGCTTCGAAGAGGTCGCGGACGGTGAGTTCGGTGTTGAGGGTGGTGCGGATGCGGCTGGTGAGTCGGGTGGCGAGGAGGGAGTGTCCGCCGAGGTCGAAGAAGTTGTCGTCGATGCCGACGTGGTCGAGTCCGAGGGTGTGGGCGAAGGCGTGGCAGAGGAGTTGTTCGTGGGTGTTGCGGGGGGCTCGGCTGGCCGTGGTGGGGGTGTGTTGGGGTGCGGGGAGGGCTTTGTGGTCGAGCTTGCCGTTGGGGGTCAGCGGAAGAGTGTCGAGCGTGACGAAGGCCGCGGGAACCATGTAGTCGGGGAGTGTGCGGCCGGCGTGTTCGCGTAGGGCGGTCACGTCGAGCTGGTCGTCCCCGTCTGCCGGGACGATGTAGGCGGTGATGCGTTGGTCGCCGGGTTGGTCTTCGCGGACGATGGCGGCGCTTTGGGCGATGTGGGGGTGGTTGGTGAGGGTGGCTTCGATTTCGCCGAGTTCGATGCGGTGGCCGCGGACTTTGACTTGGGTGTCGGTGCGGCCGATGAATTCGAGTTGTCCGTTG
>NZ_JBVIHH010000021.1:0-92154 GCF_055570395.1 Streptomyces sp. NPDC031210
TTTCCGCCTTTCGGCTTCTTCGCGTTTCCCACTCTACCAGATCCGTTTCGCGTTTCCGCTTTCCGTTTCCGGTCCCTGTGGGGTCGGGGTTGGCCATCCGGCTTTCGCTTTCCGGCCTTTCCGACTCTATCAGATCCGGTTCGTTCCGTTTCCGGTCCGAATTCGTTTCCGATTCCCCGTCGGAGGGGGGTTGTGCTTGCCTTTCGGCGTGGTCACTACTTTAGCGGAATTCCTCGGTGACTCAAATCGAGTCCCGGTCGAATTTCGGCATGCCGAAATCGTTCCCGGTGAGGGGCCGTGCAGTAGTGGTGTGCCGCTGAAGCGGCGGGATGGCTGCTCGGGGCCGTCGGCCCCGTGGCAACTCGGAGAACACTACACGAGGGGGTCAGGTGCTTCAAACCCGTGCGGCGCCTGGGCTGTGGGGATACTTTGGGCGCATGACTCCGCATGCGCTCGTACTGCTGTGGTGGCTCGCCTGACGGCGGCCGACCACCAGCGCATGCATGACCACGGCCGCCGCTTCGGCGGCCGTTCGCGTTTCTCCCTCTCGCAGCCGGCCGGCGGAGTCCGGCGGTCCCGACACGTGACGTACGTACGGGAGAGACGAGATGGCGATGACGCGGATCTTCAGCGGTGTGAAGCCGACCGGGCACCTGACGCTCGGGAACTACCTCGGGGCGATGCGGCGCTGGGCGGAGGTGGACCAGCACCGGGCGGACGCCCTGTTCTGTGTGGTGGATCTGCACACGCTGACCGTGGAGCACGATCCGGCGCGGGTGCGGCGGCTGAGCCGGCAGGCCGCGACGCTTCTGCTGGCCACCGGGCTGGACCCGGAGCGGTGCACGGTGTTCGTGCAGAGCCATGTGGATGAGCATGCGCGGCTGGCGTACCTGATGGAGTGCACGGCCACGGACGGCGAGATGCGGCGCATGATCCAGTACAAGGAGAAGGCCGCGGGCGAGCAGGGGCGGGGCGGGAGCGTGCGGCTGTCGCTGCTGACGTATCCGGCGCTGATGGCGGCGGACATCCTGGCGTACGGGACGCATGAGGTGCCGGTCGGGGAGGACCAGGCGCAGCATCTGGAGCTGACACGGGATCTGGCGGTGCGGTTCAACCAGCGGTACGGGGCGACGTTCGTGGTGCCGAAGGCGCGGCATCCGCAGGTGGCGGCGCGGGTGATGGATCTCCAGGAGCCCACCTCGAAGATGGGGAAGTCGAGCGTCCGGACGTCCGGGATCGTCTATCTGTTGGACGAGCCGGAGGTGGTGCGCAAGAAGGTGATGCGCGCGGTGACGGATGCCGGGAGCGATGTCGTCTACGACCGGGATGAGCAGCCCGGGGTGGCGAATCTGCTGGAGATGCTGGCGGCCTGTACGGGTGGGGATCCGCAGACGCTGGCCGGGGCGTACGACTCGTACGGGGCGTTGAAGAAGGACACCGCCGAGGCGGTGGTCGAGTTGCTGCGGCCGGTGCGGGAGCGGCATGCGGCGTTGGCCGCGGAGCAGGGGCACATCGATGCCGTGCTGCGGGTGGGGGCGGAGCGGGCCCGGGCGATGGCGCGGCCGCGGGTGGATGCGGCGTATCGGGCGGTGGGGTTGATGCCCCTGGGGTGAGAAGGGAACGGGTTAGGGGGTGGGGCGGGTGGGCTCGGCGGGGTCGTCGTCCGGGCTTGTCCGCCCCGGGTGCTTGTCCGTCGCCGGTGGGGGTGTGGTGGTGAAGGCGGTGCGGTAGGCGCGGGGGCTGGTGGCGAGGTGGGTGGCGAAGTGCTGGCGCAGGGTGACTTCGCTGCCGAAGCCGGCGCGGCGGGCCACTTCGGGGATGGGGTGGTCGGTGCGTTCCAGGAGGCGTTGGGCAGCGGCCAGGCGCTGGGTGAGGAGCCAGCGGTGCGGGGTGGTGCCGGTGGTGGCGCGGAAGCGGCGGGCGAAGGTGCGGGGTGCGAGGCCGGCGCGCCGGGCCAGCACGGTGACGGTCAGGGGCTCGTGGAGGTGGCGTAGGGCCCATTCGCGCAGGTCGGCGAGGGCGTCGGCGTCGCGGTCGGTGGCGGGGGTGGGGTGGTCGACGAACTGGGCCTGAGTGCCGCTGCGGAACGGGGCGGTGACCATCGAGCGGGCGATGCCGGCGGCGGCCTCGGCGCCGTGGGACGTACGGACCAGGTGGAGGCAGAGGTCGATGCCGGCGGCGGTGCCGGCGGAGGTCCAGATGCCGCCGTCGTGGCGGAAGAGGGCGTCCGGTTCGACGGTGACGTGGGGGTGGTGGGTGCGCAGGAGGTCGGCGAGGTTCCAGTGGGTGGTGGCGCGGCGGCCGTCGAGGAGGCCGGCCTGGGCGAGGGTGAAGGCGCCGCCGCACAGGGCGGCGAGGGGGGTGCCCGCGCGGTGGGCCAGGCGGAGCGCGTCGAGCACCGGGGGCGGGGCGGGGGTGAGGTGGTCGTCGAGGCCGGGGACGACGATCAGGTCGGCGTGGGGGAGCCAGTCCAGGGTGCGGTCCGGGGTGAGGGCGAAGCCGCCGCGGAGGGTGATCGGGGCGGGGTCGGGGGCGCAGCGGCGCAGGTCGAAGGCGGGCAGGCCGCGGTCGGTGCGGTCGGTTCCCCAGACCTCGGTGATGACGGCGACGTCGAAGGGCCGGACGGCGGGGAAGGCGAGCATCGCCACGCGGTAGGGGCGCGGGGGTGCGGCAGACGGTATGAGTCCGGACGGCGTGGGGGCGGATGACGGGGGCGCGGATGGCGTGGGGGCGGATGACGTGGGGTCGGGGCTCATGGGCGGAGCATGGCAGGAGGGGTGGCAGGAAGTCATCGATAGCGTGCGGTTGTGCCACTGGTGGGGTGGGACGGGGCGCCGGAGGATCGGGGCATGGCGATTGAAGAGCTTGAGGCGAACGCGGCGCTGGTGGTCATCGACGTACAGAAGGGCTTCGAGGAGCACGGTTTCTGGGGGCGGCGGAACATGCCGGAGGCGGAGGGCAATATCGCCGCGCTGATCGACGTCTGGCAGGAGACCGGGCGCCCGGTGGTGTTCGTCCGGCACGATTCGACGAAGCCCGGGTCGCCGCTGCGGAGCGGTGTGGCGGGCAATGACTTCCAGGACTTCGTGGCCGCGCGGCGCGGGCGGGGGCCGGGGCCCGAGCTGCTGGTGACGAAGACGGTGAACTCCGCCTTCTACGGGGAGCCGGACCTGGGGGCGTGGCTGCGGGCGGCGGGCATCGGGCAGCTCGTGCTCTCGGGGGTCCAGACGAATATGTGCGTCGAGACGACGGCCCGGATGGGCGGGAATCTGGGGTACGACGTGATCGTGCCGCTGGACGCGACCCACACGTTCGACCTGGAGGGGCCGGAGGGGGTGCGGCTGTCCGCGGAGGAGCTGGCGCGGGCCACCGCCGTTTCGCTGCACGGCGGTGGCTTCGCGCGGGTGGTGCGGACGGCCGAGGTGCTGGCCGTCGCCGGCCGCTGATCAGCCGTTGCCGGAGGCCAGCTCGCGGCTGCGGTCGCGGGCGGCTTCCAGGGCGGCGATGAGCGCGGCGCGTACGCCGTGGTTCTCCAGCTCGCGGATGGCGTTGATGGTGGTGCCGGCGGGCGAGGTGACGTTCTCGCGGAGCTTGACCGGGTGTTCGCCGCTGTCGCGGAGCATCACGGCGGCGCCGATCGCGGCCTGGACGATGAGGTCGTGGGCCTTGTCGCGGGGCAGGCCGAGCAGGATGCCCGCGTCGGTCATCGCCTCGACGAGGAAGTAGAAGTAGGCCGGGCCGGAGCCGGAGAGCGCGGTGGCGGCGTCCTGCTGGGACTCCGGGACGCGCAGCGTCTTGCCGACGCCGGAGAAGATCTCCTCCGTACGGGTGAGGTGGGCGCCGGTGGCGTGGGTGCCGGCGGAGATGACGGACATCGCCTCGTCCACCAGGGCGGGAGTGTTCGTCATGACGCGGACGACGGGGGTGCCGGCGGCGAGCCGCTCCTCGAAGAACGCGGTGGGGATGCCGGCGGCGCCGCTGATGACCAGGCGGTCGGCGGGGACGTGCGGGGCCAGTTCGTCCAGGAGGCCGGCCATGTCCTGGGGTTTGACCGTGAGGATCAGGGTGTCGGCGGCCTTGGCGGCTTCGGGGTTGCTCACCGCTTCGACGCCGTAGCGGGTGCGCAACTGCTCGGCGCGTTCGGGACGGCGGGCGGTGACCAGGAGGTCGGAGGGTGCCCAACCGCCTCGGATCATTCCGCTGAGCAGGGCTTCGCCGATTTTTCCGGTGCCGAGTACGGCGACCTTCTGGGTCATGCTGCGGTTCACCTCGCCGGTGGTGCCTGGTCGGTTACGTCGTCATCCTCGCACCCGGTACCCGCCGGGCGCGGGGGCGTCCCGAGGGCCGGACGCCGTGACGAGCCGGGGCACGGGGTGGGGCGGCGAGCGGGCGCGTCAGGGTGTGCGGCGCCGGAGGGTGGCGGCGCCGAGGGCGAGGACGAGCAGGGCGCAGCCGGTGACGACGGCGGTGTCGCGGAGGAAGGCGCCGGTGATGTCGGGGTGGGTGAGGACCTCGTTCATGGCGTCGACGGCGTAGGACATCGGCAGGACGTCGGAGAGCGCTTCGAGGGCGGGCTGCATGGTCTCGCGCGGGGTGAACAGGCCGCAGAGCAGCAACTGGGGTGTCAGGACGGCGGGCATGAACTGCACGGCCTGGAATTCGGAGGCGGCGAACGCCGAGACGAACAGGCCGAGCGCGGTGCCGAGCAGGGCGTCCAGGACGGCCACCAGCAGGAGCAGCCACGGGGAGCCGGTGACGTCGAGGCCGAGGAGCCAGAGCGATAGGCCGGTGGCGAGGGCGGACTGCACGATGGCCAGCAGGCCGAAGGCGAGGGCGTAGCCGGCGATCAGGTCGGCCTTGCCCAGCGGCATGGTGAGCAGGCGTTCGAGGGTTCCCGAGGTGCGTTCGCGGAGGGTGGCGATCGAGGTCACCAGGAACATCGTGATCATCGGGAAGATGCCGAGGAGTGAGGCGCCGATGCTGTCGAAGGTCTGCGGGCGGGCGTCGAAGACGTAGCGGAGCAGGGTGATCATCACGCACGGGACGAGGAGCATCAGGGCGATGGTGCGCGGGTCGTGGCGGAGTTGGCGCAGGACGCGGGCGGTGGTGGCCAGGGTGCGGGAGGGGGAGAGGGAGGGGGAGGAGGAGGGGGAGGCGGCGGCAGTGGGGCGGGGCCCGGTGTCGGGGGTCATCGTGGAGGCTCCTCGGGGTGGGTGTCGGCTGCGGCTTGGGCCTCGTCGACCAGGTGCAGGAAGGCGGCCTCGACGGTGGGGCGGCCGGTGCGGGCGCGCAGGGTCGCGGGCGCGCCGTCGGCCAGGAGCCGGCCGTCGCGCAGGAGGAGCAGGCGGTGGCAGCGTTCGGCTTCGTCCATGACGTGGGAGGAGACGAGGAGGGTGGCGCCGCGGTCGGTGGCGAGGGTGTGGAAGAGGTGCCACAGGTCGCGGCGCAGGACGGGGTCGAGGCCGACGGTCGGCTCGTCCAGGACGAGGAGTTCGGGGGTGCCGAGCAGGGCCACCGCGAGGGAGACGCGGCTGCGCTGGCCGCCGGAGAGCTTGCCGGCGAGGACGCCGGCGTGGTCGGCGAGGCCGACGTCCTCGATGGTGTGCGCGACGGTCTCGCGGCGTTCGGCGCGGGCGGCCCGGCCCGGTCGCAGGACCGCGGCGAAGTAGGCGAGGTTCTGCCGGACGGTGAGGTCGTCGTAGACGGAGGGCGCCTGGGTGACGTAGCCGATGCGGGGGCGCAGGCGGGGGTGGCCGGCGGGATGGCCGAGGACGTCGAGGGTGCCGGTGACCTTGGCCTGGCTGCCGACGATGGCGCGTATGAGGGTGCTTTTGCCGCAGCCGGAGGGGCCGAGGAGGCCGGTGATCTGGCCGCGCGGTACGTCGAAGGCGAGGGCGTCGAGGACGGTGCGGCCGCCTCGGGTGACGGTGAGGTCGCGGGCGTGGATGACGGGCGGGGTGGGGGTCGGGGTGTTGGTCCGGGCGTTGGTGGGGGTGTTGATACGGGCCGCCGGGTCGCGGGCGTTATTCATCATGGGGTGAATAGTGAGTCTGGTGCGGTGGGGCGTCAAGAGGGGAGCGCGGCTGGCGCGTTGTGGCCGTTGACGCGCTCCCGGCGGTCGCCGGAGTGAATGGAATTGATCATTCCTTTTCGATGACTCCGCGTTTACCTGACGGTTACACGTCTACTTGCGCGCGGCCGTGACCCGTTGGACACAATGGAGCGAACGGTCCGATCGCGCCGGAGGGGGACGACGATGGCGAAGGTCCGGGTCGGCGCTCTGTGCCGGCTCCTGGTGCTCGTCGCGGCCGTCGTTCTGATCCTCCCGGTCGTCTTTCGGGCCGCGCCGGCCGTCGCGCGCGCGAGTTCCGCGGCCGCCGCCCCGGGCACCCCGGCCGTGGCGCCGGACGCCTCCGGTGGCGCGTCCGCCTGGCTCGACGCCCCGGCTCCCGCCACTCCCCGTGCGTCCCAGCTCGCGATGGACACCGACGACCACCGGGGCACCGGCCCCGACCGCTGCCAGCCACGGCGTGGCGGGCGGTCCACGGCCGCGCCGTCCGCGCCGGTGCCGCTGTCCACGCCGCTGTCGACGAGCTGCGCCGCGGGGGCGGCGAGCGCGCTGACCGTCACGGTCCCGCTGACCGGACGGCAGGCCGTACCCGTGTCGGGCTCCGGCGAACTGCCGGTCCGACATGGGGTGTTCCGCTGCTGAGAGTGGTGGGTGTGGCGGGTGCGGTGGGTGCGGTGCCGTGTGATGGCGTGATGCCGCGCGCTCGGCGTGGTCGGCGTGATGAGAGCGATCTGAGGGGTCTCTGAGGGCCGCCTGGCGCGCCGGAGAGCCGTCGGGTCCTACGGCGCTCGGCGGAGCGGTGCGCTCGCGCCGGTGGCCGGGCCGACGTCGGGCGCGGATCTACCGCACGCGCGTCCGTAGCCGCGTCTTATCCGGCGTCCGTCCCCGCATCCGCATCCGCGTCCGCGTCTGGGTCCCCGCATCCGGCTCCGGCTCCGCATCCGTAGTGACGCCTGGCCGGTGACCCTGCCCGCCCGAATCCCTGTCCGGCTGATCCCTGGCCGTCCGAATCCCTGCCGAGCTGATCCCCATCCGCCCGAATTCCTGTCCGGCGGATCCGTTCCCAGGTGATCGGTCCCCGCACCCGATCCGTACATCTGATCGGTACGTCTGATCCGTTCCCGACCTGATCCGTTGCCGACCTGATCCGTTCCCGACCTGATCCGTTGCCGACCTGATCCGTTCCCGACCTGATCCATGCCGCCGCGCCGCCGCGCGTCCGCTCGTGCGCCACCGCACCCCGCACTCGCATCTCGCCCTCGCTGGAGGCAACCGTCATGCAGAAGCCACCTGTCGGTCCCCGCCACACGCACCGCCCCTCCCGTCCCTCCCGCTCGTTACTCCCCGCCCGGCGCTCCCGTCCCTCTCTCCCCTCCCTCTCCCTTCGTCAGCGCCTCCCGGGCTGGCGGGCCGATTTCACCGCGTCCCTCGTCGTCTTCCTCGTCGCCGTCCCGCTCTGCGTCGGCGTGGCCGTCGCCTCCGGCGTGCCGGCCGAACTCGGCCTCGTCACGGGCATCGTCGGCGGCCTGCTGACCGGCCTCCTGCCCGGCAGCAGCCTCCAGGTCAGCGGGCCCGCCGCCGGTCTGACCGTCTTGGTCTACGAGGCCGTGCGGGAGTACGGGCTCGGCGCGCTGGGCGCGCTGGTGCTGGCGGCCGGGGCGCTCCAGCTCGCCATGGGCGCGCTGCGGCTCGGCCGGTGGTTCCGGGCGATCTCCGTCGCGGTGGTCCAGGGGATGCTCGCGGGCATCGGACTGGTGCTGATCGCGGGCCAGTTGTACGCCCTCGCGGACGCCGAGCCGCCCGGCAGCGGGCTGGCCAAACTCGGCGGCCTGCCCGCCCTCGCCATCGCCACGGCCGGCTCCGACGCGGGGCTCACCGCGGCGGCCGTGGGCGTCGGGACGATTGCGGTGCTGGTGCTGTGGCCCCGCTGGCGGCGGGCGGCGCGGGTGCTGCCGGCGCCGCTGGTGGCGGTGGTGCTGGCGACGCTCGTGGTGTTCGTACTGGACCTGCCGGTCGCGCGGGTCCAGGTGGAGGGCCTGCTGGATGCCGTACAGCCGCCCGGCGCGGCGGTTTTCGCCCGGTTGGCAGAACCGGCGGCGATCGTCGGCACGCTGGGCACCGTGCTCGCCTTCACCCTGATCGCGTCGGCGGAATCGCTCTTCAGCGCCGCCGCGGTGGACCGGCTGCACGACGGGCCGCGTACGCACTACGACAAGGAGCTGATGGCCCAGGGCGCGGGCAACGCCGTGTGCGGGCTGCTCGGCGCGCTGCCGATGACGGCGGTGATCGTGCGCAGCTCGGCCAACGTCTATGCCGGGGCGCGGACGAAAGCCTCGCGGGTGCTGCACGGCGTGTGGCTGCTGCTCTTCGCGGCGGCCTTCCCCGCCGCCCTGGGGGTGGTGCCGATCGCGGCGCTGGCCGGCGTACTGATCCACGCGGGCTGGAAGCTGATCCCGCGCAAGGAATTCGTGCCGCTGTGGCGCGAACATCGCGGCGAGGCGGTCGTGCTCGCCGTGACGGCGCTGGCGATCGTGACGACGAACATGTTCGAAGGGGTGCTGCTGGGGTTGCTGATGGCCGTGGCCAAGTCGGCGTGGGAGACCTCGCACGTGCACCTGGAGATCGAGGGGCTGGACGGGCCGGAACGGGGCGCGGGGGCGCGCCGCCCGATCCGCGTACGGGCCGTCGGCCACGCGACGTTCCTGCGGCTGCCCAAGCTGCTGGACCAGTTGGAGGCGCTGCCCCGGGACCGGGAGATCGAACTGGATCTGTCCGGGCTGCGGCATCTCGACCATGCCTGCGCGGCCACGCTCGGTAGCTGGGCGGAGCAGCGGCGCCGGACCGGCAGCGCGGCCCAGGCGCCGGACCTCGCGGGTAGCTGAGCAGGAGTTCACCGCCAGTTGAGCGCGAGCTCACCGGCAGCCGAGTCGGACCGAATTCGTACAGCCACAAATCGCTACATAATGCCATCGAAGCGGAAGGGACCGGCGTAGAGGCCGAAATGATCGTAGGGTCAGGGATCTTGTGACTGTCCGACGACTCTTGGAGTGCTGTGAACCGCCGGCCCCTCCGCTCCTGCGGCGCGACCGCCGCCCTGTCCGTCGCCCTGCTGCTGTCCTCCTGCACCGGCGGGGTGCGCGCCACCGGTGCGGCGGGCAGCGGCGGGGTGGGCGACCCGCTCTTCCCGTCGCTCGGCAACGGCGGTTACCAGGTCACCCACTACGGGCTCACCCTCGACTACGACGTGGCGAAGCGGCACCTGGACGCCACGGCCGAGATCACCGCCGAGGCGAAGAAGGACCTGCGCTCCTTCAAGTTGGACCTCAAGGGGCTGAAGGTGTCCGGCGTACGGGTCGACGGCGAGGACGCGCCCTTCAGCCGTAAGGGGCACAAGCTGACGGTCCGGCCGGCCGCCGGGCTGAAGAAGGGCGCGACGTTCCACACCACCGTCGACTACAGCGGCACCCCGCAGGAGATGACGGACCCGGACGGTTCCACGGAGGGGTGGGTCAAGACCCCCGACGGCGCGTTCGTGGCCGGTGAGCCGGCCGGTGCCATGACGTGGTTCCCCGGCAACAACCACCCGAGCGACAAGGCCGCGTACGACTTCAAGATCACTGTGCCGCAGCGGTACACCGCCGTCGCCAACGGGGAGCTGCGCGCCCGGCGGACCGCCAAGGGCCGGACGACGTACGAGTGGCACAACGGCGAGCCGATGGCCACCTATCTCGCCACCGCCACCATCGGCGATTTCAAGCTCACCGAGTCGCGCACCTCCGACGGGCTGCCGCTGTACGTGGCGGTGGATCCGGCGGAGGCCGCGGCGAGCAAGGAGCCGCTGGAGCGGCTGCCGGAGATCGTGAAGTGGGAGAAGAAGCTGTTCGGCGCGTATCCCTTCTCCTCCGCGGGGGCGATCGTCGACGACACTCCCGAGCGGGTCGACTGGTGGGCGCTGGAGAGCCAGACCAAGCCGGTCTACGCGGGCGCGCCGGACACGGCAACCGTGGTGCACGAGATGGCGCACCAGTGGTTCGGGAACTCGGTCACGCCGAAGACCTGGAAGGACACCTGGCTCAACGAGGGCTTCGCCACATACGCCGAATGGCTGTGGGAGGAGCGCGAGGGCGGCAAGACGCCTCAGGAACAGTTCGACGCGTATTACGACTCCAGCGAGAAGGAAAAGCGCTGGGAATTCCCGCCGGGCGACCCGGGAAAGGCGGCGAACGTGACCGAGACGCCCGTCTACGAGCGCGGCGCGATGGTGCTCCAGCAACTGCGCAATCTCGTCGGCGACAAGACGTTCTTCTCGATCCTGAAGGAATGGCCGGCCGAGTACCGGCACGCCGGCGCCGACACCCAGGACTTCATCGCCTTTTGCGACGAGCGCACGGACGAGGACCTGACCGACCTCTTCGACGACTGGCTGTACGGGGAGGGCCGGCCGGACTGGGAGTACTGAGCCGGAGCTCGCCGGCCCCCGCTCCCGTCTCAGGGGCGGTTTTTGCGCTTGGTTTTCGGGGGGCGGGCTGCCGGGTTGCCTGTGCGGGTGGCTCGGCGGCGGGTGTGGCGGGCCTGGGCGGCGGCGTATTCGGTGCGGTGGAGCTTTTCGCCGGGGGCCTCGATGAGGGTGCGGCAGAAGTAGGCCAGCAGGGAGCCGACGAAACCGATCATCACCAGGCTCTGCGCGGATTTGTCGGCCGAGCCCTCGGCGGACGGGTCCGGGCGGCGGGTGAAGCCGTTCCAGGTGCGGCGGAAGGCCAGGGCGCTGCAGATGGCGAAGCACGCGACGACCAGGATGCCGACGAACGGGCCGACGGCGGCGATCTCCAGGCCTTGGAAGGCGAAGCGCAGGACGAGCGCGCCGGCCGCGGCGAGCGCCAGGGAGCCGGCCGCGACGCCGACCCGGCGCAGGGCGTAGCCGCCGTCGTGCTCGACCCAGGTGGTGCCGAAGAACCGGATCGGCTCCGGCTCGGGGCCGCCGGGCCCGAGGCCGGGGCGGGTCCCTGAGCTGGGGCCGTGCCCGGATCCGGGGCCGCCGGGGGTCGTCCGCTCATCGCTCATGGCGTCGATTATCCCCGGCGGCGCGGTGGGGCCGGTGGTCGCACCCGTTGGTTCAGCTCATGCAGCGGGGTGCGACGAAGCCGTCGCTGCCGGTGTGGACGTAGGTGTCGGAGATGTACTGGCCGGGAGCGATGTTGTCCCAGATGTCCGAGGTGCCGTACGGGCCGCTGACCCGCTCGCCGTGTCGCTGGCAGCGGATCTGGACCCGTGCGCCCTCCGCGAGCCGCCCCACGACGGGCGTGTCGGTGCCGGGGCCCTTGCGGATGTTGACGCGGTAGCCGGGCGCGACGGCGAAGGAGTGGCGGCTCCCGGCCGCCTGGACGGCCGGCTCGCCGGCGTCCGCGACGCCCACGCCCGCTCCCGCGCCGCCATCCGCGTCCTGCGCGGCCTCCTCGCCGCCGAAGACCCGCTCCACAAAGCCCGGAAAGTCCTGTGTGCTCATTTCGTGTTCCCCCGTTGTGTGGTTCCTGTGGTGATTTCTCCTGAAGCGCTCCGTGCGGGGCGCCCCGTTTTCGCAACTCGCACGCTAGCAAGCCTCATTCATCTCGTACGCGCCATCGACTAGGCTCCGCGCGTCGCACCTGCGACCGAATGGCACGGCGAATGACACGGGGGTGGAAGGATGCCGCCGCTGCGCGATTCCGGGGTCGGCCCGGAAGCGGAGCGTCCGGAATACGCCGGGCAATATCGCCTGGAGGCGCGTCTGGGCGCCGGCGGTATGGGCGTGGTCCATCTGGCGCGCTCGTCGTCCGGGCTGCTGCTCGCGGTCAAGGTCATTCACGCCGAATTCGCCCAAGACCCCGAATTCCGGGGGCGGTTCCGGCAGGAGGTGGCTGCCGCACGGCGGGTCAGCGGGGCCTTTACGGCGCCGGTCGTGGATGCCGACCCGGACGCCGAGCGCCCGTGGATGGCGACCCTCCACATTCCCGGCCCCACCCTCTCCGAACACGTGAAGCGGAACGGCCCGCTGCCCACCGGCGAGGTCCGCAGGCTGGCCGCCGGGCTCGCGGAGGCGCTGCGCGACATCCACCGCGCGGGCGTCGTGCACCGGGACCTCAAGCCGGGGAACGTGCTGTTGGCCGCCGACGGCCCGAAGGTCATCGACTTCGGCATCTCGCGCCCGTCGGACAGCGAAATGCGCACGGAGACCGGCAAATTGATCGGGACGCCGCCGTTCATGGCGCCCGAACAGTTCCAGCGGCCGCGCGAGGTGGGTCCGGCGGCGGACGTGTTCGCGCTGGGTTCGGTGCTGGTGCACGCCGCCACCGGGCGCGGCCCGTTCGACTCGGAGAGCCCGTACCTCGTCGCGTATCAGGTGGTGCATGACGAGGCGGATCTGGCGGGAGTGCCGGGCGAGTTGGCGCCGCTCATCGAGAGCTGCCTGGCGAAGGACCCGGCGGACCGGCCGACGCCGGACACCCTGATGGAGGTACTGCGGGCCGACACGCCGACGGAGGTGCACGAGCGGCTGCACGCCGAGTTGCTGGAGGAGCTGCACGCGCGGACGGCGGGCGGCGGGGCGGATGGCGGCCCGGCGGGCGGTTCGGGTGGCGCGTTCGGCTCCGGTAACTCGGGTAGGTCGTACGGCTCGGGCGGCCCTGACCACTCCGACCCCTCGTACGGCTCGGACGCCTCGTACCGCTCGGGCGCTCCGGAAGGCAGCGCTCCGGATGCGCGGATACCGTGTCAGCGGCAGCCGGTGCGGGCCGAGTCCGCGCCGCAACGGGCCGAGGCGACGCATGTCCGCGTCCGTCCCCCGGGACGGGACCGCCCCGACGCCCCGGCAGACCCGACGGCCCCCGCAGCCCCGGCGGCCCCGGCGCGGGCGGGATCCCTCGACCCCGACGCCGTAGCCTCCCCCCTCGCCCCCCAGGCCCCCGTCTCCGCAACCACCGCCGACCTCACGGACCCCACCCACCCCGCCCCGACGACCACAAGCACCTCCACAAGCACCTCCACAAGCACCTCCCCTCCCCGCCCGGCCCGCCGCCGGCTCGTATGGGCAGCCGTGTCCCTGGTGCTGGCCGGGGCCGGCGTCTTCGCGGGCCTGCGGGCGCTGTCCGCCGAGGAGCCGGGCACGGACCCGGCGTTGCAGACCCACGCGCCGAGGGTCGACCGTGCCGCCTTCCACCCCTGGCGGACCACGCTCCTCAAGCGGCCCGAGGGTTACCCCGCCGAGATGCCGTTCTGCACGAGCGGCCCGGCGGGCGCCGCCCCGACCCGCACCACCGCCGCCACCACCGATGCGGACACCGACGACACGACCACCGATGCCGACGCCACCAACACCGCCGACACCACCACCGCCGTCTTCTGCGCCCAGTCCGGCGTACCGGCCGCCCGCCTCGACGCCGACACCGGCCGCGTGATCTGGCGCCGTACGGGCGGCCCCTCCGGCAGGACCGCCCCGCACCCGGCCGCGCCCGTCCTCTCCGGCGGCCTGCTGTACGTCTTCTCCCCCGACGGCAAGCGGCTGGAAGCGCTCGACCCGTCGGCCGAGGGAAAGGGCGCCACCCGCTGGTCCAAGGACATCTCCGGCTACGAGGGCGGGGCGGCCCTCGTCGGCGACCGGTTGCTGCTGACCGCCGGGGACGGCACCGTCACCGCGCTCGACGCCGCCACCCACCGGCAGCGGTGGCGCAAGTCCTTCCCCGGCCACCGGCTGCCGGCCTTCACCTCGTTCGGCGACCCCCGCACCGCCTACGCCGCCGAGAGCGCACCCGGCGGCGCGGCCACCCAGGTCACCGCCATCGACCCGGCGGACGGCAGGATCCGCTGGACCCGGCGGCTGCCCGGCTCGCTCACCCCGGCCGGGACCGGCGCCTCGGGGGCGCTGTATCTGACGGCCACCGACCCCAGGCTCGTCTTCCGCACGTCCGCGGTGCTCCGCTACGACCCGGCCACCGGCCGCAGCCGCCGCCTGCCGCTGACCGCGCCGCTCGACGGTGTGGCCGCCGTGGTGCGCGGCGAGACGGTGTACCTGCTGGCCGAGGGCGGCGCGTTGCAGGCCGTCGGCGAACGGAAGTGGGATGTGGAGACGTCGGTGAGCCGGGGTTCGACGCCCGTGGTGAGCGGCGACCGGCTGTTTTTCTCCGCCGCGGACGGCCGGCTCCTCGCCGTCGACACCACCTCCGGCGCGCTGCTGGGGCAGACGCCGCCGCGGCTGGCGGCCGGCCGGCACAACGGCTTCCTGGAGTCGCTGCCAGCGCCGGTGGTGGACGCGCCCCGTGGCCGGGTCTACGCGGCGGCGCCCAACGGCACGGTCTTCGCCGCGCCGACCGGGGACCCGGCCGGCTGGTGAGGCCCGGCCCCCGGGCCACCCGCATGACAGGCGCAGGCGCACGCCTCGCGCCGCACCCCGGGGACGGTGGTCGCCTGCGCGGTCCCCTTGTCGCACGTCGCGTGCGTGCCGATGTGACACGCCGGGGAGATGTACGGGGCGGTGGAGGCGGTGTACGCGGACGCTCGCGCGGCCATCTCAGGCCGCCGCCGAACGGGGCGCGGATCCGCCGGGCCGGACGTAGACACCGTGGATCACGGCCGGTCCCGCGTCGATCCCGCGCAGCGCCAGGTCGAGTACCCAGCGGCGTTCCGCCTGCGCCCGGCGCTCCGGGTTGTACGGGCCCCCGCAGTCCGGGCAGGCACGGCTTCGGATGCGCAGGTAGGGGCGTGCGGGGATCGGCGTGTCCATGAGCAGGCGTTCCTCGGCCGCGTCACGTGCGTAAGGACTCTTGTGTCGCGGCAACGGGTGGCGCGGGCGCCGGGTGGCCGGTTCGGCGGGCGGCCCCGGTACGGAGACGGAGGCCGCGCGGTGCCGCCCGTACCCGGGGAGGAGCCGCGCCAGCAGGCGGGTCAGGCGCGTGGTCACCGGGCCGCCCTGTTGAGCGCGGCGATCAGCTTGCGCGTGGTCTCCAGATTGCAGCGGCCCAGTTCGATGAGGGGGTGGGGCTGCTCGTAGCTGTAGGAGAGGGGGTCGACGCACAGTGACGGCAGCACGACGTCCGTCCGCTTGAGCGCTGCCGCCAACTCATCGCGCGCCGCCTCGGCTTCCGCCATCTGTTCCCTCGTCATGGTGCCGCTCCCGTCTGCCGTTTACCTGTCCGAGACGCCGGCCCACGACTACCGTGTGTGTTCCGGTCATTACGAGCATGGACCGGAAATCGGCGACGAACCCCGGTTACGGCCCGTAGTTCGTCACCGCGCACCGCAAGTTCCACACCTTCCACGGAGGGCAGCACGATGCCAGCACGACGAGCGGTCACCGGTCGAAGTCAGGAGCCACGGCAACGGTTTGTGGAAGAGCTGCGATTACTCCGCGCCCAGAGGGGCCACAGCCTGCGGCAGCTCGGCGACGCCCTGGGCTGGGACTGGTCCCTCTTCGGCAAGATGGAGAGCGGGCAGACCTTGGGAAGCCCGGACGTCGTCCAGGCGCTGGACCAGCACTACGGGACGCCGGGGCTCTTGCTGGCGCTCTGGGAGTTGGCGGCTGGAGACCCGACCCAGTTCCGTGAGCGGTACCGGCGCTACATGACGCTCGAAGCCGAGGCGGTCAGCATGTGGCACTACGGAGTCAGCACCGTTCATGGGCTGCTCCAGACCAAGGGCTACGCAGAAACCCTGCTCGCGGCGGGCGGCCTCAGCGGCGACGAGCTGACGCGCCAGGTCGAAGCGCGGATAGGGCGTCGGGAGTTGCTGGCCGGTGACGACGCACCACGGTTCCGCACCATCCTGTCCGAGGCGGTGTTGCGTACGCCGTTGGAAGACGCCGAGGAGTGGCGGAAGCAACTGCAGCACTTGGTGGACATCGGCGAACGACCGAACGTGATCGTTCAAGTAGTGCCGCACAAAGTCGGGCTGCACGCACTGTCGAACACCGACACCATGCTCTTGCGGATGCCGAACGGGCACACCGTGGCCTGGGTGGAGACCGGGTATTCGGGCGAACTGGTCGAGGAAACAGCCGCCGCCGAGCGACTCCAGCTCAGCTACGATCTGGTCCATGACCTAGCTCTTTCCCCGGCCGATACCCGGAAGTTCATCACGCAGATGTTGGAGGAAGTGTCGTGCGATCCATCGACCTGACTGCCGCTACCTGGCGCAAGAGTTCGTACAGCAACCAGGACGGTGGAGCCTGCATCGAGGTTTCCGACGACCTCCTCACCACCGCCGAGTGGCGCAAGTCCAGCTACAGCAACCCGGATGGCGGCCAGTGCATCGAGGTGGCCGACAGCCTCCCCGCCCCCCTCGTCCCCGTACGCGACAGCAAGGACCCGCACGGCCCCGCGCTCGTCTTCCCCGCGTCGGCCTGGTCCTCGTTCGTCACCGCCGTCAAGGGCGGCGCACTGCCCGGCGTCTGACGCCTGGACAGACACCCAAGCGAACGGCCCCCGTCGTCCACGACGGGGGCCGTCGCGCACCCCGGGCCCGTCCGGTTTCCAGTAACGGAAACCCGAACCCCTTGTTTCCTCCTGGGAGAGGGCGCGAGCATCGGACACACTCAACGACGAGGGGGCGGGCTGTGAGGCTGAAACGGCTGGTGGGCGAGTGCGACAACGGCGATTGCCCCACCATCTACGCAACGGACCGGGGCACGCTCGCCATCCAGGGGGTCAGGGTGGCCGACCACGGGCTGGAGATCCCCGCTCACGAAACCTTGGTGGAGATCCCTGTCGAACTCATCCGAAAGGCAATCCGTGACCGCCACATCTAAGATCTTGGGGGATTGGTTCGACGACTTCGACCAGGAAGCCTTCCGGCTGGAGACCCTGGACGACTACAGCAAGTCGGGCGGTGTTGACGCATACCGCGCCTTCCTCGCCGGCGAGCCGCAACCGGAGGAATACCGGACGGCCGACTGGGTGACGACAGTCGGAAACGCAACCCGATCGAAAAAGCGAATCTACCGCGTCCACATCCTCGCCCGCCCGCTCACCGATTACCTGCGGTTCGAACTTTCCTGGGGTTACCGCCGGAACATGACGGCCGGGGAAGAGTTCTTCATCCTGGACACCACGAACCAAGAGAATCCGATTCCGGACGCCCCGGACTTCTGGCTCTTCGATGAGCGAGTTATCGCATCCATGAATTACGACGGGCACGGCAAGTACCTGGGGGCCGATTTCCTCGGAGAAGACGAGCTGGCCAGATTCCTGACGTACCGGGACACGGCAATGGCCCTGGCCGTTCCGTTCTCCGACTGGTGGGCAAAGCACGGCGAGTGAACAGAGCCAGTCTCGGATCAGCGCTGCGGGAGCTGCGTGAGACCTCCGGTTTGGAGGCCAAAGCGGTTGCCCGTGGCGCTGCCATGTCCCGTTCCAAGCTGTCCAAGATCGAGAATGGCAACACTGCGGCAAGCGTCACGGACGTCGACTGCATCCTCACGGCTATAGGCGTATCGGATGAGGTCAAGGCCGCATACATGACCGCCGCCAGGGAGGCGGCCACGGAAGTCACCGCATGGCGACTGGTCCGCCGTCTCGGGTACAGCCGCAAACAGCGGCAGGTACAGGCCCTGGAATCACAAACGACTCTGCTGCGTCTGTTTCAGCCGTCCCTCGTTCCCGGGCTGCTCCAGACTCCCGAGTACGTCCGGGCCGTGTTCGCTCGCCATAACGACCTCTCGGAAGCGCAGCTAGAGCGCACCATCGGCGCCAGGCTGGCGCGGCAAAGCGTCCTGTACTCGACAGGGAAGACGTTCCGTTTCGTCATCACGGAATCCGTCCTCCGCTGGCGGATCGTTCCGCCCCTGGTGACAGTCGGGCAACTGGACCGATTGATTTCGGTCTCTCGACTGCCAAATGTCGACCTCCGCATCGTCGCACTTTCCGCCCCTCAGACGGATTTTCCGGGACACTCGTTCGTCATCAAGGACGACCGGACGGTGACCGTTGAGACGGCCCACGCGGAAATGGTGGTGACCGACCCCAGGGACATTGCCCTGTACGTATCCAAGTTCGAGGGATTCAGCGGTTCCGCCGTTGCCGGCGATGGCATGCGGGCCCTGATCGCGTCTCTCCGCGACGAGCTTTTGCGCGAACAGGAAACCGGCTAGAACCTCGCCCCTCATCCCGACACCATGGCCTTCCGGTAAACGCGACGGAAGGGCATGGCGATGACCGATCTGTACGGGCTCCCCATCGACGGGGCCGAGTTCTCCAAGGCGTGCGGCGGCAATACGCATCCGGACGGCGAAGCGTGTGTGACCCTCGCGAAGATCGGTCCGGACGCGTGGGCCATGGGCGACAGCAAGCGCCCGGACGCCGAGCCGCTGCGCTTCACCACGGCGGAGCTGGACGCGGCGGGAATCGACCCCGTGCGCTTCTGCCTCTCCGCGTAGCACTGAGCACAACGGGGACCGACGGCCCTGCCCACGCCATCGGGTGGGGCCGTCGTCCTCTTGCGTAGTCGTCCTTTCTCGTAACGGAGCAGCGGTTGCACCACCACGGTTACGCATGGCTCGGGGAGAAGAAGACGTTCGACAGGGAGAGCGTCCGCAGACCGCCCGGTCAGGCCCCGACCGCGACCAGCGCCCAGGAGGTACTCGACCGGTACCGAGAAGCCGTCGCCGCGTTCCCGAACTGCGACGTGCCACCGCTCCAGACGGCGCATTGGCTCATGAAGCCGCCCTCCGCGATCCGGGGGACCTGGGAGGAGCCGAAGGAGGCCGGCGCATGGCTGGCGCGGCGACTCGCAGAGCTCGCGCCCCGGTTGGCCTCCGAGAGTGACCGGGAAGCGGCCAGGTCGGTCCTCCTGGTGAACGCCGCGGTCGAGCGGCTGGCGTGGGGCGGAGACGTGTCACTCGGCCACTATCTGCGCGGCACTGTCTTCCACTCGATCGCCCTGGTGACGTGCTCACCCAACCGGGCCGCCCCCGGGCTGCCCTGCCCCGCCCGGCGGCCCCGTGCATGACAGCGGCCCCCGTCGTCCACGACGGGGGCCGCTGCGTACCGCTGAGGGTGTCAGCCGAGTTTGCTCACGTCGCGGACCGCGCCCTTGTCGGCGCTGGTGGCCATGGCCGCGTACGCGCGCAGGGCCTGCGAGACCTTGCGTTCGCGCTGCTTGGGGGCGTAGACGCCGCCCAGGGCTTCCCGGCGGGCCGACAGTTCCTCGTCCGAGACGAGGAGTTCGATCGACCGGTTGGGGATGTCGATGCGGATGCGGTCGCCGTCCTCGACCAGGGCGATCGTGCCGCCGGACGCCGCCTCGGGGGAGGCGTGGCCGATGGACAGGCCGGACGTGCCGCCGGAGAAGCGGCCGTCGGTGACCAGGGCGCAGGTCTTGCCCAGGCCGCGGCCCTTGAGGAAGGACGTCGGGTAGAGCATCTCCTGCATGCCGGGGCCGCCCTTGGGGCCCTCGTAGCGGATGACGACCACGTCGCCGTCCTTGACCTTCTTGCCGAGGATCTTCTCGACGGCCTCTTCCTGCGATTCGCAGACGACGGCCGGGCCCTCGAACGTCCAGATCGACTCGTCGACGCCCGCGGTCTTCACCACGCAGCCGTCCTCGGCGAGGTTGCCCTTGAGGACCGCCAGGCCGCCGTCGGTGGAGTAGGCGTGCGCCAGGTCGCGGATGCAGCCGCCGGCGGCGTCCAGGTCCAGGCTGTCCCAGCGCTCGGACTGGGAGAACGCGGTCGCCGAGCGCTTGCAGCCGGGGGCGGCGTGCCACAGCTCGACGGCCTCGGCGGACGGCGAGCCGCCGCGCACGTCCCAGGTCTTGAGCCAGTCGGCCATCGAGGCGCTGTGCACGGTGTGCACGTCCTCGTTGAGCATGCCGGCGCGGTAGAGCTCGCCGAGGATGGCGGGGATGCCGCCGGCGCGGTGCACGTCCTCCATGTAGTACGTGCCGCCGGGCGCGACGTTCGGCGCGACCTTCGCCAGGCACGGGACGCGGCGCGAGACGTCGTTGATGTCGTCCAGGTCGAAGTCCAGGCCCGCTTCCTGGGCCGCGGCGAGCAGGTGCAGGATCGTGTTGGTCGAGCCGCCCATGGCGATGTCCAGGGCCATGGCGTTCTCGAAGGCGGCGCGGGTGCCGATGTTGCGCGGCAGGACGGTGTGGTCGTCCTCGTCGTAGTGCCGCTTGGTGATCTCCACGACCGTGCGGCCGGCGTTCTCGTACAGCGCCTTGCGGGCGGTGTGCGTGGCGAGGACCGAGCCGTTGCCGGGCAGGGCCAGGCCGATGGCCTCGGCCAGGCAGTTCATCGAGTTGGCGGTGAACATGCCGGAACAGGAGCCGCAGGTCGGACAGGCGTTTTCCTCGATGCGGAGGATGTCCTCGTCGGAGATCTTGTCGTTGACGGCGTCCGAGATGGCGTCGACCAGGTCCAGGGTGCGGACGGTGCCGTCCACGAGGGTGGTCTTGCCGGCCTCCATCGGGCCGCCGGAGACGAAGACGGCGGGGATGTTGAGCCGCATGGCGGCCATCAGCATGCCCGGCGTGATCTTGTCGCAGTTGGAGATGCAGATCAGCGCGTCGGCGCAGTGCGCCTCGACCATGTACTCGACGGAGTCGGCGATCAGGTCGCGGGAGGGCAGGCTGTAGAGCATGCCGCCGTGGCCCATGGCGATGCCGTCGTCCACCGCGATGGTGTTGAACTCGCGCGCGATGCCGCCCGCCGCGTGGATCGCCTCGGAGACGATCCGGCCGACCGGCTGGAGGTGGGTGTGGCCGGGCACGAACTCGGTGAAGCTGTTGGCGACGGCGATGATCGGCTTGCCGAAGTCCTCCCGCGCTACGCCGGAGGCCTGCATAAGGGCTCGGGCGCCGGCCATGTTGCGGCCATGGGTAACGGTGCGGGACCTCAGCTCGGGCACGATGGTCACTCCCTCGGGATTCGTACGTTGCCGTCTTGCCGTCTTGCCGTGTCGATGTCCGGCCCTGCCCGCCGGCGGGCAGCGTCGATATCGGCATCACATATCAGCTCATCCGAGATTACGCCCTTGATCCAAGATCCGGACAGTGACTCCGGAATGTGAGACGGCTGCCCGGAGTGCGGACGGCTTCGCAGGCGCGGGTGCGCCCGTACGGCGGCTCGTCCGTGGGCCGCTCAGGGCTGGGTCAGATACCGCTGGAGGGTCGGGGCGACCATCGCGATGATCTCCTCCGCGTCGGCCGAGGCGACCGGCTCCATCTTGATCACGTAGCGCAGCACGGCCACGCCGATCAGATGGCCGGCGGCCAACTGGACCCGGAACTGCGGGTCGGGCACCGGCAGTTCGCCCGCCATCCGCGGGAGCAGCCGGCGTTCGATCAGGCTTCGCAGGACCGCCGCCGCGGTGTCGTTGGTCAGCGCCGAGCGCAGGATCGCCAGCAGCGGCTCCCGGCTGACCGGGTTCTCCCAGACGCCGAAGAGGTAGCGGGCCATCCGCTCCCCCACCGCGCCGCCGCCCGCGAGGACCTCCGGCATGGTCAGCGCGGGCGCGAAGGACAGCTCGATGGCCGCCGCGAAGACCTGTTCCTTGGTGCCGAAGTAGTGGTGCACCAGCGCCGGGTCCACTCCGGCCGCCCGGCCGATGCCGCGCACGGTCGCCTTGTCGTAGCCGCGCTCGGCGAACTCCGTACGGGCCGCGGCCAGGATCCGGTCCCGGGCGCCGGGCCCGGCGTCGGACGCGGCACGGGCGGGACGGCCGCGTTTCCGGGCGGGCGGGGCGGGGTCCGAAGCGGGCGGGACGGGGTCGGCGGCGGGCCCGTCGCCGGCGCCGTCGGGTGCGTGGTCGGCGGGCCCGTCGCCGTCGTCGGATCGGCGCTCGTCGGGCCGGGAGGGGCCGGTCACGACCCCGGGACCCAGGTCGGCGAGGCGAGGTGCAGCCGGGTGAAGGCCAGCGCCTCGGCGAGGTCCGCCTCGCGTTCGGCCGCGGACATCGCCCGGCGGGTGTTGACCTCGACCACCACATGGCCGGTGAAGCCGGTGGCGGCCAGCCGCTCCAGCAACTCGGCGCAGGGCTGGCCGCCGCGGCCGGGCACCAGGTGCTCGTCCTTGGCGGAGCCGTTGCCGTCGGCGAGGTGCACATGCGCCAGCCGGTCGCCCATCCGCTCCACCATCTCCAGCGCCTCGTTGCGCGCCGTGGCGGTGTGCGACAGGTCGATGGTGAAGTGCCGGTAGTCGTCGGTGGTGGGGTCCCAGTCCGGGGCGTAGGCCAGCATCTCGCGGTCGCGGTAGCGCCACGGATACATGTTCTCGACGGCGAACCTCACGTCCGTCTCGTGTTCCATCCGCCACACCCCGCGCACGAACCCCTTGGCGTAGTTGCGCTGCCAACGGAACGGCGGATGGACGACGACGGTGGAGGCGCCCAGCTTCTCCGCGGCGTGGCGCGCGCGCTGGAGCTTGACCCACGGGTCGGTGGACCACACCCGCTGCGTGATCAGCAGGCAGGGCGCGTGCACGGCCAGCACCGGCACGCCGTGGTAGTCCGAAAGCCGGCGCAGCGCCTCGATGTCCTGACTGACCGGGTCGGTCCACACCATGACCTCGACGCCGTCGTACCCCAGGCGCGCGGCGATCTCGAAGGCCGTCGCCGTGGACTCCGGATAGACCGAGGCCGTGGACAGGGCGACCTTCGCATCCGGGATGCGCACCACTGGCTCTGTCACGAGGGACAGCGTACGGGCCGGGACTGCCCGTGGGGCAGGAGACCCGGACGACAGCCGGATCGGGCATCCGCTCCGGGGCGCGCGGTGTGACGAGGGTGCCAGGTGAGCGAGGTTACGACGGTGGCAGGTGATCGAGTTGGCGCAGGATGACGCCCTCGCGCAGCGCCCACGGGCACAGATCCAGCGACTCGACGCCGAACAGGTCCATCGCCGCCTCCGCGACCAGGGCCCCGGCGAGCAACTGGCGGGCGCGGCCCTCGGAAACGCCGGGCAGTTCGGCGCGCTCGGCCACCGTCATCCCGGCCAGCCGCGGCACCCACTCCTCCAGCTTCTTGCGGGTCAGCTCGCGCTGGACGTACAGGCCCTCGGCCGAGCGCGCGGCACCCGCGATCCGGGCGAGCTGCTTGAACGTCTTCGAGGTCCCGACGACGTGATCGGGCGTCCCGTAGCGCGTGAATTCGCTCACCACGCGGGCGATCTCGGCCCGTACGCGGCGGCGCAGCGCCCGTACGTCCTCGCTGTGCGGCGGGTCGCCGGGCAGTTCGGCGCCGGTCAGCCGGCCCGCGCCGAGCGGCAGCGAGACGGCCGCGTCGGGCTCCTCGTCGAGGCCGTAGGCGATCTCCAGCGAGCCGCCGCCGATGTCCAGCACCAGCAGCCGCCCCGCGGACCAGCCGAGCCACCTGCGGGCGGCGAGGAAGGTGAGGCGGGCCTCGTCCTCGCCGGAGAGGACCCGCAGCTTGACGCCGGTCTCCTCGGCGAGGCGGCGCAGCACGTCCTCGCTGTTGGGGGCTTCGCGGACCGCGGAGGTGGCGAACGGCAGGACGTCCTCGGCGCCCTTGTCCTCGGCCACCTGCATCGCCTCGCGGAGGGTGGCCAGCAGCCGGTCCACCCCGGGATCGCTGATGGCGCCGTCCTTGTCGAGGAGTTCGGCCAGGCGCAACTCCGCCTTGTGCGAATAGGCGGGCAGCGGGCGCGCGCCCGGGTGCGCGTCCATCACGAGAAGGTGGACCGTGTTCGAACCCACATCGAGGACTCCGAGTCTCATACGGGGAAACCTACTGCCGTGGCGGGCATCTCTTGTCGGCCGCCTTACGCTGGACACGTGGCAAAGACGAAAAAGGCGAAGCAGGAAAAAGCCCTGAAGCAGGACGAAAAGCGGCGCGCTCGCGAGACGGCGGGGGCGCCGGGGGCCCGGGCCGACGAGGTCGGCCTCGACTTCGCCCGCGCCTGGGTCACCTTCCCCGACCCCTCCGACGACGAGCAGCTCTTCCGCTGCGACCTGACCTGGCTGACCTCCCGGTGGTCGTGCATCTTCGGCAGCGGCTGCCAGGGCATCCAGGCCGGCCGCGCGGACGACGGCTGCTGCACGCTCGGCGCGCACTTCTCCGACGAGGACGACGAGCAGCGGGTGGCCGGGCATGTGGCGCGTCTCACGCCGGACCTGTGGCAGTTCCACGACGTCGGCACGGACAGCGGCTGGGTGCAGGAGGACGAGGACGGCGAGCGCCAGACCCGGCGCTGGGAAGGCTCCTGCATCTTCCAGAACCGCCCCGGCTTCGCGGGCGGCGCCGGCTGCTCGCTGCACATCCTCGCGCTGCGCGAGGGCCGCGAGCCCCTGGAGACCAAGCCGGACGTCTGCTGGCAGCTCCCGGTGCGCCGCACGTACGACTGGATCGACCGGCCGGACGACACCCGCGTCCTCCAGGTGACGATCGGGGAGTACGACCGGCGCGGCTGGGGTTCCGGCGGGCACGACCTGCACTGGTGGTGCACGTCCGCGACCTCCGCGCACGGCGCCGGGGAGCCGGTGTACGTCTCCTACAAGCCGGAGCTGACCGAGCTGATGGGCGAGAAGGGCTACGCGCGGCTCGCCGAGCTGTGCGAGGAGCGGCTGGCGGCGACGCTGCCGATGGCGCCCCACCCGGCGGATCCGCCGCGGAAGTAGGAAGTAGCAGGCGGCCTCCGCCCGGTCCGCAGGCGGCGCCCGTACGCCGTCAGCGGGCCGGTTTCGTCGTGTTCGACGGCGTGCCGACCGGGGACGGATCGGGCGACGACGTGGCCGGATCCGTGGGCGTCGGCGTGGGGCTCGGCGTCGTCGGGGTCGGGGTCGGATCGGGGGTCGGCGTCGGATCGGGCGACGGCGGCACCGGAGTCGACGGCGACGGGTGCGGGTCGGCGGGACCGGGATCGTCCGGGCCGGGCGCGGGGCCCGTCGCGCCGTAGCCCTCCAGCGTGACGACGGCGGTGCCGGGGGTGACGGCGATCCGGGCCCGCCAGTGGCCCGCCGGCTCCCGGTCGTGGTCCACGTAGACCGTGATCGTCGCGGACTCCCCCGGCAGCAGCTCACCGGCGGTGTGGCTCATCTGGAGCCAGGCCGCGCCCGCCGACGCCTGCCAGCGCACCGGGGCGCCGCCCGAGGCGCGGAGCGTGATGACCGTCGTGGCGCCGCGGGGATGCGCCGTCACCGTCAGCCGGCCCGGCCCCCAGCGTTCGCGGCCGTCCTCACCGGGCGGCGGGCGGTCGTCCGCGCCGATCACCTCGACCGACACGTCGGGGGTGCCCGCCCCCGCCCGGAAGCCGGGCCCGGGGGACGCCGCGGCGTTGCCCGCCTTCTCGTACGGGCGGCCGTCCAGCCGGTCGTCCGCGCTGTCGGACTCGTTGGCCGTCACCGCCGGCGCGCCGGCCGTCTCGCCCGTCACGGGCGCACCGCGGTAGGCCGCCCACAGGGCCAGCACCGGCGCGGCCAGCACGGTGGCGACCACCGTCGTCGTCAGGGCCCGGTTGCGCAGCCGGCGGCGGCGGGCGGCGCGGTCGGTGGGGCCGACGGGGAAGCCGTTGCGGTCGTAGCGAGGAGAACCGTTTTCGCGGCCGACGCGGCCGGAGCGTCCCGGCTTCGCGCGCCGGGCGCCCGACAGCGCCCGCAGCACGGCCTCCCGAGGCGCGGGGACCAGCGGCAGCGCGCCCCGGTCCGCGGGCGCGGTGCCCGGCCACGGCCCGGCCGCGGTGGCCCGCTCGGCGGTCCGCCGGCACTCGGCGCAGTCGTCGACATGACGCACCAGCTCCCGGCGGAGCGCGACGCCCAGCAGCATCTGGGTGTCGCCCGCGAGCTGGGCCACATCCGGGCAGCGGCCGAACTCGACGACCGCCAGCGCCGCCCGGGTCCGCTCGACCTCGCAGGAGGCCGCGGCCAGCAGGATGCGGGTGGCGACCGGATCGGCGCCGAGCACCGCCGCCACCTCGTCGGCCCCCAGGCGGTGGCGGACCGACAGCTCCAGCGCCTCCCGCTGCTCGGGAGTGGTCCCGGCCGCCTCGGGCCAGGCCAGCACGGCCAGTTCCCGCCGGCGCCGCTCGGAGTCGGGTCCGTCGCCGGGACGGCCCGGGGCGGCCCGCCCGGTGAGCCGGCGCAGGCAGGCCCAGCGGGTCAGGGCGTAGAGCCAGGGGCGGTACAGGGCGGGGTCGTCGGGGCGCCGGCCGTGGTGCCGCTCGGCCAGCGCCAGCACCTCGCCGAGGACGGCGGCGGCCGCGTCGTGCTCGCACAGGACGGACAGGCAGTAGGTGAACAACCCGTCCAGGTACGGGGCGCAGCGGTCGTGGTGGTCCTTGGGGGTGCCGAGGTCCTGGCGGTCGTGCGCGTCAGGGTGTTCTGTGCGGTCGGGCCGCTCGGAGGGCTGCGGCCGGCTCCGGCGCGGCGCCGCGCCGCGCGACCGGTGTGCGCCGGTGGTGTGCCTGGGGTGCTCGGGCCTGCTGCTCATCACCTGGCGACGGTAGGCGGGTGATGCAGCCGCACTCGCTCCTGTCGGGCTCTTTTAACCCTTACGGGTGACCATCTCCCTCAAAAGGGGACACCGGTCGCCGATTTCCGGCCGCCGAGCGGTCCACACACGCCACCCACCCGGCGCAACGGACCGCGCGCGCCGGCACTGTCGGACCCCGCCGTTACGGTGACCCCATGGCAACCCGAAAAACGTCGGCCAAGGAGCGCCCCTCCTATCGCTGCACCGAGTGCGGCTGGACCACCGCCAAGTGGCTGGGCCGCTGCCCCGAGTGCCAGGCGTGGGGCACGGTCGAGGAGTTCGGCGGCGCCCCCGCGGTGCGCACCACCGCGCCCGGCCGGGTCACCACCGCCGCGCTGCCCATCGGCCAGGTCGACGGCCGCCAGGCCACCGCCCGCTCCACCGGCGTGCCCGAGCTGGACCGCGTGCTGGGCGGCGGGCTGGTGCCCGGCGCGGTCGCGCTGGTCGCCGGCGAGCCGGGCGTCGGCAAGTCCACCCTGCTGCTGGACGTCGCCGCCAAGGCCGCCTCCGCCGACCACCGCACCCTGTACGTCACCGGCGAGGAGTCCGCGAGCCAGGTGCGGCTGCGCGCCGACCGCATCGGCGCCATCGACGACCACCTCTACCTCGCCGCCGAGACCGACCTGTCCGCCGTCCTGGGCCACCTGGACACGGTCAAGCCCTCCCTGCTCGTCCTCGACTCGGTGCAGACCGTCGCCTCGCCCGAGATCGACGGCGCGCCGGGCGGCATGGCACAGGTCCGCGAGGTCGCCGGGGCGCTGATCCGGGCGTCCAAGGACCGCGCGATGTCCACCCTCCTGGTCGGCCATGTCACCAAGGACGGCGCCATCGCCGGGCCGCGCCTGCTGGAGCATCTCGTCGACGTCGTCCTCAGCTTCGAGGGCGACCGGCACGCCCGGCTGCGCCTGGTGCGCGGCGTCAAGAACCGCTACGGCACCACCGACGAGGTCGGCTGCTTCGAGCTGCACGATGAGGGCATCACCGGCCTCGCCGACCCCTCCGGCCTGTTCCTGACCCGCCGCGCCGAGGCGGTGCCCGGCACCTGCCTGACGGTCACCCTGGAGGGCCGCCGCCCCTTGGTCGCCGAGGTCCAGGCGCTCACCGTCGACTCCCAGATCCCCTCCCCCCGGCGCACGACCTCCGGCCTGGAGACCTCCCGCGTCTCGATGATGCTCGCCGTCCTGGAGCAGCGCGGCCGGATCACCGCCCTGGGCAAGCGCGACATCTACAGCGCGACGGTCGGCGGCGTGAAGCTGACCGAGCCCGCCGCCGATCTGGCCGTGGCGCTCGCGCTGGCCAGCGCCGCCAGTGACACCCCGCTGCCCAAAAACCTCGTCGCGATCGGCGAGGTGGGGCTCGCCGGTGAGGTCAGGCGGGTCACCGGCGTGCAGCGCCGGCTGTCCGAGGCGGCCCGGCTCGGCTTCACCCACGCGCTGGTCCCGTCCGACCCCGGAAAGATCCCCGACGGCATGCGGGTGCTGGAAGTCGCCGACGTGGGGCAGGCGCTGAGCGTCCTTCCCAAACGGCCGCGGCGGGAGGCCCCGCGAGAAGAGGAGCAGCGCCGGTAGACTTTGCCCTGGTCTCGCCCGTCACCGCAGTCTTGCCGTCGGCCAGGTACGCTCCGCTGGTACGTCACCGCGGCATGGGCCGGGCGGCCTGCGGACCGACAGACCTTGCGACGGAGGAGTGCAGTGGCAGCCAACGACCGGGCATCGTCTCCCGGCAGGTCCGGTGGGGGATCCGGCACCGAGGGCCTGATGCGCGCCTCACTGAGCGCCGTCGCTCCCGGTACGGCCCTGCGCGACGGCCTGGAGCGCATCCTGCGCGGCAACACGGGCGGACTGATCGTGCTGGGCTTCGACAAGACCGTCGAGTCCATGTGCACCGGCGGTTTCGTGCTGGACGTGGAGTTCACCGCGACCCGGCTGCGCGAGCTGTGCAAGCTCGACGGCGCCCTGGTGCTCGACAAGGACATCACCAAGATCATGCGGGCCGGTGTGCAGCTCGTCCCGGACGCCTCCATCCCGACGGAGGAGACCGGCACCCGCCACCGCACCGCCCAGCGCGTCTCCATCCAGGCCGGTTTCCCCGTCGTCTCGGTCAGCCAGTCGATGCGCCTGATCGCGCTGTACGTCGACGGCGAGCGCCGGGTGCTGGAGGAGTCCGCCGCGATCCTCTCCCGCGCCAATCAGGCGCTGGCCACCCTGGAGCGCTACAAGCTCCGCCTGGACGAGGTCGCCGGCACCCTCTCCGCCCTGGAGATCGAGGACTTGGTGACGGTGCGCGATGTCAGCGCCGTCGCCCAGCGCCTGGAGATGGTCCGCCGGATCGCCACCGAGATCGCCGAGTACGTCGTCGAGCTGGGCACGGACGGCCGACTGCTCACCCTCCAGCTCGACGAGCTGATCGCCGGCGTGGAGCCCGAGCGCGAGCTGGTCGTCCGCGACTACGTCCCCGAGCCGACCGCCAAGCGCTCCCGCACGGTGGTCGAGGCGCTCTCCGAGCTGGACGCGCTCACCCACACCGAGCTGCTCGAACTTCCCACCGTGGCCCGCGCGCTGGGCTACAGCGGCTCGCCCGAGACGCTGGACTCCGCCGTCTCGCCGCGCGGTTTCCGCCTGCTGGCGAAGGTGCCCCGGCTGCCCGGCACGGTCATCGACCGCCTGGTCGACCACTTCGGCGGCCTCCAGAAGCTGCTCGCGGCGAGCGTGGACGATCTCCAGGCCGTGGACGGTGTGGGCGAGGCCCGCGCGCGCTCGGTCCGCGAGGGCCTGTCCCGCCTGGCGGAGTCCTCGATCCTGGAGCGGTACGTCTAAGCCTCGCGACCCCGTGTACGGCCCGCCCGGTGCTCTCCGGGCGGGCCGTACGCATAGCCGGCCACCCCCGAGGCCGCTCAACCGTCCAGCAGTGCCGCTTCCTTCTCCGGTGCCAGGCCGACCACCGGGCGGTCGGGGCGCTGCGGCGCCGTCCCGCCGATGCTCAGCAGCCAGGCCCAGGTGTCGGCCACCGTTTCCCCGACCGGCCGGCAGCGCAGCCCGGCGGCGAGGGCCTTGGAGACGTCGCCGCCGTGCATGGTGTCGTACAGCTCGCCCGGCGGCAGCCAGACCGGCAGCTCGCTCCACGGTTCGATGCCCGCGGCGAGCACGTCCCGCGGCGCCGTCCAGCGCAGTTCGGCGTCCGAGCCGGTGACCTTCACGCAGGTCTCCAGCAGCTCGCCCATCGTCGTGTGCCCCGGCGCGCTGACCAGGTTGTAGGGGCCGCCCAGCCCGTCGCGCAGCGCGTCCAGCGTCCATTCGGCGAGGTCGCGGGCGTCGACGTACTGGAGGGGCAGCTCGCGCGTCCCCGGCGCGAGGACCGGGCCGCCGCGGGCGATCCGGCTCAGCCACCACGGAAGCCGCCCGATGTTCTCGTACGGGCCGATGATCAGCCCCGCCCTGACCAGCAGCGCCCGGTCGCCGAACGCGTCGACGGCGGCCAGCTCGCCGCCCCGCTTGGCCTTGGCGTAGTCACCGGAGTCGGTGGCGTCCGGGAAGCCGTCCACCACGGGGCCGCTCTCGTCGAGTCCGGCGGCTGACGGGTAGGTGTAGACCGACCGGCTGGAGACGTACGCGTACCCGCCGGCCCGGCCCGCCAGCAGCCGCGCCGCGTCCCGCACCGCCGACGGGGCGCCGCTCCAGGTGTCGACGACGACGTCCCACTCGCCGCTCTCCAGGGCCGCGAGGCCCGCCGGCGCGCTCCGGTCGCCGTGCAGCGCCGTCACGCCCTCCGGTGGTGCGTGGTTGCCTCGATGAAAGACCGTCACCTGCCAGTCACGTGCCAGCGCCGCCTCGGCGACCGCCCGCCCCACGAACTCCGTACCGCCCAGTATCAGTAGCCTCATGGCGTTGACTGTGCCCCACATTCGGGCGCCTCGGCCCCGGGCAAGCTGTCAGCGGAATCGCCAGGAGCGTAAGCGGCGAGCGGAGGCTTCAATTCCGTAAAACTCCTTGTGGTGAGGGGGACTTGGGCGGCTGCGGCCGGGGGCGTTCCGGCGTTCCCCGGGTACGGCCCCGGCCCGGGGCGCGAAGGGTCGCGTCCCGGGCCGGGGTGCCGGTGCGGGCGGCCCGCGCGTCGCTCAGCCGCCCGTCCCGGTCAGTTGTTGAGGCTGGTGTGGTTCCACCAGCCCTGGCGGCCGGCGGTGAAGTCGACCGTCTCGCCGTTGCCGTTGAGCTTGCCCTGGTACTGCTGCCCCTGCTTCAGCGGGCTCTCGACCAGCTTTCCGTGGGCATCCTTGATCGTCTCGATGACGAGGGTCGGGACCTTCTTCAGGGTCGCGGGGTCGATGGGCTTCGTGGGGGCGATGGTGAGGGCCTCGTCCCAGTTCGGGCGGGCCGCGAGCTGGTGCGCGAGGTGGATCTCGTCGCCCTCGCCGAACACCAGGTAGGTGAGGTAGTCGGGGTAGGGCAGGTCGCCGAGCCTGCGGAAGGAGAGGACGTCCTCCTTCTTGCATTCCACCGCGGTCTCGCTCGTCGTCAGCTTGGTGAACGTGCGGCCGCCGTTCTTGTCCACGACGACCCGCTCCAGATGGACCTTGAAGACCTTGCCCTGCTGGAGCTCGGGGAGTTCGAAGTGGTGCGGGGAGAGCAGGGAGTAGAAGACCCGCTCGTTCTCGTGCTCCTTGAGGTCCTTGAGGTACAGCTCGCGCAGTTCACCGTTGTCCTTGATGGTGAAGGTGAACACGCCCTGGTAGTCGTGGCCGGACTGGGGGTTGAACAGGGCCAGGTGGTAGAAGAACAGCTTCTTCTTGCCCAGCACGAGGAAGCGGTGGATGTGCTCGTGTCCGCCGGCGTGGGCGGATCCGGGGGTGGTCGTCATGGGGCGGTCTCACCTTTCGTGAGGTGGGGTTCGGGGTGGGCCGGGGGTTCGGCCGGGTCGTGGTGGTCTAGGGGGCCGGGGTTTTCGGCCGGGGTGTGGTCGCCGGGTGGGTGCCGGCGGTCGCCGGGTGGATGCCACGCTGCCGTCGGGACCAGAAGGGGCGGTCGGGCCAGCGGGTCTCCCCGGCGTGCACGGCGCGGTGGTCGTGCTGATAGGCGGTACGGGCCGTGGCGACCTTCGCCGCGTAGTCGGCCAGGGCCGCCCGGTCGCCGTGCAGCCGGGCGTCGACCGCCCGGCCCGCGCTCAGCCCGGTGTAGAGGGCGGTCAGGATGCCCTGGGAGCTGAGCGGGTCGAAGGCGGCCGCCGCGTCTCCGGCGGCCGTCCAGCCGTCGCCGTGCACCCGGTCCAGATGTGCGCTGTGCGCGGGGGCGCGGCGGGGCGGCGGGAGGTCGGTGAGCCCGTGGGGGCGGGCCCGGCGGGAGACGTGCCGGGTGGCCAGCAGCCGGTCGCGGAACCGCTCGGCGCCGCGCCCGCCGGCGACGGGCAGGTCGGGGTCGGTGAAGTAGGCGACCAGACGGTGCCGGGAGGGCAGCAGCGTGGTGTACCACCAGCCGTCCTGGTCGGATTCGACCAGCGAGTGGCTGTCGGCGGCGCTCCGCGGGTCCGTCACCGGGTCGAGGGTGAGGTGGAGGGCGGTCAGCCGGTCCGCCGTTCGCCGCCGGGCGCCGGAGCGTACGGCGATGGCGGCGGCGCGCCCGGTGGCGTCCACCACCCAGCGGCAGCGGACGGTGCGCTCCGCGCCGCCGGGGCGGTCGCGCAGGACGAGCCGCCAGGTGCCGTCCGGGCGGCGGGCCGGGCGGTGGACGGCGGTGTGCTCGGCGACCTCGGCGCCCGCGGCCCGGGCGGCGGCGCGCAGCCGCCGGTCGAAGAGCGGACGGTCGAGGTGCCAGCCGTGTCCGTAGGGGTCGTTGATGAAGTCGACGGCGTGCAGTTCGGCCGAGCCCCAGGCGGACAGGTTGCCGTGGCAGGGCAGATGGCCGGTGCCCAGGACCGGCCCGGCGACGCCGAGGTCGGCGAGCAGCAGCCGCCCCACGGACACCAGCGCCTCGCCGGCCTTGGGCGGGCCGGTGCCGGCGTCGGCCAGCAGGACCGTACGCCCGGCCCGCAGGAGGGCGAGGGCGGCGGCGCAGCCGGCCGGGCCGCCGCCCGCGACCACGACGTCGTAGGCGGGTTCGGCTGCCGGGCTCACTGGTTGCCGTGCAAGGGGTCGAGCTTCTCCAGGTAGCCGGCGGCGATCGTCGACTCGTCGTGGCCGGTGGCTTCCACGACCTCCTGGACCGCCTGCTGCACGAGCATGGACGACACCGAGTCGGCGGAGACGGCACCGGCCCAGGTGGCGGCCGCACCGGCCAGTTCGGGCACTCCCGCCTCGGTCACCTGGATGTTGACGAGGTTGGCGTGGTCGGGGGCCGGCGGATAGCCGGGCTCGGACTCCACCTGGAGGTACTTGGGGAACTTCCCGTCGCCCACGGTGTATTCGTGGGTCTCGACGATGCCGAACTTGTACCAGTCGTCGATCATCTGCCGGCGCTGCTTGTTGAAGTCGGTGCCCTTCAGGCCGCGCAGCCATACGGCCCGGTGCTCGAACGCCTTCTCCCTGGCGCTGTCGTCGCCGCCGGTCGGCTTGGTGTTGACGGTGGTGAAGTCCGCCTTCTTGAGCACGTGGTTGGGCATCTGGGCGGGCCAGAAGGTGGGCAGGTAGGGGCTGTAGCGGGGGCCGAGGCCGGACCGTACCTGGTATCCGGAGCGGCAGCTTGCCGTGTCGCACTGCCAGGGGGCGGCCATCCAGCGGGTGAGGTCGCCCGGCCCCTGCGCGTAGAGCGGGCCGTTCTTGCTGACCACGTCCTGGGGGCTGAGCACATCGCCGTAGTCGGGTTCCGGGTTCTCCGGCGTGCGGTGCAGGATGCGGAAGGGCTCGGAGTACATGGTCTTGTGACGCATCGGCCAGGTGACCTCGCAGCCCGGATGGAAGGCGTCTGCGGCGCAGTTGTCCAGCGCGGCACGGTCCAGCAGGTCGGGCTGCCGGTCGACGGGTGCCTGGTCCACGTCGGGGTGGCCGGTGCGGGGCCGGCCGGAGGTGAAGCGGCCCTCGGCCCACAGGGCCAGCATCCGGTCCTGGTAGGGGGAGAGCGTGACGTGCTGGCGGACGGAGGTGGGCTTGCCGCCGGACATGGCGTCGCCGTAGAGCCACGGCCAGGGCAGGGGGGAGGTGCCGTCCCGGTCGTAGTCGCGCAGGTGGACGTAGACCTGACGGCGCAGCTCCTGGCTGGCCTCGCCCGGGTCGGCGAGGCGCTCGCGCAGGGCCGGGTCGAGGAAGTCGTGCGGGCCCTTCCGGCCGAACTGGGTGGCGAAGCCGTGGTTGACCCACTGCAGATCGCAGAACCGGCGCAGGATCGGTTCGATGTGCTCCGGGTAGGAGACCGTCTCCTCGACGTGCAGCGTCTGCTCGGTGGCGAACACGTCGTAGAGCAGGTCGTAGAGGGTACGGACGGTCTTCACGCCGGGTGCGTAGTGCGGCGGGGCGACCACGACCCAGGCCGGGGCCGCGGCCTTCACGGCGCCGTTGATGGTGACCTCCGCCGTGACCGGACCGTCGGAGACGTCGTCGTACCACGTGTCGTTGTTGGCGACGCCGAAGATCGGCTTCTCCGGGGTCGCGTACGAGGCGGATTTCCCGGCGCCGCCGAAGACCAGCAGGCGGCCGTCGTTCTGGGTGGAGATCGAGCCCAGCGCGACCGGCCGGTCCATGATCTTCCCGTCGAGGGCGGCGGTCTCGTGCGCGGAGGCGCGGATCGTCTTGCGGCCGGGGTCGATGACGAGTTTCTTGCGGTCCGCCCCCTTGACGTCGAAGTTCCGCCGGCGGCGCTGGGCGTCCGAGAGGCCGGCGGCTTCGGGGATGTCGAGCGGGATGTGGAACTGGTACCAGGCGGCCTTCTTGTTGGCCACGTGCACCGACCACTTGATCTCGCTGACGCCGCCTTCGCCCTGCTTGAGTTCCCGGACGACCTGGCCCGCCTGGTTGTAGCCGTAGACCCGGAAGCGGGCGGCCTGGCGGATGACCTTCCCCGAGCTGTCCTTGTACGAGCCGGGCGGCAGAGGGGGCTGGTCCGGTGACTCCGGGCCCACGAAGGGCTGCTGGTCGCTGTTGCCGACCCGGGCGATTCCGATCGCGGGGTGGATCTTCACTTGGACGATGTCCTGGTCCATGGGGGGAGCCTTTCGTTGGCTAAGTCGACATATCCCCCCACGCGGCATAACCGTACGATCATCCCAATTCGCACTGCTACTCGGGGCGTCACAATGGGTACACGGTTCACTCGTTCGACCCGCTCCACGGCAGGCGTCGGCCCGTCAGTCGCTCACGGAGCGTGACTTCGGGCCTCGACCTCCTGCCGCGCCCATCAACATGCCGCAGGCGCCCGCACCGCCGCGCCACGTATTCCTGGACGACGCGGCCATCTGGCCGGTGAGGGCGGTCGACGTCCGCTCGCCTTTGTCATCACACCAGGCCAGTGGGGCGATGCCCCGCAACTGGCAATGAGTCAGTGAGTTCGCGCCGGAGCGAAGGGGATTCCCGAAGTCATGCCGCGGCGGCCGACCATGAGGGACTCGCCGAGGAAGCTCACGCCGATGGAAAGCTGGAGGGGGCGTGCGTTCTCGTGCATGCCCATCTTCACTGCCAGGACATTGAAGCCGGCCGTGATCGCCAGGGTGCCGATCAGAGTGAGGAAGGTGCGGCTGGTGTATCGCTGCCACAGAACGCCTCCCTTGTCGACGAGCTGAACGGTGGCGCCCCGGAGTGCGCCGAGTGCCGCACCTAAGACGGCGCCCGTGATGACCCAGGTGAGGTCGGTGCCGGTCAGATCCGTCTTCTTCATGAGGGTCAGGATGCCGATCCCGGTCAGTATCGCCGGGGCCACGAAGAGCTCCCGTGCGTTGACCGGCTCACCGATCATCCGTTTGATCACGACCACGATCACGACCAACGCGATGATCGCAGCGAGCAGCCAGGGGTTCATACGGATACCCATCCATATTTAGTAGCGCGGTTGAGCTAAAAAAGATAGCTCAGTCGTGCTATAAAGGCAACATGCCAAAGATCGTCGACCCCGTGGCCCGCCGCAGGGCAGTGGCGCAGGCCGTCCTGTCCGTCGCCGCCCGCCACGGCCTGGAGCACGCCTCACTGCGCAACGTCGCCGATGAAGCCCAACTCGCCATCGGCTCGGTCCGCCACTACTTCGCCAACCACGACGAGTTGATGACCTTCACGATGAGGGAGCTGAGCCGGCGCATCGGCGACCGCATCCGCACCCACGCCGAACAACTTCTGACTACCGACGGCGACACCGACCGCCGGGCCGGAGCAGAAGAGCTTCTCGCCGAGTTCCTCCCCCTGGACGAGAACCGCCTCCAGGAATCCGAACTCTGGCTCGCCTTCACCGCCGCCGCACTCACCCGGCCCGAACTGCGGCCCTGCGCCGCCGAAATGCAAGCCGACCTGCATGCCCTGATGTCGCGCGTGCTGCAGGAAGCCCAGTCCGCCGGCGGGCTGCCAGACGGCATGGACGTCGAACTGGAAAGCACGCGCCTGGCCGCCCTCCTCGACGGACTGAATCTCCAGGCAACCCTGCTGCCGGACCGCTATCCGCCGAAGCTGCTCCGACAGGTACTGCGACGGCACCTGGACGCCCTCAGGGCGGGCAACTGACCTCCAGCCGATGCGCTTGGCGCGCACGTTCGGAGGCATGGAAACGATCCGCCTAGGGTCCAGTCATGTGCCTCATCGGACACGCCCTAGTCCTTGGCGAGGACGAACGACGTCCGGGCCGCCGTGAGGCCGGGCACCTTCGCCTCGATCAGGTACGTACCGGCCGGCACCGCGGCGGCGCTCGGCGTCGCGCACCCCGGGCCGCTCGCCCGGCGGTTCCAGGTGACGGTGCGCCGCACCGAGTCCTTGGCCGGCACCCGCAGCAGGGCGGAGCCGGCGGTGGGCGGGCAGTCCGCGGAGGCCCACACCCGGTCGTCGTCCGCGGTGTCGGTGATCGTGAGCACCGCGGCCTTCCGGCCGAGGTCCACCTTGCAGGCGGCCTTCGCGGAGTTCTTGACCACCAGCTCGAACTTCGGCTTCTCGCCCGGCGGGTAGGAGTTCTTGACGCTGCGCAGGGTCAACTTCACCGGTCCGGAAGCGCAGTTGGCCACCGGGGAGCCGGCCGGGAGCACGCCGCCGCCCGTTCCTTCGCCGATCGGCGTGCCGGCGCCGGTGCCGCCAACGGAGCCGCCCGGGCCGCCGGAGCCGCCGGCCTCTCCCGCGCCGCCGTCCGAGGAGCCCTCGCCGGAGTCCGCTCCGGAGCCGCCACCGGTTCCGCCCCCGCTTCCGGACTCGTCGCGCCCGCCCGGTTTCTGACTGATCGCCGGGCCCGTGGAGGAGGGCCCCGGCGTGATGGACTCCGCCGGGCCCGAGCCGTCCGAGCCCTTGCCCTCGCCGCCGCTCCGGGCGCCTCCGGCCAGGTTGACGACCCACACCACCAGGAGGGTGAGCAGGACGACGATGGCCAGCGCAACGGCCCTCCGCCGCCAGTAGATGGAGGAGGGAAGGGGCCCGATCGGATTGCGCAGTGATCCCACGCGGAAACTGTACGAGAGATCGGCCCCCGCACCGGCCAGTACCCGCCGCAGGAAGCGGCAACTTTTCTCATGATCGGCCCGGAGCGGACCCCCGGCGGTCGGAAACGCCGCTCAGTGCCGCTCCCACTCCTCTTTGTGTCCGAAGCCCCGCCCGTTGTCGATCAGCCGGAGCCAGTCGGGGCGCAGCTCCCACAGCGTGGTGCGCTCCAGGGCGGCCCGCAGCCGCTCGCTCGCCACGACGAAGGGGAAGCGCGCGGTGTAGAGGTGCCACCCGGCGTCCCGTTCCGCGCCGTCCAGCGGGCGGCACACGCCCCGGCCCTGGAGCCCGGTCAGCGCCCTCCATTCCTGGCCGTCGCGCTGCGCGGTGAACGCCACGCGCGCCCCGGGCCCGGCCAGGGCCCGGCCGTGCCGGGTGGTGGTGGCGGTGACGAAGTAGAGCGCGGGCCCGGCCGCCGCCCCGCCGCCCACCGCGTCGGTGGCGTAGAGCACCGCGCACGCCTGCGGCCCGTCCTGGTCCACGTATGCCAGCGTCAGAGTCGAGTGGGCGGCCAGCGCCCGCCGGATCCCCTCCGGGCAGTCCCTACCGGTCATCCCCGCATCCTCCCCCGCCCGCCCGGTGCCCGCGCGCCCGCCCCGCGTACCCCCACCGCGCGCCCGCGCCACGCCCGGCCCGTACCGCGCCCGCGCCCGGCGCCGCGTACCGCCGGTAGCCGCCACCCGTACGCACCCGGCCGTCCCGCGTGCGGGTGGGCGTGCGGCGGGGCGGGCCCGGCGCGTTTCCCGGGAAGCCGCCCTCGTGCCAGGATCGGCGGTGCCATGACTTCGACGCCTGCCCTCCCCGCTGCCACGACCGCCGCCGCCGAGACCGCTTCCGCCGCCGTATCCGCCGCGGAGGCCGCCGACGGGACCGGGCTGCACGGCCCGGTCACCGACTGGTTCGACGCACACGCCCGCGACCTGCCCTGGCGCCGCCCCGAGGCGGGCGCCTGGGGCGTGATGGTCAGCGAGTTCATGCTCCAGCAGACGCCGGTCAGCAGAGTGCTGCCGGTCTACGAGCAGTGGCTGGCCCGCTGGCCGCGCCCCGCCGACCTGGCCGCCGAGGCGCCGGGCGAGGCGGTCCGCGCCTGGGGCCGGCTCGGCTATCCGCGGCGCGCGCTGCGTCTGCACGCCGCCGCGTCCGCCATAAAGGAGCGGCACGGCGGTGACGTACCGCGCGAGCACGCCCAACTGCTGGCGCTGCCCGGTGTCGGCGAGTACACCGCCGCGGCCGTCGCCTCCTTCGCGTACGGGCAGCGGCACGCGGTGCTGGACACCAACGTGCGCCGGGTGTTCGCGCGCGCGGTGATGGGCCGTCAGTACCCGCCGAACGCCACGACCGCCGCCGAACGCAAGCTCGCCCGGGCGCTGCTGCCCGAGGACGAGCGGCTCGCCGCCCGGTGGGCGGCGGCCACCATGGAGCTGGGCGCGCTGGTGTGCACCGCGCGCGGCCCGCAGTGCGCGCGCTGTCCGATCGCCGAGCGGTGCGCCTGGCGGCTGGCCGGTTCCCCCGCGCACGAGGGCCCGGCGCGCCGCACCCAGGCGTACGCGGGCACCGACCGGCAGGTGCGCGGCAAGCTGCTCGCCGTTCTGCGCGAGGCGGTCTCCCCGGTGCCGCAGGCCGTGCTCGACGCGGTGTGGGACGAGCCGGTGCAGCGGGCCCGGGCGCTGGACGGGCTGGTCGCGGACGGGCTGGTGGAGCCGCTGGCGGGCGGCCGCTACCGGCTGCCGCTGACGTAGGCGCGGGGGCGCCCCGGGCCGGTCCGATCGGCGGCCGGACCGGTGTGGATGACCGGAAAGCGACCCCGGTACGGCTGAAACGCGCCCAACGCCCGGCCCGGCCGCGCCCCGCGCACCGCGTGTAGGTCTCCGGGTGGGGGTGTCCCTCCCCCCGGAGTATGACCCGCTCAGGGCCTTCGTCCGTCCGAGGTATGACCCCCGGCGGGCTGTTACACAACCGAGGGTTTTCCGTGCACTCGCTGTGGGGCCCACGCACATTGCGCCGCAACACCCCCTCCGTAGCGTCCTTCTCGTGCTGGAGATGACCGCCAGCACGGTCAACGTGGGGAAACGCAAGCGGATCGGAGGCGTCGAGATGGCGACCAGCGGCGGCAAGGTACTGGACTTCGAAGAGTACGTACGTACGCGGCAGGAGGCCCTGCTGCGCAGTGCGCGGCGCCTGGTGCCCGACCCGGTCGACGCCCAGGACCTGCTCCAGACGGCCCTCGTGCGCACCTACGGGCGCTGGGACGGCATAGCGGACAAGTCACTGGCGGACGCCTACCTCCGCCGCGTCATGATCAACACCCGGACGGAGTGGTGGCGCGCCCGCAAGCTGGAGGAAGTGCCCACCGAGCAGCTTCCCGACGCGAGCGTGGACGACGGCACCGAGCAGCGCGCCGACCGCGCCCTGCTGATGGACATCCTCGGCGTGCTGGCACCCAAGCAGCGCAGCGTCGTCGTCCTGCGACACTGGGAGCAGATGAGCACCGAGGAGACCGCGGCGGCACTGGGCATGTCCACGGGGACGGTCAAGAGCACGCTGCACCGGGCGCTGGCCCGGCTCCGCCAGGAGCTCGAAAGCCGTGACATCGACGCGCGGATGCTGGAGCGCGGCGAGCGGGAGCGGGAGCGGTGCGCGGCCTGATCCGCCGCGTATGCCCTCGCGCCCGGCGCGGGGCACCCGGCACGCCGCGGCACACAGCCCGGCGCGCGACAATCGCACAAGGAACAGCGGCGGGATCGGCGGCTGTGCGAGCAGCACGGTGAGCGGGAGCGGATTGTCCAGGAACAGGTTGCCCAAAGGCGGGTTGACCAAAGGCGGCGCGGCCACGGCGGGGGTGGCCGCCGTCGGCCTTTTGCTGGCCGGATGCAATCCCGGCGGCGAGGGCGTACGCACCGAGGGTGCGGCGAGCAGCACCGCGGCCCCCAAGGGCGCGGTGTCCTCCGCCCCCTCCCCCACCTCGTCGGCGCCCTACAAGAAGATCGACGCGGTAGCGCTGATGAAGGCCGACCCGAAGGTCGGCGACGACGTGAAGAAGTCGCTCGCCAAGCCGTGTTCGGCGCAGGAGTACCCGGTCGAGGTGACGTACGCGTCGCTGACCGGCGGCAAGTCCCCCGACGTCATCATCAACGTCATGACCTGCGCGGATTCCGTCGGCATCGGCTCCTACGTCTACCGCAGGCACGGCGGGTCGGGCGGCTCCTACGACAACGTGTTCGCCAACGAGCAGCCCTCGGTCTACGCCGGGGTCAGCAAGGGCGACCTCGAAGTCTCGAAGCAGACCTATGACACCGGCGACAAGGTGTGCTGTCCTTCGGGAGAGGATGTGATGACCTACCACTGGGCGGACGGTCGTTTCACCGAGACGCACAGCTATCACACCGACTACAGCAAGACCACCGTCGACGGCCCCGTGCCGGAGGACGGCACGGAACCGGAGGGTTGAGACAACCGCATGGCCGAGACCCATGTGCTCTTCGTCGAGGACGACGACGTCATCCGCGAAGCCACCCAGCTCGCCCTGGAGCGGGACGGCTTCACGGTCACCGCGATGCCCGACGGCCTCGCCGGCCTGGAGGCGTTCCGCGCCAACCGGCCCGACATCGCGCTGCTGGACGTGATGGTGCCCGGCCTCGACGGCGTCAGCCTGTGCCGCCGCATCCGCGACGACTCCACCGTCCCCGTGATCATGCTGTCGGCCCGCGCCGACTCCATCGACGTGGTGCTCGGCCTGGAGGCCGGCGCCGACGACTACGTCACCAAGCCGTTCGACGGCGCGGTGCTGGTCGCCCGTATCCGCGCCGTGCTGCGCCGCTTCGGGCACGCCAGCGGCCGCGACGGTGCGGGCGCCCGCGCCGCGGACGCGGCCGCGCCCGCCGAGGCCGTCCTGCGCTTCGGCGACCTGGAGGTCGACACCGAGGGCATGGAGGTCCGCAAGGGCGGCGAGAACGTCGCGCTGACGCCGACCGAGATGCGCCTGCTGCTGGAGTTCTCCGACGCACCCGGCACGGTCCTCTCGCGCGACCGGCTGCTGGAGCGGGTGTGGGACTACGGCTGGGGCGGGGACACCCGGGTCGTGGACGTCCACGTCCAGCGGTTGCGCGGCAAGATCGGCCAGGACCGGATCGAGACGGTCCGCGGCTTCGGATACAAGCTGAGAGGCTGAGTCCCGCGGTGGTCAGGCTGGCCCTGCGGACGGGTCTGAGATGGAAGCTCAGTGCCGCGATCGCGCTCGTCGGAGCGCTGGTCGCGATCGCGCTGAGCCTCGTCGTGCACAACGCCGCCCGCCGCTCGATGCTCGACAACAGCCGTGACGTGCAGATCGAGCGGCTCGGCATCAGCCAGAAGTTCTTCGAGTCGACCAACCGGCTCCAGTTCAACGCCAAGATCGACGACCCTTCGCTGCCGCAGCCGCTGCGCGACGAGGTCGCCAGGAACAAACGCGCCACCTACCTCCAGGACACCGGCGGCACCGCGCCCGAGGTGTGGGCGGCCTCCCCGCTCGGCAACGGCCGGGTGCTGTCCGTCCACGGCCGCTTCTTCGACCGGTTCGCCGTCCTCGACGACCTCGACGAGGCGCTGGTCATCGGCTCGACGGTGGTGGTCGGCTGCGGCTGCGCGCTGGGCGTGCTGGTCGGCGGCCGGCTCTCCAAGCGGCTGCGCAAGGCGGCCGCCGCCGCCGGGAAGCTCGCCGACGGCGACACCTCCGTCCGTATCCGCGACGAGGTGGGCGGCGGCCGGGTCCGCGACGAGACCGACGATCTGGCCTGGGCGGTGGACGCCATGTCCGACGCCCTCCAGCAGCGCCTGGAGGCCGAGCGCCGGGTCACCGCCGACATCGCGCACGAACTGCGCACGCCCGTCACCGGCCTGCTGACCGCCGCCGAGCTGCTGCCGCCCGGCCGCCCCTCGGAGCTGGTCCGCGACCGGGCACAGGCGATGCGGACGCTGGTCGAGGACGTCCTGGAAGTGGCCCGGCTCGACGGCTACGCCGAGCGCGCCGAACTCCAGGACGTCGCGCTCGGCGAGTTCGTCACCCGCCGCGTGCGCGCCCTCGACCCCGGCATCGCCGTCGATGTCGTACGCGACGCGGAGGTCACCACCGACCCGCGCCGCCTGGAACGCATCCTGGGCAACCTCATCGCCAACGCCGCCCGGCACGGCAAACCGCCCATCGAGGTCAGCGTCGAGGGCCGGGTGCTGCGGGTGCGCGACCACGGCCCGGGCTTTCCCGAGGCGCTGCTGCGCGAGGGCCCGAGCCGCTTCCGTACGGGCAGCAGCGACCGGGCGGGCCGCGGCCACGGCCTGGGCCTGACCATCGCCGCGGGCCAGGCCCGCGTCCTGGGCGCTCGGCTGACCTTCCGTAACGCCGACGAACTCACCGACGGCTCGACCGGCGCCGTCTCGGTGCTGTGGCTGCCCGAGAACGCGCCGACGAACACCGGCAGCTTCCCCGTCATCCACCTCCCGGACCGCTGACCGGTCCGGTTCCGCGCGCGCCACCGGGCCCGGGGCCGCCCCGCCTCACTCCGTCCACCGCTCGTCCACGCAGTCCCCCCACCCCATGTCGAGATCGAGCTGTTCGCGCCGCTGAATGAGCGCGAGGCGGTTGCCGGAGTCGTCGTGGAAGACCGCCTCGATGCCGTACGGCCGGTGCTGCGGCTCCTGGAGGAACTCCACGCCCCTGGCCCGGAGCGCGGCGTACTCGGTGAGCGCGTCGTCGGTGGCGAGCACGATGGTGCCCGTCAGACCCGCGCCGACCACCTGCCGCAGCGCCACCGCCGTCGGCTGGTCCATCCCCGGCGGACCCGGCACCGCCAAGGTCAGTTCCATGTCCGGCTGGGTCTTTGTGCCGACGGTCAGGCGCCGCCCGGCCTGCCCTTCCGCGCGCACATCCGCACGGACCTCCAGTCCCAGCTTCTCGGTGTAGAACTGCTTCGCCCGGTCCTGGTCTAGCACCCACACGGTGTGGCCGGCGATTCCTCTGATCATGGTCAGCTCCTTACGGTGTCCCGCCCTGCCACGGTAAGCAGGCGGCCCACCCCGGCGCTTGTCCACCACACCGCGAACGGCCCCCGGCTGGTGTGCCGGGGGCCGTTTCGCGCGCGAGGGTGCTGTCAGACGGTCAGGAGGGCGCCGTCGACCGTTAGGCGGACGCCGTCGGACGGTCAGACGGACTCGGTCACCGCCGTACGGTCCGCGGCGGCTTCCTTGCCCTGCGGGCCGCCGGGCTGCGCGGCCGGACCGCCGCGCAGCGGCACCTCCTTGAGGAACCAGGCCGCGGCGAAGCCGATGACGCTGACCACGGCGCCCCACACGAAGACGTGGTGGGTGCCGGTGGCGACCGCGTGGGAGTACGCGTCCTTGATCACCGGCGGCAGCTTGGCCAGGCTCTTGGGGTCCATCTGGGCTCCGCCGCTGGTCAGCTTGTCACCGGCCGCACCGATCCGCTCGGCCATCGTGGACTGCACCTGGTGGGTGAAGATCGCACCGAAGATCGCGACGCCGAAGGAGCCGCCGATCGTACGGAAGAGGGTGGCGGAGGAGGAACCGACGCCCATGTCCTTCATCTCGACGCTGTTCTGCGCGATCAGCATGGTGGTCTGCATCAAGAAGCCCATGCCGGCGCCGAGCACCGCCATGTAGACGCCCGAGGTGAAGCGGGTGGTGTCGGTGTCCATCAGGGACAGCAGTGCCAGGCCCGCGGTGATCAGCCCGCCGCCGACCACCACGAAGACCTTGTATTTGCCCGACTGCGTGGTGACCCGGCCCGCGAACAGCGAGACGGCCATCATCGCGAGCAGCATCGGCAGGAGCAGCAGCCCGGAGTTGGTGGCGGAGGCGCCCTGCACGGTCTGCTGGAACAGCGGCAGGAACGTCATCGACCCGAACATCACGAAGCCGACCAGGAAACCGATGAGGGTGACGACCGAGAAGTTGCCGTTCCGGAAGATGTGCAGCGGCAGCACCGGCTCGCTGACCTTGCGCTCCACCAGGACGAAGAGCCCGAGCGCGACGACGCCGAGGACGGCCAGGCCGATGATCTGGGCCGAGAGCCAGGCGTACTCGGTGCCACCCCAGGTGGTGATCAGCACCAGCGAGGTGATGCCGACGGTCAGCAGCGCCGCGCCGACGTAGTCGATCCGGGCCTGCGCACGCTTCTTGGGCAGGTGCAACACCGCCGTCACCATGATCAGGGCGACCGCGCCGAGCGGGAGGTTGATGTAGAAGCTCCAGCGCCAGCCGAGGTGGTCGGTGATGGTGCCGCCGACCAGCGGGCCGCCGATCATCGCGACCGCCATGACGCCGGCCATCATGCCCTGGTACTTGCCGCGCTCACGCGGCGGGATGAGGTCGCCGATGATCGCCATGACGCCGACCATCAGACCGCCCGCGCCCAGTCCCTGGACCGCGCGGAAGCCGATCAACTGCCCCATGTCCTGGGCCATGCCGGAGAGCACGGAGCCGATCAGGAAGAGGACGATGGAGGTCAGGAAGACGCCCTTGCGCCCGTACATGTCGCCGAGCTTGCCCCAGATGGGCGTCGACGCGGCGGTGGCGAGTGTGTAGGCGGTGACCACCCAGGACAGGTGCTCCAGACCGCCCAGTTCGCCGACGATGGTCGGCATGGCCGTGCCGACGATCATGTTGTCCAGCATCGCGAGCAACATCGCGATCATCAGCGCGAAGAGCACCACCCGCACCCCGGCAGGCTGCCTGCCCGGTTTCTGCGCCGGTTTGTGTCCGTCCCCCGCTGGGGTCGCGTTCTTCTGCGACATCCCCATCACTCCCACTTACTTGCCGACCGGCTAGTTCAGTACAGTGATGAAGGTAAGGCCGCAACTAGCCGGGCGTCAAGTAAGTTAATCGGGGCGGCCCCCCGGGCCGGCATCGACAACGCAGGAGAGCACGATGAGCACACCGCAACCGCGCAGGCGCGACACCCGCCAGCGCATTCAGGACGTCGCTCTGGAGCTGTTCTCCGAACGCGGCTACGACAAGACCTCGCTGCGGGAGATCGCCGAACAGCTCGATGTCACCAAGGCGGCGCTCTACTACCACTTCAAGACCAAGGAAGACATCGTCGTCAGCCTGCTCCACGACCTGTGCAGGCCCATCGACGAACTGATCGTCTGGGCGCAGGAGCAGCCCCGCACCCTGGAGACCAAGCAGGAGGTGATCCGCCGCTACAGCGAATCACTGCGCTCCGCCGAACCCCTCTTCCGCTTCATGCAGGAAAACCAGGCCGCCGTACGCGACCTGAGCATCGGTGAATCCTTCAAGGAGCGGATGCTCGCCCTTTTCGAGCTGCTCAAGGAGCCGGACGCGGAACTGGCGGATCAGGTGCGCTGCATCACCGCGCTGTTCTCCATGCACGCGGGCATGTTCGCCATGCAGAACGTGACGGGCGACCCCGAGGAAAAGCGCGCGGCCATCCTCGAGGTCGCCACAGAGCTGGTCACGGCGGCCAACCCGCCGGGCCGCCGGCCAGCATGACCGGATTCAGCTCAGACGGTGTCGCCGTGAGCCCGCAGGAATCCGGTCGGCTCTATGCCGGTCCCGTAGTTGGGGCCGGTGCGGACCTCGAAGTGCAGGTGCGGGCCGGTCGAGTTGCCGGTGCTGCCCGACTGGCCGACCTGCTGGCCGGTGGCGACCCGCTGACCGATGTGGACCTGGATCTTTGAGAGGTGCGCGTACTGGGTGTACGTGCCGCCGTCGTGCTTGATCACGATGGCGTTGCCGTACGCCGGGCCGTCGCCGCCACCGTTGGGGCCGGCCTTGACGACGGTGCCCTTGTGGACGGACTTGACCGGGGTGCCGGTCGGCACGACGAAGTCCTGGCCACTGTGGTTGTGCGACCAGTGGCTGCCGGCCAGACCGAAGGTCGACCCGAGGACGTACTTGTCGACCGGCTTGTCCCAGCCGTTCGCCTTCTTCGCGGCGGCCTGCTTGGCCTGCTGCGCGGCCGCCTTGGCCTTGGCGGCGGCCTGCTTGGCCTCGGCGGCGGCCTTGGCCTGCGCGTCGGCCTGCGCGGTGACCGTCGGGCCGACATTCGAGGTGAGGCTCATCAGGCCCGAGTCGGCCGCGTGGGCGGCACCGGCGCCGAGCGCCACGGACACGCCGAGACCGGCGGCGACAACAGCGCCGCTGGTGCGCAGAGCGGACTTCTTCGAATGACGGATGGCGGCGAACTTGAGCATGCGGGTTTGACCTCCGGAAAGAAATGGGACCCGGCTGCGGACCGGTATAGCCATTCCTTGGTAACCCGCATTCGCCACCCCGCCAAGGCCCCTTTCTACTACCCCACGCCGTAACAACCCCCACCCCAAGCCCCCACCGGCGATACCCCACCCCTCCCCTACAAAACACCCAAAACCCCCTCGCCCACCCCTCACCCAACTCCCCGCCAAACCCCCTCTGACCTGCCCTTAACCCCCTCCGCCCACCACCCCACCCGCACCCCGCCCCACCCCCTCGCCCCACCCCCCACTCCGACGATCCACACCCTCCCCTGCCGACCACACCCCCTCCGCTATTTCCTTTAGTAGGCAGGAAATCGCTGTGCGGCATGTCACCGCTCAATAAGATCCAATCCCGTGCGGCCGGGCCTTTTGAGCCGGCACCCGGGACCAAAGCCCTTTGTGACGCGGATTACGAAGCGGCGGATAACGTGTGACGCGGGCTACTCGAAATGCCGAGGATATGTGACCGGCATTACTCAATTCGACCGGCGCGATGTTTCTCGGGGCGCGGGGGCGCGGGGGCGCGGGGGCGCGGGGGCGCGGGGGGCAGGGGGCACGGGGCCGGGCGGGCGCGGGGTGGGACGGTCTATCGGCGGCGGGCAGGAGCGGACGGCCGCAGCGGCGCCGTGGAAGCCGTACGGGCACCTCGGGCGCCCAGGGGGCCGCGACGGTGCCTGTCCACAGCACATCGCCCGCCCAGCACCGTCAGCGCCCCGTACGGCCCCCTCAGCGCCCTCAGCGCCGCAAGAGTGTGCGGTGCGGCAGTCCCCGGGCGCCCGCCCCCACCCACCCGCCTCCCCACGGCACAAACAACACTGCCCCGGAACCGTGGGAGACGGTTCCGGGGCAGTGCCGGGTGGAGCGCGGAGCGCGGCCTTGTGGGGGCCTGGGCTAGGCGTCCTTGCTCAGGTTCGTCGAGCCCGAGCCGCCGGCGGTGGACTCGATCGGCGGGGCGTCCGGCAGGGCCGACTTCTCCTCGCCGCGGAAGGTGAACTTGGCGGCCTCACCCTCGCCCTCGACATCGACGACCACGATGTGGCCCGGGCGCAGCTCGCTGAAGAGGATCTTCTCCGAGAGCGCGTCCTCGATCTCGCGCTGGATGGTCCGGCGCAGCGGACGGGCGCCGAGCACCGGGTCGTACCCGCGCTTGGCGAGCAGCGACTTGGCCTCGCCGCTGAGCTCCAGGCCCATGTCGCGGTCCTTGAGCCGCTCGTCCACCTTGGCGATCATGAGGTCGACGATCTGGATGATGTCTTCCTCGGTGAGCTGGTGGAAGACGACGGTGTCGTCGACACGGTTGAGGAACTCGGGGCGGAAGTGCTGCTTGAGCTCTTCGTTGACCTTGTTCTTCATCCGCTCGTAGCTGGACTTGGTGTCGCCCTGGGCGGCGAAGCCCAGGTTGAAGCCCTTGGAGATGTCCCGGGTGCCGAGGTTGGTCGTCATGATGATGACCGTGTTCTTGAAGTCGACGACCCGGCCCTGGGAGTCGGTCAGGCGACCGTCTTCCAGAATCTGCAGCAGCGAGTTGAAGATGTCCGGGTGGGCCTTCTCGACCTCGTCGAAGAGCACCACGGAGAACGGCTTGCGGCGCACCTTCTCGGTGAGCTGGCCGCCCTCTTCGTAGCCGACGTAGCCGGGAGGCGAACCGAACAGCCGCGAGACGGTGTGCTTCTCGCTGAACTCCGACATGTCGAGGGAGATCAGGGCGTCCTCGTCACCGAAGAGGAATTCGGCGAGGGTCTTGGACAGCTCCGTCTTACCGACACCGGACGGGCCCGCGAAGATGAACGAGCCGCCGGGGCGCTTGGGGTCCTTCAGACCCGCACGCGTACGCCGGATGGCCTGGGAGAGCGCCTTGATGGCGTCCTTCTGGCCGATGACGCGCTTGTGCAGCTCGTCCTCCATGCGCAGCAGACGCGAGGACTCCTCCTCGGTGAGCTTGAAGACCGGGATGCCGGTGGCCGTCGCCAGGACCTCGGCGATCAGCTCCTCGTCCACCTCGGCGACGACGTCCATGTCGCCGGCCTTCCACTCCTTCTCCCGCTTCGCCTTCGCGGCCAGGAGCTGCTTCTCCTTGTCGCGCAGGCCCGCGGCCATCTCGAAGTCCTGCGAGTCGATCGCGGACTCCTTCTCCCGGCGCACGTCGGCGATCTTCTCGTCGAACTCGCGGAGGTCCGGCGGCGCGGTCATCCGGCGGATACGCATCCGGGAGCCGGCCTCGTCGATCAGGTCGATCGCCTTGTCCGGCAGGAAGCGGTCGGAGATGTAGCGGTCGGCGAGGGTGGCCGCCGCGACCAGCGCGGAGTCCGTGATGGACACGCGGTGGTGCGCTTCGTAGCGGTCCCGCAGGCCCTTGAGGATCTCGATGGTGTGCGGCAGCGACGGCTCCGCGACCTGGATGGGCTGGAAGCGGCGCTCCAGGGCCGCGTCCTTCTCCAGGTGCTTGCGGTACTCGTCGAGCGTGGTGGCGCCGATGGTCTGCAGCTCACCTCGCGCCAGCATCGGCTTGAGGATGCTCGCGGCGTCGATCGCGCCCTCGGCGGCGCCCGCACCCACCAGGGTGTGGAGCTCGTCGATGAACAGGATGATGTCGCCGCGGGTGCGGATCTCCTTGAGGACCTTCTTCAGGCGCTCTTCGAAGTCACCGCGGTAGCGGGAGCCGGCGACCAGGGCACCGAGGTCGAGGGTGTAGAGGTGCTTGTCCTTGAGGGTCTCGGGCACCTCGCCCTTGACGATGGCCTGCGCCAGGCCCTCGACGACCGCCGTCTTGCCGACGCCGGGCTCGCCGATGAGGACCGGGTTGTTCTTGGTGCGGCGGGACAGCACCTGCATGACCCGCTCGATTTCCTTCTCGCGCCCGATGACCGGGTCGAGCTTGGTCTCCCGGGCGGCCTGCGTCAGGTTGCGGCCGAACTGGTCCAGGACCAGGGACGTCGAGGGCGTGCCCTCGGCGGGGCCGCCGGCGGTGGCGGCTTCCTTGCCCTGGTAGCCGGAGAGCAACTGGATGACCTGCTGCCGCACCCGGTTGAGATCGGCGCCCAGCTTCACCAGGACCTGGGCGGCGACGCCCTCGCCCTCGCGGATCAGGCCGAGCAGGATGTGCTCCGTACCGATGTAGTTGTGGCCGAGCTGGAGGGCCTCGCGGAGCGACAGCTCCAGGACCTTCTTGGCACGGGGGGTGAAGGGGATGTGCCCGGACGGAGCCTGCTGCCCCTGCCCGATGATCTCCTCCACCTGCTGGCGGACCGCCTCGAGCGAAATCCCGAGGCTCTCCAGGGCCTTAGCGGCGACACCCTCACCCTCATGGATCAGGCCCAGGAGGATGTGCTCGGTGCCGATGTAGTTGTGGTTGAGCATCCGGGCTTCTTCCTGAGCCAGGACGACAACCCGCCGCGCGCGGTCGGTGAACCTCTCGAACATCGTTAATCGCTCCTCAGAGCGGTCAGGCAGTTAGGGGTCGGTCCCCTCCCTGTCCTTCCGCATGCTAGTCCCGTGGGACGGGACAGCTCATTCCAACTGCCGACATCCGTCCGGATCACCCCCGCCTCCGCGGGGAAACTTCCTGCCGAACAGCCGACTACTGCTCCAACCCGATGGTGCGAGACGATGTTCCCGCAGGCCAGGCATATACGCCCTCCGCCACTACGCCCGTGGCGAACGCGGCCTTTGTCGACACGCCCGTCCGTCGCCCGCCGTCAGGCCGGGCGACGCGAATAGCGCGCGGTCACACCGTTTTTTCCCGTTGTGAATGTCTTACCCCCGGCCACTGACACTCCATGCGGCGCGGACCCCATCCATCCGCTACGGGCGAACATCCGCACGCCGAGCAATGCCCCCGCACGCCCCTTGCGAGGCAACGGTACGTATCCACCGCCCAACACAGCGTAACTTCCCGGTGTTTCGGGAGTTGCACCGGGTATGGCCCGCGCCCTTCCGCGACCCCGTACCCCCCTTGCCACCGTCCGCCGGTGGTACGAGGAGGAGATGGGCTGGCCGACCACCGGCACGGAGCCCGTCGAGCTGCTGACGGGCCTGCGTTTCGACGTCCTGGAGATGCCGGCCGACGCGGGCCGCGCCGTAGTGCGGCGGCTGCCGCCCACCGGCCCGGTGGCTCTCCTGCGGACCGTGCGCCCGGCCTACGGCGCGCACGGCCCCCGCCGGGCGGATCACGGCGCGCGGACGGCGCCGGGGCCCGCGAGCGGCGCGATTTCCTCCGTCGACCGGCCGAAATTGCTCGTGCTGATCGCGGCCGGGGGCGCGGAGGAACTCCCCGGAATCCTGCAATGGCTGGAGTGGGGTGATCTCGCCCCGGATCTCACGGCCCGGGGGGCCGGTGACCGGATGCCCGCGCCGGCGTTCCCCACGTCGGCCGGTCCCGGGTTCCCGTGGCTCGCGGACTTCCCCGGGGGGCCGTCAGCGGGCGGATTCGGCGCGCGGGAGGCCGCGAGTTGGCTGCGGCCTCCCGAGCCCGGGTGCGAGGCGGGGAATTCCTTGCCCACCACGGGGTTCGGGGCAGGAATCGGGGACGGTGGGGGCGCCCCCGACCTCGTGCGACTCGTGAGCGCGGCGGCGACGGAATGCCACCGGGCCCGGCTGCTGCGTGCTCGTAATGCCCGATCGGATCGCGCGAGAGGCGATCAGCCGTTGGCCTTCTCGTATGCCTCGCGAATGTCGGCGGGGACGCGGCCGCGGTCATTGACGTTGTAGCCGTTCTCCTTCGCCCACGCGCGCACCTTGGCGGTGTCCTGGCTGCCACCGGAAGCCGCACGCGCCTTGCCACGGCCAGAAGAAGCGCGCCCGCCCGTACGACGGCCGGCCTTCACGAAGTCCGCGAGCGACTCGCGCAGCTTCTCGGCGTTCGCGGTGGTGAGGTCGATCTCGTAGGACTTGCCGTCGAGAGAGAACGTCACGGTCTCGTCGGCCTCGCCGCCGTCGAGGTCGTCGACAAGAAGAACCTGAACCTTCTGTGCCACCGGGTTTCCCTTTCATCGAATGTGGATTACGACGGAAAGCAAACCGCTTTTCCGGGAAAAACACAAACCCTTGGGTAGGGTTCAGTTGCCCGCGGACCGGGGAACGCATGGTCGCTCCCCACGGTATAGGGGAGCGATTCGGACATAGAACACTGATCAGAGGTGCAGAAGCATCCGACTGTTACCCAGGGTGTTCGGCTTCACTCGTTCGAGGCCCAGGAACTCGGCAACGCCCTCGTCATAGGAACGCAGCAGCTCGCTGTAGACATCACCGTCTACGGGAGTCTCGCCGATCTCCACGAAGCCGTGCTTGACGAAGAAGTCGACTTCGAAGGTGAGACAGAAAATGCGCCGGACTCCGAGCCAGCGCGCGGTGCGCAGCAGCTTGTCGAGGACCTGGTGACCGACGCCGGCGCCCTTGAGCTGCGGGTCCACGGCCAGGGTGCGTACCTCTGCCAGGTCTTCCCACATGACGTGGAGTGCTCCGCAGCCGACCACCTCGGCGTCTTCGTCGCGTTCGGCGACCCAGAACTCCTGGATGTCCTCGTAAAGCGTGACGGTGGCTTTGTCGAGCAGGATGCCGTCGGGTGAGTAGGAGTCGACGAGGCGGCGGATGGCCGGAACATCGCTGGTCCTGGCGCGGCGGACGGTGAGCCCTTTTGAATGCGGAGGCATGCCGGGACGCTATCGCTCCGCGCCGGAGGCGCCCGCCCCGGGTTCACCGCCTTCGGCGGCCGGGCCTTCCGCGGCCGCTTCGGGCGCCTCTTGGGGCATCTCCTGCTCTGAACTGCGGAGGGCCGTCTCCTGGGCCGGCGCGGCGGTTTCCGCGGGTTCGGCGGGCTCGTCCGCCTGCACCATCCGTACGGCGTCGCGCAGTGCGTGGCGCTGTTCCGGCGACATCATGCCGAAGAAGGCGACAAGAGCGGCCGCGGGGTTGTCACTGGCGGACCATGCCTCGTTCATCAGTGCGGCCGAGTAGGCGGCGCGGGTGGAGACCGCTTCATATCGATAGGCGCGGCCTTCCGCTTCTCGGCGCACCCAGCCCTTCTGGTGAAGGTTGTCCAATACGGTCATGACCGTCGTGTAGGCGATCGATCGTTCCTTCTGGAGATCTTCCAGGACTTCTCGAACGGTGACCGGGCGGTTCCACTCCCAGACCCGCGTCATGACCGCGTCTTCCAGATCACCCAAGCGTCTCGGCACACAAGAAGAATAGTGGGAGATGTCTCGAATGTCGGCTGATCTCGACTGATCTCGCGGGATTTGTGCCGGAAAAAGGATGTACGGCCCGGGACGGTCAATCCCGGGCCGTACGAAGTGCGCGTCACCGCCGCAATGGCGGGGGCCGGTCAGACGCCGTGCGCCTCGGGCGACCGGCGCGCGGACTCGCCTCGGAGGGCCGCGTCGACGGCGGCGTCTTCCTTGGCCTTGTTCGCGCCGCCCTGGCTCTTGACGATGGTGACGATCAGAGCGCTGAAGGCGACGGCCATCACTACGGGCGGAAGCAGCGCTGCGACGTAATCCATGGCGTGGGGCCTCCTTGGGACGTGAGGTTTCCAGAGTACGCAGCGCGTCAGGCGGTGCGGCTCTCGGGGGGCGGCGCGGGCTTGCGGCGCGGCGGGAAGACCTCGCCCGGCGTGGGGACGGGGCGGTCCGGCCGCTGGGGCTGCGGCCGGCGCGGCGGGGGCTCGGGCCGGGGCTCCGGTCGGGGCTTGGGCTCGGGGGGCGGCTCCGGCTCGCGGCGCGGCTCGTCACCGGCGGACCGGCCGCCGGGCAGGGCGCGCAGCCGGGCGCGTACGGAGTGCTCGGCGAGCTCCTCGCAGTGGCGCAGCAGCGCGCCGCGGCGCTCGCGCTCGGCCGCGGTGGTGCGGCCGCGGCCGGTCAGGGAGCGCAGGGCGGCGAGGTCGTCGGGGACGGGGACGTAGCCGGCCGCCAGGGCCTCGTTGAGCTGCGCGAGGTAGCCGGCGGCCGAGCCGGGCAGGGCTTCGCGGTAGCGGGCGAGGTCGGCGAGCAGGAAGGCGCGCAGCCGGCCGCCTTCGCGGACGGCCTCGTCCACCGCCTCGGCCAGCCGGAGGTACTCCTGGATGCCCTCGGACCGGTCCGGGCCGAGGGCGGCGAGCGGGGCGGGGTGGGACGTCGACTGCAGGGCATGGGCGAGGGCGCGACGGAGCACACGCAACTCATCGGCGCTGAACGCCATGCCGCCGCGGGATCCGTATGGCATAGGCATGCCGTGACTTTACGACCGTTTCGGACAAAAGCGGCTTAATTGGCAACCGGTGGCGCGGCAGCGCGCCGCGCCACCGGGGCGTACGCGAAAGGGGCGCCGCCGGGGCGCGTGAGAGCGGGCGCCGCCGGGGCGCACGGACAAGGGGCCCGCCATCGCGCGCCCCCTGAGCCACGACCTGTGGCCTACGGCCTACGACCGGGCGATGTTCCGCTCGTAGACCAGCCGCAGGCCGATCAGGGTCAGCCACGGCTCGTGCTCGTCGATGACCGAGGACTCGCCGAGGACCATCGGCGCCAGCCCGCCGGTGGCGATGACGGTGACCTCTTCGGGGTCGTCGGCAAGCTCCCGCGCCATCCGCTGCACCACGCCGTCCACCTGGCCGGTGAAGCCGTAGAGGATGCCGGACTGCATCGCCTCGACGGTGTTCTTGCCGATGACGCTGCGCGGCCGGGCGAGTTCGATCTTGCGGAGCTGGGCACCCTTGACGCCCAGCGCGTCCACCGAGATCTCGATGCCCGGCGCGATCACCCCGCCGACGTATTCGCCGCGCGCGCTGACCGCGTCGAAGGTGGTGGCCGTACCGAAGTCGACGACGACCGCCGGCCCGCCGTACAGCTCGACCGCCGCCAGCGCGTTGATGATCCGGTCCGCGCCGACCTCCTTGGGGTTGTCCATGAGGATCGGCACGCCCGTCTTGACGCCCGGCTCCACCAGGACGGCGGGGACGTCCCCGTAGTAGCGGCGGGTGACCTCGCGCAGTTCGTGCAGGACCGAGGGGACGGTGGAGCAGATGGAGATGCCCTCGATGCCGTCGCCCAGCTCCTCCCCCAGGAGGGGGTGCATGCCCATCAGGCCCTGGAGGAGGACGGCGAGTTCGTCGGCGGTGCGGCGGGCGTCGGTGGAGATCCGCCAGTGCTCGACGATCTCTTCGCCGTCGAAGAGGCCCAGAACGGTGTGGGTGTTGCCCACGTCAATGGTCAGCAGCATGGCGGTCAGGCGTCCTCGGGCAGTTGGTCGTCCGTGCCCCGGCCGTCGTCCTCGCGCAGGTCGAGGCCGATGTCGAGGATCGGGGAGGAGTGGGTGAGGGCGCCCACGGCCAGGTAGTCCACGCCGGTCTCCGCGTAGGCGCGGGCGTTGTCCAGGCTCAGCCGGCCCGACGACTCCAGCATGGCCCGGCCCGCGACCAGCTCGACGGCCTCCCGGGTCTCCTGCGGGGTGAAGTTGTCCAGCAGGATCAGGTCGGCGCCCTCGGCGAGGATCGGCGGGATCTGGTCGAGCCGGTCGACCTCCACCTCGATCGGCACCCCGGGGAACTCCGTCCGCACGGCCGTGAACGCCGCGGCGACGCCGCCCGCCGCCACGACGTGGTTGTCCTTGATCAGCGCCGCGTCCGACAGCGACATCCGGTGGTTGACGCCGCCGCCGCAGCGCACCGCGAACTTCTCCAGGGCGCGCAACCCCGGCGTCGTCTTCCGGGTGTCGCGGACCCTGGCCTTGGTGCCCTCCAGGGTGTCGGCCCAGGCGCGGGTCGCGGTCGCGATGCCGGACAGCCGGCACAGGATGTTGAGCGCGCTGCGCTCGGCGGTGAGCAGGTCGCGGGTGCGGGTGGTGACGCTCAGCAGCCGGGTGCCGGCCGCCACCCGGTCGCCGTCCTCGACGTGCCGCTCGACGGCGAACTCGTCGGTGCAGACGATCGACAGGACCGCCTCGGCGATCCGCAGGCCGGCGACCGTTCCCGCCTCACGGGCCGTGAAGTCGGCGGTGGCCACCGCGTCTTCGGGGACCGTCGCCACGGTCGTGACGTCGACGCCCTGGTCGAGGTCCTCCTCGATGGCCAGGTGCGCGAGGTCCTCGACCTGTACGGGGTCGAGGCCCGCGTCCACCAGGCGCGCGGCCAGGTCGGGGTCCAGGCCGCAGGACAGCGGGTCCAGCTCGTAGGCGCCGTCGTCGGGGCCGCCACCGCAGCCGCAGGCGTCGCCGCAGCCGCCGCCGGTGGGGGCGCCGCCGGAGGGCCCGCCGATCTGGAGGAGGGGGAGGTCGTCGGGGGTGCTGCTCACGGGGTGGGCTCCGTATCGGGGGAAGAGGCGGTTCGGGAGGAGGAGGGGTGCGCGGGGGCGGGGGTGAGCGGATCCGGAGGCACGGTCGCCGGGAAGCCGGCGGTTCGCGTCGTACGGAGGCTCAACGCCCGGTCCACGCCGAGGGTGATGCGGAAGTGGCGGCGCCAGGCGGCGTCGTCCCGGTCGGGGTGGTCCTCGCGCCAGTGGCAGCCACGGGTCTCCTCGCGGCGCCGCGCCGCGGCGACCAGCACCCGTGCCACGCACAGGAGGTTGGTCGCCTCCCATGCCTCCACGCCGGGCTCGGGGGGCTTGGCGCACGCCTCGGCCGTGGTCGCCCGCGCCGTCGGCCGGCCCGTGTCCGACGCGTCGGCCGTCGCGGTGGCCGCGCGGTGGAGGGCGTCGAGTTCCGCGGCGGCCCGGGCCAGGCTGTCGGCGCTGCGCAGCACGCCCGCGCCGGCCGTCATGATCCGCTGGACGGCCGTACGGGTCTCGGGGGCGAGCAGCGGCAGGGTGACCGGGCCGGCGACCGGGCCGTCCGTCGCCGCGGGTGCGGCGGGGGTCGCGGGCACCGTGGGGTCGGTGGGGGACGTAGCGGCAGTGGGGGCCGCGGGGGCGGTGGGGGACGTGGGGGTGGCGGCGATGTCGGCGGCGATCCGCTCGGCGAACACCAGCCCCTCCAGAAGGGAGTTGGAGGCGAGGCGGTTGGCGCCGTGCACGCCGGTGCAGGCGACCTCGCCGCAGGCGTACAGGCCGGGCACCGTCGTACGGCCGCGCAGGTCCGTACGGATGCCGCCGGAGGCGTAGTGGGCGGCCGGGGCGACCGGTATCGGCTCGGTGACCGGGTCGATGCCGTGGCCGCGGCAGGCGGCGAGGATGGTGGGGAAGCGGGTCTCCCACATCTCGGCGCCGAAGTGCCGGGCGTCCAGGTACATGTGGTCGGCGCCCTGCTCCTGCGCCCGGCGCATGATCGCCTTGGCGACGATGTCGCGCGGGGCCAGCTCGGCGAGTTCGTGCTGCCCGACCATGAAGCGGGTGCCGTCGGCGTCCACCAGATAGGCGCCCTCGCCGCGTACCGCCTCGGAGATGAGCGGCTGCTGCCCCTCCGCGTCCGGCCCCAAATACAGGACGGTGGGGTGGAACTGGACGAATTCCAGGTCGGAGATCTCGGCCCCGGCGCGCAGCGCGAGCGCCACGCCGTCGCCGGTGGAGACGGCGGGGTTGGTCGTCGCGGAGAACACCTGGCCCATGCCGCCGGTGGCCAGGACCACCGCGGGCGCGCGCACCGCGCCGACGCCGTCGTGCTGGCCCTCCCCCATGACGTGCAGGGTCACGCCGGACGTACGGCCGGCGTCGTCGGTCAGCAGGTCCAGCACCAGCGCGTTCTCGATCGTGCGCAGCCCGGCGGCGCGGACCGCCTCGACCAGCGCGCGGGAGATCTCCGCGCCGGTGGCGTCGCCGCCGGCGTGCGCGATGCGGCGGCGGTGGTGGCCGCCCTCGCGGGTGAGCGCTATCTCGTCGCTGCCGGGCGCGGTGTCGAAGCGGGCACCCGTGCTGATCAGCCGGTGCACGGCGGCCGGGCCCTCGGTGACCAGGGCACGCACCGCGGCCTCGTCACACAGGCCGGCGCCCGCCACGAGGGTGTCGGCCAGATGCTGCTCGGGGGTGTCCCCCTCGCCGAGCGCCGCGGCGATGCCGCCCTGCGCCCAGCGGGTGGAACCGTCGTCGAGGCGCGCCTTGGTGACGACGACCGTCCGCCGGCCGGCCGCGGCGCAGCGCAGCGCGGCGGTCAGCCCGGCGACGCCGGAGCCCACGACGACGACGTCGGCGTCGATGGACCAGCCGGGGGCGGGGGCGTTCAGGCGGATGCCGGCGGGGGCGGGGCCGGCGGCACTGCCGGGGCCCGGGCCGGTGCCTTGTCCGGCGCCTTGTCCGGTGTCTTGTCCGGCGCCTTGTCCGGTGGCGGTGCCTGTTCCGGGGGCGGTCATCGGGTCGCTCCGAGGGGGCCTTGGGGGGTGGTGGGTGGAGGTGTGGGGAATGCGGGGGACGTGAGGGGTGCGGGGGACGCCCCGGCTGCTCGGGCCGTGGCCGCCGGCTCCTGGGCCGTCGTGGCACCGAAGGTGAGGCGGATGTTGTCGATGAGGCGGGTGGTGCCGACCTTGGCGGCGACCGCGAGCACCGCCTCACCCTGGTACGTGTCCGGGATCTCGGTGAAGTCGGACGGGTCGACCAGGGCGACGTAGTCGAGCGCGAGCGGCGGGCGCAGGCGCGCGGCCTCCTCCAGGACCGAACGGGCCGCGGCGCGCGCCACGGACGGGCCGTGCGGCGGCCCGGCGGAGACGCACGCGACGGCGTGCGCGTCGGCGGCGGCCCGGTCCTCGCCGAGGGCGGCCAGGGCCGCCGAACGGTCCTGCGTCCGGGGCCTGGTGGACGCGGCGCGGGCGCGCAGCGCCTCCTCGGCCGTCAGCCGGTCGCGGGCCGCGAAGAGCGCCGCGGACAGCGCGAGCGCGGTGCGCCGCTCCGCCACGGAGAGGTAGCGGTTGCGGCTGGAGAGGGCCAGCCCGTCCTCTTCCCGGACCGTGGGGACACCGACGATCTCGACGGGGAAATTGAGGTCGGCGGCCATCCGCGTGATCACGGCGAGCTGCTGGGCGTCCTTCTGCCCGTACAGCGCGATGTCCGGCGCGGTCAGGTGCAGCAGCTTGGCGACGACGGTCAGCACCCCGTCGAAGTGCCCGGGCCGGCTGGCGCCTTCCAGCAGCTCGCCCATGGGGCCCGCGCTGATGCGGACCTGCGGTTCCCCGCCCGGATAGACCTCGTCGACGGACGGGGCGAAGACCACGTCCGCGCCCGCCTCGCCGGCCAGCACGAGGTCGGCGTCCAGCGTCCGCGGATAGCGGTCGAGGTCCTCGCCGGCGCCGAACTGGAGCGGGTTGACGAAGACCGTGACGACCACCTGGCCGTGGGCTCCGACCCGTGTGCGGGCGGCCCGGATCAACGTGGCGTGCCCCTCGTGCAGCGCGCCCATGGTCATCACGACGGCCCGCGCGCCACCGCCACGCGGCAGATCGCGCAGCTCGGCGGCGGAACGGACGAGCCGGGTGGAGGGGGACGGCGACGGGGACGGGGACGTGGGCTGGGGCTCGTTCGGCGGGGGGCCCTGGTGGGCGGGCGGGCGGGGGTGCGCGGCGGTCATCGGTCGCCTCCCTGGGGGCCATGATCGGGGGCGTCGGGGCCGTCCTGGTCCTGGGAGTCCGGGCCGGGGGCGTCCGGGCCGTCCTGGGAGTCGTCGGGTCCGGTCTCGGCTTCCGGCTCCGGCGCGCGCTCCGTGGTCCCGGGCTCCCGCCCGTCGTCGAGCAGGCCGCGGGCCGTGGCGTCCCCCCGGCCGGAGGACACGTCGGCGAGCACGTCGAGCAGGTCCTCGGCCAGCTCCGGCTTGAGCAGGCCGCTCGCCAGTGCGCGGTCCGCGGTCGTACGGGCCATGGCGAGATACCCGGCGACGCTCTGCGGCGCGTGCTTGCGCAGCTCCTCCACATGGGCGGCGACGGTGCCCGCGTCCCCGCGCGCGACCGGCCCGGTCAGGGCCGCGTCACCGGACCGCAGCGCGTTGTCCAGGGCCGCGCCGAGCAGCGGGCCGAGCATCCGGTCCGGAGCCTCGACGCCGGCCGCGCGCAGCAGCTCCATCGACTGGGCGACCAGCGTGACCAGGTGGTTCGCGCCGATGGCGAGCGCCGCGTGGTAGAGCGGACGGGCGGATTCCGCGATCCATTCCGGCTCTCCGCCCATCTCGATGACGAGGGCCTCGGCGGCCATCCGCAACTCGTCGGGCGAGGTCACACCGAACGAGCAGCCGGCCAGCCGCTGCACGTCCACGGGTGTGCCGGTGAAGGTCATGGCGGGGTGCAGCGCGAGCGGCAGGGCGCCGGCGCGGGTGGCCGGGTCGAGGACCGCGGTGCCGAAGCGGCCGGAGGTGTGCACGAGGAGCTGCCCGGGCCGTACGGCGCCGGTCTCCGCGAGGCCGCTCACCAGGCCGGCCAGGGCGTCGTCGGGGACGGTCAGCAGCACCAGATCGGCGCGGGCGAGCACCTCGGCCGGTCGGACCAGCGGCACGTCGGGCAGGAGCGCCGCGGCACGTCGTACCGAGGCGTCGGACACCCCGGAGACGGCGACCGGGCGGTGCCCCGCGAGCTGCAACGATGCGGCGAGGGCAGGCCCGACACGGCCTGCGCCGACGACTCCGACGGTGAGCCGGGCGGGGCGGTCCTGGGCCTCGGTGGGTGGGAGTGCGTTCACGCGGCGATGGCCTTCCGTTCCAGTCCGCGGGGGGTACCGGACGATTCGTGGCCATGCTACGCGAGTGTTTCGGGCGGGCCGGAGAGCTGTACGGAAGGTGAGACGGGGGTCTCGATCGGGAGTTATCCACAGGGGTCGCGGCCGTGCGCGGGGCTGCGCCATGATCGGGGCAACGGGAGAACGGAAGGGCAGGTGGGGGCCGTGGAGGGGGCGGACGGCACGGGGCGGACGAGGTCTGCGAAGGGGGCGGACGGCACGGAGCGGACAGGGACCGCGACGGAGGCCGACGGCGCGGGGTGGACAGGGGGCGGGAAGCGGGTGGACGACGCGAGCGGGAAGGGCTCGGCCGGGGCGGGGAGCGGCCGCGGCCGGCGGGCGCCGACGCGAGAGCGGCTGCTCGCCGCGTGGCACGGCTCGGAGCGGATGCTGGCGGCCGGCCCTTCCGGCGAAACGCTCCGCGAGCGGCTCAGTCGGCTGATGGCCGACGCCCCGTCCGTGTACGACCTGGACGACTGGACCGACCTCTACGGCAATGACGACGGCCCGGTCGGCGAGCTGGAGCGCCGGACCGCCGACGCCCTGGGCACGGCGGCCGCCGCCTTCTTCCCGACCGGCACGATGGCGCAGCAGATCGCGCTGCGCTGCTGGGCGGGGCGCACGGGCAGCCCGACGGTGGCCGGGCACCCCATGTCACACATGGAGGTGCACGAACGCGACGCGTACGCGGTGGTGAGCGGGCTGCGCATGGTGCATCCGACGAGCGAACCGCGCCCGCCGACCGCGGACGAGATATACGACCTTCAGGAGCCGTTCGGCACCCTGACCCTGGAACTGCCCCTGCGGGACGCGGGATTCGTCCTCCCCACGTGGGACGAGCTGTCGGCGACGGTGCAAGCGGCGCGCGACCGCGAGGCGGTGGTGCATTTCGACGGCGCGCGCCTGTGGGAGTGCGCCCCGCACTTCGGCCGCACGCTTCCGGAAATAGCCGGCCTCGCGGACAGCGTCTACGTGTCGTACTACAAGTCGCTGGACGGGATATCGGGCGCGGCACTCGCGGGTACGGAGGACTTCATCGAGGAGGCGCGGGCCTGGCGGCACCGGTACGGCGGCCAGCTTTTCCAGCAGTGGCCGGCCGCGCTCACCGCCCTCGCCGGCCTGGACCGGGAGCTGCCCCGGCTGCCCGGGTACGTGCGTCACGCGAAGGTCGTCGCGCGGGCGCTCCAGGACGGCCTGGCCGGGGCCGGCGTGCCGTGGTCCCGGGTGCATCCCGCCGTCCCGCACACCCACGAGTTCCAGGTCTGGCTGCCCTACGCGGCCGAGGCCCTCAACGAAGCCGGTCTGCGGCAGGCGGAGGAGACACGGACGACGCTGTTCCGCAAGTGGTTCGAACCGGGCCTGCCCGGTCTGTCGATGACGGAGATATCGGTGACCGCCTCCGCGATGCACTGGTCACCTGAAGACATCCACACGGCCCTGACGGACTTCCTGCGGCGCGTCGACAGGTAGGGCCGTCGGGGAGACGTCGGGGGACAGTCCCCCTGTGCTGGGCCATGCCCTGGCCGAGACCTTGCAGCCGGGCTATGCCCTGGCCGAGACCTTGCAGACGTGCGAGACGCGGGCGGGATGCGTGGGATGGGAGGCGGGGGTGGGGGCGGGCGTTGTGGCGGAGGCGGGCGCGGCCGTGTGACCGGAGGCGGGAGCGGCCGTCGGGGCGGGGGCGACCGTCTGCCCGAGGGCGGCGCGCCCGACTGGCCGGAGGCGGGCGCCGCCGTCGGGCCGGGGGCGGCCGTCACGCCGAGGCCCGGCGCGGCCGTGTGACCGGAGGCGGGCGCCGCCGTCGGGCCGGGCGTGCCTGTCTAGCCGGGCGCGACCGTCCGGCCGGGCCCCGGCGCCGCCGTCCGGACCGGGCCGGGCGCGGTGGTGGGAGCGGTCGCGGGGCCCGTAAGGGCCGGTGCGGCGGGGGAAGGGTGGGAGGCGCGGGGCAGGAGCTTTCGGGCGCTTGCTCGTATGGCGTGCCAGGCGCGAGTGGGGAGGGGGTGGGTGGGGGCGGGGGCGGGGGCCCGGTGGGAGAGGCGGCGCCACCGCCGGATTTCGCGGGCGGTGCGGACCGTCCCCGCGCCGGGCAGGGTCGGTGCGGCTTCGCCTCGTTGGGCGGCGCGGTAGGTGTCGAGCAGGTGCTGCTGGCTGGCGTTCATGTCCTCACTGTGGGGCGGCGGGCCGCTCCGTGGCCCGCCGATTGACGAGAGCCGTCAATCGACGATCGTCCAGGGCGCGGCCTCGCGCATGATGTGCGCATGGCCAACGTCATCGACATCACCGGGCTGCCGCCGGAGCGCGTCCTGTTCGCCCCCTCGCCCCTGGCGGAACTGGGCGCGGCGCTGCACGCTCTGTCCGAGCCGGGGCACCATCCCGGCCTGCACGGCTGGGTCACCGCGACCACCGCCGGGCTGAAAACCGACCTCGCCGACCGCCTGTGCGAGGCCGACTTCCTGTGGCGGTCCTCCCGCTCCGACATCCTCCTGCCGCCCCGTCCCGGGGCGACGCTGGCCGAGGAGCTGGACGCGATGGACCTGATCGACGACGAGCGGTTCGTGGCCGCGGCGTTCGAGATCACCTGTTCGACGAGTTACACCCGCTGCACGCCGTCGCCGCTGGTCGACGCCACCGAGCGGGCCCGCGTACGGGAGATGGCCGCCGCGCGCGGGCCGCACCAGGCGGCGTTCACGGACCGCATGCTGACCGACCCGGACGGGCTGCGGGTGTGGCTGCGCCGGCTGCTGGAGGATTGCGAGGAGGCGTTCTTCGGCGACATCTGGCGACGGGTGGGCATCCAACTGGCCGCCGACGCCCGGCACAAGACCGAGTTGATGCGCCGCAAGGGCCTGGCCGAGACGTTGCCGGCGACCTCGGCCGCGCTGTCCCTGGAGGAGGCGCAGGACGGCAGCGGCGGGGCCCGCATCCTGGTCGACAAGCTCGCGAGCGGTCGTACGACGGCGTTCGCGAGCGCCACCGATCCGGGAGTCACGTTCGTGCCGACGTCGTTCGGCTGGCCACATCTGTTGGTCAGTCACGCGCCCGGCTGGCGGCCGGTGATCCAGTACCCGGTCGCCAGCCCGGAGTTGCCGGCCCCGGCCTCCCTGGAACTCGTACAGCAGCGGCTGGAGGCTCTGGGGCATCCGATGCGGATGCAACTGTGCCGGACGCTGTCGCGGGGGCCGCATACGACGGGGGAGCTGGCGACGGCGTTCGGGATCACGGCGCCGGAGGTCTCGCGGCACATCGCGACGCTGAAGAAGGCCGGGTTGATCCAGACGCGGCGGCGCGGGCGGTATGTGCTGCACCAGCTCGACCTCCAGGTGGTGGCGCGGCTGGGCAGTGACTTCCTGGAGGGCGTCCTGCGCTGAGGGCGCCACGGCCGGCGCCGCGTCCAACCTCCCGCACCGCACCGGCGCCCCTTCCAACCCCCCGCTCCCGCGCCCGCACCGGCGCCGCCTCCCGGCCCCCGCGCCCCCGCCCGCACCCGCGCCGCCTCTAACTCCCCGCGCCCCCCGCCCGCACCAGCCCCGTCTCGTACGCCAGCACCACCGCCTGGACCCGGTCGCGGAGGTTCAGCTTGGCGAGGATGCGGCCGACGTGGGTTTTGACGGTGGCCTCGGAGAGCACCAGCTTCGCCGCGATCTCGCCGTTCGACAGGCCCTGGGCGACGAGCAGGAGCACTTCCCGCTCGCGGTCGGTCAGCCGCGCCAGTTCGGGGCGCACCGGGGCGCCGGAGGTGTCGGGCAGCATGGGCGTGAAGCGGTCGAGCAGCCGGCGGGTGGTGGACGGCGCCACCACCGCGTCGCCGCTGTGCACGGCCCGGATGGCGGCGAGGAGTTCGTTCGGCGGCACGTCCTTGAGCATGAAGCCGCTGGCCCCGGCCTTCAGCGCGGAGAACGCGTATTCGTCGAGGTCGAAGGTGGTCAGGATGAGGACCTTGGGGGCGCCTTCCTTCTGCCCGCCCTCGCAGATCCGCCGGGTGGCCTCCACACCGTCGAGATGCGGCATCCGCACGTCCATGAGGATCACGTCGACCTGAGTGGCGCGCAGCACCTCCAGGGCCTGCAGGCCGTCCCCCGCCTCAGCGACGACCTCCATGTCGGGCTGCGCGGCCAGCACCATCCGGAAGCCGGTGCGCAGCAGCATCTGGTCGTCGACGAGCATCACGCGGATGGTCATACGGGGGTCCCTTCAGGAGTGGGGTTACAGCGTACGGAGGGGGTTCGAGCGGCGGGCCCACCCGCCATCAGGCGGGCCGCACCCGCCCTCACAGGAGCCGGCGACCGGCGCTCACCGCTCCGGTTTGAGGGGCAGCACGGCACTCACCCGGAAGCCGCCGCCGGGGCGCGGCCCGGCGTCCAGGCTGCCGCCGACCATGCCGACGCGTTCGCGCATCCCGATGAGGCCGTGCCCGAGGCCGTCCGCGCCGCCCTCTTCGTAGAGCTCGTGGCGCGCGCCGCGTCCGTCGTCCTCGACGAGCAGGTGGAGATCGCTCTCGCGGTAGGCGAGGCGTACGGTCGCGCCGACGTCCGGGCCACCGTGTTTGCGGGTGTTGGTGAGGGCTTCCTGCACGATGCGGTACGCGGTCAGCTCGACGCCGCTGGGCAGGGAGCGGGCCTCGCCCTCGACGCGGAAGTCGACCGGGAGTCCGGCGCCCCGGACCTGGTCGAGGAGGTCGGCGAGCTGTTCGACGCCCGGCTGGGGGACGTATTCGCCGCTCTCCTGCTGTTCGCCGGTGCGCAGGACGCCCAGCAGCCGGCGCATTTCGGCCAGGGCCTGCCGGCCGGTGCCGGAGATCGTCTCCAGGGCCTGGCGGGCCTGGTCGGGCGCGGCGTCGAGGACGTAGGCGGCGCCGTCCGCCTGGACGACCATCACCGAGACGTTGTGGGCGACGACGTCGTGGAGTTCGCGGGCGATCCTGGCGCGTTCGGCGGCGACGGCGATGCGGGACTGTGCCTCGCGTTCCTTCTCCAGCCGGGCGGCCTTCTCCTCCAGTTGGGCCCAGTAGGCGCGGCGGGTGCGCATGGAGTCGCCGAGCACCCAGGCCAGGACGAAGGGCACGGTGAGCAGGCCCGTGAAGAACAGTGCTTCCCACAGGTGCCGGCCGTCGGGCGCCTCCCCGAAGCGCCAGAGGGAGAGGGCGGGGGCGGCGAGGCCGCCGACGAGGGCGAGGCGGGAGGCCCAGCGGGTGGTGGAGGGGGCGGAGGCGACGCTGTAGATGATCACGAGCATCGCGAGGTCGGCCGGATTCTGGCCGATGCGGAAGATGAGCTGGGCGATGCCGATGGCGATGGTCAGCAGCAGCATCTTCTCGGGCGCCTTGCGGCGCAACGCGATGACCAGGCACAGGCCGACGGTGAAGAGGGCGCCCAGGAACGCCTGTGCGCCGTGGAGGTCGGAGACGACCCACAGGCCGCTGAACCCGAGGAGGAGGACGGCCCAGAAGGTGTCCACTCCGGTGGGATGCCTGCGGAGGAAGTCATAGAGACGCTGCACGTAACCCAGCGTAGGCAGGCGGAATAGGTGTACGGGTCAACCGGAGGAGCGATCCTGCGCGCCGGGCGTACTCCGCAAGGTGGAGACGCCCTGCGCCGCGGTGTCGGCCGAGGTCGGTCCCCCGGTAGCCGGGCGGGTGAGCCGGGGCGGACGAGGCCAGGGGCTGAGCCCTCGCCGGCAGGTGGACCATGGCCGGTGTCCGCCCGCGCGTGGCGTGGCGGGGCGGCGAACGTACCGTGGGGTGGTGACGACTGGGCGTGGGACGGGCGAGTGGTGTGGCTGGCGGGAGGCGGCGGAGCGGGCGCTGTACGGGCCGGACGGTTTCTACACCCGCCCCGGCGGACCGGGCCCGGCGGGCCACTTCCGCACCTCGGTGCACGCCTCCCCCCTTTACGCGCGGGCCGTCGCCGCTCTCCTGTGCCGCGTCGACGATGCGTTGGGGCATCCGGAGGAGCTGGCCCTGGTCGATGTGGGCGCCGGGCGCGGCGAGCTGCTGACGGGGGTGCTGGACGTGCTGCCGGAGGCGGTCGGGGCGCGGGTGCGGGCCTGCGCCGTCGAGCGGGCCGCGCGGCCGGCGGGCCTGGACGGGCGCGTGGAGTGGCGGGCCGGGCTGCCCGAGCCCGGTGCGCTGTGCGGGCTGCTGTTCGCGAACGAGTGGCTCGACAACGTTCCGGTGGATGTCGTGGAGGCGGACGCGGACGGCGTGGTGCGCCGGGTGCTCGTACGGGCCGACGGCGCCGAGCGGCTGGGCGAGCCGGTCGACGGCGCGGACGCGCGGTGGCTGGAGCGCTGGTGGTCGCCGCCGCTGCCGGCCGGTGCCGTGTTCGCCTCCGTCGCCCCCCGCTCCGAGGACGCCGCCGTCCTCTCCCCTGCCGGAGGCACCTCCGCCCTCCCCCGTGCCGAGGACGCCGCCGTCCCGTCCGCCGGGCTGCGGGCCGAGATCGGCCGGCCACGGGACGCCGCCTGGGCGCGGGCCGTCGGTACGCTGCGCGCCGGGCTCGCCGTCGCCGTCGACTACGCGCACGAGCGGGGCGACCGGCCGCTCTTCGGCACCCTCACCGGCTTCCGTGAGGGCCGCGAGGTGCGGCCCGTCCCGGACGGTAGCTGCGATCTCACCGCGCATGTGGCGCTGGACGCCTGCGCCGGGCCGTCGGCCGAGCGGCTGACCCAGCGCGAGGCGCTGCACGCCCTGGGGGTGAGCGGCCGGCGCCCGCCGCTCGCCCTGGCCTCCAGCGATCCGGCCGCCTACGTACGGGCCCTCGGCGCGGCCGGCGCGGCGGCGGAACTGACCGATCCGGCGGGGCTGGGTGGCTTCGGCTGGCTGCTGGAGCCGGTGGGCGCGGCGTGCGGGGGGCTGCTCGCGCGGTAAGGCACCGCCGAACCCCCACCGTCATCCCACCCCCGGACACCGAACTGCGAGACTGTTCCCATGACGGAGACGACGGTCGGCATCGGCGGCGCGGCGGAGAGCACCGACATGGTGCTGAACATCGGCCCGCAGCACCCCTCCACGCATGGTGTGCTGCGGCTGCGCCTCGTCCTGGACGGCGAGCGCATCCAGCACGCCGAGCCGGTGATCGGCTATATGCACCGCGGCGCGGAGAAGCTTTTCGAGGCGCGCGACTACCGGCAGATCATCATGCTCGCCAACCGCCACGACTGGCTGTCGGCGTTCTCCAACGAGCTGGGCGTGGTGCTGGGCGTCGAGCGGATGCTGGGCATGGAGGTCCCCGAGCGGGCGGTGTGGACGCGGACGCTCCTGGCCGAGTTGAACCGCGTCCTGAACCACCTGATGTTCCTCGGTTCCTATCCGCTCGAACTGGGCGGCATCACGCCCGTCTTCTACGCCTTCCGCGAGCGGGAAGAGCTCCAGAGCGTCATGGAGGAGATCTCCGGCGGCCGGATGCACTACATGTTCAACCGCGTCGGCGGCCTCAAGGAGGACCTGCCGGCGGGCTGGCTGGGCCGGGCCCGGCACGCCGTGTCCGAGGTCCGCTCCCGGATGGACGTCTTCGACAATCTGGTCCTGGGCAACGAGATCTTCCGCGGGCGTACGCGCGGCATCGGCGTCCTCTCGCGTGAGGCGGTGCACGCGTACGGCGTCTCCGGGCCGATCGCCCGCGCGTCCGGTGTCGACTTCGATCTGCGGCGCGACGAGCCGTATCTCGCCTACGGCGATCTTCAGTCGACGCTCCGGGTCGTCACCCGCCAGGAGGGCGACTGCCTGGCCCGTTTCGAGTGCCTGCTCGACCAGAGCCACAACGCGCTCGATCTGGCCGACGCCTGCCTGGACCGCATCGAGGAGCTGCCGCCGGGCCCGATCAACCAGCGGCTGCCGAAGGTGCTCAAGGCTCCCGAGGGCGCGACGTACGCGTGGACCGAGAATCCGCTCGGCATCAACGGCTACTACCTCGTCTCCAAGGGGGACAAGACCCCCTACCGCCTGAAGCTGCGCTCGGCGTCGTACAACAACATCCAGGCGCTGACGGAACTGTTGCCGGGCACGCTGGTCGCCGACATGGTCGCGATCCTGGGGTCGCTGTTCTTCGTCGTCGGCGACATCGACAAGTAATCGACAAGTAGGCGACGGGTGAGCGCCTCGGTTGGCCCCGCCCGCCTCATCCACATCCTGTGGATAACTTTCACCCGGCCTGGTCGAGGCCCCTGCGTCCGGACGTGAAAAAGGTCTCCCCGGGCGCGGATGCGCGCCCGGGGAGACCTCGCCTGTCTGTTACGGGGCCCGGAGACGGCCGGGTCCGCGCCGCGCCGCCTACGAGATGGCGCGGCGCAGCACCGCGACGTCGAGCTGTTCGGTCTCGTCGTGCGCGGTCAGGTCGATGACCGCGCCGATCCCTTCCGCGGAGGAGCCGTCCGCCGGCACCTCATCGGCTGACGCATCGCCAGGCGCCGCGTCGGCGGTCCGCCCGCCCTCGGCCGGCCCGCCCTCGGCCGGCCCGCTCTCGACCGATCCGGCCTCGGCCGATCCGGCCTCCCGTGTGCGGGCCAGGAAGAGGGCCTGGGCGCGCGCCGACTCCTCGGCGAGCGCCTCGTCGCCGACCACGTCCGCCAGGTCGTCCTCCAGGGGTGCGGTCAGCCGGCGGGGCTCCGCGGGGAGCGCGGTGCCGAAGAAGTCGAAGCCGCCCTGGGCGCGGGACGCGGCGGGGCGGGCCGGCGCGACGGCCGCCGCGGCGGCGGGAACGGTGCGGAGCGCGGGGGTGGCGGCGGAGTCCGTACGGGCGTGGCGCGCGGGGGCCGCCTGGGGCTTCCCCTGGCCGCTCTCACCGTCCTGGCTGCCTCGGCGCTCGCCCACGCCACCGGCGCCGCCGTTCTTGGGCGTCCGCGCGGCGGTACCGGCACCGGCACGCTGCCGGGCGGCGTTACGGGCCAACTGCCGCAGCGCCTGGTCGGCCTGCGCGTAGGTGGCGTGGACCGGAGCTCCCGCCCGGCCGTCGGCGGCCGCGTCGGCCGCCGGCCTGCCGGTCTGGGCCAGGCGCAGCTCGCCGGCCGGCGGCAGGGCCCGGGCCGGGGTCGCGGCCTCGATGGCCAGGAGGCGGCGGCCCTCCAGGGCGCTGGCGCGTTCGGTCTCGGCGGTGGCGTAACGGCGCAGCAGTTCGGCGTGCTCGCTGCGCAGCCGGGCCAGTTCGGCGCGCTTGGCGCGCAGTTTGCCGTCCAGCGCGACACGGATCTCGCGGGACTCCTCGACATCCGTTTCGAGCTCGGCTATCCGTTCCTCGGTCCGCCACTCGTCGCGCACCCGGGCGCGGGTGAGTTCGGCGACCCGCCGGCCGGCCTTACGGTCCCAGGTCCGCAGCAGGACGGCGCCGGTGATCGCGGCGGCCGCGGCGCCCGCGGCGAGTACCCGTTGGACCAGGTCGTCGCCGACGAACCACGCGCCCGCGGCGCAGGCGACCGACGCACTGGCGACCGCTGTGGGAGGAAGCAGCCGGTGGAGGGGTGGTGAATGGCGGTGGCGTCCTCGTGGCATGGCCAGAAACTTACCGTGCGTGCGGGACCTATGGGGCCCCGCCCGCGAATCCGTTTCCCGCTGGTTACTTCTTCAGCAGGCCCTTGGCCTCCAAATACGCCTGCGCGACATCCGCGGGCTTGAGTCGCTCGGCATCGACCTTGCGGTTCAAGTCGATCAAGTCCTTGGTGGTCAGGGTGCGGGTGAGCGCGTCGAGAGCGGTCGCTATCGCCTTGTCACCGGCGCTCTTGGCATTCACCACCGGCACCACATTGTCGGCGTTCTGGAGCTTCTTGTCGTCCTGGAGAAGGACCAGCCCGAAGTTGTCGAGCGTGGCGTCCGTGGTGGTGGTCAGGACGAGTTGGTCGGTGCCCTCCTTCACCGCCTGCTTGGACTGCGGGGTCCCCACTCCCTTGGGATCCAGGGCCGCGATGTCGATGCCGTAGGTCTTCTCCAGTCCCGGCTTGCAAAACACCCGCGTCTCGCACTCCTCACCCGACGCGAGCCTGATCTTCTGCTTCGACCTGCCGAGGTCGGAGAGCGTCTTCAGCTTGTGCTCGGCGGCGAATTCCTTGGTGACGGCGAAGGCGTTCTGATCGGTGGCCTCGCCGACCGCCAGCACCTTCAGACCGCGCGGCCCGGCGAGCTTCTTCAGGGCCGCCATCGTCTTGTCGATGTCACTGGAGGCGACGGGCTTCGCCTTGTCGCGGTTCTCCTTGGCGTTGAGGAATTCCGCGAGTGTGGAGGCATATTCGGGCACGACATCGATCTGCCCCTTCTCCAGGGCCGGTTCATACAGCTCGCGATTGGCCAGCGTCTGCACACGCGCTCGGTAACCGGCGTGGGAGAGGACCTTGGAATAGATCTCGGCGAGCACCTTCGACTCGGTGAACCCGGCCGAGCCGACGACTATCTCGCCCTTGCCGCCACCCCCGCCCTTGCCGCCACCCCCGCCCTGGGCGCCGCCCTTGGCCTCCAGACTCTGGCCGCCGCATGCGGTGAGGCCGGCCGCCAGCGCGAGGACGGAGCCCGCGACGAGGGCGGTGCGCGACGCGCGCGACTTGCTGCTCATGGAATTCACCCTTCGGTTCGTTGGAATCTTCGGGAGGTGCGCTAAAGGCGGTACGTGCGGACGTGCGGGGTACGCGGAGGGGCAGGCTGCTTCGCGAAGCGGGCGCACCGCGTCAGGCGGGTTCCGCGCACGCGGCCGCGTCGCCTTCGCGGCCCGGTGGCCCGTCGGCCTTCCGGCCCTGCCCCCCGCCCCGGCCCCGGCCCGCCGTACGCGCGCCGCGCCGCCGCCCCCGCATCGGGTCGCACATCCGGTCCACCAGGACCAGCACGCCCTCCACCGTGAGGGCGAGGACGGCCACCAGCAGCGCGCCCGCGACCACCTGGGCCGTGTCGTAATTGCCGAAGCCCGCGGTGATGATGCGGCCCAGACCGCCGCCACCGGCCAGCGCGGCCAGCGTGGCCGTCGCCACGACCTGCACCGTGGCGGACCGCAGCCCCGTCATGATCAGCGGATAGGCGAGCGGTATCTCGACCCGCCACAACAGTTGGGGTCCCGACATGCCCATCCCCCGCGCCGCCTCGACCACATCGCGGTCCGCCTCGCGCATGCCCAGATAGGCGTTGGTCAGCAGCGGCGGCACCGCGAAGAGCACCAGCGCGATGATCGTCGGCCAGTCCCCCCGGGTGCCCAGCGGACTGAGCGTCAGCAGCACCAGGACGGCGAACGTCGGCACCGCGCGGCCCAGGTTGGAGACGTTGACGGCCAGCGCCCCGCCCTTTCCTATGTGTCCCAGATACAGCGCCACCGGCAGCGCTATCAGGCAGGACAGCAGCAGGCACAGCGCGCTGAGCCACACATGTTCGCCGAGGCGGTGCCAGACGCCTTTCTCACCGGCCCAGTTGGCGGCCGTCGACAGCCACAGCCAGGCACCCGTGATCGCTTCCATCTCTCAAGCCCCCGCCTTCGCCGTACGGGTCGCGCGACGCGCCCGGCTCCGGGCCCGACCCCGCGTCCAGGGAGTCAGCAGCCGCTGAAGGCCCATCAGCAGCACATCGGCCGTCAGCGCCAGCAGCACGCACAGCACCGACGCCGTCAGGACCTCCGCCTTGAAGAACCCCTCCAGACCGCTGGCTATGAGATTCCCCAGGCCGCCGTAGCCGACCACGGAGCCGATGGTCGTCATCGCCACCGTCGAGACCGTGGCGATCCGCAGGCCGGCCACCACGGCGGGCAGCGCGAGCGGGAGCTCCACCTCGAACAGCAGGCGCGCGGAGCCGTAGCCCATCCCCCGGGCGGCCTCCCGCACCTCGGCGGGCACGGCCTGCAGCCCGGCGAGGATGTTGCGTACGAGGATCGTCAGCGAATACAGCACCAGGCCGGTGACCACCACCGAAGCCGAGACCCCGAACACCGGTGTCAGCAGCGCGAACATCGCCAGGGACGGGACGGTGTAGAGCACCGTCGTCAGCCCCAGGACCGGTCCCGCCACACCCCGCCACCGCCGGGCCACCAGGGCCAGCGGAAAGGCGACCAGCAGCCCGATGGCCACGGACACCGCCGTGATGCCGATGTGCTGGACGGTCGCGTCCATCAACTCCTGGCCGCGGGTGCGGACATACTCGCCGCAGATCCACTCGTTGGCCTGCAGACAGCCCGGACCGGCCACCTGCACACCGCTCTGTGCACTCACCCGTCGTCACCTCCCCCGCCCTGTCGCTCACACCGTCGGTGACTGTCTGCGACCCTATCCCCCACCACTGACAATCGGCCCGGCCCGCCATCCTCGCGCAACACCGCGTTCACGCCCGCCCGTCCACAATGGGGAATCATGATCCGCTTCGAGCACGTCACCAAGAGCTACGCCGACGGCACCACCGCCGTCGACAACCTCTCCTTCGAGGTCGCGAGGGGCGAACTGGTCACGCTCGTCGGACCCTCGGGCTGCGGCAAGACCACCACGATGAAGATGGTGAACCGGCTCATCGAGCCCACCAGCGGCAGCATCCACCTCGACGGCGAGGACATATCCGCCATCGACCCCGTGGAACTGCGCCGCCGGGTCGGCTACGTCATCCAGCAGGTCGGCCTCTTCCCCCACAAGACCGTCCTGGACAACACCGCCACGGTCCCGCACCTTCTTGGATGGCCGCGCAAGAAGGCCCGCGCCCGTGCCGCCGAACTCCTCGACCTGGTCGGCCTGGACCCCTTCACCTACGGCGACCGCTATCCCGACCAGCTCTCCGGCGGACAGCGCCAGCGCGTCGGCGTGGCCCGGGCACTGGCCGCCGACCCGCCCGTGCTGCTGATGGACGAGCCGTTCGGCGCGGTGGACCCCGTCGTGCGCGAACACCTCCAGAACGAGTTCCTGCGCCTGCAGTCCACGCTCCACAAGACGGTGCTGTTCGTCACCCATGACATCGAGGAGGCGGTCCGGCTCGGCGACCGCATCGCCGTCTACGGGGCCGGCCGCATCGAGCAGTTCGACACCCCCGCGACGGTCCTGGGCGCGCCCGCGAACCCGTACACCGCCGCGTTCGTCGGCGCGGACCGCGGCCTGAAGCGGCTGTCCGTCACCCCCGTGGAGCCCGGCGACCTCGACCAGCCCCCGGTCGTCCGCCTCGACGACCCCGCGGTGGGCGCCGCCGCCAGGCTGGCCGCCGAAGGGGCCGCCTGGGCCGTCGTCCTGGACGACGGCGGGGCGCCGCACGGCTGGGTGGCGGCGGCCGCGCTCACCGCCGGGCCGGGGGACGCGGCCGGCTCCCGGGACGCGACCGTGCGCGACCATGCCCGCCCGATGGACGCCTGGCTGCCGCTGGGCGCCCCGCTCAAGCAGGCGTTCAGCGCGATGCTCCAGCACGACGCGGGCTGGGTGGCGGTCCTCGACGGCGACCGCTTCGCGGGCGTGCTCACCCCCGCCCAACTGCACGCGGCCCTGCGCCGCTCGACCACGGCGGACGCGAGGAACGTCCCGCGCGCCGAAGTGGCCCTGGATTCCGTCCCGGACGCCTGATCAGAAGGCGCGGGGGCCGGTGTCCGATCCGGAAGCGCGCGAGCCCGTGCCCGGGCGCCTGGTGGCGATCGAGGCGCCACCCGGCCCTCAGACCGCCGTCGCGCCCGACTGGTCCTCGTCCTCCGGGAGCTTGCAGACCCGCTCCAGGAACAGCGCGGCGGCCACCACCGCCGCGCCGGCCAGCACCGAGAGGCCGGCGTAGATCGCCTGGTCCCGGCGCGGGGCGAGGTCCAGCCCGGACGTCAGCAGGTAGACGCCGACGCCGCCGTACAGGCCCGCCACCAGCGACGCCACCAGGGCGCTCGCCTGGCCGAAGACCACCGCGCGGGCGGCCACCAGCGGATCGACGCCCTTGGCGTCCGGCCGCCGCTCCCGCTGTGCCCGCAGCCGCGACCGCAGGGAGAAGGCGGTGCCCGCCAGCAGCGCGGCGATCAGCGCGAGCACGATAGGCGCGGCCACCGGCACGCCCGGGAGGGTGTCCAGGGAGTCCCAGAGCCGGGCGCCCGCCCAGGCGAGCACCCCGGCGGCCAGAAACAGCCCGACCAGCACCTTGATGTGTAGCTGCTTCACCGAGCGATCGCCCCTCGCGCCGTCATGGCCGTCCTGCCGTCGCCGCCCACTGCCCTCATGGCCGTACCGTCCGTTCCTTACGCGTTCGTCCGCATCGGGCCGCTTTCCTCCGCATGGCGGCCGCCCGGCACCGGTACGTACGCGTTCCCGCCGCACGAAACCGGTCGCGTACCCATCCATGCCGCACGAAGCCGCCGGCTACGCCCGCGCGCCGCAGGGCGAGCGGCCCGCAACCCTAACGACTACTCCGGCAGCCGCAGTTCCAGGTCCGCGCGCGGCACGACACCCTCCTGGCCGACCGACGCCAGCAGCTCGGCCACCGCCCCGCGGCCGGGGACCTCGGCCGACGGGTCGACGTCGTGCCACGGCACCAGCACGAACGCGCGCTGGTGGGCGCGCGGGTGGGGCAGCGTCAACTGCGGGTCGTCGGAGACCACGTCCTGGTAGGCCAGGATGTCGACGTCGATCGTGCGGGGCCCCCAGCGCTCGTCACGCACCCGCTCGAAGGCCTCCTCGATGGCGTGGCCGCGCTCCAGGAGGGACGCCGGCGGCAGCGTCGTCTTGATCAGCACGACGGCGTTGAAATACGACGGCTGCGAACCGGGCTCGACGCCCCACGGCTCGGTCTCGTACACCGGGGAGACGGCCTTGACCCGCAGGCCCGGCGTGTCCTCCAGCGCGTCCACGGCGCCCTGGAGCGTCTCCAGGCGGTTGCCGAGGTTGCTGCCGAGGGAGATCACGGCGCGTTTGGGGTTGGACAGCGTCACGTCCGCGGCGTCGACCTGCGCCACCACGGAGGCGGGTACCGGCTGAACGGTGGGGTCTCCGACCTGCGGGCGCCGGGCGGCGGCTTCCTCGGAGGGGGTGGCCGGGTGACGGGTGGGGTTCATACTCGGCTCCGGGTGATGGTGATGGTCACGTCGTCGAAGGGCACGGTGATCGGGGCATCCGGCTTGTGCACCACCACCTCCACCTGCTGCACCCCCTCGTGCTTCAGGCACTGCTCGGCGATCCGTTCCGCGAGGGTCTCGATGAGGTCGACGGGCTCGCCCTCGACGACGGCCACGACCTCCTCCGCCACGACGCCGTAGTGCACTGTCTTCGCGAGGTCGTCGGACGCCGCAGCGGGCCGGGTGTCCAGGCCCAGCACCAGGTCCACGATGAAGGTCTGGCCTTCCTCGCGTTCCCGGGGAAACACCCCGTGGTGCCCTCGGGCCTTCAGCCCGCGCAGCGCGACACGGTCCACGCGAATCACTCCCATTGGTCCCACTGGCACCTCTGGCGCCACTGCTCATCGGATTCCGGGCACGCACCAGCACACGTCCGGCACACCGCCCTGCCGTCGAATCTACCTGCGAGCACCGACAACACTCGCCCACGGGGGCTATGGACAAGTCCCCGTCATGCTGCTAGCCGGCCGGAGGTCGTCCGCGCGGCCTCTTACCCGTGCCCCCGCGCCTCCACCCCTACCCGCACTTCAGTTGCCTCGAACGGGTTCGCCTCGGCCGTCACCGTGCCATCGGCCCATAACGGGCCCAAGGCACCGCACAGCCGACACGTCCCTACAGGCCGCCCGGTGCGCCCGTGTTCCCGTCCGGGCCGTTCTCGTCGGTGTCCTCGTCCTCGTCGTCGTCCTCGTCATCGCGGTCCGCCAGCACCGGCGACCCGTGGTGGGACCACACCCGCCAGCCGTCCTCCGTACGCCGGAAGACGTTCGTGGCCACGACCAACTGGCCGATCAGCGGCCCCACCGAGCCGTCGTCCTCCGCCGGACCACCGCTGAGAATGTTCTCCGTGCACGTCACCAGGGCCGTGTCACCGATGACATCGATCTCCACGTCGGTCAGGAAGAACTGGATGTACTCGGTGTTCGCCATGATCAGGGCGTACGAACGGAGCACCTCGCCGCGGCCCCGCAGTACCGGCCACCCCGGGTGGACGACGCTCACCTGGCCATCGAGCCAGAGCTCCGACAACGCTTCGTGATCGCCTCGCTCGATGGTCTCGTACAGGGTCGTGTTCGCCTGCTCGACCAGTTCGATGTCCGTCCGTGGGCCCAAGCCGCTCACACCGCTCCCGTCGCGTTCGCCGTCGTATCCGTCGTACCTGTGGTGCCGGCCGTGCCGGTTGGCTCGTTCTTGTCGGTCACATCCCGCGTCGCGGGCGTCCCGGGGACCCCGTCCGGTCTCGCGGAACCCTCTGCTCCGGTCGCGCTCTCCACCGCGCGGGCCACCCGCACCGCGTCCGCGCTCGCCCGCACCTCGTGCACCCGCACCGCCCAGGCCCCCTCTCGTGCCACGATCGCCGACACCGCCGCCGACGCGGCGTCCCGCTCCCGGGCCGGCGGCGGGGCGGCTCCCTCGTCGCCTGCCAGCACCCTGCCCAGGAAGCGTTTCCTCGATGCGGCCACCAGTAGGGGCCGTCCCAGGGCCCGCAGCCGGTCGAGGTGGGCGACCAGCGCGAGGTCGTGCGCGGCGCCCTTGGCGAAGCCCAGGCCCGGGTCGATGATGATCCGCTCCGGATCGACGCCGCCGGCCACCGCGCGCTCCATGCTCCGCCCGAGCTCGTCGACGACCTCGGTGACCACATCGGCGTAGACCGCCCGGTTGTTCATGTCGATGGACTGGCCGCGCCAGTGCATCACCACGAACGGCACCCGCGCGGCGGCCACCACGGGCACCATCGCCGGATCGGCCGCACCCGCGCTGACGTCGTTGACCAGCCGCGCACCGGCCGCCACGGCCCGCTCGGCGACCGAGGCGCGCATGGTGTCGACCGACACCACGACACCCGCCGCGGCCAGCTCGCGCACCACCGGGACGACCCGGCGCAGCTCCTCGGCCTCATCCACCCTGGCCGCGCCGGGCCGGGTCGACTCGCCGCCGACGTCCACCATGTCGGCGCCCTGCGCCACCAGGTCGAGACCGTGTTTGACGGCGAGCTCGGTGTCGAACCACTGACCGCCGTCGGAGAACGAATCGGGCGTGACGTTCACGACGCCCAGCACCGCGCAGCGGTCCCAGTCCGGCAGTCCGGCCACCCGGCCACGCAAGGTACTCATGGCACCAGCCTAGGCCGTGTGCCGACCGGCCGGATTGTGGCCCGGTGCAGCGGACGGAGAGCGGCGGCGGCCGGGGGGACGGCCCTCAGGCCGCCTCCCCGACCGGCGCTCCGGCCGCCGCGACCGGCTGAGCGGTGTGCGCGCAGGGGCGCGGCTCGGCGGGCCGCCGACGGCGCAGCGCGCGCGGCAGGCCCAACTCCAGATAGCCCTCGGCCTGCAACGCGGCCAGCCCGATGCGCGGAATGTCGCGGCTGTTGCGGAAGACGACGAAGCGGGGCTCCCAGCGTGGCCGGAACTTGTCGTTGAACTTGTAGAGCGACTCGATCTGGTACCAGCGGGAGAGGAAGATCAGCGTTCCGCGCCAGATCCGGATGACCGGCCCGGCCCCGAGCTTCTCGCCCCGCTCCAGAGAGGAGCGGAAGACCGCGAAGTTCAGCGACACCTCCTTGATCTTCAAATCCGGCGTCGCCTGGAGCGCCGCGACGATCAGCAGCTCGTTCATGCCCGGGTCGGCGCTGCGGTCGCGGCGCATCAGCTCCAGGGAGATGCCGGTGTCGCCCCACGGCACGAAGTGCTGCATCGCCTTGAGGTCGCCGTAGGGGCCGGGGTCCTCGCCCTCGCCGGGGGCCAGGTGCGCGGTCGCGATCACCGCGTCGCCGTCGGCCACCGCGTCGATCCGCCCCAGCGCCATGGAGAAGCCGCGCTCGGTATCGGTGTCGCGCCAGGCGTTCGCGGCCTTCTGGATGCGCTCCAGCTCCTCCGGCTCCAGGTCGCGCACCCGCCGCACGCGGGTCTCGTAGCCGTTGCGTTCGATCCGCTTGACCATCTGCCGTACGTTGCGCATCGCGCGGCCCGACAGGGTGAAGTCGGCGACGTCGACGATCGCCTCGTCGCCCAGCTCCAGCGCGTCCATCCCGGTCTCGCGGGTCCACACCTGGCCGCCGGTCTCGCTGCAGCCGGTCACCGCCGGCGTCCAGGAATGCGCCCGGGCCTCCTCCATGAAGCGCTCGATCGCGCCGGGCCATGCCTCGACGTCGCCGATCGGGTCGCCGCTGGCGAGCATCACACCGGAGATCACCCGGTAGCAGACCGCGGCCTTGCCGGTCGGGGAGAAGACGGCGCCCTTGTCGCGGCGGAGCGCGAAGTAGCCGAGCGAGTCACGGCCGCCGTGCTTGGCGAGCAGCTCGCGCAGGCGTCGCTCGTCGTCGTCGGTGAGCCGGGCGGCCGGGTGCTCGGGGCGGAAGGCGAGGTAGGCGGTGGTCGCCACGGTCAGCAGGCCGAGCGCGCCGAGGGAGTAGCCGACGGTGTAGTCGACCTGGTGGGTGTAGCTGACCGGGCCCTCGAAGCCGAACATGCCCCACACGACGTGCTGGGCCCGCTCCCAGAACGAGGGCGATCCGATGATCTTGTGGGGGTGGGAGCTGACGACCACCATGCCGATGGCGAAACTCACACCGCCCAGGACGACGAAGTTCGCCAGGGCCTTCCAGCGGCTGCGCGGGTCGGGGAGGGCCGCGAACTCGCTGCGGTGCCACACCAGGAACACCAGGAGCGCGAGCGAGAGCACCGCTCCGAAAACGGAGTGGCGGTACACGAGCTGAGCGGCGATCCCCACCGGGAGCAGCGCCACGGCCGCCACCCAGGCCCGCCGCTTACGCCGCTTGAGCCCGTGCGCCAACAGGAGCAGCAGGATTCCCACGACGATCGACGCGGCCGCCGCCAGCGGGCTCACCGCCCCCGGCAGCACCTCGGCCAGGGCGTGCATCCGGCTGTGCCGGAACCGGGGGAACACCCCCGCGACCAAGTTCAGCAGGCCGACGACCACGCCGGCCGTACCGACGAAGCGCGGTACCGATTCGGGCCGCGGGCCACGGAGCCAGCGTGGCGTGCGCCACGCAACCGTCTCCGACTTTTCGCCATCTAGCCTGTCAGACATCACTTTCCCGTCGCCCCGGTCGAGAGTACGTGCGAGCCTTGTCGCAGCATCTGGACTTTTTGCGCCCTGTATGACGGCGTTTCAGGGCTCGGGGTTCCATTAGCGGCACGGAAGGGCCGGCCGCCCGGAAGAAAGCACCACATGGGTCTCACCAGCAAGAAAGTGCTGCTTCTTGCCGTCCTCTTCGCGGTGGCACTGTTCGTCCTCACCATCTGGCTCTGGCCGCGCCTGTCCAAGGGCAACTGGCGCGCCGTCCTCGGCCGCATCGGACTGCTGCTGGCCACCCAGCTCTCCTTGTTCGCCTCGATCGGCCTCTCGGCCAACAACTCGTTCGGTTTCTACGCCTCGTGGGCCGACCTCTTCGGCCAGGAGCAGGCCCCCGGCGTCGTCACCGATTACGAGACCGGCCCGCACGGCACCAAGCTGAAACTGCTGGGCACCGAGCGGATCAGCATTCCCGGCGGTTCGAAGCCCAAGGTCGGCGGGCGGCTGGACAAGGTCCTCATCCGCGGCGAAGTCTCCAAGATCAGCAGCCCCGCGTACGTGTACCTGCCGCCGCAGTACTTCCAGGCCAAGCACGCCCACAAGAGGTTCCCGGTGTCCGTGGCCCTCACCGGCTACCCCGGCACCGCCGAGGCCCTCTACAAGAAGCTGCACTTCCCCCAGACCCAGCACGACCTGGTCAAGCGCAAGAAGATGCGGCCGACGATCCTGGTGATGATGCGGCCCACCGTCGCACCGCCACGCGACACCGAGTGCGTCGACATACCCGGCGGACCGCAGACCGAGACCTTCTTCACCAAGGACCTGCGCGCCGACATCACCCAGCACTACCGCGCCGGCACCGAGGCCAGGAGCTGGGGCGTCATCGGCGACTCCACCGGCGGCTACTGCGCCCTGAAGATGACCATGCGCCACCCGGAGGCGTACTCCACCGCCGTCGCGCTCTCCGGCGCCTACAAGGCCCCGCTCGACGCCACCACCGGCGACCTCTTCGGCGGCGACCCGCAGTTGCAGCGCGAGAACAACCTGCACTGGCGCCAGCAGCACCTGCCCGCTCCCCCGGTGAACCTCCTGGTCACCACCAGCAAGCAGGGCGAGGCGAACTACCGCCAGACGCTGAAGTTCATCGAGCAGACCAAGTCGCCCTCCCGCATCTCGTCGATCATCCTCGACAGCGGCGGCCACAACTTCAACACCTGGCGCCGGGAAATACCAGCCGCCCTGCAGTGGCTGGGCAACCACCTGAAGGTCTGAGCGGCGGTGCGTCAGCGGCCGATGATCAGGCTCATCGCCTCAGCGCGGGTCGCGGCGTCCCGCAACTGTCCGCGGACGGCCGAGGTCAGCGTCTTGGCGCCCGGCTTGCGTATACCGCGCATCGACATGCACATGTGCTCGCACTCGACGACGACGATCACCCCGCGCGGCTCCAGGATCTGCATCAGGGAGTCGGCGATCTGCGTCGTGAGCCGCTCCTGCACCTGCGGGCGGCGGGCGTAGACGTCCACCAGGCGGGCCAGCTTGGACAGGCCGGTGATCTTGCCGTCGGAGGACGGGATGTAGCCGACGTGCGCGACGCCGTGGAACGGCACCAGGTGGTGCTCACAGGTCGAGTACACCTCGATGTCCCTGACCAGCACCATTTCGTCGTGGCCGATGTCGAACGTCGTCGTCAGGACGTCCTTCGGCTCCTGCCACAGGCCCGCGAAGATCTCCTTGTACGCCCGCGCCACCCTGGCCGGTGTGTCCAGCAGTCCGTCGCGGTCCGGGTCCTCGCCGACCGCGATGAGGAGTTCGCGGACGGCGTTCTCGGCGCGCTTCTCGTCGAAGACGCCGATCTTGCCTTCGCCGGCCAGCGTCACAGGGTCGGTCATGTGGTGCCTCGTTCCTTACTGCGCCCGCTCGAAACGCGGAATGCCGCGCCCCCAGGCTAAAACCTGCGGGGCGCGGCATTCATTCCGGGGCCGGTGAAGGCTCCGGATCAGCTCTCCGGGCGGGGTTCCTCAGTGGATTCCGCCTTCTCCGTGGAGACCGCGGTGGTCGCCACGGAGCCGTTGGCCGGGGCCAGCTCCTTGGGCGAGAGCACCGGCGGGCGGGTGGAGGGGGTACGGCGCGAGGAGCCGGTCCACGCGGGGCGGGCCGGGCGCTTGACGATGTGCTTGAAGACCTCGGCGATCTCTTCCTTGCCGAGGGTCTCCTTCTCCAGGAGCGTCAGCACCAGGTTGTCGAGCACGTCGCGGTTCTCGACCAGGATCTCCCACGCCTCGTTGTGCGCGGTCTCGATGAGCTTCTTGACTTCCTCATCGACCAGCGCGGCGACCTCTTCGGAGTAGTCGCGCTGGTGACCCATCTCGCGGCCCAGGAAGGGCTCGGAGTTGTCGGTGCCGAACTTGATCGCGCCGAGCCGCTCCGTCATGCCGTACTGCGTGACCATCGCGCGGGCCGTGGCGGTGGCCTTCTCGATGTCGTTGGCGGCACCGGTGGTCGGGTCGTGGAAGACCAGCTCCTCCGCCGCGCGCCCGCCCAGCATGTACGCGAGCTGGTCGAGCATCTCGTTGCGGGTGGTGGAGTACTTGTCCTCGTCGGGCAGGACCATGGTGTAGCCCAGTGCCCGGCCGCGGGACAGGATCGTGATCTTGTGGACCGGGTCGGAGTTCGGTGAAGCCGCCGCGACCAGGGCGTGTCCGCCCTCGTGGTACGCGGTGATCTTCTTCTCCTTCTCGGACATGATCCGGGTCCGCTTCTGCGGTCCGGCCACGACGCGGTCGATCGCCTCGTCCAGGAAGTGGTTGTTGATCAGCTTCGCGTCACTGCGGGCCGTCAGGAGCGCGGCCTCGTTGAGGACGTTGGACAGATCGGCACCGGTGAAGCCGGGGGTGCGCTTGGCGACGGCCGAGAGGTCGACGTCCGGAGCGACCGGCTTGCCCTTCTGGTGGACCTTGAGGATCTCCAGGCGGCCCTGCATGTCCGGACGGTCGACGGCGATCTGCCGGTCGAAACGGCCGGGACGCAGCAGCGCCGGGTCCAGGATGTCCGGCCGGTTCGTGGCGGCGATCAGGATGACGCCGCCCTTGACGTCGAAGCCGTCCATCTCGACCAGGAGCTGGTTCAGCGTCTGCTCGCGCTCGTCGTGGCCGCCGCCCAGACCCGCACCGCGGTGCCGGCCGACGGCGTCGATCTCGTCGACGAAGACGATCGCCGGGGCGTTCGCCTTGGCCTGCTCGAAGAGGTCGCGGACACGGGAGGCGCCGACGCCGACGAACATCTCGACGAAGTCGGAACCGGAGATCGAGTAGAACGGGACGCCGGCCTCGCCGGCGACGGCGCGGGCGAGCAGCGTCTTGCCGGTGCCGGGCGGGCCGTACAGCAGCACGCCCTTGGGGATCTTGGCTCCGACGGCCTGGAACTTCGCCGGCTCCTGGAGGAATTCCTTGATCTCCTGGAGTTCCTCGACGGCCTCGTCCGCCCCTGCGACGTCCGAGAAGGTCGTCTTGGGGGTGTCCTTGGTGATCAGCTTCGCCTTGGACTTCCCGAACTGCATCACCCGGGAGCCGCCGCCCTGCGCCTGGTTCATCAGGAACAGGAAAATGATCACAATGGCGACGATCGGGACCATCGAAATCAGCATCCCGACGAACGGGTTCTGCTTCTCCGGGGAGACGGTGTACCCGTCCTTGATCTCGCCGGTCTGGTATTTGGCCTGCAGGTTCTTCGCCAGATCGACGCCCTGGTCGCCGATGTAGCTCGCCTGGATCTTGTTGGAGCCATCGATCTTGTTGTCGCCCGACAACTCGATCTTGATCTTGTTCTCGTCACCGGTCGTCAGCTCGGCGGTTTTCACCTTGTTGTCAGCGATCGCCTTGACGACCTGACCGGTGTCCACCGTCTTGTAGCCGCCGGACGAGCCGACGACCTGCATCAACACGACCACGGCGAGGACGGCCAGCACGATCCACATGACCGGCCCACGGAAGTATCGCTTCACGTCCATCCATACGGAGCCGCTGAGGCCCCGTCCCTCCTGCCACAGTGAGGCACAACAGCCCTGTGGAGAGCTGGTCGTGCGTACGGTGTATTACTGGCCCGAATTGTGACTGCCAATGAGACTGCCTTCGGACGGTACCCCAGCATTGTCACCCGGCGCCGCCGCCAACGGTGAACAATGAAGCCCGGGACTCCGTCTCCCTCCTCCAACGGCGGGAGACCCCGGGGGGTTCCCGCCGGGCGCCGAAGGCCGGTACGGCCCTCGGTCCGGCCGCGGCGGCCGGCGAGCGGGTGGTGCTCGTTCAGCCGCCGTACACGTGCGGCGCGAGGGTACCGACGAACGGCAGATTGCGGTACTTCTCCGCGAAGTCCAGGCCGTAGCCGACGACGAACTCGTTGGGGATGTCGAAGCCGATCCACTTCACGTCGATGGCCACCTTCGCCGCCTCCGGCTTGCGCAGCAGGGTGCACACCTCCAGGGAGGCGGGCTCGCGCGAGCCGAGGTTGGACAGCAGCCACGACAGCGTCAGGCCGGAGTCGATGATGTCCTCGACGATCAGGACGTGCTTGCCCTTGATGTCGGTGTCCAGGTCCTTGAGGATCCGGACCACGCCCGAGGACTGGGTGCCCGCGCCGTAGGAGGACACGGCCATCCAGTCCATCGTGACGGGGGTGGACAGCGCGCGCGCGAGGTCCGCCATCACCATCACGGCGCCCTTGAGGACGCCGACGATGAGCAGGTCCTTGCCCGCGTACTCCGCGTCGATCTTCGCGGCCAGCTCGGCCAGCTTCGCGTCGATCTCTTCTTTGGTGATGAGTACCGACTGAAGGTCGGCGCCCATGTCCTTTTCGTCCACCCGTGCCACTCTCGCTTGGTTCGGTGTGCATGTCAGTCGTGAGACTCATGAGGCGGGGCGGTGGTCGTGCGTCTCAGCCCTGCCGGATGACCAGTCTGCCACCCTGCCGTCGCACACCTACGCGCCCGGGGAGGTTGATGGCTCCCTGGCCCCGCCAGGCGGTGATCAGCCGGTCGACTTCTTCGATGTGGCGGGCGAAGAGCGAACCGGCCGGTGCCCCGGCGCCGATGGCTGCCCGGCGCAGTACCCGCCGGCGGACGGCGGGGGGCAGTGCGAAGAGCGCGGCGACATCGAGGGTGCCGGTGTCGTCGAGCACGGTGACCTCGGCGTCGGCGGCCCAGGCGTCCAGGGCGTCGGCGTCGTCCCGGGAGAGCTGGGCGGTACGGGCGAGGGCCTCGACCACTCCTTTGCCGAGGGCTTTCTCCAGCGCGGGCAGCCCTTCGTGGCGCAGCCGTGAGCGGGTGTAGGCGGGGTCGGTGTTGTGCGGGTCGTCCCAGACGGGCAGTGCCTGGATGAGGCAGGCCTTGCGGGCGGTCTGGCGGTCCAGGTCGAGGAAGGGGCGGCGGTAGCGGCCGTCCCGTCCGGTGGTGGCGGCCATGCCCGACAGGGAGCGGGTGCCGGAGCCGCGGGCGAGGCCGAGCAGGACCGTCTCCGCCTGGTCGTCGCGGGTGTGGCCGAGGAGGATCGCGGTGGCGCCGTGGCGTTCGGCGGTGACGTCCAGGGCGGCGTAGCGGGCGTCGCGGGCGGCGGCTTCCGGGCCGCCTTCTCGGCCCACGTGTACGGCGACGGTCTCGACCGGGTCGAGGCGCAGCGCTCGCAGCCGCAGGGCGACCTCGGCGGCGCGGAGGTCGGAGCCGTCCTGGAGGCCGTGGTCGACCGTGACGCCCCCGGCACGGACGCCGAGCTTGGGGGCTTCGAAGGCGAGGGCGGAGGCGAGCGCCATGGAGTCGGCGCCGCCGGAGCAGGCGACGAGCACCAGCGGGGGGCCGGGCCGGTCCTGCGCGCAGTGGTGGGTGAGGACGTCGTGGAGTACGCGGCGGACCGCCAGGCGTATCGCGGCGACCGCTGGATGGGGACCCATGTCCGTTTCCAATCGTTCGGCTGGGGAGCCTCGGGCCGTGGACGGCGATTCGTCACACAGAGTGCCTAGATGGTGACAGAGGCGAGCAGTTCCCCGAGCATTGCACGCCTATCCACCGGTCACGGTCCCTCGGACGGGTGATAGAAGGGGCGCGCGTCTGCCGCGCGGCGTGCCCAGCTCACGCCGCTCGCTTACGGTGCCCCGTCGGCCTTGCGGTGCACCCGCGCGATCCAGTCCGCCGGTTTGGCGATCTCCTGCTTGGTGGGGAGGGTGTTGGGCGACGTCCAGACGCGGTTGAAACCGTCCATGCCGGCCTCCTCGACGACGGCGCGCACGAACCGCTCGCCGTCGCGGTACTGCCGCAGCTTGGCGTCCAGTCCGAGCAGCTTGCGCAGCGCCTGGTCGAGCCGGCCCGCGCCGCTGGCCCGGCGCTTTTGGAACTTCTCGCGGATCTCGGCCACCGAGGGCACGACCTCCGGGCCGACGCCGTCCATGACGAAGTCCGCGTGCCCTTCGAGCAGCGACATCACGGCGGTCAGGCGGCCGAGGATCTCGCGCTGGGCGGGCGTCTGGACGAGGTCGACCAAGGAGCGGCCGCCGTCGTCCTCGCCCTCCTCGCCCTCGGGCTTGGCGCCGACGAGGGACTGGGCGGCCTCGCGCAGCCGCTCCAGGAGGGCGCCGGGGTCGATGTCGGTCTCGCCCAGGAAGGACTGGATCTCGCCCTCGATGTGGTCGCGCAGCCACGGCACGGCGGTGAACTGGGTGCGGTGGGTCTCCTCGTGGAGGCACACCCACAGCCGGAAGTCGTGCGGGTCGACCTCCAGCTCCCGTTCGACGTGCACGATGTTGGGCGCGACCAGGAGCAGCCGGCCGCCCTGCGCGGCGGCGGGCAGGTCGCGGGCGGGCGGCGCGAACGTCTCGTACTGGCCCAGGACCCGCGAGGCCAGGAACGACAGCAGCATGCCCAGCTCCACGCCGGTCACCTTGCCGCCGACGACGCCGAGCACGGCGCCACCGGGGACCGTCGAGCGGCGGTCCTCCATCTTGTCCAGCAGGGGTTTGAGCACGGCCCGGAATCCGGCGGCGTTGGCCTTGATCCAGCCCGGCCGGTCCACGACGAGGACCGGCGTGTCATGGGGCGCCTCGCCCTGAGCGCCGGGCTGCGCCATGCGCGTGAACGCGCGGACGTGCTCCTCCGAGGCCTTGGCGTGCCGGCGCAACTCGGCGACGATCGCCCGCGCCTCGTCCCGGCTCACCTCTGGACCCGGCCGCACAAGCCGGGTCGCGGTCGCAACCGCGAGATTCCAGTCGACCATCTCCGCGCCACTGATGCTCGTCATGGCTTCACGTTACGGTGCCGGTCCGCCAGGGGGTAGCCGATCCGGTGCCGGGCTCCGCGCGCATCCGCGGTTCGGCACGGCGCGGGCCCCTGGCGGCGCCACGGTTCGCCACCGCCGAGGTTCCTAGCGGCATCCGCAGTTCGCCACCGCCGAGGCGAGGTTGTCCAGGGCCTGCTGGGCGCCCTGGGCGTCGGTGGTGCCGCCGGTCATGAAGGCGAAGACGAGCAGGCGGCCGTCGGCGTCGACCACGGAGCCGGCCAGGGTGTTCACGCCGGTGAGGGTGCCGGTCTTCGCGCGCACGGCACCGGCGCCCGCCGTCTGGCCGGCGTAGCGGTGGCTGAGGGTCCCTGTGAAAGCCGCGACCGGCAGTCCGGTGACGACGGGGCGCAGCGCGGGGTGGTCGGGCGAGGAGGCTCGCAGCAGCAATTGGGAGAGCAGGCCGGCGGAGGCCCGGTCGTCGCGGTCGAGGCCGCTGCCGTCCTCGAAGACGGCGCCGGCCAGCGGCAGGTGCTGGGCGGCGAGGGCTTCGCGGACGGCGGTGCCCGCGCCGGCGAAGCTGGCGGACCGGCCGGTGGCGCGGGCGGTCTGCCGGGCCAGGGCCTCGGCGATGTCGTTGTCGCTGTAGGTGAGCATCCGCTCGACGAGGGCGGACAGCGGCAGGGAGCGGACGGTGGCGAGCCGTTCGGCCCGGCGGGGGGCCTTGGCGTCGTCGGGGTCGCCGTCGACGTCGATGCCGCGCTCGCCCAGCAGGCGGGCGAAGGTGCGGGCGGCGGCGCGGGCCGGGTCGTCCGCGCGCGGGGCGGTGCCGTGCTCGCTGTCGTCGAGGCGGGCCTCGTCGGCCATCAGGGGCGTGACGGGGGCGAGGTTCTCGTTGGGGCCGATGGGGTGCTGGACGGGCCCTGAGTACGCCGAGGTGTCGTAGCCGAGAGTGACGCGGGTGGTGTGCCGTTTCTTGAGGGCGCGGGCGGTGTCGTCGGCCAGGGTGCGCAGGTTGGCGGGCTGCTCTTCGAGGCCCGGCCTAGGGGCGCGGGCGGTGAGGGTCGGGTCGCCGCCGCCCACCAGGACGACGCGGTCGTCGTCGCCGGCGACGACGGTGGTGGCGATGCGGTGGTCGGCGCCCAGGGCGGAGAGCGCGGCGACGGCGGTGGCGAGCTTCACGGTGGACGCGGGGGTGGCGGCCTCGCCCGGCCGGGAGCCGAAGATCTCGCGGCCCTCGGCGACGTCCAGGACGGAGGCGGTGCGCAGCGGCCCGAGTGCCGGGTCCTTGAGCAGGGGGGCGAGCGCGTCGGCCAGCCCGGCGCCGGTCGGTGCGGGGGCGGCGCCCCGGCCGGCGGGGCCGTGCGCGGGCCCGCCGAGGGCGGGCAGGACGGGGGGCGCGCTGGGTACGGGGGCGCGGCCGGGGCGGGAGTCGGTGCCGTGATGCTCGCCACCTGTGCGCTCCGTACCGGCCGCGTGGAGGCGCTCGGCCGTACGCTGACCCGAGTCCCACGGCCCGGACGCCGCCACCGCGACGACCGCGACCGCCAGGCCCGTGGCGGCGGACAGCGCTGTCAGCCGCCAGGTCTGCCGCTCGGGCAGCGGCTTGGCCCGCCAGGTCTGCCGGGCGGCGCCCGCCGCCCGGCGCGCCGACTGCCCGGCCGCCTGCGCGGATTGCTGCGCCGACTGCCATCTGACCTGCCATCTTCTGGTCTCCGGCACCTCGGACCAGCCCCTTTCGCCACCACACACCTGCGTGGGGGACACTTAATCACCAGACGTATGTGTTGATCATGGAGGAGCCACCCGTGGAGTTCGACGTCACCATCGAGATCCCGAAGGGTTCGCGGAACAAGTACGAGGTGGACCACGAGACCGGTCGGATCCGCCTGGACCGTCGACTCTTCACCTCGACCAGCTACCCCGCCGACTACGGATTTGTCGAGAACACCCTGGGCGAGGACGGCGACCCGCTGGACGCCCTGGTCATCCTGGATGAGCCGACCTTCCCCGGCTGCCTCATCAAGTGCCGCGCCATCGGCATGTTCCGGATGACGGACGAGGCCGGCGGCGACGACAAGCTGCTGTGCGTCCCGGCGTCCGACCCGCGCGTGGAGCACCTGCGTGACATCCACCACGTGTCGGAGTTCGACCGCTTGGAGATCCAGCACTTCTTCGAGGTCTACAAGGACCTGGAGCCCGGTAAGTCCGTCGAGGGCGCGAACTGGGTCGGCCGCGCCGAGGCCGAGGCCGAGATCGAGGCCTCGTACAAGCGCCTGGAGGCGCAGGGCGGCGCGCACTGACGGTCGGCGGCCGGCGGTTTTTTCGTGACCGCCGCACGTTGAGTCACGCGCTCTGATTTTCGTACGCGAACGGGCGGCACCCACTTGGGGGTGCCGCCCGTTGGCGTGTCGCGGCCGGTGGGCCGGTCGGGTGGCGGGCCGCGGCCGACGCGGCGGCGCGGGGCGGGAGCCGCTAGAAGCCGCGGGTGCGCTTGGCGGCGCGGCGGTCGGTGCCGGCCTCCGCCATGCCCGGAGCCCGCAGGAACAGGCGTGCGACCTCGCTTCCGAGATTGACGCCGACGGCGATGGCCAGAGCCAGCGAGACGGCCCTGATCAGGGAAGTGATGCCCTCGTCCATGTTGCCCTGCGCGAAGTTGAGCAGGCCGAAGTACGTGGCGCTACCGGGCAGCAGCGGGCCGATGGCCGCCGTGACGTACGGCAGTGCGGAGGCGTAGCGGTAGCGGGAGAGCAACTGGCCGAAGAGGCCGACCAGACCGGCCGCGATGGCGGTCGCCGGCACCGGGTCCATGCGCGAGACGTTGGCGAGCGCGCCGTAGACCACCCAGGCCACACCGCCGTTTATGGTCGCGAACGCCACGGTGTGACGTTCCTGCTGAAGCAGCACACAGAACGCCAGCGCCAGCAGCATGGCCGCGGCCGTCTGCACCGGCGGCTCGTTGAACTCCCCCAGCGCCTGCTCGGGGTTGAGCCGCTTCAGGCCCGGGTTGAGCTGGAGCCCGATGTACAGCACGCTGAGGACGCCGACGACGATGCCGACGATGAGGTAGCCGACCTCCAGCAGACGGGCGGCGGCGGTGATGTAGTAGCCGGTCAGCCCGTCGTGGACGCCGGCGACCAGCGCCCGCCCCGGGATCAGGGCGAACAGCCCACCGGTGATCACGGCGGACGCCTGCACACTCGCGTGCGCCAGTCCGAAGGCGAGGCCCACCGCGGCGGGCGGCATCGCCGCGACCACGAACTGGTAGAACTCCGGGAATCCGCGGCCGGACGCGAGCCAGGCCAGACGGTCGCCGAGCATCGACCCGACGGCGGCCGCGAGGAACACCAGCAGCCCGCCGCCGACGAGCATGGAAGCGGCGCCGGAGAGCAGCCCGGAGGCCAGGGTCAGGGCCCAACTGGGGTAGGGGTGGCGGTTGCGGCGGATCTCGGCGAGGCCGCGGTAGGCCTCTTCGAGGGTGATGCCCTCGGAGGTGATGTCGTCGACGAGGCGGAAGACGGCGGACAGCCGGGTGTAGTCGACGCCGCGGCGCCGCACCGTCCGGCTGGCCGTGACGGGGTCGTCGACCAGCGAGGGCTGGTAGGAGATCGACAGCAGGGTGAAGGTGACGGTCGGCTCGACCCGCTCCAGGCCGTAGGCGTGACCGACGCCGAACATCGCGGCCTCGACGTCCTCGGCGCCCTCACCGCCGGCCAGCAGGATCTCGCCGATACGCAGGGTGAGGTCCAGCACGCGCGGGACGGCGGGCCCGCTCTCGTCGTCGGTGCGCTCGTACCGCTCCGGTGCGGGCCGCTCGTGGACCGGCATCCGCAGCATGGTGCGCATCCGGTCCTGCCAGGGCGCTTCCTTGGTGAGGCTGATCAGCGGGATGCCGTGCGGCGGGGTGAAGCCGTAGCCGACGGTCGCCGGGCCGGCGGGCGGCGGGGTGGGGACCGTGGTGCCGGCGGGCGGCGCGAACGCCGACCCCTCCTGCTCGGTGGGCGTCTCCGGGCGCAGGCCCTCGGGCAGCGCGAATTCGGAGGTGGGCTGCTCGTCCTCGGGAAGCGGCGGATAGGGCACACCGAGCGGCGGGGTGAAGGCGCTGTGCGCCTCGTCCGAGACGGGCTTGCGGTCCTCGGGCGTGCCGGCCCGGTCCGCGGGGCCGTAAGGGGTGTTGCTGATGGCGCTGCCGTTCCTCGCGCTCTTGGCGCCGTTGTCGGGATGGGCCTTGCCGTTCCGGCCGCTGGGGCCGTTGCGGGCGTTCTTGTGACCGCGGCCGCCGGCGTCGCTGCCGGTGGTGCCGTTGTCGGCGTCGCCGTTGTCGCTGGTGTGATCGTCGTTCGTGCCGTTGGTGCCGCGCTGGCCGCGCTGTGGGTCCGACGCCACGTCTCTACGCTCCTCGTACGCCTCCTGCCGTCCTTCACCGGACACGATGCCTGATAGCACGTGCGGGCGCGCGGGTCGGGGGTACCGGAAGGGTGGCGACGGACGGGCGCGCGGGCGTTCGTGCCCCGGTGTCAGCGCTTGGCGTGGCGGCCGCGGCGGCCGTCGGCGGGGTTGTGCGGGCGCTCCGCGGCGGGGTGGTCCGGGCCGGGCCCGACCGCCGCGGCCCGCTTCTTGGCCTTGCCGCGCGAGCGCAGGTACTCGATACCGATCGGCACCACGGAGATCAGCACGATCAGGACGAGCATGGCCTCGATGTTCTTGTGCACGAACGCGACGTTGCCCAGGGAGGCGCCGAGCAGGGTGACACCGGCGCCCCACAGCGCGCCGCCGAGGAAGTTGAAGATGATGAAGGAGCGGTAGTTCATCCGGCTCACGCCCGCGATGATGGGCGTGAACGTCCGCACGATCGGCACGAAGCGGGCCAGGATCAGCGACTTCGGGCCGTGCTTCTCGAAGAACTCGTGCGCCTTCTCGACGTTCTCCTGCTTGAAGAGCCGGGAGTCGGGGCGCTTGAACAGCGACGGGCCGACCTTGCGGCCGAAGAGGTACCCCGCCTGGTCGCCCAGCACCGCGGCGAGCACCACCAGCGTGCACACCAGCCACAGCGGCCGGTCGAGCTTGTGCGTCGTCACCAGCAGACCGGTGGTGAACAGCAGCGAATCGCCCGGCAGGAAGAAGCCGATCAGCAGGCCGGACTCCGCGAAGACGATGATCAGGACGCCGATCAGGCCGAATGTCGCGATCAGATAGTCCGGGTCCAGCCACTGGGGGCCGAGCGCGAGAGTATTCACGGGGTGAAGGCTCCTGGGTCGAGGGCGCCGGATCGTGCGGTGCGACGGGGGTGCAGGCGCAGGGTGCGGCCCAAAGCTATCAACGCCGCGCGGGGAGCCGTGGTTCCAGCGGCCTCCCCGGTGGCCGCCGCCCGGACGCCGCCGAACGGTGGCGGCGCCCGAGGAGCGGGGTGATGCTGCCCTGAAGGAGGTGCGCGGATGGGCATCGAGGACTACGGCGGCGGTCAGCAGGAGAGGTCCGACGTCCTGGTGGTGACGACGAACGACGTCCCCGGCTTCGCCGTCCAGCAGGTCATCGGCGAGGTCTTCGGCCTGACCGTGCGATCGCGGCACCTGGGTTCCCAGATCGGCGCGGGCCTGAAGTCGATGATCGGCGGTGAACTGCGGGGCCTGACCAAGACCCTTGTCCAGACCCGCAACCAGGCGATGGAACGGCTGGTGGAGCAGGCCCGCTCGCGCGGCGCGAACGCGGTGCTGATGTTCCGCTTCGACGTCACCGAGGCGGCCGATGTGGGCACCGAGGTGTGCGCGTACGGCACGGCCGTGGTGCTCTCGCCCCGTAGCTGAGCCGCGCGCGGGCGGGGCGCGGACGGGGCGCGCGTGCGGGGACGTGGGGGGGGGGGGGGGGGGGGGGGGGGGGGGGGGGGGGGGGGGGGGGAAGGGGGGGATCGGGCACGCGTCCCTCGACGGGGGGGTGCTGTTTTCTTTT
>NZ_JBVIHH010000022.1:0-51271 GCF_055570395.1 Streptomyces sp. NPDC031210
CTCCCCAAACCAGCCTCTTTGCGAGTGGGGGAAAAAGAGGGCCCCCCCCCCACCCCCCCTGGGGAGGGCACCCCCCCCCCCCCCCCCCCCCCCCCCCCCCCCCCCCCCCCGAGAACGGGGATCAGCCGTTGGCGAGCGCCTTGAGGCGGTCCAGCGCGCCGTTGAAGCGGTTGTGGTCACCGACCGTGGGCCCGGTGGAGGTGTACTGCCAGATGGTGTGGAAGCCCCAGCCGGCCGGGAGTTCGCCGACCGACGAGCCGTAGCGCGGCACCCACAGCGGGTTGACGCTGCCGAATCCGGCGTAGTTGCCGGTGCACTGCTTCCACCAACTGGTGGAGGTGTAGAGCACCGCGTCCCGGCCGGTGCGCGCCTTGTAGGTGGCGAACCAGTCCTTCATCCAGTTGACCAGCCCGGCCGCGCTCATGCCGTAGCAGGTCGCTCCGTAGGGGTTGTACTCCATGTCGAGGGCGCCGGGCAGCGTCCTGCCGTCCCGCGACCAGCCGCCGCCGTGGCCGGCGAAGTAGGTGGCCTGCGCGGCGCCGCTGGAGGTGTTGGGGGTGGCGAAGTGATAGGCGCCGCGGATCATGCCGACGTTGTAGGAGCCGTTGTACTGCTGCGCGAACGAGGGGTTGGTGTAGCTGGTGGACTCGGTGGCCTTGACGTAGGCGAACCGGACACCGCTGTTCCACAGCGTCGACCACGCGACGCTGCCCTGGTGGCCGCTGACGTCCACGCCCTCCACGCTCGCGGCGAGCGAGGGTGCCGGGGGCGTGGCGACCGGCGCGCCGCCCTCGTGGGCGGCGATCTGCGAGCCGGCCCAGTCCTGGCCGGGATGGGTGGGCTCCGGCGCGTACGTGGCGGCCTCCGCGTACGCCCCGGCGGTGCCGGGCAGGCCGAGGAGGAGGGAGAGGAGCGCGAGAAGGACCCCGGCCGCGGTCGCGAGGGAACGCGAGGGACGGTGGGGGGAGCCGGATCTGAGCACGGGCATACGTGCCTCCGAAGATCTCGGTGAGGGACCTGAGGGGGGAGCGGTCTGGCGGCATGACGTGGGGGGTGAGGCACCCGCCGCGAGGTGCGGGAGGCGCGGTGGCACGTCCGGCACGCCGCGGTGACTTGGTGTGGTCATGCCATTACGGACGATACGCGCGTAGACCGGCGGGGGAGAAGAGGGGCGCGGGGCTGCCGTTGGTCTAATCCTGCGAAATACTGGCCGAGCTGCGGCTTCGGCCGCCGCTGAAAGAAACTTTCGGGGCAGGGAAAGCGGGAGAGGGCGCTGACGTGCACAACACCGGAGCCGACGGTACGACGGCGGACGGCCAGCCCGCTGGTGTGGACCACGTATTCCTCTCCCTGGAACGGGAGTTGGCGGTCTTCCTGCGCCGCGCCCGGGCCTCCTCCGGTGAACTGGCCCGCGAGGTCCACCCCGATCTGGAACCGGCCGCCTACGGACTCCTGGTCCGGCTGGCCGACGCCGGCGCCCAGCGCGCCACCGACCTCGCCGGCTACTTCGGCGTCGGCAAGGCCACGATGAGCCGCCAGTTGCACGCCCTGGAACGCCTCGGGCTCGTCGCCCGCGAGCCGGACCCGGCCGACGGCCGCGCCGTCCTCGTCCGCATCACCGACGAGGGCCGCGACCGCTTCAGCCGCGTCCGCACGGCCCGCCGCGCCCAGTACGCCCGCCGCCTCGCCTCCTGGGACCGCGCGGAGGTGGCCGAACTGGCCCGCCTGCTCCACCAGCTCAACGCGGGGCAGGACAGCGAGGAAGGCTAGGCGGGCCGGGCGGGCGCCGGAGATTCGGCACCGTCAGGGCGTCACATGGACCACCGTCGCGTCGTCCCGGGCCTTGCCGCGCGGATGGGCCGTGCCCTCCGGGTCCGCGGCCTCCGCCGCCCGGACGCGGTCGATGAGCGCCTGCGGGCCCAGCGTGGCCACCAGGGCCGCGCAGTCCGCCCAGGAGCCCTCGTGGAAGACCTCGACCCAGCGGCTCGCCCCGTCGGACAGCGCGGTCAGCGAACGGACCTCGCCGCGCGGGGTGGTGCCGGTGACGGCGCGGGCGGCGACGGCCGGATCGGCGGCCGCGGTGAAGAAGCCGCCCTCGGCGTTGCGCAGCGCCTCGACCGCCCGGACGTACTCCCGGCCGGCGGCGGCCCGTTCGGCGGAGCCGCGGGGCAGCGCCCGTACGGTGTCGCGCAGGGCCGGGACCGGCGGCGGCAGTTCGTCCAACCGGGGATCCAGCACCGGCCGCAGTGCGCCGTCCGCCCCCTCCATCAACAGGGCGGAATCGGACAGGACGAGGTGTTCGACGGTGGCCTCCGACCACCTCACGGCGACCACGGTTGCCTGCGGCGTGCGGCTGTGAGAAAGGTCACAGGTGGTGCGATGGGTTCCGGCCGTGCGGGAGATGGACTCGGCGAGCGCCTCAGCGAGCGTCATATCCGGGTGTGAACCCGACAGTTCGAGCATTGCGCCCCCCAGCCGCGCGGTGAACCACGACACCGGGTGCGCGCAGCCGTAGTCCGCCTCCGGAGGCGTCACACCGTCCAGGAGGACCAGGACTCCGCCCTGGCCGGAGGCCGGGAGAGCCACGGACGCGTAGTCCTCGTTTGGGCGTTGGGGATCGCCCGGCTCGGTGGCGAGTGCGATGCGCATGCCGGCAAGTCTGCCGGAGGCGGCGCACCGGCCCCGGCCGCCAAGGGGTCCGCGGCCCGTGACGTACCGGCGGACCAGGGGAGCGGGGAAGGTCCGGACCGGACGGCCGGCCGGACTGCGGGCGCGCATCCTGCCAGGACCGGGACCGTTCTCCAAACTTTTCCCGGGGTTGCGCCGCGTTGCGGCCCGGCCCGGCGGTGGACGGAAGTTGATGGTCAAACTCCGATTGATGTTCACTCCTTCCGGTGGCCGGGCAGGTGTTGCCGAGCCACTGCGCGGCGCCGGTGGAATGGTCGTTTCCCGGATCACGGGGTGGGGCCAGGACGCTCGTCGCGACGCGCAGAACCGGGCTGTTCCCCTTCGCGGAAGTGTGCTGCTGCGGTCTTCGCGCAGGTCCGCCCCGCGAGCGGAGAGCGAGCCGGGTCCGCGACGCCATTCGGCGTACGCAGGCGAGACAGGATTGCGAGCAGCGGTGCGGAAGAAGCGGCTTCGGGGCGGCGCAGGGAAGCCGGGATCACCGGCCGGTTCGGTCTTCGGACCGGGCAAGGGCCCGGTGGGGGATCCGGGCACGACGGACGGCGACGGCCGTGCGGGACGACGTCCCGCACGGGTGCGCAACCGGCTCGTCGCAGCCGTGGCCGTCGTGGCCGCCGCCGTACTGGGAGCCGGCGCGCCCGCCGTCCTCACCGCCGCCGACAACGCTCAGAGCACCCAGCAACTGGTCGACCTGGCCGAGTTGAACGCGCGCGCCATCGGGCTCGCGCACTCCCTCGCCGACGAGCGCGACACCCTGACCGCCCACGTCGCCGCCGGGCGGCGCCCGGCGCCCGACGCGCTGCGCTCCCAGCAGTCCCGGGTGGACCGCCAGATCGCCGAACTGCGCACCGAGGCCCGCGACGCCTCCGGCCGCCGGTCCGCGGTCGCCACCGCGGAGAAACTCCTCGACGCGCTCCCGGCAACCCGCCGCCAGGCACTGTCCGGCCCCGGCACGGCCCAGGAGACGTACGCCGCCTACACCGCGGCCGTCCAGGCGCTGGGCGCGATCAGCGACGACATCGCCCGCGGGCTGCCCGCCCGCGCCGACTCCGCCGACGCCGACACCCACGCGCTGCCCGTCCTGGGCCGCGCCGCCGACCAGGCCGCCGGCACCCGCGCCCTGCTCCTCGCCGCCCTCGGTGCGGGCGGCCCCCAGCCCCGGCTGACCGCCGCCGCCCAGCTCGCCCACGTACGCGCCCAGGGCGCGCTGGCCGACTTCCGCCAGGTGGCCGGCGACGGCGCCCGGGACCGCTACGACCGCACCGTCAACGGCACGGACGTCGCCACCGCCGAGCGCTATCTGGCCCGGCTGACCGACCAGCCCCGCCTGGACCCCGCCGACCTGCGGCTGAACCGCGCGCGGGTGCGCTCCACCCTCACCACCCGCGTCGCACTGATGCGCGGTGTCGAGTCGGCCATGGCCACCGCCGAGATCGCGCGGCTCGGTGAGCTGCGCGACGACGAGGTGACGGAACTGGAGATCCGCATCGCGCTGGCCGGGCTCTGCCTGCTGGCCGCCGTCGGTGCCGGGGTGTGGGCGGCGCGTTCCATGACCCGGCCGCTGGCCGTCCTGCGGCTCGGCGCCCAGCGGGTCGCCGCCGACCCCGCACACGAGGAGCCCCTCACCTTCAAGGGCCGCGACGACGAGTTCGCCGCCGCCGTACGGTCCGTCAACGCGCTGCACGCCAAGGTCGGCGAGCTGGCGCGGCGGACCGGCGAACTGGAGGGCGAGCGCAAGCGGCTGGTCACCGGCCGGCAGCGGATGGTCGCCGAGCGGGAGGTGCTCCAGGACCAGCAGGCGGAGCTGAAGGAGGAGATCGCCGACCTCACCGAGCGGCTGGCCGCCCTGCGCGCCGGCGTGCACGGCCGGTTCGTCAACCTCTCCCTGCGCACCCTGGCCCTGGTGGAGCGCCAGCTCGCCGTCATCGAGACCCTGGAGCAGGGCGAGCACGACCCGGCGCGGCTGGAGACCCTCTTCAAGCTGGACCACTTCGCCGCGCGGATGCGCCGCAACAGCGAGAACCTCCTGGTGCTCGCGGGCTCCGAACACGGCACCGGCCACCCCGGGCCGGTACCCCTGCTGGACGTGCTGCGTGCCTCGGTCAGCGAGATCGAGCGGTACGAGCGGGTCCGCATCCAGTCCCTGCCGCCGCACGCGCAGGTCGCCGGTTTCGCCGCGGACGACCTCAGCCACCTCGTCGCCGAACTCCTGGAGAACGCCACCGCCTTCTCACCGCCGGACGCGCACGTCGAGCTGTCCGGCTGGCTGCTGGAGAGCGGCGAGGTCATGCTCTCGGTGCAGGACCAGGGCATAGGGATGACCGCGGACCGCCTGGCGGAGCTCAACGACCGGCTGTCCGACGTCGAGGCGGCCTCCTCCTCCGAGACCATCGACGAAGCGCTCGGCCTCGGCCTGTACGTCGTGGTCCGGCTGGCCGCCCGGCACGGCGTCCGCGTCCAACTGCGCGACCAGAAGCAGGGCGGCGTCACCGCCGTCGTGGTCCTGCCCGGCTCGATACTGGCCACCCGCCCGTCCGCCTCGCCGGCGGCCCTCCGGGACGTGACGTACACCCCGAGCCTGCCCGGCTCGGTGGCCGAGGCGAACTCCAACACCCTCCAGACGCGGGTGCGGACCGACGCGGCGACGACGGCCGGTGGAGTCGATGCTCCGGAGGCCGACGCGCCCGCGGCGTCCGAGGAGGAGGCGGCCGCGGCCGCACCGGCCACGGAGGCGCCCGACACCTCCGGCCTGATTCCGGAGCAGCCGGGCCCCGAGGACGCCCCGGCTCCCGCCGCCGACCCGTTCGTCGCCGCCGCCGAGCGGGCGATCGACGCGGCCGGGCTGGGCCCGGCCGAGCCGGCGGACGCGACCACGCCGGCCGAAGCACCGGAACCGTCCGACGCGTCCGACCCGTCCGACCCGTCAGATCCGTCCGGCCCCACCACCCACCACGCGCCCGACCCGAGCCCGTACGGCCCGCAGTCGCCCGGCCCCTACGCCACCGGCGGCGACGAACACACCCGGCCCGAGGACGAGGCCGCCCCGGCCGGGCCCGAAGCCCCGTCCGACCCGGCTCCCTCCGACCCGTACGCCATCGGCCCCGACGAGCACGCCGCCGCCCCGCCCGCCGAACAGCGGCGCACGACCGTCACCGGGCTGCCCAAGCGCACGCCGAAGGTCGTCGAGCAGCGGCAGGCGAAGGCACCGCGCAAGGGCGCCGGCGGCGCGGCCGGTGCCGAGGCGCTGCGACGCCGGCTCGGCGGGTTCCAGCAGGGCGCGCGCGAGGGCCGCCGAGAGGTGGCGGCCGAGACCGGGGACGCCACCGCGGAGCGGACCACCCAGACCACCCCACACACCAACCCACAGACCGACACCGACGGAGCGGGGGCCCCGGAAAAGAGCCACATCGTCGAGGAGGCACGCGATTGAACGCGCAAGCGCCCACTGCTCAAGGCCACGGACTGAGCAGCCAGGCCAGGAACCTGCACTGGCTGCTGACCAATCTGGTGGACGAGGTACCCGGCATCCGCTCGGTCGCGGTGGTCTCCTCCGACGGACTGCTGCTGCTGTCCTCCGACCCCGGCCGGGACACCGCGCGGCCCGGTGAGAGCGACGGTCCGAGGGGCTCCAGTGCCGACCTCGCCACCATCGTCTCCGGCCTCGGCAGCCTCACCCATGGCGCCGCGAAGCTGATGGACGGCGGAAGCGCCAAGCAGACGATGGTCACGATGGAGGAGGGCAGCCTCTTCGTCATGTCGATCAGCGACGGTTCGCTGCTCGGCGTGCACGCCACGGCCGACTGCGACATGAGCGTCATCGCCTACCACATGGCGCTGTTCGTCGGCCGGGCCGGCCACGTCCTCACGCCCGAACTCCGCACCGAACTGCGCAAGTCGATGGAGAGCGCCCAGTGAGTCCCACTCCCAAGCTCCCCGTACGCGGCGGGGAGAAGAAACCCGCCCGGGTACGGCCGTACTCGCTCACCGGCGGCCGGACCCGCTTCGGCCACGTCCTGCTCGTCGAGACGTTCGTGGCAGCCCTGGAAGGCCCCGGCGAACGGCGCGAGCTGACCTCGGGCGGCTGGGGCGACCGCGTCATGCCGGAAATGCGCGCGATCGTCGAGCTGTGCCGCCGCATGCGTTCCGTCGCGGAGATCTCCGCGCTGCTCAAGATGCCGCTGGGCGTGGTCCGGGTACTGCTCAGCGACCTCGCCGACCAGGGAAAGATCCGCGTCTACGGCACCGGGCACGGCACCGGCCGACCCGAACGCGCGCTGCTGGAAAGGGTGCTGAGTGGACTTCACAGGCTCTGACACGATAGCGGCCGAGCCGATGACCACCGCTCGTGACGCGGCCCCGGCCGAGGCGGTGGCGGCGGCCACCGACGAGGGGCTGCACGGCTGGCAGACGGACCGCTCACGGGCGCCGATCGCCACGAAGATAGTGGTGGCGGGCGGCTTCGGCGTCGGCAAGACCACGTTCGTCGGCTCGGTCTCGGAGATCACCCCGCTCCAGACCGAGGCGGTGATGACGCAGGCCAGCGCCGGCACCGACGATCTGACCGCCACCCCGGAGAAGACCACGACCACGGTCGCGATGGACTTCGGGCGGATCACCCTCGACCAGGACCTGGTGCTCTACCTGTTCGGCACGCCCGGGCAGCAGCGCTTCTGGTTCATGTGGGACGACCTGGTGCGCGGCGCCATCGGCGCCGTCGTGATGGCCGACACCCGCCGCCTGGAGGACTGCTTCCCGGCGCTGGACTACTTCGAGAGCTGCGGACTTCCCTACGTCGTCGCGGTCAACCACTTCGAGGGGACCGACTCCTACGCCGTGGAGGACGTCCGCGACGCGCTGACCGTGCCCCCGCACGTACCCGTGGTGATCATGGACGCCCGTAACCGGATCACGGTGATCGAGTCGCTGCTGGCGTTGGTCGGCCACGCCCTGGAGACCACGCCCGAGTAGCCCGCCCCCCAGCCCCACCCCCCGAACGCCAGCAGTAACAGAGAAGAGCGCCGCCATGCGGAAGATACTCATCGTCGGAGCCGGCCAGTCCGGCCTCCAACTCGCCCTCGGACTCCAGGCCCAGGGCTACGAGGTCACCCTCATGTCCAACCGCACCGCGGACGAGATCCGCTCCGGCCGGGTCATGTCGACGCAGTGCATGTTCGACACCGCGCTCCAGCACGAGCGCGACCTCCAGATCAACTTCTGGGAGAGCCAGGCCCCGCGCATCGAGGGCCTGGGCGTCTCGGTCGCGGCGCCGGACTCCACCCGTGCCATCGACTGGGTCGGCAAGCTGGAGGGCTACGCCCAGTCCGTCGACCAGCGGGTGAAGATGGCCGGCTGGATGGAGACCTTCGCCCAGCGCGGCGGCCAACTCGTCATCCACGGCGCGGCCGTCTCCGACCTGGACTTCTTCGCGAGCCGCTACGACCTGACGCTGGTCTCGGCCGGCAAGGGCGAGCTGGTGTCGATGTTCGGCCGGGACGCCGCCCGCTCGCCCTACGACGCGCCGCAGCGCGCGCTCGCCGTCGCCTACGTCCACGGCATGGGCCCGCGCCCCGAGCACCCCGACTTCGACGCGGTGCGCTGCAACCTCGTCCCCGGCGTCGGCGAACTCTTCGTCATGCCGACGCTGACCACCTCCGGCCGCGCCGACATCCTCTTCTGGGAGGGCGTCCCCGGCGGCCCGCTCGACGTCTTCCAGGGCGTCAAGGACCCCAACGAGCACCTCGCGACCACCCTGGAGCTGATGGAGCGCTTCCTGCCCTGGGAGTACGCCCGCGCCACCAAGGTCGAACTGACCGACGCGGGCGGCACGCTGGCCGGCCGCTACGCCCCGACCGTGCGCGAGCCCATCGGCCGGCTGCCCTCCGGCGGCCTGGTCCTGGGCGTCGCCGACGTGGTCGTCGCCAACGACCCGATCACCGGCCAGGGCTCCAACTCGGCCGCCAAGTGCGCCGCCGCCTACCTCGCCGCCATCGTCGAGCACGGTGAGAAGCCGTTCGACGCGGACTGGATGCGGGCGACCTTCGACCGCTACTGGAACACCGCCCAGCACGTCACCAAGTGGACCAACGCGATGCTGGCGCCGCCGCCCGAGCACGTCCTGAACGTCATCGGCGCGGCCGGAGAGCTCCAGCCCGTCGCCGACCGCTTCGCCAACGGCTTCAACGACCCGTCCGACTTCGAGAACTTCTTCTACGACCCGGACAAGGCGAACGCCTACCTGGCGTCCCTGACGTCCTGAGGCCCGCCCGGCCGGCGGTCCGGCTCCACCGGCCCCGGCCGGTGGAGCCCGCCGTCCCGAGCCGGCTCAGCGCGGTGAGCTGCTCCTCGGAGAGCGAGGCCAGCAGTTCCTCGACCTTTCCCAGTCGCGCGCGGACCGCGTTGCGCTGCCGCTCGCGCCGGGCGGCCAGCCCGCGCCGCGCGTCGCGTACGGCGCGGGCCCGGCCGGCCAGCGCGGCCGCTCGCTTCTCGGCGGCGATCAGCCGGGTGACGGCGGCGGTCTGGGCGCGCGCCACCTCCTTGAGGAAGTGCGCACGCTCCATGGCCTGTTGGGGGTCCTTGGACAGCAGGACGCGCAGGAACGACGTCAGCCCGTCCGTGGCCGAGCCCTGGTACTGGAGCCGGGCCAGCCGCCCCGCGCCGACGCGCCCGTCGGCGAGCCGCGCCCTGGCCTTCGCCAGCCGGGCGGCGAGGAGCCGGTACTTCGCCTGCGCCTTCCGCAGGTCCCGCTGCGTGGCGTGGAGCTCCCGGGCGGACCTCTTCGCCTTCCAGTAGAGGGTCCGCAGGCGTCGCAGGAGGGCGGCCGGGTCGCGGTCGGCCGGGTCGCCGACGGCGGCTTCGGGCGCGTCCTCGTCCTCGTCGGGACCGGCCGACGAGCCGGTGCCGGTGCCGGTGTCTGTGCCTGCGCCTGTGCCGTTCGGGCCGCCGCTTCCGTCGGCGCCCTCGGTGACCTGCCCGAGACCGCCCTCGCCGGTGTCCGTCGAGCCGGTGTCCGCCGAGCCGCCACTCGCCGACCCGCCGCTCGCCGACCCGCCGCTCGCCGACCCGCCGCCCGTCGACCCGTCGTCCGCCGCCCCGGAGGTCGCGGCGTCCCAGGCCCCGCCGCGCGTCGCCCCCCTGGGAGCGGGCGCCGACGCCACCGGGGCCAGGGCGTCCGCCGCGGGCAGCGACAGCGTCACCGCGCCGACGAGCGCCGAGGCGCACAGCGAGCGCAGCAACCGTCCGGACACCTCGTCACCTCCGCCACCCGCGGCCGCCCGGGTCGCCCCGGTCGTCCAGGGCCCGCCGAGCTGACCGTCCGCAGGTCTCGGATGGTGTCACGCCAGTCGTACATTCGGGATTAACGAGGAGGAACGGGCGCCCGCGCTCACTCGATCGGTCGTCCTCGACCGGCCCTCGCGCAAGGTGCCGGCACCCGCCGGCCGGGCGCCGCTCACCCGCCGCCCGGCGGCCGTCGGAAAACCTCTCAACCGGATTTCGTCCAGGGCCACTTGAGCCCGCCCGGCGGCTTGCCCTCCGGGTCGTAGGTGTACTTCCAGCCGCGCGGCAGCCCCAGGCGCCCCACCTGCCCGTGGGTCCGGCGGTAGACGTGCACCGTCGGCGGCCGTCCGTCGTCGTTCGGCACCGGCACGGTGTAGATCTTCGGCGGCTGGCCGGTCGCGCCCACCAGCACCGGCAGTACCCGGCCGTCCAGGGGCCCGCCGACGAAGGGGGTGTTCTCGCTTCTCACCCCCTCAGTGTCACACCACCCGCCGCCCCGCGGCTCGCGGTGGGCGGCGGCGGGTCACAGCAGGTGGGCCGCGTCGCCGACGACCGGCAGGACGCGGCGGGCCAGGTCGCCGACCGGACCGTCGGAGGTCTCGATGGCCAGCGCCGCCCGGGTCACCCGCGCGGTCTGCGGATCCCGGGCCGCGGTCGCGGTCAGCAGGGCGATGAAGTGGTCGACCAGCCAGTCGCGCAGCTCGTCCAGGGCGGGCCGCTTGTCCTCGTCGAGCCAGATGAGGGACGCGGCCTCGACGGCGGTGATCCACATGCGCACCGTCATCCGCAGCCGCAGACCCGGCTCCGGCTCGCCCAGATGCCGCAGGATCTGGTCGGCGGCGGCGCGCCGCACCTCGTCCACGATCGCGGACGTACGGGAGGTCTCCACGACGCTGCCGCCCTGGAGGAGCGCGCTGAAACCGGCGTCGTGCTCGTCGACGAACGCCAGATAGCGGTCCAGGGCGTGGGAGAGGCGCTGGGTGAGCGGACCGGTCTCGGGCTCGGCGAAACACCGCTCCAGGAGGTCGGCGGCGCTGCGCAGCGCCGCCTCGTACAACTGCTGCTTGCCGCCGGGGAAGTAGCGGTAGACGAGCGGGCGGGAGACCTCGGCGGCGGCCGCGACGTCGTCCAGTGACACGTCCTCCGGCGCGCGGTGGGCGAACAGGCCCAGTGCGGCGGCGAGCAGTTGGCCGCGGCGCTGCTCGACGCCCATCCTGCGGTACGCGGGTCGGGCTACTGCTGGGGCGGTGCCGCTGCCGTTCATGCCCAGCAGCGTAACCGCCCCGGTCGCGGCTTCGCACAGGTGCTCGTACGGTGTGCGCCACTCCGCGCCCGGGGCGCGGGTCACGCCAGCAGGCCCGAGCTCTTCCACAACCGGCGTCCCACGCCGCGCAGTACACCGATCTCGTCGAGGAAGTCGGTCAGCCGCCGGGCGCCGGACTGCATGACCTCGCGGCGGTGCCCGCTGGCCCGCACCTGGGCGACGGCCTCGCGCCGGTCCAGGCCGACGTTGGTGTAGACCTCGGGGTTGACGAACGCGAGGGAGAAGACCCGGGCCGCCTCGCCGGAGCTGATCCGGGTCAACTCCCGTTCCCAGCGCGGCGCGGTGACCATCTGGCGGCGCAACTCCTCACGCGCGTAGCGCACGTGCCGGGCCTCCTCGACCACGTGGATGCGGGTCACGCCGCGCACGATGGTCTGCACCCGCTCGTCGGGGAAGGTCAGCCGCTGCATCCAGTCGAGGATCTCCTCGCCGAGCAGCGTGCAGGCGAACGAACCCGGGGTGGTGGAGACCGTTTTGAGGATCCGGGCGAGGTTGTGGTTGAGCCGGGAGACCGGGTACGTCGGCGCGCCGCCCTTGTGGATCATGCGGGCGAACATCTTGGAGTGCCGGCACTCGTCGGCGATCTCGGTGAGCGCGTAGCGGACGTGCGCGCTGGTCACGGGCTTGTCGTAGATGTGGCGCACCAGGAGCTGCATCAGGATGATCTCGAACCAGATGCCCAGGGAGGCCAGGGAGGCCGCCTCGTGCCGGGAGAGGTCCACCCGCTGCTCGTGCGACATCTTCTTCCACAGGGGTGTGTCGTAGAGCGAGACCAGCTCCGGCGGCCAGAACCACTTGCCCTCGTCGAGTGGCGCGGCCCAGTCGAGTTCGGTGTCGGGGTCGAAGGAGTGCTTGGCGGAGGAGTCGAGCAGTCGCTCGGCCACCTGTTCCCGGTCCTTGAGCAGCCCGAGGGCGTCCCGCAGGACTTCGGTGTCCGGCACGGTCATTGCGGTGGGCGCGCTTGTCATGGCAGTGGCTACCTCGCTCGTGGGTTACCGGCGGTCACGTCTTATGAGACTGCGTGTCAGCAAGGACGTCAATCCCCCGCGCACGACTTATTGACCCGCCGGTAAGAAGCGTGTGAGCCTGCCAACGACCCCGCTCTGGCAAGGGGTTCGGCGACCCCGAGGAGGCGTCCGTGTCGATCCGAGACCTCTACGTGCAAGGCCCCGGTGACCCTCTGTGGGAGGTGCCGGCCGCCGGCGCGGCCCGGTTCAACTGGGAATACGACGACGGCCGGGACCGGCTGCTCGCCCTGTACCAGAAGGGCAAGGACAAGCAGTGGGACGCCACCACACGCATCGACTGGGACCTGGAGGTGGACCCCAAGGACCCGCTCGGCACCCCGGACGAGTCGATGTCCCTGTACGGCACCGCGTACTGGGACAAAATGACGGAGAAGGACCGCGGCGATCTGCGGCAGCACTACACCTCCTGGCAGTTCAGCCAGTTCCTGCACGGCGAGCAGGGCGCGATGGTGTGCGCGGCGAGGATCGTCGAGTCCGTCCCCGACCTCGACGCGAAGTTCTACAGCGCCACCCAGACCATGGACGAGGCCCGGCACGCCGAGATCTACGGCCGCTTCCTCAAAGACAAGATCGGCATGCTCTACCCGGTCAACGACAACCTCCAGGCCCTGCTCGCCGACACCCTTGAGGACTCCCGCTGGGACATGCCCTACCTGGGCATGCAGGTGCTGATCGAGGGCCTCGCGCTGGCCGCCTTCGGCATGATCCGCGACACCACCACCAAGCCGCTGCCCCGGCAGATCCTCACCTACGTCATGCAGGACGAAGCCCGCCATGTCGCCTTCGGCCGGCTGGCGCTGCGCGACTACTACAAGCAGCTCACCGACGCCGAACTGCGCGAACGCGAGGAATTCGTCATCGAGGGCTGCTACTTGATGCGCGACCGGCTGCGCGGACTGGAAGTCCTGGAGAACTTCGGCATACCGCCCCAGGAGGCCGCCGAGATCACCGAGCGCTCCGAATTCCTCCACCTGTTCCGCAAACTGCTCTTCAGCCGGATCGTGCCGTGCGTGAAGGACATCGGCCTGTGGGGCGAACGGCTGCAACGCGCCTACGTCGACCTGGGCGTCTTCGAGATGGGCGACTCCAACCTCGACCTGCTGATGGCCCAGGACGAGGAACTCGCCGACCGGCTCGACGCGGAGCGCTTCGCCGCCGAGGAGGCGGCACGCAAGGCCGAGGTCGCGGCGGCCGTCGAGCGGGGGGCGGCGCAGGGGTGAGCGGGCGCGCGGGCCGGCCGCTCAGGGATGAACGGCGCGCGGGCCGGCCGCTCAGGCCAGTCCCAGCAGCGCCCGCATCCGCGCGTACTTCGCGGTCAGCCGCTCCCGGGTCGGCGCGTCCAGGACCGCCAGCCGGCCCGGATCGGCGTTGTGCGCCAGATCCGCCTCCTTGACCAGCAGTGCGCCGGGCGTGGCCAGGATGCGCGCGGCGTACTCCTCCACCGGCTCACCGGCGCGCTTGGTGACCGCCAGGACGATGTCCTTCGTCGCGTCGGTGAGCGCCGCGCCGCCCAGCCACGCGCGGCTGAGCGCGGCATCCTCCACGGCGTCGTGCAGCCACGCCGCGGCGATCTGCTCATCGCTCCCGCCGCGCGCCCGTACGCCCGCCGCGACGGCCGCCAGATGCCCGGCGTAGGGGAGCCCCGCCTTGTCGGTCTGTCCCGCGTGCGCCCGCCGGGCCAGCGCCTCGACCTCGGCCAGGGACAGCGGCGGGCGCGCGGGCGGCGGGACGGAAGCGGGAGTTCGGGCCATGGGGCCATTGTGGCGGGCGGCGGCGGGCGCGTCAGCGCGGGGCCGGGGGAGGAGCACTCCGGGGCGTCGGGGCCGCCGTGCCCTCACCGGCCGGGTCCCGGCGCAGGACGGCAGCCATCACCGCGCGGGCGAGCGGCGCCGCGCTGCCGCCGCCGCTGATCTCCGCCCGGTCGGTGGCCGCGTCCTCGACCACCACGGCCACCGCCACCGCCGGCTCGCCGCTGTCCTTCTCCCGGGCCCAGGAGATGAACCAGGCGTAGGGGGCGCCCTCGTTGCGCGCGCCGTGCTGGGCGGTGCCGGTCTTCCCGCCCACGGTCGCGCCCTTGATCGCGGCCCGCTTCCCGCTGCCGTGCTCGACGACGTCGACCATCATGTCCTGGAGCTGCCGGGCGGCGGCCGGGCCGACCGCCTGGCGCGCGGGGCGGTGCGGCCCGGTGCCGACGGTGACCCCCCGGGCGTCGGTCACCTTCTCCACGAGATACGGCGGCGTCAGCACCCCGTCGTTGGCGACCGCCGCCGCGACCATCGCCATCTGGAGCGGCGTCGCGGTGGTGTCGTACTGCCCGATCGCGGACAGCGCGAGCTGCGCGGTGTCCATCCGGGTGTCGAAGTTGCTGCGCGCGACGGGGACCGGAATGCGCAGCCGGCGGTCGTTGAAGCCGAAATTCCGGGCCGTACGGACCATGTGCCGCAGGCCCGTGGCGGCACCCAGCCGGGCGAAGACGGTGTTGCAGGACACCCGGAAGGCGTCCCGCAGACTGGCGCCCGCGCAACCGCGCGCGTCGTTGCCCAGGCGGGTGGCGGTGCCGGGCAGGGTGTAGGGATCGGAGGCGTCGGTGGGGGCGTCGGCGTCGGTGACGGTGCCGCTCTCCAGCGCGGCCGCCGCGGTGACGACCTTGAAGACGGAGCCGGGCGGGTAGGTCCGGCGGATCGCCCGGTTGAGCATCGGCCGGTCGGGGGCGCTGTTGAGGTGGCGCCAGGCGGCGGCCACCGCGGGGCCGTTCCCGGACAGGACGCCCGGGTCGTACGACGGCGTGCTGGCCAGCGCCAGGATGCGGCCGGTGCGCGGCTCGATCGCGGCCACCGCGCCCTTCTTGTCACCGAGGCCGGCGAACGCGGCGCGCTGGGCGCCGGGGTGGAGGGTGGTGGCCACGTCGCCGCCCGGCCGGTGGGTGCGGGTCAGCTCGTCCCACCAGGGGAAGGCGGCGAGCCGGTCGTCGGTGCCGGCGAGGATGTCGTCCTCGGCCCGCTCCAGCAGGGACGTGCCGTACGTCTGCGAGGAGTAGCCGGTGACCGGCGCGTAGAGCGGGCCGTCGGTGTACGTCCGCTCGTAACGCAGCCGCCCGCCGCTGTCCCGCGAACCGGTGACCGGTACGCCGGCGACCAGGACGGCGCCGCGCGGCCGCTCGTAACGGTCCATCGCCACCCGCCGGTTGGCCGGATCGCCGGCGTAGGCACCGGCCTCCCAGAGCTGCACCCGCGCGGCGTTGACCAGCAGGGCCGCGAGCAGCACGAAGCTGAACGCGGCGGTGTGCCGGATGCCGCGGATCACCTGCTCTCCCAGTTGGCGGGGCTCTTCGGGGCGGCGGGGTGCGCGGTGCCGGGCGGCGGCCCGTCCGCCTCCGGCCGCGGGGCGCGGGCCCGGTCGCTGAGGCGCACCAGCAGCGCGATGATGATCCAGTTGGTGACGACGGACGAGCCGCCCTGCGCGAGGAACGGCAGCGCCATACCGGTCAGCGGGATCAGCGCCATCACCCCGCCCGCGATGACGAAGACCTGAAGGGCGGGCAGCACGGCGAGGCCGACCGCCAGCAGGCTGCCGAAGGGGTCGCGCAGGCCGAGCGCGGTGCGGTAGCCGCGGCCCACCAGCAGCGCGTAGAGGACGAAGAGGGCGGACAGGCCCGCCAGCCCCAGTTCCTCGCCGCAGGTCGCCAGGATGAAGTCGGACTTCATCGCGAAGCCGATCAGGTAGGAGTCGCCCTGGCCGAGGCCGGTGCCGAGCATCCCGCCCGCGGCGAAGGCGAACAGCGACTGGGCGAGCTGGCCCGGCCCCTCACCGGCCGCGATACCGGCGAACGGGTGCAGCCAGTCCTCGACCCGGCCGTGGACATGCGGCTCCAGCGTGCCCACGGCGGCCGCGCCGGCGCCCGCGAGCAGCAGGCCGATCGCGATCCAGCCGGTCCGCCCGGTGGCCACGTACAGCAGGACGACGAAGAGACCGAAGAACAGCAGGGAGGTGCCCAGGTCGCGTTCCAGGACCAGCACGGCGACGCTGACCAGCCAGATCGCGACGATCGGGCCGAGCACCCGGCCGGTGGGCAGCCGCAGTCCCCACACCCTGCGGCCGGTGTGGGCCAGCGCGCCGCGGTTGGCGGCGAGATAGGCCGCGAAGAAGACGGTGATCAGGACCTTGGCGAATTCGCCGGGCTGGAGGGAGAACCCGGCGAACCGGATCCAGATCTTGGCCCCGTTGACCGCCGGGAAGAAAATCGGGGCCACCATCAAGAACAGCGCCAGGGCCGCGCAGACGTAGGCGTACCGCTGGAGCACCCGGTGGTCGCGCAGCACGGCCACCACGACGGTGAACAGGGCGACGCCGACGGCGGACCAGATCAGTTGCACGGGCGCCGCGTGGTCGTCGGGGGTCTCCCGGTCGAGGCGGTAGATGAGCACCAGCCCGAGCCCGTTGAGCAGCACGGCGACGGGCAGCAGCAGCGGATCGGCGTAGCGGGCGCGGAAGCGGACCGCGAGGTGGGCGAGCAGGGCGAGGACGCCCAGCCCGGCGCCGTAGCCGACCGCGCCGCTGGGGACGCCGCGCGCGGTGGCGGCGCCCACGACCACATAGCCGCACACGCAGATCAGGACGGCGCCCACGAGGAGGGCGAGTTCGATGCCGCGCTGTCCGGGGGGCGGCGGCACGGGCGGGGGAGAGTCCGCCGGGCGCGCGGAGGCTGCCGTGGCCGTTGCCGTCATGCCTGGCAACGTAGCAAGCGGTGGACGATATTTCGGTTATGCCGGATACCGCGTTCGGGGGGCCGGCGCCCCGGACCGCGCCGGCGGCCGGGGCGGGGTGACACCGGGCACTCGCGTCAGCACCAGGCGGGGGCCGCGCCGATGTTCACGATGTAGCGCGCGGAGGACCAGGTGTAGGACCCGTCGGTGAGCTTGTACCAGCGGGGATTGCCCTGGATGTTCTCGCCGTTGACCTTGCAGACGACATCGACGATCTTGCCGTACGGGTTCTTGCCGACCACCCGGTAGTGGCTGCTCGGCCCCGAGCGGACCAGCAGGCCCGACTTGGCGATGACCCGGCCCTTGTACGGGCCGCGGTCGTGACCGCTGTCCGCCGCCAGGGCGGGACCGGCCGCGAGGGCGGTGGTCAGCGCGCCCGAGAGGGCGCAAAGGGCGAGCGTGGCGGACTTCGACTTCGGCTTCAACGACATGCGCTTCCTCCTGCGAAGGCAAGAAATCCCTGCGAGATGAGTCCGGTGGGGTTGCCGGGGCGTCGGGCGACGGGCGGAACGGAGCGGGGCGGGAACTGAGTCGCATAGGCGCGTTATCCGCGTCCCTGCCCGGCTACGAGTGCGACTTTGCGCCGGTAAGCAGTGATTCGGCGCCTTTGCGCGAGGTGCAAACCACACGCTAAGGAGGCCCCGGAGGGTCTGCAACTCGTCGCCGATGGTGAGGAACCTGCCGCCGGGCGGCGGATGAATTCATGACGGGTCGTGACATTCCGCCACCCGGGTGGCCCGGAGCGAGGATTGCCCCGGGCGGAGACGGGTGTGGCGGCCGTCTCGGCTGCGCCTGAGGGAGGAGGGCGCCATAGGGGAAGAGTCAGGGTCGTGCCAGGGGTGGTCCAGGGTTGTTCTGTGAACGAGTCGGATGACAGTTTGTAAACTCGGTCCGACCGAATAAAAGAAGGCCGAGCTCGTCAGCGGAAGCGGACGACCGAACTACCGGTCGAGGGCATGGGCCTGGGCCATGGCCGCCGTGAGCAAGGGGCTATGGCGTACGACACATCCGCGCGCGCCGAGTGGGGGTCCTGTGCCGTCCCGGCCGCCTTGGGCCGCCGAGTGCGGGGGACCGTCCCCCTCGACGAAAGGCAGTATTAGCGTCATGACGACTCTCCGTTCCCGGATCTTCGCCTGGGCCGGCCGTATGTACCTGGCGAGAACTCGGCGGAAGGGCTTCGACCTGTCTCGAATGTCTTTCTTGCCCGAGTCCGTCCTGATGCCGCTGCGGCGCGAGGGGCTTGACCCCGTGACGGATCTGGCGGCCGCCCGGGAGAAGGAGCCCGTCACCCGGCTGCCGGTCCCGATAGCCGCGAACGTGTGGCTGGTCACCGGCTATGACGAGGTCAAGGCGGTGCTCGGCAAGGCGAACGCCTTCAGTTCCGACTTCACCAACCTCGTCGGCAAGGCCGGGGCCGGCGCCGAGCAGAATCCCGGCGGCCTCGGATTCGCCGACCCACCCGTGCACACCCGCCTTCGCCGGCTGCTCACCCCGGAATTCACCATGCGCCGGCTCGGCCGGCTCACGCCGCGCATTCACGAAATCGTAGAAGAGCGCCTGGACGCCATGGAAAAGGCGGCCAAGAACGGCGAGCCGGTGGACATCGTCCATTCCTTCGCGCTGCCCATTCCTTCCCTCGTCATCTGCGAATTGCTCGGCGTGCCGTATGAGGACCGGGTGGACTTCGAGCGGCTCAGCGCCGCCCGTTTCGACCTGTTCAGCGGCGCCAATGCCTCGTTCGGCGCCATATCTGAATCGCTTTCCTATTTCCGGGACATCGTCAAGAAGCAGCGCGCGAACCCCGGTGACGGCCTGCTCGGCATGATCGTGAAGGAACACGGCGACTCGGTCAGCGACGAGGAGCTGGCCGGGCTCGCCGACGGCGTGCTGACCGGCGGCTTCGAGACCACCGCCAGCATGCTCGCGCTGGGCACCCTGGTGCTCCTTCAGGACCCCAAGCACTTCGCGGCCATGAACGACGGCGACGAGGTCGTCGACCGCTATGTCGAGGAACTGCTGCGCTACCTCACCGTCGTGCAGGTCGCGTTCCCGCGTTTCGCGCGCGAGGACCTGGAGATCGGCGGCGTGCGGATCACCGCCGGGGACGTCGTGCTGTGCTCGCTCAGCGGCGCCGACCGGGACGGCAAACTGGGCCCGGAGATGGAACAGTTCGACCCCTCGCGCAACGTTCCCTCGCATCTCGCCTTCGGTTACGGAATACACCGCTGCGTCGGTGCGGAGCTGGCCCGGATGGAACTCCGCGCCGCCTATCCGGCACTGGTACAACGATTCCCCCGCATGCGCCTCGCCGTCGAACCGGAGGAGCTGGCATTCCGAAAGCTCTCGATCGTCTACGGAATCGACTCGCTGCCGGTCCATCTCGGCGGCTGAACGCCCGCCACCCCTCGCGCTCCCCGACCGGGCACCTGGCTCCATGGCCGAGTGCCCGGTTTTTGTCGCCCGGCGCCGGACCGCGCCGGACCCCTCCCGCCGTACGGCAGAATGCCCTCCCGTGACCATTCGCTTACTGATCGCCGACGACCAGGAGATGGTCCGTCGGGGAATGCGGCGCATCGTGGAGAGCCAGCCGGACATCGAAGTGGTCGGCGAGGCGGCGAACGGCGTGGACGCTGTGGAGCGGGCCCGCGCGCTCAAGCGCTCCGCTTCGGCGCCTCCGGTTTCCTGCTCAAACGGTCCGGCCCCACCCTGCTCATCGAGGCGGTCCGGGCGGCGATGGCGGGCGACAGCCTGATCAGCCCCTCGATCACCGTCCGCCTGCTCCGGCACGTCACCGGCTCCCCGGCCGGCCGCCGCGAGCGGGACCGTGTCCTGACCGACCGGGAAGTGGCCGATGCCCAGGCGCTGTTGGGCGCGGATCGACTGGAGTGCTGAACCAGTTCCATCGAAGGGCCATTGTGCTCTCCGCCGTACAGAAGCGCGAAGCCACGGCGGAGAGCCTCCCTCCGGCGCTGCACGAGCCTCCAGCCAGCCAGCAGAGCCTGCACCAAGGGCGGCGATGTCCGTAACGCTAGACGGGTGCGACTCGAGCACGGGCACGGGCATCACCACCCCCAGGTGGGTTTGCCAGGACGCAGAGCAGAATTCGAGTCACTGCTATCGGCGAAGCGTCTGAGACTTCAGGGCGTTGAGAATGCCGTCCGTATCTGGTTGACGGAGCCAGTCGTCCTTCTTCGCCCACAGGGTGACGATGCCGGCACGGCTCTGAGCGTCGAGCCCGCCCAGCAGGCCATAAATCGCCTCTTCCGCGACGTCCCCGAGCGCCAGGACGATCAGCCTGCGAACGTCCTCCGGCGCCGCCTGGAGGGCTTTTACGAGCTCGGCGATGAGACCGCGCTCAGCCAGCAGGTGCGCAGCCGTAGCGGCCTGACGCAGGTCATCAACGCGGAGCCAGTTGAGCAGCTCGTCCAAGCATTTCTGGGGTAGGTCCGACGGCATGACCGCCGCTGCGTGTGTCGCGACAAGCACGCTGGGATCATTGACGAGGCGCATGAGCTTGGCGGGTGCCTTGCGAGCCCCAGTCCCGAGCCCCCAGGCGGCAGCCGCACGCACCTCTTCCGGAACTGCCGGCTTGGTGCTGCCGGCTACCGAGTGCAGCGCCTCTGCGACCTCGTCGGTGTCGATTTCCGACAAGGAAAACACCGCCTCCATACGCTCCTCGTCGGTCGAGTCAGCGCATTCAGCGACCACGAGCAGCGCAGCAACGGACGCTGGGCGCGTGGGGGCAAGGCTGGCGTGCGCTTCGAGGCGTAGGCGCCAGTCATTGGTCTTATCGTCCGCTATGCCGATGAGGACGTCCTCGACCGGCTCCGTGCCGAGGAACCGGGCCGCCTTGACGGCCGGGAATCGAATGTCTTCATCGGTCGAGAAGAGGTCCTTCTGCCAGCTCCAGTCCATCGGATACGGACTTCCGATTACCCTCCTTGGACCAGGGCATCTTCCAAGCTCTGCCGAGTCACATAGACAAGGTTGGACACGCGCACGGGGTTCGTCTTCATGCCGACACGTGCGAAAGCGAAGATGTCGTCCGGGCGCATGCCTCCGTCGCGCCAGGCGCGGCCTGGCAGCGTGGAGTCGGAGAGCTTGATCTCAAGCTTTGTCTTGCCCTTGGACTCGAAGCGGCGCCCACAGTCAACGCACATGAGGTCGGGTAGGCGCATGCGCTTGACCTTCGTCTGCCATACCTTGTTGGCCTTGGCGTACCGCTCAAGCTCGATGATGCGGTGCCCATGATTATGCTCGAGGTCTTGGGTGATCGCGTCGGCCGCGTGGACTCCCATGCTCAGGAATCGCGCGAAATCAACGTCTTCCTTGAAGCCCATCAAATACCTTCGAGTAGTTGTGCGGCATCGATCTTGAGCGCACGCGCGAGGGCAATGATGTTGTCAAGGCTTACATTGCGCTGACCTCGTTCCACCGAAGAGACGTAGGTGCGGTGGATGCCCGCAGCTTCCGCGAGCTCTTCTTGCGAGAGGCCTGCCGAGAGACGGTGCTGCCGCACACGATGGCCGAACGCCTCACGCTGCCGCTGGATGCGGGACTTGTCGGAGGCTTGCGTCATGATGTAGGGACGCTAGGACGGTGCAGACGATGGGTCTACAGACTATGAGTAACATTGGCGGCGTGGCCGAGGAGTTGGTGGTGGGTCGTGGCGACCCCGCCTACCTCGCGCACGCCTACCTGACCAAGGTCCCCGTGCCTGCGATTACGCCGTTTATCGAGGCCTACTGCCCGCCCGGCGGCGTCGTGGTCGACCCGTTCGCCGGCTCTGGCATGACGGGGGTCGCGGCGCGGATCACCGGACGCCAGGCACGCCTGTCGGACATCTCGGTGCTGGGTCGACACATCGGCTCCAACTATCTCAACATGGTGGAGGGGTACGAGTTCACCGGTGCCGCGCAGGCCGTCATCAAGCGGGCCCAGGACGCTGTCGGCAAGATCTACGAGGTCCCCTGCAATGGGTGCGGTGGAACTGGCCGGCTCGCGAAGACCGTCTGGAGCGTCCTGGTGAGGTGTGCGGGCTGCGACAAGCCTGTGAACTACTACCACTCGCTCGAAGCCGCGGAGTGGTCGAAGCCGAACATGGCCTGCCCCCACTGCTCGGCCCACATTTCGAGCAAGCTCGACCGCGTAGGTGAACAGCCCGTGGTCGACTACATCAACTGCGCGTGCTCCCCGAAGCAGCGTGAGCAGCCGGCGGTCGCCGCGCCGAGTATCGACGTCGATGGCCTGGAATTCCCCCACGTTGAGATTACGCCCGACCGGGAGATGTACCGGGCGTCTGCGCTGGGCAAGAGCGGTTACACGACCGTGGCGTCGTTCTACTCGCCGCGTAACTTGCGCACTCTGGTGGCCCTGCGCGATGAGATTCGCGGGCTTGAGGATCGCGCCGTGAGCCAAAAGCTGCTGTTCGCGTTCACTGCAACGTTGACTCGGGCGAGCAAGCGGTACCAGTGGTCCCACAAACGCCCGCTGAACGCCGCGAACCAGAACTACTACATCGCGCCGGTTTTCTACGAGTGGAACGTCTTCGAGCTGTTCGAGCGCAAGACGACCGCCGTGTTGAAGGCTGATGACTGGATCCGGACACAGGCGTTCACGCGCAACGTGGACGCGGACACGGTGCCCGCGGAGTACGTCACAGAGAGCGCTGCGGAGCTGTCCCTGCCGGATGCGAGCGTGGACTACGTGTTCACGGACCCGCCGTTCGGTTCGAACCTCTTCTACGCGGACATGGCCCTGTTCCAGGAGGGCTGGCTGGATGGCTTCACGGACGTCAGTAAGGAAGCGGTGATCGATCGCTCCACCGGCACGAAGCGCACAGCGGACCGCTACGAGGCGCTGCTGACGGAGTCGCTCAAACAGTGCCGGCGCGTCCTGAAGCCTGGCGGACGCATCTCGATGGTTTTCGGCAACTCGTCGGGCAAAGTCTGGGCAGTGGTCCAGCGAGCAGTCGCAGCAGCCGGCCTGCGCATCGAGCCGGAGAAGATCGCCGTCTTGAACAAGGGGCAGCGCTCCGTGAAGGGGCTTGCCTCGGGCTTCGAGCACGTCGCCACGCTCGACCTTGTATTGACGATGGTTTCGCAGGACGACGCCGAGGCTTCGTTTAAGCAACCGTCAGCTGAGGCAGTTGCCGCGGCGATGCGCGAGCTGGTGAGTGCCGCTGGCCCCGCCTCACCGAGCCACCTGTATCTGGAGCTTCTCCGCCGTGCGCTTCGGGAGGGATGGAGTGTCGCTGACCTCAATCTGCGGACGGCGACCGCAACGCTCCTGGATGACGGGTGGAGTATCGACCCGAAGACGGGCCTACTGGTCGAGCCCGAGTAGGCGCACGGCTCCGGCGCGCCCGAGCCGTCGACGACCGGGAACGGCGACGGGCAGGGCGAAGATCCGTCAGACACGGCTGCTGAGGCCGAAATGTCGAGCAGCGGATTCAGGAGGGGCGCCGGGGCTGATCAACTGTCCGACAGACACCACGCCATCCGTCGGCGAGTTGGAGAAGCTCGGTCAGGCCGCGACCCATCCTCCATTGCTTGGCCCGGCCGAGACCTGGAATGATCTCCGGGACACCGCCCTTTATATCCTCTATGTCCTCAACGCAATTCAGAACCACGAAGGCTACTGCGCCAGCGAATGAGCCAAGAACAACTGAAGGGCGTGGCTTTGCCGCTAGCGAATTGCTGTGATCGGACGTATCAGCGCCCCGCAGCCCAGCCGTGCCCGATCCTCACTCAAGGACGCCACCCTGCGCGCTCGAACACCCATGCTCATGTTCCGCATGCGTCATGTTACTCATAGTCTGTAGACGTTGATCTAGGTGCGGGCGACTGTTTCTGCGTGACTGATCGTCAACTCATCCCGAGGCAGGGAAATCCGGAAGGCCAGGGCGCTCTACTCCGCCCACAAGGTGACATCCGCAAGATCGTAGAACTGGGTCTACAGCTCCAGAGGCAAGCCTCTGAGCGGCGTATTCATAACGTGTTTGACGATGGGGGCTATAAGGAACTATTGCTACTTGAATTGTTCAACCTCACCAAGGGAGGAGGGCGAGTCGGTAACGATGCGACAGATGTGCTGGGACGCGAGTATGAAATCAAAACTGTCGCAAGGCTGAATTTTAAGGGTGAGCGCAAGAAAAGCCTTAGCGTTACTACGGAACATACGCTCACCCTCGACAACATTGATCGCTACAGGTCGGTTCATCTCTGGATCGTCGCGGTTTTCGACCAATCGACCCCGGAAGGAATATACGAGATTCATCCGAGTAAGCTGGAGCCGTATTTTTCCCAGTGGGAAGCAGCGCTCCAGGAACAGATCGAGATCGATTCTCGTCGGGGCGGAGGTGCGCGTCCGCACCTCAACAACCCCAAAATCCCCCTGAACTTCGTTGCTCGGCACGGTGTAAGGGTTTGGCCCCCAGATGGTCCCGCTCAGGTCACGCTTCCGAACTACGTTCAGGAAGGACTCAAGGAAGCCCAAGAATTTACCGAGTGAGCCATTGATTGAACTCCCTTTCGGCTCCCAATGCGAAACGTGGAAGCTTGCTGAGTAAAGTCGCGGCCTTGGGCCGTTGCGGCGGCAGCCAGCAAAATGAAACGGTCGGACCAATCACCTGCGCTATGTGTACTCGAGGAAACCCTGGCTCCTCGATACGAACCACGGGCGGGCGGTCGCTGAGATCCGTCCCAGACTACGGTCGCGCAAGCGTCGGGCCGTATCGACTGCGACCCTGAGTCGGTGCGCCTCATCGCGGTGCCGGCCGTCCTTACGGGTGCCTGTCGGCGGCCTCCACGGCGTGATCAACGTCCAGGACGGGGCGTCTGGCGGTGGTGCGGCCCTCATCGTTTCCAGACGCTCACCTGCGGCGATGCGGGAACGCCCGTCGATGCCTGGTCCGCAGACCCCGCCATGCAGCCGCTCCGAGCGGCATATGGCTGCACATACGCGAAGACCCCGGCCTCAACGTTTCCGTTGGTGACGGGGTCTTGGACACACTTACACAGTGTGCCCCCGGCAGGATTCGAACCTGCGCACACGGCTCCGGAGGCCGTTGCTCTATCCCCTGAGCTACGGGGGCGTTGCGCCGTGTTGTGCGGCGACGGGTAGAACACTACCAGCTCTGACGGGGTGTTCATGAACAGGGTTTTGTGGGGGTGGGGGAGAGGGTCGGGGGGTTCCTAGCGCATGTGTCGGGCGTGGGGGCGGCGGTCGGGGAAAGGTCCCTCGCATGGGGGCGGAAGTGGGGAAAACCGGGACGCAGTCACGGGCGCCCGCCTAGTCTCATGGTGTGCCTGGCTTGTCCGGTCGGATCCTTGTTGTCGATGACAGCAAGGTGATCCGGCAGTTGATCAGGGTCAATCTCGAGCTTGAGGGCTTCGAGGTCGTGACCGCGGCTGATGGTGCCGAATGTCTGGATGTCGTGCACCACGTGAGACCTGATGTGGTGACCCTTGATCTCGTGATGCCACGGCTCAACGGTCTGCGAACCGCGGAGCGGCTGAGGTCGGATCCGCGGACCTGGGACATTCCCATCGCCATCGTGAGCGCCTCCACGCAGGGTGACGTGGACGGCGGCGAGTCGGTGGGGGTCGATGCCTACCTGGCGAAACCCTTCGAGCCGGCCGAGCTCGTCCGGACCGTGCGGGACCTTCTGCGTGAGGGTCGGCGGCGGGAGGGCGAGCCCGAGGACGGGGCGGTGGACAGGGATGAGGACGGGACGGATTTCGCGGCGGGGAGCGTAGCGGGGAATGTCGCGGGGAACGGGCCGTCGTCCGGGGGGATGGGTGTGGCCGACCTCGGTGGGGACGCGGCCGGGTGCGCGGAGGGGGATTCGGAGCCGGCGGCGTAGGGGGTTCGGGCCGACGGAGTGCGCGGGGCGTGAGGTGTCCACAGGGCGAAACCGGGTCGCGTGGTGGGGTGGCTTCTCCCATACGCTTGTCTCGTGACCCCCGCTGAGCTCTCCCGTACCGTGCTGCGCTCCGTGCGTGGTGCCGTGGAGGAGCAGGAGCTCTCCGTGCCCGTGCCGGCGCGGATCGTCGTGCAGCCGCCGCCGCGGCCCGGGTGTGGGGACTACGCGTCGAATGTGGCGCTGCAACTGGCCAAGCCGGCGGGGCGGCCGGCTCGTGAGGTCGCCGAGATCTTGCGGAAGCGGCTGCTGGGGAGCGCCGGGATCGCCCGGGTAGAGATCGCCGGGCCGGGATTCTTGAACTTCACGCTGGGGGACGGGGCACAGGCCGCGCTGGTGCGGGAGGTGCTCGCGCAGGGCGCCTCGTACGGCGAGGCAGGACCGGAGAGGTACGGCGAGGCAGGACCGGAGAGCGCTCAGGACGCGGGGGCCGCCGCAGGCGTTGCCCAGGGGCCGCGGCTGACCGGGGCTCGGGGGCTTGTCGTCGGTGAGGCGTGGGAGCGGGTCGTGGCGGCTGCCGGGATGCGGCGGCCGACGCCTGCCGGACCGGCGGGTGCGGGGGCGGGAGTGCCGGGGGAGCGGGAGTTCGCCGGGCTGGTGGCTCGGCTGGGGGAGGACGAAGCGCGCTGGGCCCTGCTGCGGCCCGCGGCGCACGACCCGGTCCGGCTGCCGGAGCGGCCGGTGCAGCGGGAGAGCAATCCGCGGTTCCGGGTGCAGTACGCGTATGCCAGGACCCGGGCGTTGCTGCGTAACGCGCGGGATCTGGGATTCGCGAGTGAGCCGGGGGACGTGGGCGAGGTCAGCCACCCCCGCGATGCCGTCAGCCATGTCCGTGATGCCCTCAGCCACCCCCGCGATGCCGAAGGGCTCCCCGCCCCCGGCTACCCGGACCACTCCTCCACCACCCGGCCCTCCAGCCACCCGGACCACCCCAGCCACTCCAACGACCCATCCGCCCCCCACACATCCGGCCACCCCCTCCCCACCCTCCTGGCCACCTACCCCGCCGCCCTCCGGAACGCCGCGCGGTTCGGAGCCGTCGAGCGGGTGGTGCGGCATATGGAGGAAACGGCGGACGCCTTCGCGCGGTGGGTGGAGGTGTGGCCTCCGTTGCCGGTCGGGGAGGAGAAACCCTTGGCCGTTCACCGTGCCCGCCTGGCCGTCGCCGAGGCCACCGGGACGGTGCTCGCCAACGGCCTGCGTCTGCTCGGCATCTCCGCGCCCGAACACCTCTGAACCCTTGAGGGGACCTTCACCGTCATGAGCCGTTCCGCCCACCCCGCAGGGCCCCGCCACGCCGATGTGATGCCCGAGGGGCACTACTCCGGGCCGCCCGCCGATCTCAACACCCTCGACCCGCACGTGTGGTCCCGTACCGTCCGGCGCGACGCCGACGGGGTGGTCACCGTGGGCGGGCTGGACGTCGCCGCGCTCGCCGAGGAGTTCGGTACGCCGGCGTACTTCATGGACGAGGACGACTTCCGGGCGCGCTGCCGTGCCTGGAAGGACGCCTTCGGTCCGGACGCCGACGTGTTCTACGCCGGGAAGGCGTTCCTGTCGCGGGCCATCGTGCGGTGGCTGCACGAGGAGGGCCTCAACCTCGACGTGTGTTCCGGCGGCGAGCTGACGACCGCGCTCGCGGCGGGGATGCCGGCGGAGCGGATCGCGCTGCACGGCAACAACAAGAGCGTCGAGGAGATCACCCGCGCCGTGGAGGCCGGGGTCGGGCGGATCGTGCTCGACTCCTTCCAGGAGATGGTGCGGGTCTCGCACATCGCGCAGGGGCTCGGCAGGCGTCAGCCGGTGCAGATCCGGGTCACGGTGGGTGTCGAGGCGCATACGCACGAGTTCATCGCGACCGCGCACGAGGACCAGAAGTTCGGGATCGCGCTGGCCGGCGGGCAGGCCGCGGAGGCGGTCCGGCGGGCGCTGAAGCTGGACGGGCTGGAGCTCATCGGCATCCACTCCCACATCGGGTCGCAGATCTTCGACATGGCGGGCTTCGAGGTGTCGGCCCGCCGCGTGGTCCAACTGCTGACCGAGGTGCGCGACGAGCACGGCGTCGAGCTGCCGGAGATCGACCTCGGCGGCGGGCTCGGCATCGCGTACACCTCGGAGGACGACCCGGCGGAGCCGCACGAGATCGCGAAGGCGCTCGGCGAGATCGTCACGCGCGAGTGCCAGGCGGCCGGTCTGGCCGTGCCGCGGCTGTCGGTGGAGCCCGGGCGGGCGATCGTCGGGCCGACGGCGTTCACGCTGTACGAGGTGGGCACGGTCAAGGAGCTGGAGGGGCTGCGGACGTACGTGTCCGTGGACGGCGGGATGTCGGACAACATCCGCACCGCGCTGTACGACGCGGAGTACAGCGTCGCGCTCGTCTCCCGCACCTCCGACGCCGAGCCGATGCTGTCGCGGGTGGTCGGCAAGCACTGCGAGAGCGGTGACATCGTCGTCCGCGACGCCTTCCTGCCGGCCGATGTGGCGCCCGGTGACCTGCTCGCGGTGCCGGCCACCGGCGCGTACTGCCGCTCGATGGCGAGCAACTACAACCACGCGCTGCGGCCCCCGGTCGTGGCGGTCAAGGACGGCCGGGCCCGGGTGATCGTCCGGCGCGAGACGGAGGAAGATCTCCTGCGGTTGGATGTCGGCTAGGGGCGGATCGCCGGGGCCGGGCCCGGGATGAAATAAATGTCTCGGCATCTGGACTAGGGACGGAAAGTGCCCTCAGGTGCGTGAGACTGGTGCATTACCAAGCATGAAAACCGCATGAAAACCGCTGGAACGATGAAAAGCAGAGGTCGAATGATGCGTACGCGTCCGCTGAAGGTGGCGCTGCTGGGCTGTGGTGTTGTCGGCTCAGAGGTGGCGCGCATCATGACGACGCACGCCGACGACCTCGCGGCCCGCATCGGGGCGCCCGTGGAGCTCGCCGGGATCGCCGTCCGCCGCCCCGGCAAGGTGCGCGACGGCGTCCCCGCCGACCTGGTCACCACCGACGCGACCGCCCTCGTCAAGCGGGGCGACATCGACGTCGTCATCGAGGTCATCGGCGGCATCGAGCCGGCCCGCACGCTCATCACCACCGCTTTCGAGCACGGCGCGAGCGTGGTCTCCGCCAACAAGGCGCTGGTCGCGGCGGACGGCGCGGCGCTGCACGCCGCGGCGGAGGCCAACGACGCGGACCTCTACTACGAGGCGGCCGTCGCGGGCGCCATCCCCCTGGTGCGGCCGCTGCGCGAATCGCTGGCCGGGGACAAGGTCAACCGCGTGCTCGGCATCGTCAACGGCACGACGAACTTCATCCTCGACAAGATGGACAGCAGCGGGGCGGGCTACAGCGAGGCGCTGGACGAGGCGACCGCGCTCGGATACGCCGAGGCCGACCCGACCGCCGACGTCGAGGGCTTCGACGCCGCCGCCAAGGCCGCGATCCTGGCCGGTATCGCCTTCCACACCCGCGTCACCATCGACGACGTGCACCGCGAGGGCCTGACCGAGGTCACCGCCGCCGACATCGCCTCCGCCAAACGGATGGGCTGCACCGTCAAACTCCTCGCCATCTGCGAGCGGGCCGCCGACGGCGCGTCCGTCACCGCCCGGGTGCACCCGGCGATGATTCCGCTCAGCCACCCGCTCGCCTCCGTGCGCGAGGCGTACAACGCGGTCTTCATCGAGGCCGACGCGGCCGGCCAGCTCATGTTCTACGGGCCGGGCGCGGGCGGCCCGCCGACCGCCTCCGCGGTCCTGGGAGACCTCGTCGCGGTCTGCCGCAACAAGGTCGCCGGCACGACCGGGCCGGGGGAGTCGGCGTACACCCGGCTGCCCGTCAGTCCCATGGGCGAGGTCGTCACGCGGTACCACATCAGTCTCGACGTGGCCGACAAGCCCGGCGTTCTGGCGCAGGTCGCGACGGTCTTCGCCGAACACGGCGTATCGATCGATACGGTCCGTCAGCAGGGCAAGGACGGCGAGGCATCCCTCGTCGTCGTCACCCACCGAGCGGCGGACGCGGCCCTGTCGTCGACCGTCGGGGCGCTGCGCGAGCTGGACACCGTCCGCGGTGTCGCCAGCATCATGCGGGTCGAAGGGGAGTAAAGGAACCCATGTCTGCTATTTCCACCGCGAGCCGTCAGTGGCGCGGAATCATCGAGGAATACCGTGACCGGCTGCCGGTCAGTGACACGACCGAGGTGGTCACCCTCCGGGAGGGCGGCACGCCCCTCGTACCGGCCCAGGTGCTCTCCGAGCGCACCGGCTGCGAGGTCCACCTCAAGGTCGAGGGTGCCAACCCCACCGGATCCTTCAAGGACCGCGGGATGACGATGGCGATCACCCGCGCCAAGGAGGAGGGTGCCAAGGCGGTGATCTGCGCCTCCACCGGCAACACCTCCGCCTCGGCCGCCGCCTACGCCGTGCGCGCCGGCATGGTCTGCGCCGTGCTCGTCCCGCAGGGCAAGATCGCGCTCGGCAAGATGGGCCAGGCCCTGGTGCACGGCGCGAAGATCCTTCAGATCGACGGGAATTTCGACGACTGCCTCACGCTCGCGCGGAGCCTGTCCGACAAGTACCCGGTCGCACTTGTGAACTCCGTCAACCCGGTGCGCATCGAGGGGCAGAAGACCGCCGCCTTCGAAATCGTCGACATGCTCGACGACGCGCCCGACATCCACGTGCTGCCCGTCGGCAACGCCGGCAACATCACGGCCTACTGGAAGGGCTACAAGGAGTACGCCGCCGACGGCATCTCCTCGCGCACCCCGCGCATGTGGGGCTTCCAGGCGTCCGGCAGTGCGCCGATCGTGCGCGGCGAGGTCGTCAAGGACCCGCACACGATCGCCACCGCCATCCGCATCGGCAACCCCGCCTCGTGGACGTTCGCCGAGCAGGCGCGGGACGAGTCCGGCGGCTTCATCGACGAGGTGACGGACCGTCAAATCCTCGCCGCCTACCGCCTGCTGGCCGCTCAGGAGGGTGTTTTCGTCGAGCCCGCCTCGGCCGCGTCCGTCGCCGGTCTGCTCAAGGCCGCCGAGCAGGGCAAGGTCGACCCGGGCCAGCGCATCGTCTGCACCGTCACCGGCAACGGCCTCAAGGACCCCGACTGGGCCGTGGCCGGCGCGCCGCAGCCCGTGACGATCCCGATCGACGCGGACGCCGCCGCCGAGCGCCTCGGCCTCGCGTAAAGCGCGCGTCCGACGGGCCCGGCCCACGCGTACGGAAGGCGGTGCGGGACGTTCGCCGTCCCGCACCGCCCGTACAGCAAATCGAGCAAAGGCTGCAAAGACGGCTCCGGGGCACGGCTGGCGCGCGACACGCATCATGCGCCTCCTGTGCGCCCTATGTCGCCACAGAACCTTCCTTCGATAGGCTGGCAGCCAACTCCCCTCCCCACGGCATAACGCAGTGGTGCGCAGGGCAGGTCAGAACAGACCCCACGAGCCGGCCGGGCACCTCGGTGCCGCGGTGCTCCGGGGCAGTACCGCAGCATCAATCAAGGAGAGTCATCGAGCGATGGCCGGTCCCGCGTTCCGCGCCGCCGCCGTCCGGGTGCGCACCCCCGCTACCAGCGCCAATCTCGGTCCCGGCTTCGACGCCCTGGGTCTTTCCCTGGGCCTGTACGACGATGTCGTGGTGCGCGTCGCCGACTCCGGTCTGCACGTCGACATCGCGGGTGAGGGGGCCCGCACCCTCCCGCGCGACGAGAGCCACCTGCTCGTACGCGCCCTGCGCACCGCCTTCGATCTGCTGGGCGGACAGCCGCGCGGCCTGGAAATCGTCTGCGCCAACCGCATCCCGCACGGCCGTGGCCTGGGCTCCTCCTCGGCCGCCATCTGCGCCGGCATCGTCGCCGCCCGCGCGGTGACCATAGGCGGTGAGCAGAAGCTCGACGACGCCGCGCTGCTGGAGCTGGCCACCGAGATCGAGGGCCACCCCGACAACGTCGCGGCGTGCCTGCTCGGCGGCTTCACGCTCGCCTGGATGGACACGGGGACCGCGCGGGCCATCCGGATGGATCCGGCCGCTTCCATCGTTCCGGTGGTGTTCGTGCCCGGAAAGCCGGTGCTGACCGAGACCGCCCGCGGACTGCTGCCGCGCACCGTCCCCCATGTGGACGCCGCGGCCAACGCCGGCCGCGCCGCACTGCTCGTCGAGGCCCTGACCAGGCGCCCCGAGCTGCTGCTCGCCGCGACCGAGGACCGACTTCACCAGGAATACCGCGCGCCGGCGATGCCGGAGAGCGTGGGCCTGGTGAACCGACTGCGCGCGGACGGTGTCCCCGCGGTCATCTCCGGCGCGGGCCCGACGGTCCTCGCGCTGGTCGAGGACGCCGCGGCCGAGAAGGTCGCCGCGCTGGCGGGAGAGGGGTGGGCGGCCAACCGGCTGACCCTCGACGCGGACGGCACCTGTGTGCTGCCGCTCGCCGGGTGATCACAGGCAGTGATCGACGATTGCCGGTCTTGGAAAGGGGGAATGTTTGTTGGATCCGGTAGTGTTAACCTCAAGTCAGTACTCGACGCCTGTGTGGCGCGGTGCTTCGGGTCCCCCATCGGGACCACTTTCTTCCGGGAGCCTCCCAAACTGCTTGGAGCAATGGCCTGAGCAGTAGTGAGCACGCTCCGGAATCGGCGTGACGTCATGAGCACTCTGCATCTCTTCACGCCGGAACCATGAACTGATCTTTCCGCCGTTTCCCGGCGGGACCACCGCCCCGGCCCGGTCCGCAAGACCTAAGGACCGCAGCCGGACAGCACAACCGGTCGCCGAGCCAGACAGGCCGACGCCCGCTCCAGGGAAGGACCCTTCGTGAGCGACACCACCGATCTGATGGGCGCGCGCACCGATGGCAGTGCCACCGCGCCCGCCACGGACGCTCCCGCCGCGCCTGCCACCGGTGCTGCCACAGCCCCTGCCACGCGGCGCCGCCGTTCGGGCACCGGCCTTGATGGCATGGTCCTGGCAGAGCTGCAGCAGGTTGCCTCCGGCCTCGGCATCAAGGGCACCGCGCGCATGCGCAAGAGCCAACTGATCGAGGTCATCAAGGAGAAGCAGGCCGGCGGCTCCTCCCAGGCCGCTTCAGGCTCTGGGGGAGGCTCCGCGGCCAAGGCCGACGCGCCCGCCGACACCGAGACCAAGCCGAAGCGCCGTACGACCTCCAAGGCGCGTACCGGCGACGACGACAAGGCCGCCAGGGCCGGCAAGACGGCCCAGGCCGCCGAGCCCGCCGCGGCCCAGCAGCAGATCGACATCCCCGGCCAGCCGGTGAGTGACGAGCAGCCGGCCGGCGAGCGCCGCCGGCGCCGGGCCACCGCCGCCGCGGGCAGCCCCGAGGCCGTCTCCGGTGACGTCAAGACCGACACCAAGGTCGAGACCCGGACCGAGACCAAGGCCGCCAAGGCCGAGGGCTCCGTGGCCGCCCCGGACACCGACAACCGGCCGAACAAGGGCGGGGACCGTCAGGACCGCGGGCAGAAGAGTGACCGTGGGGACCGCCAGGACCGCGGCGACCGCCCGGAGCGCGGGCAGCGCGGCCAGCGCGACCGTGACCGCGGGGACCGCCAGGACCGCGGGGACCGCCAGGACCGTGGGGACCGCCAGGACCGTGGGGACCGCCAGGACCGCGGCGACCGTGGTGACCGCCGCAAGAACGACGCCGGTGACGGCGGCCAGGGCGGCAACCGCCAGCGCGACAACCGCGACAACCGCCGCGTCGAGGACGACGACGACTTCGAGGGCGGCCGCCGTGGCCGCCGCGGCCGCTACCGCGACCGCCGTGGCCGCCGTGGCGCGCGCGAGGAGTTCGGCAACGAGCCGCAGGTCGCCGAGGACGACGTCCTGATCCCCGTCGCGGGCATCCTCGACATCCTCGACAACTACGCGTTCATCCGGACCTCCGGCTACCTCCCCGGTCCGAACGACGTCTACGTCTCGCTCGCCCAGGTCCGCAAGAACGGCCTGCGCAAGGGCGACCACGTCACCGGTGCCGTCCGCCAGCCCAAGGACGGCGAGCGCCGCGAGAAGTTCAACGCGCTCGTCCGGCTCGACACGGTCAACAGCGTGGCGCCCGAACAGGGCCGCAACCGGCCGGAGTTCGGCAAGCTGACGCCCCTTTACCCGCAGGAGCGACTGCGCCTGGAGGGGGAGTCGGGCGGTCTGACGACCCGCATCATCGACCTGGTCGCGCCCATCGGCAAGGGCCAGCGCGGTCTGATCGTGGCCCCGCCGAAGACCGGTAAGACCATGATCATGCAGGCGGTCGCCAACGCGATCACCCGCAACAACCCCGAGTGCCACCTGATGGTCGTCCTCGTCGACGAGCGGCCCGAAGAGGTCACCGACATGCAGCGGTCGGTCAAGGGCGAGGTCATCTCCTCGACCTTCGACCGCCCGGCCGAGGACCACACCACCGTCGCCGAGCTGGCCATCGAGCGCGCCAAGCGTCTCGTCGAGCTGGGTCACGACGTGGTCGTCCTGCTGGACTCCATCACCCGTCTGGGCCGCGCGTACAACCTCGCCGCCCCCGCCTCCGGCCGCATCCTGTCCGGTGGTGTCGACTCGACCGCGCTGTACCCGCCGAAGCGCTTCTTCGGTGCCGCGCGCAACATCGAGGACGGCGGTTCGCTGACCATCCTGGCCACCGCGCTGGTCGACACCGGCTCGCGCATGGACGAGGTGATCTTCGAGGAGTTCAAGGGCACCGGCAACCTGGAGCTCAAGCTCGACCGCAAGCTCGCCGACAAGCGCATCTTCCCGGCGGTGGACGTGGACGCGTCCGGCACCCGTAAGGAAGAGATCCTGATGGGCAGCGACGAGCTCTCCGTCGTCTGGAAGCTGCGCCGGGTGCTGCACGCGCTGGACCAGCAGCAGGCCATCGAGCTGCTGCTGGACAAGATGAAGCAGACGAAGTCCAACGCGGAGTTCCTGCTCCAGATCCAGAAGACGACGCCGGGCATGGGCGGCAACGGCAACGACTGACGCCCCGCACGACGCCTGAACGAGCCCCCCTCGCCCGCTGTGGGCGAGGGGGGCTTCGTGCTGCCCGGAAGCCGTTCCGGCTGAGACCTTCCGCACAGATCCGCCCGCCACCGGCCGGTTTCGGCCAGGGCACGAATCCGGCCGAAATCCCAGGTGAGAACGGACCCGGCTACCGCGGTGCCGCGCGCCGGCCGCGCCCGTTCCTGAGAAAGCCCGGATAACTCCCTGTGCAACCCTTCCGGTCTGCCTCCCGTCTGAAGAAGGGCAACAACCCGTGAGCGCGTGAACGCACGGTGACGGTGAGGGGCAGCCGACGGACAGAGGACTGAGGAGCAGATGGCGGACAGCAACGGGACCGCGAAGACGGCCGAAAGCCGCGCCCGCGGCATACGTGCCTCGGGCCGCCGGCGCAAGGGCCCGACCCGGCGCCGCCGGGCCCTGACGATCACCCTGTGCGCGCTGGTCAGCGCCGTACTGCTCGGTGGAGCCGGACTCGGGTACGTCTACTTCAAACTCAACGGCAACCTCAAGGGCGTCGACATCAACGCCGCCCTCGGCCGTGACCGTCCGAAAAACGTCGACAACGGCTCGATGGACATCCTCGTGATGGGCTCCGACTCCCGCGCGGGCAAGAACGGCGCGTACGGCCGCGACGAGGGCGGCGCGCGCTCCGACACGGCGATGATCGTGCACGTGTACCAGGGCCACAAGAAGGCCAGCGTCGTCAGCGTCCCCCGCGACACCCTGGTCAAGCGGCCCGACTGCACCAAGGACGGCAAGAGCGTCCCCGGGGCGCGGCGGGCGATGTTCAACACCGCCTTCGAGGTCGGCGGCCCGGCCTGCGCCGTCAAGACCGTCGAATCGATGAGCGGCATCCGCATGGACCACTTCATCGAGGTCGACTTCACCGGCTTCAAGAAGCTCATCGACGCGCTGGGCGGGGTGGAGATCACCACCAGCAAGGCCATCGACGACGACAGCAGCCACCTGCACCTGCGGCCCGGCCGGCACACCCTCGACGGCGAGGACTCGCTCGGCCTGGTGCGCACCCGGCACGGCGTGCCCGGAGGCGACGGCAGCGACCTGGGCCGCATCCAGTTGCAGCAGACGTTCATCAAGGCGCTGATGGACCAGGTCAAGAACGTCGGGGTGCTCACCAACCCCACCAAGCTCTACGACATCGCCGACACCGCCACCAAGGCCATCACCACCGACACCGACCTCAACTCCGTCAGCGAGCTGACCGGCCTGGCCAAGAGCCTGGGCGGCATCGGGTCGGAGAACATCGCCATGATGACGCTGCCGGTGGCCTACGACACGGCCGACCCCGACCGGGTGCTGCCGCTGGAGAAGCAGAGCGCCCAGGTCTGGGGCGCGCTGCGGGCCGACAAGGACATCCCGAAGTCCGCCGCCAAGGGCTCCGCCGGTGACAAGGGCGGCACGGACGCCTACGTCAAGTAGCCGGGACGCCGCCCCCGGAGGCCGGCCGGGCTCCGCGGACCGGACCGGGGAATAGCGGCGACCGTCCCCCGGTTTTGGAGATACGGCGAGTCCTGGCAGACTGGACCGTCGGCCCCGGTTCACGTGCCGCAACCCGCGGCACGACCCGGAGCACTCCCGAACCTAGGAGAACCCCTTGAAGCGCGACATCCACCCGGAGTACGTCGAGACCCAGGTGAGCTGCACCTGTGGCGCGTCGTTCACCACCCGTAGCACCGTTGCCGGCGGTAGCATCCGCGCCGACATCTGCTCCGAGTGCCACCCGTTCTACACGGGTAAGCAGAAGATCATGGACACGGGCGGCCGCGTGGCCCGCTTCGAGGCCCGCTTCGGCAAGGGCGCAGCCGCCAAGAAGTAGCGACCCGCAAGGCGCCGGTTCACGGTCGCCCCTGCCCAGGGGTGACCGGACCGGCGTCTTTGTTTGGCGGGGTCCGGGGTCCCCCCCGCGCCCCCGCACCGTCGTACGACCCCTTGCGCCTCCGGCCCAGGGGTCCGGGGGCGCCCCCGGAAAGAAACAGACAGCCAGCAGAGGAACCCCACGATGTTCGAGGCGGTCGAGGAACTGATCGGCGAGCACGCCGATCTCGAAAAGCGGCTGGCCGACCCCGCGGTCCACGCCGACCAGCGCGAGGCCATGCGGCTCAACAAGCGCTACTTCGAGCTGACCCCGATCATCGCGACGTACCGCGCCTGGAAGCAGACCGGCGAGGACCTGGAGACGGCGCGCGAGTTCGCCGCCGACGATCCGGACTTCGCCGACGAGGTCAAGCAGCTCGATGCCCAGCGCGAGCGGCTGACCGAAAAGCTGCGCCTGCTGCTGGTCCCGCGCGACCCCAGCGACGACAAGGACGTCATCCTTGAAGTCAAGGCCGGTGAGGGTGGCGAGGAGTCGGCGCTGTTCGCCGGGGACCTGCTGCGGATGTACCTGCGCTACGCCGAGCGGGCCGGCTGGAAGACCGAGATCCTGGAAGCCAACGAGTCCGACCTCGGCGGCTACAAGGACGTCCAGGTCGCCGTGAAGACCAAGGGCGGCGGCGGGGCGACCGAGCCCGGCCAGGGCGTCTGGGCCCGGCTGAAGTACGAAGGCGGGGTGCACCGCGTCCAGCGGGTGCCCGCCACGGAGTCGCAGGGCCGCATCCACACCTCCGCCGCCGGCGTGCTCGTCACGCCCGAGGCGGACGAGGTCGAGGTCGAGATCGGCCCCAACGACCTGCGCATCGACGTCTACCGCTCGTCGGGCCCCGGCGGCCAGTCGGTCAACACCACCGACTCCGCCGTCCGCATCACCCACCTCCCCTCCGGTCTGGTCGTCTCCTGCCAGAACGAGAAGAGCCAGCTTCAGAACAAGGAGTCGGCCATGCGCATCCTGCGCTCCCGGCTCCTGGCCGCGGCCCAGGAAGAGGCCGAGAAGGAGGCGTCGGACGCCCGGCGCAGCCAGGTGCGCACCGTCGACCGCTCGGAGCGCATCCGTACGTACAACTTCCCCGAAAACCGCATTTCGGACCACCGGGTCGGCTTCAAGGCGTACAACTTGGACCAGGTGCTCGACGGCGAGCTCGACCCGGTCATCCAGGCCTGCGTCGACGCCGACTCGGCCGCCAAGCTCGCCAACGCCCAGTAAGACCCGTACGTACCGGCTGGAGAGGCACCACCGGGGACCACCCCCGGACCCCGGCCGACGAAGACGCAGCGCACCAGGAGGAAGGCCCGTGCCGCAATCCCCGGGGGATCGCCCCCCGAACCCCCGCTCGGTGCTGCTCGCCGAGGTGGCCCAGGCCACCCAGCGGCTCGCCGACGCCGGTGTGCCCTCGCCGCGCTTCGACGCCGAGGAGCTCGCCGCGCACGTGCACGGCGTCAAGCGGGGCGAGCTGCACCTGGTCCCCGACAGCGACTTCGACGCCCGCTACTGGGAAGCCATCGCCCGCCGCGAGGCCCGCGAACCGCTCCAGCACATCACCGGCCGCGCCTTCTTCCGCTACCTCGAACTCACCGTCGGCCCCGGGGTGTTCGTGCCCCGCCCGGAGACCGAGTCGGTCGTCGGCTGGGCGATAGACGCGGTACGCGCCATGGACGTCGTCGAGCCGCTCATCGTCGACCTGTGCACCGGCTCGGGCGCCATCGCCCTCGCCCTGGCGCAGGAGGTCCCGCGCTCGCGCGTGCACGCCGTGGAGCTGTCGGAAGAAGCCCTTCGCTACGCCCGCAAGAACGTCGAGGGGTCCCGCGTCGTTCTCCATCACGGTGACGCGCTGACCGCGCTTCCCGAACTGGACGGGCAGGTCGACCTGGTCGTCTCCAACCCGCCGTACATCCCGCTGACCGAGTGGGAGTACGTCGCACCCGAAGCACGCGACCACGACCCCGAGCTCGCGCTGTTCTCGGGCGAGGACGGCCTGGACACCATCCGCGGCATCGAGCGGACCGCGCACCGCCTGCTGCGGCCCGGCGGCGTCGTCGTCATCGAGCACGCCGACACCCAGGGCGGCCAGGTCCCGTGGATCTTCACCGAGGAAAAGGGCTGGGCGGACGCGGCCGACCACCCCGACCTCAACAACCGGCCCCGCTTCGCCACCGCCCGCCGGGCGACGCCATGACGCGCACCGGCACGGCGCCCGGCGCCGGTGATGTTTCCGTTCCGCACGAGGAGGTTCGTTAAATGGCACGGCGTTACGACTGCGGCGACGCGACCGACCGCGCGACCGGTCTGCGCGAGGCCGCGTCGGCGGTCCGCCGCGGCGAGCTGGTCGTGCTGCCGACCGACACCGTCTACGGCATCGGCGCGGACGCCTTCAGCGCCGAGGCCGTCGGCGACCTGCTGGAGGCCAAGGGACGCGGCCGCGGGATGCCCTCCCCGGTCCTGGTCGGATCACCCAACACCCTGCACGGCCTGGTCACCGACTTCTCCGAGCAGGCATGGGAACTGGTCGACGCCTTCTGGCCCGGCGCGCTCACCCTCGTCGCCAACCACCAGCCGTCGCTGACCTGGGACCTGGGCGAGACCCACGGCACGGTCGCGGTGCGGATGCCGCTGCACCCCGTCGCCATCGAGCTGCTCAACGACTTCGGCCCGATGGCCGTCTCCAGCGCCAACCTCACCGGCCACCCCTCCCCGCAGGACTGCGACGCCGCCCAGGAGATGCTCGGCGACTCCGTCTCCGTCTACCTCGACGCCGGCCCGACGCCCGCCGCCGTGCCGTCCTCGATCGTCGACGTCACCGGCCGGGTCCCGGTGCTGCTGCGCGCGGGCGCGATCAGCGCGGAAGAGCTGCGCAAGGTCGTACCCGAGCTCGAGGTGGCCAATTGATGGCGCCCCTGGGGCGTGGCATAGCGGGACCAGGCGACGACCCCCTCCTGCCTTCTGCACCCCCTTTCCGGATCCTCCACGTCAGCACCGGCAACGTCTGCCGCTCGCCGATCACCGAGCGGCTGCACCGCCATGCCCTGGAACTGCGCCTGGGCCGGGCCCACAGCGGCGGGCTGCTCGTCGAGAGCGCCGGCACCTGGGGCCATGAAGGCGCACCCATGGAGGCCCACGCCGCCACCGTCCTCGCCGACTACGGCGCGGACCCGGCCGGCTTCATCGGCCGGGAGCTGCTGGACGAGCACGTCATCCGCGCCGACCTGGTGCTCACCGCGACCCGCGACCACCGCGCCCAGGTCATCTCCATGGGCCACTCCGCGGGACTGCGCACCTTCACCCTCAAGGAGTTCAACCGGCTGGTGCGGGCCATAGACCCCGCCACGCTGCCCGAGCCCGACCCGGACCTGCCGGACGGCGGGCTGGTCGAGCGCGCCCGCGCGCTGGTCGGCGCCGCCGCCGCGCTGCGCGGCTGGCTGCTCGCGCCGAACCCGGAGTCCGACGAGGTCTACGACCCCTACGGCGCCCCCATCACCTTCTTCCGCTCCATCGGCGACGAGATCAACCAGGCGCTCGACCCGGTCGTCACGGCCCTCACCGGAGTCCCCGCCCGCGCCTGAGCACGGCCGCCGCCCGAGCGCCGCACCTACCGCGCCCGATCGCCCCCCCCGCGCCTACATTGGGACTACGTCCCCGTACGAGGCCCGGAGCACGCCATGCCCGCCACCACCGCGTCACCCCGCAGCGCCACCCCGGCAGGCCGCGCCCCGGCCCCCGAGCCGCCGCCCGCCGCCGGCCTCACCGGGACCCTCGCGGAGCGGGCCGGCGCCGCCGCCCGCTCCGGCGCCGCACCGGCCGGCGGCCCCGACTTCGCCGCCCTGCTGCGCCAGGACCCCGAGATCGCCGGCGTCCTGCTGGGGGAGAGCGCCCGCCAGGGCGACAACCTCCAACTGATCGCGGCCGAGAACTACGCCTCCCCCGCCGTGCTCGCCGCCCTCGGCTCCCCGCTCGGCAACAAATACGCCGAGGGCTATCCCGGCGCCCGGCACCACGGCGGCTGCGAGATCGTCGACCTCGCCGAGCGGATCGCCGTCGAACGCGCCAAGGCGCTCTTCGGCGCCGAACACGCCAACGTCCAGGCCCACTCCGGGTCTTCGGCCGTCCTGGCCGCCTACGCCGCCCTCCTGCGCCCCGGGGACACCGTCCTGGGCATGGCCCTGCCGCACGGCGGACACCTCACCCACGGATCGCCCGCCAACTTCTCCGGCCGCTGGTTCGACTTCGCCGGATACGGCGTCGACGAGGACACCGGGCTCCTCGACTACGACGCGATCCGCGCACTGGCCCGCGAACGCCGGCCCAAGGCCATCGTCTGCGGCTCGATCTCCTACCCCCGCCACCTCGACTACGCCGCCTTCCGCGACATCGCCGACGAGACCGGCGCGTACCTCATCGCGGATGTCGCCCACCCCATCGGGCTGGTCGCCGGGGGAGCGGCGCCCAGCCCCGTCCCGTACGCCCACGTGGTGTGCGCCACCACCCACAAGGTGCTGCGCGGGCCCCGCGGCGGCATGATCCTGTGCGGCGCGCGGCTGGCCGAACGCATCGACCGCGCGGTGTTCCCCTTCTCCCAGGGCGGCGCGCAGATGAACGCCGTCGCGGCCAAGGCCGTCGCGTTCGGCGAGGCCGCCACGCCCGCGTTCCGCGCGTACGCCCACCAGGTCACCGCCAACGCCCGCGCCCTGGCCGAGGCGCTCACCGGGCAGGGCCTGACGATCACCACCGGCGGCACCGACACGCACCTGATCACGGCAGACACCGCCCCGCTCGGGCTGGACGCGCGCACCGCCAGGGGTCGGCTGGCCGCCGCCGGCATCGTGCTCGACACGTGCGCGCTGCCCTGTCCGGAAGCGGCTCCCGCCGGCCGGTCCGCCCGGGCCGCCCGCCGCACCGGTATCCGGCTGGGGACCGCCGCGGTGACGACCCAGGGCATGCGCGAGGCCGAGATGCGGCAGATCGCGGACCTCATGGGCGCGGCCCTGCGGGAGGACGGCGCCGCCCGGGCCGAAACGCTCGCTCTGGCCCACCGCTTCCCGCCGTATCCGGCGCACGACTGACGGGCGGGAACCGGCCGGGGACGGTGAGCGTCTTGTGCTGTATTCACGGACAAGGGGCTGACACGCATATGGTGTGTGGCTGTGATGGCCAGCTATACCAATGGGGCAGCCCGTGCGTGAATACCTGCTGACGCTGTGCGTCACAGCCGCGGTGACCTACCTGCTGACCGGGCCGGTGCGCAAGTTCGCGATCGCGGCCGGGGCGATGCCGGAGATCCGTGCGCGTGATGTGCACCGCGAGCCGACACCGCGGCTCGGCGGCATCGCGATGTTCGGCGGGCTGTGCGCGGGGCTGCTGGTCGCCTCGCACCTGACGAACCTCAAGAGCGTCTTCGCCAGCTCCAACGAGCCACGGGCCCTGCTCTCCGGCGCCGCGCTGATCTGGATCCTCGGCGTCCTGGACGACAAGTGGGGCGTGGACGCCCTGGTCAAGCTCGGCGGCCAGATGATCGCCGCGGGTGTGATGGTCCTCCAGGGCCTGACGATCCTGTGGATCCCGGTCCCGGGCGTCGGCACCGTCTCGCTGACCCCGATGCAGGGCACGCTGCTCACCGTCGCGCTCGTCGTGATCACCATCAACGCGGTCAACTTCGTCGACGGCCTGGACGGTCTGGCCTCCGGCATGGTGTGCATCGCCGCAGCGGCGTTCTTCATGTACGCGTACCGGATGTGGTTCGGCTACGGCATCGAGGCGGCCGCGCCCGCAACGCTGTTCTCGGTCATTTTGATGGGCATGTGCCTGGGCTTCCTGCCGCACAACATGCACCCGGCGCGGATCTTCATGGGCGACTCGGGCTCCATGCTCATCGGCCTGGTGATGGCCGCCGGCGCGGTCTCGGTCACCGGCCAGGTCGACCCGGACCTGCTCAACCTCAAGGCGGGCGGTCTGCGTGAGGCGACCCACGCGATGGTGCCGGTCTACATCCCGCTGCTGCTGCCGCTGACCGTCATCGCGGTGCCTGTGGCCGACCTCATCCTGGCGATCGTGCGGCGTACGTGGAACGGCCAGTCGCCGTTCGCCGCGGACCGCGGCCACCTCCACCACCGGCTGCTGGAGATCGGGCACTCGCACAGCCGCGCCGTGCTGATCATGTACTTCTGGTCGGCGCTCATCGCGTTCGGCGCGGTCGCCTACTCCGTGAACAACGCCAGCATGTGGATCGTGCTGGGCATCGTGCTGCTGAGCGCGGTCGGGCTGGTGCTGCTGTTGCTGCCGCGCTTCACGCCGCGCGCGCCGCGCTGGGCGGAGTGGATGGTTCCGCCGCGCTACCGCAGGGTCGTACGCGCGCCGGGCGCGGGCGCCGAGGCGGCGGACGCCGAGGGTCCGGCGGCGGACGGCGAGGAGCGCGAGCCGGTGCCCGCGGGCCTCCACGGCGCCACCGCGATCGGCGACCGGTCACGCTTCGTGGACCGCCGCAAGGCTGGCAGTCACCACTGAGCCAGAGGTTCGACGGCCTTTTCGGCGGTCAGGAATCGGGGCGCTTGGTCCCATACCAGACATAAGTCGGGCCGTCAGTGCACCAACGCGCAGGTTCACGCTCAAGTGTGACAGGTAGCACACGAACCAGGTAAAGACCTCATCAAATAGTTTGTGATACCGTTCACGAAACCCGGCGACAGAGCCGAAGGACCGTAGTGCGACTGTCCTTTGGCCTCAGGTTCCGCCTCAGGCCGGGTCTACGCTCGTCCTTGACGACCACACCCCCACCCCTTGCCGGAGCGCCGCCATGCAGTCGAATGACGCCCGACTTCTCCTCCATGCCGTTGTGCCCACGCTCGCCATCGGCGCTGTCGCCGTTGCCGTGAGCGCTGTGGTCGCGGGCGGGGCGGGAGCGGTCGGAGCCGCCGTCGGCACCGCGCTGGTGGTGCTCGTGATGGGTGCCGGCCTCGTCGTCCTGCAGCAGACCGCGAAGAACCACCCGCAGTTGTTCCAGATGATGGGGCTGCTGCTGTACACGGTGCAGATCCTGCTCGTCGCCGTCTTCATGATGACGTTCAAGGACACAACGCTCTTTGACACCAAGGCATTTGCGTTCACCCTGCTCGGTGCCGTTCTCGTGTGGATCGCGGCGCAGACGCGCGGCCATATGAAGGCAAGGATTCTGTACGTTGACCCCGACTCCGCAGAGGCGAAGAAGGCGGAGACGGCGGGGTCGCCGACGTGACACGTAGGGCCGGAATAAATGCCCTCATGCGAGCCTGCTATCGTCCGGTGCCAACTGCGGCACAGTTGGCGCAGGCGGCTGAGCTCCCGAATTCCACGGGATGGAACGGGCAGCCCTCGCGGCCGATGCCTGTGATCCGACCCGGCCCAGCGCCGACCAGCCGCCCCCAAATCCGTAAGACCAGTCCAGTGCCGCTCCGTGGCTCAACGCCGCGCCGACACAACGAGGTTGCCGTACCCATGCGCCACGCTGAAGGAGCCCGCGGTGAGTGCTGAAACGATGCTCGCCTTCGACACGGAGTGCCACCTCTTCATCCCGGGGTGTGGCTTCGAGGCCCCGGGTCTTCATTCGTTCGTTTTCGAACCCCTCTTCACAGTGGGCGGGTTCGAGTTCAACAAGCCGATGCTGCTGGCATTCCTCAGCACCATCGTCGTTGTGTGGTTCTTCTGGGCCGCTTTCGGCAAGGCGAAGGTCGTTCCCGGAAAGCTGCAGATGATCGGCGAGGCGGGCTACGACTTCGTTCGCCGCGGGCTCGTCTATGACGCGCTGGGCAAGAAGGAGGGCGACAAGTACGTCCCCTTCATGGTCTCGCTGTTCTTCTTCGTGTGGATCATGAACCTCTGGTCGGTGATCCCGCTCTTCTCGTTCCCCGTGACCTCGGTCATCGCCTTCCCGGTGGGCCTCGCACTGGTCGTCTACGTGCTCTGGCTGTCCCTGACGTTCAAGAAGCACGGCTTCGTCGGCGGCATGAAGAACATCACGGGCTACGACAAGTCGCTCGGCTGGGTCCTGCCGCTGATCATGCTGCTCGAGCTCGCGCAGCACCTGATCATCCGGCCCTTCACCCACGCCGTCCGGCTCTTCGCGAACATGTTCGCCGGTCACATGCTGATCCTGATGTTCACCATCGCCAGCTGGTACCTGCTGAACGGCGTCGGCATCATCTACGCGGGCGCCTCCTTCGTGATGACCCTGGTGATGACCGCGTTCGAGCTCTTCATCCAGGCCGTCCAGGCGTACGTCTTCGTCCTCCTGGCCTGCAACTACGTTCAGGGCGCGCTCGCCGAGAACCACTGAGCACCCCGTCTCCCAGCCCAATGGCTGTCCGGTGGCCAACCCCCACCGGTCCGTGAAAGAGAAGGAAGTAACGGCATGTCCGCTGCTCTCGAAATGGTCAACCTCGCCGCCAAGGACACTGTTTCCGGCAACGTCAGCGCGATCGGCTACGGCCTCGCCGCGATCGGCCCCGGCGTCGGCGTCGGCATCATCTTCGGTAACGGCACCCAGGCCCTGGCCCGTCAGCCCGAGGCCGCCGGCCTGATCCGCACCAACCAGATCATGGGTTTCGCCTTCTGTGAGGCGCTCGCCCTGATCGGCATCGTCATGGGCTTCGTTTACAAGTAAACGAACCGCATCGACTATCCATTCAGACGGAAGGCACTGATGTGAACGCCCTGGTTCCCATGGCGGCGGAGGTTCCCGAGAACCCCCTGGTCCCGCCGATCCCAGAGCTGGTCATCGGCCTGATCGCCTTCTTCATCGTTTTCGGCTTCCTCGCCAAGAAGCTCATCCCGAACATCAACAATGTTCTGGACGAGCGTCGCGCGGGGATCGAAGGCCGGATGGAGAAGGCCGAGGCCGCCCAGGCCGAGGCTCAGCAGGTGCTCGAGGACTACCGGGCACAGCTCGCCGACGCCCGCCACGAGGCCGCGCGTCTGCGCCAGGAGGCGCAGGAGCAGGGCGCGACGCTCATCGCCGAGATGCGCGCCGAGGGCCAGCGGCAGCGTGAGGAGATCATCGCTGCCGGTCACGCCCAGATCGAGGCGGACCGCAAGCAGGCCGCGCAGTCGCTGCGTCAGGACGTGGGCAAGCTCGCCACCGACCTGGCCGGCAAGCTCGTCGGCGAGTCCCTCGAGGACCACGCCCGGCAGAGCCGGACCATCGACCGCTTCCTCGACGAGGTCGAGGCCAAGGCGGCGTCGGACGCGACGAAGGCTGAGGCCGGCCGATGAACGGAGCGAGCCGCGAGGCACTCGCCTCCGCACGCGAGCAGCTCGACGCGCTGACGGACAACACGTCCGTGGACGCGGCGAAGCTCGCCGAGGAGCTGGCTGCCGTCACCGCTCTGCTCGACCGCGAGGTGTCGCTGCGTCGGGTCCTGACCGACCCGGCGCAGTCCGGCGAGGCGCGAGCCGAGCTGGCCGGGCGGCTGTTCGGCGACAAGGTCGGTGCCCCGACCGCCGAGCTGATCACCGGTATGGTCCGCTCCCGCTGGTCGCGTGCGCGTGACCTGGCGGACGCGATCGAGGAGCTGGCCTACAGCGCCGACCTGGTCGCGGCCCAGCGGGCCGGCCAGCTCGACGACGTCGAGGACGAGCTGTTCCGGTTCGGCCGGATCGTCGTCTCGGCGGGCGAGCTGCGCAGCGCGCTGACCGACCGGAACGCGAAGGTCGCCGCCAAGACGGAGCTGCTGCACACGCTGCTGGGCGGCCGGGCCAACCCGGTCACCGAGCGTGTCGTGATCCGTCTTGTCGGACAGCCGCGGGGCCGTAGCCTGGAAGCGGGGCTCGACGCCCTCTCCAAGCTGGCGGCGGCCCGCCGGGACCGGATGGTCGCGGTGGTCACCTCCGCGGTGCCCCTCAGCGAAGGGCAGCGGCAGCGCCTCGGCGCTTCGCTGGCACAGCTTTACGGACGGCAGATCCACCTGAACCTCGACGTGGATCCCGAGGTCCTCGGCGGCGTGCAGGTACGGATCGGCGACGAGGTCATCAACGGGACCATCGCGGAGCGCCTCGAAGAGGCGGCCCGGCGGATGGCCGGCTGACCCAGCCACCAACTCAAGAGCTGCACAACCGGCGGACGGACGCCGGACCAGCCGGCCGGACCCACGGGTCCGGCTGCGGTCCGGGACCGGCCCCGGGGACACAGCACAAGCATGACGGCGGCCCGAGTTGGGCCGTAAGCGGAAACCCCCTGGGGGGAAACAGCCCCCCGGACCCCCGCAAGTAACTTCGGGCCCAACAAGGAGAGCAGGGAACCCAGATGGCGGAGCTCACGATCCGGCCGGAGGAGATCCGGGACGCGCTGGAGAACTTCGTCCAGGCGTACAAGCCGGACGCGGCCTCGCGCGAGGAGGTCGGCACGGTCAGCGAAGCCGGTGACGGCATCGCGAAGGTCGAGGGACTTCCCTCGGCGATGGCGAACGAGCTGCTGAAGTTCGAAGACGGCACGCTCGGTCTTGCGCTGAACCTGGAAGAGCGCGAGATCGGTGCGGTTGTCCTCGGCGAGTTCAGCGGCATCGAGCAGGGCCAGCCGGTGCAGCGCACCGGTGAGGTGCTCTCGGTCGCCGTGGGCGAGGGTTACCTCGGCCGCGTCGTCGACCCGCTGGGCAACCCGATCGACGGCCTCGGCGAGATCGAGTCCGAGGACCGCCGCGCCCTGGAGCTGCAGGCTCCGGGCGTCATGGTCCGTAAGTCGGTCCACGAGCCGATGGAGACCGGCTACAAGGCCGTCGACGCGATGACGCCGATCGGCCGCGGCCAGCGCCAGCTCATCATCGGTGACCGCCAGACCGGCAAGACCGCCCTGGCCGTCGACACGATCATCAACCAGCGTGACAACTGGCGTTCCGGCGACCCGAAGAAGCAGGTCCGCTGCATCTACGTCGCCATCGGCCAGAAGGGCTCCACCATCGCGTCCGTGCGCGGTGCGCTGGAGGAGGCGGGCGCTCTGGAGTACACGACGATCGTCGCGGCTCCGGCTTCCGACCCGGCCGGCTTCAAGTACCTCGCCCCCTACACCGGTTCGGCCATCGGCCAGCACTGGATGTACCAGGGCAAGCACGTCCTGATCGTCTTCGACGACCTGTCGAAGCAGGCAGACGCCTACCGCGCCGTGTCGCTGCTGCTGCGCCGCCCGCCGGGCCGTGAGGCCTACCCGGGTGACGTCTTCTACCTGCACTCGCGTCTGCTGGAGCGCTGCGCCAAGCTCTCCGACGACCTGGGCGCCGGTTCGATGACGGGCCTCCCGATCGTCGAGACCAAGGCGAACGACGTGTCGGCGTTCATCCCGACCAACGTCATCTCCATCACCGACGGCCAGTGCTTCCTGGAGTCCGACCTGTTCAACGCGGGCCAGCGCCCGGCGCTGAACGTCGGTATCTCGGTCTCCCGTGTCGGTGGCTCCGCCCAGCACAAGGCCATGCGGCAGGTCTCCGGCCGACTGCGCGTGGACCTCGCCCAGTACCGCGAGCTGGAGGCGTTCGCCGCCTTCGGTTCCGACCTGGACGCGGCCTCCAAGGCGCAGCTCGAGCGCGGTAAGCGCATGGTCGAGCTGCTCAAGCAGAGCCAGTACGCGCCCTACCCGACCGAGGCCGAGGTCGTCTCCATCTGGGCCGGCACCACCGGCAAGATGGACGACGTCCCCGTCGAGGACATCCGCCGCTTCGAGCGGGAGATGCTCGACTACCTGGGCCGGGAGAAGAAGGACCTGCTGACCAGCATTCGCGAGGGCGGCAAGATGTCCGACGACACCATCCAGGCGCTCACCGATTCCGTCGCCGCCTTCAAGCAGCAGTTCGAGACCTCGGACGGCAAGCTGCTCGGTGAGGACGCTCCGGTCAGCACCACCAAGTGACGACGGAAGGGACCTGATCCATGGGAGCCAAGCTCCGGGTCTACAAGCGTCGCATCCGCTCCGTCACCGCGACCAAGAAGATCACCAAGGCGATGGAGATGATCGCCGCCTCGCGCATCGTCAAGGCGCAGCGCCAGGTGGCGGCATCGACGCCGTACGCGAGTGAACTGACCCGCGCGGTGACAGCGGTTGCCACCGGCTCGAACACCCAGCACGCCCTGACCACCGAGGTGGAGACCCCGACCCGCGCCGCGGTGCTGCTCATCACGAGCGACCGCGGTCTGGCCGGCGGCTACTCCTCGAACGCCATCAAGGCCGCCGAGAGGCTCACCGAGCGTCTCAAGGCCGAGGGCAAGGAGGTCGACACCTACATCGTCGGCCGCAAGGGTGTGTCGTACTACGCCTTCCGTGAGCGCAAGGTCGCGGATTCGTGGACCGGCTTCACCGACAGCCCGACGTACGCGGACGCCAAGGCTGTGGCAGGCCCGCTGATCGCGGCCGTCCAGAAGGACACGGCCGAGGGCGGCGTGGACGAGTTCCACATCGTCTTCACCGAGTTCGTGTCGATGCTGACGCAGCGGGCGATCGACGACCGTCTGCTGCCGCTGCGCCTCGACAAGACGGAGGCGGAGGAGTCGTCCAAGGGCGAGATCCTTCCGCTGTTCGACTTCGAGCCGTCGGCCGAGGACGTCCTGGACGCCCTGCTGCCGCGGTACGTCGAGTCGCGGATCTACAACGCACTCCTGCAGGCCGCCGCCTCCAAGCACGCCGCCACGCGTCGTGCGATGAAGTCGGCGACCGACAACGCAGAAGACCTCATCAAGTCGCTCGCGCGGCTTGCCAACGCGGCCCGACAGGCCGAAATCACCCAGGAAATCAGCGAGATCGTCGGTGGTGCCAGTGCTCTGGCCGACGCGACCGCGGGGAGTGACTGACCACTATGACCACCACTGTTGAAACGGCCACGGCAACGGGCCGCGTCGCGCGGGTCATCGGCCCGGTCGTCGACGTGGAGTTCCCCGTCGACGCGATGCCGGAGATCTACAACGCGCTGCACGTCGAGGTCGCCGACCCCGCCGAGCAGGGCAAGCTCAAGACGCTGACCCTGGAGGTCGCCCAGCACCTGGGTGACGGCCTGGTCCGCGCCATCTCGATGCAGCCCACCGACGGCCTGGTCCGCCAGGCCCCGGTGACCAACACCGGCAACGGCATCACCGTTCCGGTCGGCGACATCACCAAGGGCAAGGTCTTCAACACCCTTGGCGCCATCCTGAACGAGCCGGAGGCGGAGGCTCAGGTCACCGAGCGCTGGCCGATCCACCGCAAGGCCCCGGCCTTCGACCAGCTCGAGTCGAAGACCGAGATGTTCGAGACCGGCCTGAAGGTCGTCGACCTGCTGACCCCGTACGTCAAGGGCGGCAAGATCGGTCTGTTCGGCGGTGCGGGCGTCGGCAAGACCGTCCTCATCCAGGAAATGATCATGCGTGTGGCGAAGCTGCACGAGGGCGTTTCCGTGTTCGCCGGTGTCGGCGAGCGCACCCGTGAGGGCAACGACCTCATCGACGAGATGACGGACTCCGGCGTTCTGGACAAGACCGCGCTGGTCTTCGGCCAGATGGACGAGCCCCCGGGCACCCGTCTCCGCGTCGCGCTGGCCGGTCTGACCATGGCGGAGTACTTCCGCGATGTGCAGAAGCAGGACGTGCTGTTCTTCATCGACAACATCTTCCGCTTCACCCAGGCCGGTTCCGAGGTCTCCACCCTGCTGGGCCGCATGCCCTCCGCGGTGGGTTACCAGCCGAACCTGGCGGACGAGATGGGCCTCCTCCAGGAGCGCATCACCTCGACCCGCGGTCACTCGATCACCTCGATGCAGGCGATCTACGTCCCCGCGGACGACCTGACCGACCCGGCGCCGGCGACGACCTTCGCGCACCTCGACGCGACGACCGTCCTGTCCCGTCCGATCTCGGAGAAGGGCATCTACCCGGCGGTCGACCCGCTGGACTCGACGTCCCGCATCCTGGACCCGCGCTACATCTCGCAGGACCACTACGACGCGGCCTCCCGCGTCCGGGCGATCCTGCAGAAGTACAAGGACCTGCAGGACATCATCGCCATCCTCGGTATCGACGAGCTGGGCGAGGAGGACAAGCTGGTCGTCCACCGTGCCCGTCGTATCGAGCGCTTCCTGTCGCAGAACACCCACGCGGCGAAGCAGTTCACCGGTCTCGACGGATCGGACGTCCCGCTGGACGAGTCGATCGCGGCCTTCAACGCGATCGCCGACGGCGAGTACGACCACTTCCCCGAGCAGGCGTTCTTCATGTGCGGTGGCCTGGACGACCTCAAGGCCAAGGCCAAGGAGCTGGGCGTCTCCTGACCCCCGTGCTTCTGGTCCCGGGGGGGGGGCTGGGCGCCCCCCGCCCGCACAAACACCAATATTTTGCCCCAAACCTGCTTTCGCCGGTAAGGGGAGAGCCGAAGAGACAACGTGGATTAGCTTCCCATCCAGTTTTTCGCCCCTCACC
>NZ_JBVIHH010000022.1:51281-85795 GCF_055570395.1 Streptomyces sp. NPDC031210
GGGGGGAGGGGGGGGGGCCTCCCCCCCCCCCCCCCCCCCCCCCCCCCCCCCCCCCCCCCCCCCCCCCCCCCCCCCCCCCCCCCCCGGCCCGCACGACCACTAGTATTTGACCCAACATCTGCTTCAGCAGGCAGGTGGAGACCCGAGGAGCCATCGTGGCTGAGCTGCACGTCGAGTTGGTCGCCGCGGACCGTCAGGTCTGGTCCGGCGAAGCCAGCCTGGTCGTCGCGCGCACCCCGTCGGGCGACATCGGCGTCATGCCCGGACATCAGCCGCTGCTCGGCGTGCTGCAGTCGGGCCCGGTGACGATTCGTACGACCGGCGAGAGCGGGGACGGCACCGTCGTCGCCGCTGTGCACGGCGGCTTCATCTCCTTCGCCGACAACAAGCTGTCTCTGCTCGCGGAGATCGCCGAACTGTCGGACGAGATCGATGTCCAGCGCGCGGAGCGGGCCCTGGAGCGAGCGAAGTCGGAGGCCGACGCGGCCGCCGAGCGCCGCGCCGATGTCCGGCTGCGTGCGGTGACGGGCGTTCACTGAGCCCCGCCGCCGACGAGATCGATCCTCAGCCGCGGGCTGCCCGGAATCCTCCGGAGCGGCCCGCGGCTGAGGCAATGCAGGTGCGTTTCCCTCCCCCACGCCCGACCGGCGCGGGGGTACCCCCACCAAGGCGAGGAGGTCGGTCGAGATGGTCCTCGCTCTGCTTGTGAGCGGCGCGGTCGTGTTGCTGGCGCTGCTGGGACTGTTCGTCTTCGGACTGAGGCGGCGGCTCATCCAGCGCTCCGGCGGCACCTTCGACTGCAGCCTGCGCTGGAACGTACCCGAGGACGAGGCCGACCCGAGCGGCAAGGGCTGGATCTACGGTGTGGCGCGCTACAACGGCGACCGCATCGAGTGGTTCCGGGTGTTCTCCTACGCCCCCCGGCCCCGCCGCGTCCTGGAACGCTCCGCCATCGAGGTCGTCCAGCGCCGCACCCCTCAGGGTGAGGAGGAGCTGGCGCTGCTCTCCGACTCCCTCGTGCTCGTCTGCCGGCACCGCGGCACCCGCCTGGAACTGGCGATGAGCGAGGACGCCCTCACCGGCTTCCTCGCCTGGCTGGAGGCGGCACCCCCCGGCCAGAGGGTCAATGTGGCGTGAGGCCGGTCCGCCTCACGGCGCGTCCACGCCCAGCTCCTGCGCCAGTACCGCCGCCTGAACCCGGCTGCGCAGCTCCAGCTTGGCCAGCAGCCGGCTGACGTGCGTCTTCACGGTGGCCTCCGCCATCGTCAGCCGCAGCGCGATGTCCGCGTTCGACAGCCCCCGCCCCAGGCAGCCCAGCACCTCCCGCTCGCGCGGCGTCAGCGCGTCCAGCACGGCCGGATCGGGCGCCTGGCGGTCCCCCGGCGCCGGCCGCCCCGCCGTACGGGGGCCGGCGAACTCCGCGATCAGCCGGCGGGTCACCGCCGGAGCGATCAGCCCCTCACCGGCCGCCACCGTCCGCACCGCGGTCAGCAGCGCGGCCGCGTCGGTGTCCTTCAGCAGGAAGCCCGCGGCCCCCGCCCGCAGCGCCCCGAAGACGTATTCGTCCAGGTCGAACGTGGTCAGCACCAGCACGTCCGCCAACTGCTCGGCGACGACTCGGCGGGTGGCGGACACCCCGTCCAGCCGGGGCATCCGGATGTCCATGAGAACCAGGTCGGGGCGCAGCTCCCGGGCGAGGCGGACCGCCTCCTCGCCGTCCACCGCCTCCCCGACGACTTCGATGTCGGGGGCGGAGCGCAGGATGAGCACCAGCCCGGCGCGTACGGCGGACTGGTCCTCCGCGACGAGAACCCGGATCGGCCGCACCGCGGCGCCTGTCATCGTTGTCCTTCCTCCTCGGGCGCGGGCAGCGTGGCCCGCACCACCCAGACTCTCCCGGCCGGCCCGCTCTCCGGGCCGGCCTCGAACGCCCCGCCCAGCAGGGCGATCCGCTCCCGCATCCCCACCAGGCCGGCGCCGGAACCGGGCGCGCGCGGCCGGCGTCGGTCGGCGAACGGACTGCTGACGGTGACGGTGAGCGCCCCGTCCCGCTCATGGGCGATCCGCACCCGCACCTCGCCGGGCGCGGCATGCTTGAGGGCGTTGGTGAGTGCTTCCTGGACGATGCGGTACGCGGCGAGTTCCACCGGCACCGCCGGCTTCGCCCCGGACCCCGGTCCGTCCGCCCGGGCGTCGTCCAGGGCGAAGGCCAGACCGCTGCCGGCGCCGTTGGTGCGCGCCTGGGTGATCAGCGCGTCCAGCCCGTCCAGGGTGTGGGTGGCGGCCGGCATCTCACAGCCGCCGGGCGCCTTCGGGTCCCGCAACAGCCCGATCAGGCGGCGCATTTCGGCCAGTCCCTGCACGCTGTTCTCCCGGATCACCCCCAGCGCCTCACGGGTCGCCGCCGGATCGTCGATGGCCTGCGCGGCGGTCGAGTGGATCGCGATGGCGGAGAGGTGGTTGGCGACCACGTCGTGCAGCTCGCGCGCCATCCGCGCGCGCTCGCCGGCCACCGCCTGGGTACGGTCCATCTCCGCCAGCAGCGCGGTCTGCTCGGCCCGCAGCCGGGCGGCCTGCGCCGCGTCGCGGTGATCGCGCAGGAGCGCGCCGGTCCAGGCCGGCGCGATGGTGACCAGTCCGATGGCGATGCTGAACAGCAGCACCTGCGGGTGCCGCCACAGCGCGGTCAGCACCAGGGTCGCCAGGACCGTCACCAGGACGCTGTGCAGGGGGATACGGCGGGCGGCGGCCGGGGTGCCGTACAGCACCGCGGCGTAGACCACGTCCGTGAACATCAGCACGGTCGCGACCAGGGTGGCGGTGCAGAGGTCCAGCGCCAGCGCCGGCACCGCGATGACCAGCGCGGTCATCGGGGCCGTACGCCGCAGCAGCTCGGCCCCCGACATCGCGGCGAGCGCCACCAGGGTGAGCGGGGGCGGCAGGCCCAGGAGCGGGGGACCGCCGTGCAGCCGCAGCGCCCACAGCGCCAGCCCGCCGAGCAGCCCGCAGCCCGCGATGAGCACGTCGACGCGGTGCGGCCGGCCGGGGGCGGCGGCGGATCGTGCGGTCACCCGTCCATCAAACACGGCGCCGGGGGCCGCCGCCTCCACGTCCGGGTCCTCCCCGCCCGGCGCCCGCTACATCGAAAGTCGCAGTCGCGGATCGTCGCGCGCGACGACGTGGCGGGCGTCCGGCGCTGCGAGGCTTGGGGACGTAAGGGCCGGAAAGCTGCTGAGAGGAGACGGCCGTGGTCGCCGCACTGATCATCGTCTGCGAGGTCGCCTTCTGGGTCCTGCTGGTCGCCGGCCTGGCCCTGCGCTACCTGGCACGGATGCCGCGCACCGGCGCCGCGGTGCTCCTGACGGAGCCGCTGCTGGAGCTGGTGCTGCTGATCGTCACCGCCATCGACCTCAAGAACGGCGCGGCGGCGGACTGGAAACACGGATTGGCCGCCGTCTACATCGGCTACACCGTCGCCTACGGCCACTACACCGTCACGTGGGTCGACGAGCGGTTCGCGCACCGCTTCGCGGGCGGACCGCCGCCGGTCGTGCCGCCGCGCTACGGCCTCGCCCGCGCCCTGCACGAGGCGAAGCTGTGGCTGCGCACGGTGCTGATGGTGGCCGTCGCCGAGGCCCTCCTCCAGAGCGCGATCTGGTACGTCGGCGCGGGCGGCGACACCGCCTCGCTGCGCGCCTGGCAGGGCACGACGCTGCGCATCCTCGTCATCCACGGCCTCATCGCCCTGACGTACCTCATCTGGCAGAAGAAGGACCCGCGCGCCGGCGCGCCCGCGGCGGAACCGGCACGCGAGCAGGAGAAGACGCTCCGTTAGGGCTCGTCCTCGGGCCTACCCGTCCCCCCGCCGTCAGCGTTCGCCGCCCGGCACCCACAGCACGTCTCCGACCTCCTTGTTGGCGCTGCGCGCCAGGATGAACAGGAGGTCGGACAGGCGGTTGAGGTAGGTGGCGGTCAGCGGGTTCATCGTGTCGCCGTGCTCCTCGAACGCCGCCCAGGTCGAGCGCTCGGCGCGCCGTACGACCGTGCACGCCTGGTGCAGCAGCGCCGCGCCGGCCGTCCCGCCCGGGAGGATGAAGCTGCGCAGCTTCTCCAGCTCCGCGAGGAAGCGGTCGCAGTCCGCCTCCAGCTTGTCGATGTAGCTCTGCTCGACGCGCAGCGGCGGGAACTCGGGGTCGGCGACGACGGGTGTGGAGAGGTCGGCGCCGACGTCGAAGAGGTCGTTCTGCACCCGCAGCAGCACCGCCGCGACGTCCTCGGGCAGCGAACCGAGGGCCAGGGCCACGCCGATGGCCGCGTTCGCCTCGTTGGCGTCGGCGTAGGCCGCGATCCGCGAATCGGTCTTGGCCGTGCGGCTCATGTCGCCGAGGGCGGTGGTGCCCTTGTCGCCCGTGCGGGTGTAGATGCGCGTCAGATTCACCATACGGGCGAGCCTACGCCGCGACCGGCGAAGCGCACCTCCGGACGGTGCGCCGGCCCCTGGGGCCGGGGCCGCGCGCCAACTCCCCGGCCCGAGCGGCCGCTTCGCACGCGCGGCCGGTGCGGGGGCGCGCCGCGGCCGGCCGGGCGGGGCGCGCCGGCCCGGTCCGTGTGAGGTCCGTCATCTGAGACGTGACGCGCATCTCTTCGCCCCCAAAGGATCGCTCACGACCGCTAACGTCACCTTGAGAGCCGTCAAGTGCACAGGGTGTTAGGGGACAGCAGTGGCAAGGAAGCTCGCCGTCATCGGAGCCGGACTCATGGGGTCGGGTATCGCGCAGGTCTCGGCCCAGGCGGGTTGGGACGTCGTCCTTCGTGACGTGACGGACGAGGCGCTGGCCCGCGGCAAGGGCGGCATCGAGGCCTCGTACGAGAAGTTCGTCGCCAAGGGCAAGCTGGAGGCGGCCGCCGCCGAGCGGGCGCTGGGCCGGATCACCACCTCCACCGACCTGGACGCCGTCGCCGACGCCGACATCGTCGTCGAGGCCGTCTTCGAGAAGATCGAGGTCAAGCGCGAGATCTTCCAGGCGCTCGACAAGGTGGCCAAGGACGGCGCGGTGCTGGCCTCCAACACCTCCGCCATCCCGATCACCAAGATCGCCGCGGCCACCTCCCGCCCCGAGCGGGTCGTCGGCACGCACTTCTTCTCGCCGGTGCCGATGATGCAGCTCTGCGAGCTGGTGCGCGGCTACAAGACCAGCGACGAAACCCTCGCCACCGCCCGCGAGTTCGCCGAGTCCGTCGGCAAGACCTGCGTCGTCGTCAACCGCGACGTGGCCGGCTTCGTCACCACCCGCCTGATCACGGCACTGGTGGTCGAGGCCGCGAAGCTCTACGAATCGGGCGTGGCGACCGCCGAGGACATCGACACCGCCTGCAAGTTGGGCTTCGGCCACGCGATGGGACCGCTGGCCACCGCCGACCTGACGGGCGTCGACATCCTGCTGCACGCCACCGACAACATCTACACCGAGTCCCAGGACGAGAAGTTCGCGGCGCCGGAAATCATGCGGCGAATGGTCGATGCGGGCGATATCGGCCGCAAGAGTGGGCAGGGCTTCTACGAGCACTGATACCGCCGCACGGGCTTTCCGCCCGATGGACTCACTCTCCGGAGTGAATTCGGTATCGGTTCGCTTACAGGCGGCAACTTCGCCGCATGAGAGGCAGTCAGTTCTGTAGACGTCAACGCACGAATGCCGATCACTTCGGGGAGCGCATATGCACATCAGGGGCGACCACGTCGAGCTGGTCGTCGGGGGCCGCCTCGACGTCCGCAGCGCGGCGGACGCCCGTACGGCCCTGCACACCGCAGTCGACTCCGGTCGGGGCGACCTCGTGCTGGACCTGACCGAGCTGGATTCGTGGGACGCCACCGGCCTCGGCGTGATCATGGGTGCGCACCGCCGCGCGGGCCGGGTCAACCGCCGCCTCGTGCTGCGCGGCGTGCCGCCCCAGATGCAGCGCCTCCTGGTGGCCACCCGGCTGCACCGCATCCTCGCCATCGAGGGCGGCCTCGAAGCTGAATCGCTTCCTCGCGTGTGAGAGGCGGGCCGTGGGGTGGCCGGCCGGCCCGCAGACGATCAAGATCACACGGCAAACGACGTTAAAAGGCGCAATATCTTCCATGGTGGGCTCTTCCGGTCATGACCTGACCCCAACGATGCGCCACCGCGCTCCCCACGTCTAAGGTTCGATTCCCAGCCCTCCGCCGACACCGGCGGCGGGCACCGGACCAGACGCGACGGCTGAGGACGACCCGGCCGAAGCCGGGGGAGTGCGGACGGCCGGAAGAGCAGTCGGCACGCCACATTCTGGGGGCTTTGAGCATGGACCCGAACACCCGCCGGGGACCTGAGGAGTACGGTCGGCAGGGCGACACCGCCGAGCCGCCGGCCCCCGTGTTCGGCGGCCCGCAGAGCGGCTCCGGCGGCCTCGCCCGCGTCGCCCAGGTCGTCTCGGGCACCTACCTCGTCACCGTCAACCCCGTCGACGGCAGCGAAATAGCGCCCTGCCCGCCCGGGGAGCGCCCCGCCCCGCCCGGCAAACTCGGGCCCGCCGAACGCGCCGAGGCCGCCCGCGCCGCGGCGCCCCCGCTGCCCCCGGGACCGCCCGGATTCGCCGGGCACGAAATCCCCCTCGAAGAGCGCGCCGAGGACATCGAACGCCTGGTGCGGCTGCTCTCGCGCGGCCGGTCCGTCCGCGTCACCGGCGCCCCCGGCTCGGGCCGCACCCGCCTGCTCGACGCCGTCGCCACCGCCTGCGCGGACGTCGCCCCCGACGGCGTCGTCCGGCTCTCCGGCTACCACCGCACCCCCACCGACGTGCTGCACGCGCTGTTCGCCGCCGTCTACCGCGCCCCCCGGCACCGCCCCGACCGCCCGGAGCTGCTGCGACTGCTCGGCGGCATCGGCGCGATCGTCGTCCTCGACGACCTGGAATTCGGCGGCGCCGGCCTCGGCGAACTGCTCGACGCCACCCCCGAATGCGCCTTCCTCCTCTCCGCCACGCCCGGCGTCCCGGCCCCCGGCCCCGGCTCGCACCTCGAAGAGGTCTCCCTCGGCGGCCTGGGCCGCGCGTCCTGCGTACGGTTGCTGGAGCGCGCCGTGGACCGGCCGCTCACCGACGACGAGGAAGCCTGGGCGGCCGACCTCTGGTTCGAATCCGAGGGACTGCCGCTGCGCTTCGTCCAGGCCGCGGCCCTGCTGCGGCAGCGCGACCGCCTGCACGCCGCGCCGGGCGCCCTCGACGACGGCTACGGCCTGTTCCCCGACGCCCCCGAGGACAAGCCCGCGGCGCCCGGCGACCGACGCGGCGTGCAGGCGGCCCTGCTGCCCTCCCTCGGTGAGGCCACCTCGCCCGCCCCGCTGCTCGCCACCGGGCTCGGCGCCGCCGCACAGGAGACCCTCCGCTTCGCCGTCGCCCTCGGCGGCGAACTGCCCCACCAGGCCCACCTGCCGGCGCTCACCGAGGACACCCACGCCGACGCCGCCCTCGGCGACCTGCTGGGCTGCGGCCTGATCACCCCGGCCGGCACCCACTACCGCCTCGCCGCGACCGTCCAGGACCAGTTGGAGGCCGCCGGCTACGCCGAGGGCGCCGCCGGCCGGGCCCACACCGCGGCCCAGCACTACGCCTGGTGGGCCGGCCACCCCTCGGTCACGCCCGAGCGGGCCGCCGCCGAGTCCGACGCCGTACTCGCCGCCATGGGCGTCCTGACCGGCAGCCGGGAGACCGGACACGCCAGCGCGGCCGTGCTGCTCGCCCGTACGGCGGCCCCCGCGTTCGCCGCCGCCCTGCACTGGAGCGCCTGGGAACGCAGCCTGCGGCACGGCCAGGAAGCCGCCCGCCTGGCCGGCGAGGTCGCCGAGGAGGCGTACTTCCACCACGAACTGGGCGTCCTGGCCCTGTGCACCGGCAGCCTGGACCGGGCCCGCGCCGAGCTGGAGGCGTCCATCGGCCTGCGCGGCGTCCTGTCCGACCGCGACGGGGCGGTCGCCGGCCGGCGGGCCCTCGCCCTGGTCACCGACCGCTCGCGGGCCGCCACGGCCGTCACCCAGGCCGTCCCCGCCGCCAGGCCCGCAGCCAAGGCACTCACGGCGTCCCCCGGTTCCGCGGCGGCGGCCGACTCGCCGGACGCGGTCGCGACCGCCGCGCTGCCCGTCCCGCGCACCGAGGACACCACGCCCACCGTCCTCACCCCGGGCGCCAAGTCCCCCGCGAGCACCACCGGCACCAAGACCACCGCCGCGGCGCGCAAGCTCCTCGCCCTCGGCGGGACGCGCCGCAACCTGGTGGCCGCCGGGGCCGGCGCCGTGCTCGCGGCCGTCCTCGGCACCGTCGTCACGCTCGGCGCGGCCTCGGACGACGACGCCCCCGGCGGCAGGGTCACCACCGAACAGACCACCGACGACGGAAGCGACTCCGAGCTGCCCGCGGACGAGCCCGGCACGGCGGAGAGCCGGCCGCCCGCCGGCCACCGCACGCCCACGCACGGCACCACCGGCCGCCCGCAGCGCCCGGCACCGTCGGCCAGCGGCTCCGCCACCAGCGGCGTCCCCACCGACCCCAGCACGGACCCGGCGGACCCGACGACCGGACCGGCCGACCCCACCACCCGGCCGACCAGCCCCACCAGCCGGCCCACCCGCCCCACCCAGACCCCGACCCAGAAGCCGGAACCGACGCCGACGGAGTCGACCGACCCCACCGGCACGCCGACCGGCGACCCGACGGACAAGCCGACGACCGAGAGCCCCTCGCAGACCGCCGCGGGGCCCTCCAGCGGCAGCCCGGAGGCCGGCGCGTCCGCCACCGACGGCACGTCCCCGACCGCCGACGCGGGCTCCGGCAGCCCGACCGTCTGACACGTCACGGGCAGCGCAACGGCCCGGTAGATCACCGGCCGCCACGAAGGCGGGCCGGTCACCTACCGGGCCGTCGTATGTCTTCTCTGCGGCCCACCCGGCCGAGCGCCGGGCGGGAAGATCAAGGCAGTTGGTCACCGCAGTTGGTCACCACAGGTGGTCACCGCAGGCGGTTCACCACGGACAGCGGATCGGGCGGATCAGAACAGGCGGAGCTTGTCGTCCTCGATGCCGCGCAGCGCGTTGTAGTCCAGCACCACACAGCCGATACCGCGGTCGGTCGCCAGCACCCGTGCCTGCGGCTTGATCTCCTGAGCGGCGAAGACGCCCTTGACCGGGGCGAGATGCGGGTCGCGGTTGAGGAGTTCGAGATAGCGGGTGAGCTGCTCGACTCCGTCGATCTCGCCCCGCCGCTTGATCTCGACGGCGACGGTCTGGCCATCAGCGTCCCGGCACAAGATATCCACCGGTCCGATGGCGGTGGGGTATTCACGCCGAATCAGGGAATAGCCGTTACCGAGGGTTTCGATCCGGTCCGCGAGCAGCTCCTGAAGGTGCGCCTCGACGCCGTCCTTGATCAGGCCGGGGTCCACGCCGAGCTCGTGCGAGGAGTCGTGCAGGACCTCCTCCAGCGTGATGATGAGCTTCTCGCCGCCCTTGTTCTCCACCGTCCACACATCGCCGTCCCCCTCCTTGAGGGAACAGGGCGGGGACATCCAGTTGAGCGGTTTGTAAGCCCGGTCGTCCGCGTGAATGGAGACGGAGCCGTCCGCCTTCACAAGGATCAGACGAGGGGCCGAGGGCAGGTGGGCGGTGAGCCGGCCCGCGTAGTCCACGGAGCAGCGGGCGATGACGAGACGCATGGTGCGTCACGCTACTCGACCGGAGGCACCCGGCGCGATTCGTCTGTGGATCACTGTGCCTTTACGGAGGAAATCCCCGCACCCCCGGCGTTCGCCATTGGCCGGTTGTATGTGCAATCTCCTGGTGCGGGCCCCATGCGCGGCATACCGTTGAAGCAGGGGGTCGTGATACGAACACGCTGCGTCGCGAACCCCTGTCCCATCCCTGAGGCCCCGTCCCGGCGGGGCCGCGAGAGGAGAACCTCATGTCGCTCGACGTCTCACCGGCCCTCCTCGAACAGGCCGAGCGAGGCGAGGTCGACGAAGCCGCATTTGTCGACTGCGTCCGGACCTCCCTGCCTTACGCATGGGGGATGATCAGCTCCCTGGTGGCCCAGCTAAAGGTGGACGGCGGAGAGTTCGCCGACAACCAGACGCCGCCGCCGGACGAGCAGGCGCGCGGCCAGTTGCTGCGCGCGCTGGCGAGTGACGCGATACGCGGGTCGTTGGAGCGCCACTTCGGTGTGCGTCTCGCCTTCCAGAACTGCCACCGGGTCGCGGTGTTCCCGCTCGACCCGACGGTGGACGACCGCCTGGCCCGATTCACCTCCATACGGGGTCAGCTGCTGAACCAGTCGCCCGAACTCCGCGACTGCTGATCGGAGTTGCTGCCGCTGCGCACGCGATTCCCGGCCCGCACGCGGTGCCGGTGCGCCAGCGGCAGCACCACCACCCCTTCCACGGCACAGCGCCCCGCAGACAGCCTGGTGGCGTCCACGCGGCGTCACCTCGCCGGCGGGCCGTCCCGTCGCCCCGGACGGGATCACCCCAACTCCGGCAGCACCTCCGCGCCCAGCCGGCGGACGTTCTCCTCCGTGGCGGCGAGATCGCCGGAGCCCTCCACGAGCAGCGCGAACCTCGTGATGCCCGTACGCTCCGCCGACGCGGCCAGCCGGTCCGCGCACAGCCGCGGCGGCCCGACGGGGTGCAGCCGGCACAGCAACTCCGTATAGGCCAGCGGATCTCGCATCGTGCGATAGCGGCCGTCGACCGTGACATGCGCGCCCAGCCCCTGCCGCAGCCAGCCCGGCATCGCCTTCGTCAACGTCTCGGCCGCCTCACCGCGGCCGTCGGCGATCTGCACGACACCCGCCGACACATGCCCGGCCGCGGCCACTTCGTCGCCGTCCCGGCCGGCCTCCAGCGCCGCCGACCGCCACAGGGCGACCATCTCCGCCTTCTCCTCGTCACCGCAGTGCATGCCCAGCAGCATCGGCAGACCGCGCGCGGCGGCCAGGCGGACCGAGGCGGGCGAGGTGCAGGCCACCACGACCGGCGGGCCCGGGGCACGCGGCGCGCCGTCCGGCCCGCCCAGCGCTTCGGACGGCCGCGGGACGACCGCCACCTCCCGGAACGAGTAACGCTCACCGTCCGCGCCGACCCGGGGCTCGCGCAGCCAGCGCAGCAGCAGGTCGAGCGACTCGGGGAAGCCGCGGTCGTACGCCGCCAGGCCCGCCCCGAAGACCTCCAGGTCCACCCACGGACCGCCCCGGCCGACGCCGAGCGTGAACCGGCCGTCGGAGACGAGGTGCAGCAGCGCCGCCTGCTCACCCAGGGTCACCGGATGCTGGGTCGGCAGTACACTGACGGCCGTCCCCACGCCGATCCGGCGGGTGCGGCCCAGCAGCAGCGCGGCCAGCGTCACGGCATTCGGGCAGACGCCGTACGGCACGAAATGGTGCTCGGCCAGCCAGACGTCATCGAGCCCGGCCCGCTCCGCCACCTCCGCCGAGCGCACCGCGCGATGCAGTGCCTCCCCCTGTCCCTGGCCGGGGAATTGAGCGGCCAGGATGAAAGCGCCCACGCGCATCGCTCTCCGCCTCCTCGCAGCCGACGCGACTTCCCCCTTACAGGCAACAACGCCCGACACGTGCCAAGGGCACGGCCTGTCGCGAAATTTCCCGATGATCGCAGAAACCCGGCGGGCGGCGCCCGCCCCGGACCGGCCCGCGTACGCTGGTGGCAGCCCACGACCCCGCAGATTTCCCGAGGTGCCCCAGTGTCTCCGCGTCGAAACCGCCAGCGCGGCGGTGCGCAGCCCACCCCCCGCCCGGGGGCGCCTTCCGGAGGTGGTTGGGAGAGTACCGAGGAGTGGCGGGGTGAGGAGTGGGTCGTCCGGCGGGTCGGCGGCGGCGGAGCCGCCAAGAGCTACCGGTGCCCGGGCTGCGACCAGGAGATCCCCTCCGGCGTGCCGCACGTCGTCAGTTGGCCGCGGTACGGCGACATCGACGATCGCAGGCACTGGCACACCGCCTGCTGGAACGCGCGGGACCGCCGGAGCGCGCGGCTCCAGCGGTCCCGTAACGCGCCGCGCTACTGAACGCGCGCGGCCTGATCTGTGCGGCTCACACGTCCCGGCGGGCCTGGGCGGCGTAGGCGCCGCCGAGCGCGGCGGCGGTCACCGCGGTGAGGATCCACAGCGGCGTCCAGCCCTCCGGCCCGCCTCGGAGGAACGGGTTGTCGTAGATGGTCGCCAGGGAGTTGGGGACCGAGTAGTGGATCAGCGCCTTGCTGACCGGCTGCAGACTCTCCGAGCCGACCATGAAGACCGCCAGCAGCATCGGCAGCAGCACCAGACCGAGCATGGCGCTGATGGCGCCCGCCGAGTGCCGCAGGAGGGAGCCCACCGCCAGCGCCAGGAGCCCGAGCATCGACACGTAGAGCCCGGCGCCCACCGTGGCGCGCAGCCACTGGTCGGTCGTCGGGTCCGGGCCGTTGAGCATCCCGGAGGTGAACAGCGCGACGAGGGTGGTGGTGACGGTCGTGATGACGAAGGCGAGGGCGAAGTAGACCAGCGCCTTGGCCGTGAGCACCCGGGCCCGGCTGGGGCAGGCGGTCATCGTGGTGCGGATCATCCCCGTGCCGTACTCGGAGGAGATCACCAGGACGCCCAGCGGGATGACGCACAGGGTGCCCAACAGCACGCCGAGGAAGGCGAAGCCGAGCTTCGGATCGACCACGCGGTCCGGGCCGCCCAGCGCGAGCGCGGTCATCAGGCCGATGCCCAGGATGACCAGGACCATCGCGCCCAGCGTCCAGAGCGTCGAGCGCACCGAGCGGATCTTCGTCCACTCCGAGGCCAGCGCGTGGCCGAGGTGGGTACGGCGCACCGGGATCGGCGAGACGTAACCGGAGCCGCCGCCCTGCCAGTTGGGGGCGGGCTGCTGCTGGGGGTGCCCCTGCTGCGCCTGGTGCTGGTGCTGGTGCTGGGGGGCCTGCGAGGCGTACGCGGGCTGCTGCTGAGCGGGAGGGGCCGGCGCCTGTCCCTGCGCCTGGAGCATCATCGTGCCCTGCTCCTGGCCCGGGCCGTGCGCCGCGAGCGGCTGCGGCGCCTGGGCCGACCGCGGCGCGTCGGCCGGCGGCTGGGCCTGGGGGAGCGGCTGCGCCTGGAGCATCATCGTGCCCTGCTCCTTGGCGGGCGCGGGCTGCGCGGGCGCCTGCTGGGCCTGGAGCATCATCGTGCCGGCCTCCCGCTCCGGGGCGGGCGGCTGCCGGTCCGGCTGCCCCGACTGCGGCGGCGGGCCCTGCGGCTGGGGCGGGGCGGCGGGCGGCATCGGCGGCGCGGGCGGCACCTGCGCGGCGGCGTCGCCGGGTCCCCGCTCAGGCTGCGGCTGGGGCTGCGGCTGCTGAGGGCTGGTCATCGGGCTTCCTCGTGGTGCGGCGTGGGCTGGTCGGCGGGGGCGGCGGGCCGGTCGGCCGGCGGCATCGGCGCGGCGTGCTGCTGCTCGTACGGGTGGGGTGTGCCGTACGGAGCGGGCGACCCGTACGGGTGACCCTGCTCCGGGGCGGGCGGCGGATAACCCGGCCCGGGAGCGGCCCCGGGCGCCTGCCGGGCGTAGGGGTCCGGCTGGGCGTACGGGTTGGGCTGTCCCTGACCGGGACCGCCGGGGTGGCCGGGGCCGCCCTGGCCCGGCGCGTACCCCTGGGGCGGATAGCCCTGCGGTGCGCCGCCCTGGGGCGCGTACCCGGCGGGCATCTGCTGGAGACCGGCCCGCTGGTCGATGGTCGAGCGGTAGTCGACCACGCCCTGCGTCAACTGCATGTACGCCTCTTCCAGGGACGCCTGGTGCGGCGACAGCTCCCACAGCCGGACGTCGGCCTGGTGCGCGAGATCGCTGATGCGGGGCAGCGCCAGCCCGGTCACCCGCAGCGCGCCGTCCTTCTCGGGCGCGACCTGACCGCCCGCCTCGGCGAGCGCCGCGGTCAGCTTCTCGCGCTGCTCCGGCTCGGTGTCGGGCGTGCGGATCCGGGCGAAATCGGCCGAGTTGGCCGAGATGAAGTCCTTGACGGACATGTCCGCGAGGAGCTGTCCGCGGCCGATGACGATCAGATGCTCGGCGGTGAGCGCCATCTCGCTCATCAGGTGCGAGGAGACGAAGACCGTACGGCCCTCCGACGCCAGGCGCTTCATCAGGTTGCGCACCCACAGGATGCCCTCCGGGTCGAGACCGTTGACCGGCTCGTCGAAGAGCAGCACCTGCGGGTCGCCGAGCAGCGCCGCGGCGATGCCCAGCCGCTGGCCCATGCCGAGCGAGAAGCCCTTCGAACGCCGGCCCGCCACGTCCTGGAGGCCCACCACGCCGAGCACCTCATCGACCCGGCGGGCCGGGATCCCCGAGAGCTGGGCGAGCGAGAGCAGGTGCTGGCGCGCGCTGCGGCCGCCGTGCACCGCCTTGGCGTCGAGCAGCGCGCCCACCTGGCGGGGGGCGTTGGGAAGCTTGCGGAACGGGTGGCCGCCGACGGTGGCGTGGCCCGAGGTCGGTGTGTCCAGGCCCAGGATCATCCGCATCGTCGTCGACTTGCCGGAGCCGTTGGGCCCCAGGAAGCCGGTGACCGTGCCCGGCCGTACCTGGAACGACAGGTTGTGCACGGCCGTCTTGGCGCCGTAGCGCTTCGTCAGGCCGACTGCCTCGATCATTCTCCGCCCCTCGCGAGATCGCATCGGGGCCGAGGCGCCCTCGTACCCCCGTGAGGGTTAGGAGGCTATCGCTCCGTTGACGGTTCCCGTCAAACGGACAAGAGGCATGTGTCACCCCCGAGGTCAGGCGTCGCGCCTCTTCATCAGGAGGTACCCGCCGGCGAGCGCGACGACCGTCCAGCCGACCATGATGGCCAGACCGCCCCACGGCCCGTACGGCACCTCGTCGCCCAGCCGGGGAACGACCCGCATCACCTTCTGGCCCGCCTGGTCGGGCAGGTAGTGGCCGATCTTCCGGGTCGCGGAGACGTTGCCGAGGATGTTGGAGATCAGGAAGAAGAACGGCATCAGGATGCCCAGCGACAGCATCGGACTGCGCAGCATCGTCGCCACCGCCATCGAGAACAGCGCGATCAGCGTCATGTAGAGGCCGCCGCCGATGACCGCGCGCAGCACGCCCGGATCGCCGAGATGGGCGCGGTGCTCGCCCAGCACCGCTTGGCCGGCGAAGAACGTCACGAAACTCGTCACCAGGCCGACCAGGAAAACCAGCGCCGTCGCGACGAGCAGTTTGCAGAACAGGAAGGTGCCGCGCTGCGGCACGGCGGCGAGCGAGGTGCGGATCATGCCGGTGCTGTACTCGTTGGACACCACCAGCACCCCGAAGACGATCATCGCGAGCTGGCCCAGGCCCATCCCGGCGAAGCTGATGTTGGTGGCGTCGAAGGTGATCCGGTCCCTCAGCGACATCGAGTCGAAGTCGTTCTTGGCCAGGAGGCAGATCAGCATGCCCAGGCCGACGGTGACCACCACGGCGATGCCGAGCGTCCACACCGTCGACCGCACCGACCTGATCTTGGTCCACTCCGACCGCAGAACCCGCGTGAGCGCCGCCATCGTCAGCTCCCCTTCCGCTGCCAGTCCGCGCCCCAGCCACCCGTTCCCGACCCCACGGGCGGCGGCCCCGGCGGCGCGCCCGGCACCGGCCCGCCCGCGACCGGCCCGCCCGCCGCCGACGGCTCGCCGCCATGCGCGTGATACTCCACCGACGCCGCCGTGAGCTGCATGAACGCCTCCTCCAGCGAAGCATTCTGGGAGCTGAGCTCGTGCAGCACGAGCCGGTGCCGGGCCGCCAGCTCACCCAGCAGCTCCGCCCGCGCGCCGTCGATCTCCAGCGAGCCGTCGCCGGCCCGCACCGCCGTGAGGCCCTCGGCGTGCAGCACGTCCAGCAGCCGCTCCGGCTCCGGCGACCGCATCCGCACAAAGGACCGCGAGTTCTGCTGGATGAATTCCGCCATCGACGTGTCCGCCATCAGCCGGCCCTGCCCGATGACGACCAGATGGTCGGCGGTCAGCGCCATCTCGCTCATCAGATGCGAGGAGACGAAGACGGTACGGCCCTGGCTCGCGAGGTTCTTCATCACATTGCGGATCCAGTGGATGCCCTCCGGGTCCAGCCCGTTGACCGGTTCGTCGAACATCAGGATCTCCGGGTCGCCGAGCAGCGCCGCGGCGATCCCCAGCCGCTGCCCCATTCCCAGGGAGAAGCCCTTGGACCGCTTGTGGGCGACCGCGCTCAGCCCGACCGTGTCCAGCACCTCGCCGACCCGGGCGCGCGGAATGCCGTTGCTCTGCGCCAGGCACAGCAGATGGTTGAACGCGCTGCGGCCGCCGTGCATCGCCTTGGCGTCCAGCAGCGCGCCGACCCGGCTCAGCGGATCGCGCAACTGCCGGTAGTGCCGGCCGTCGATACGGACCGTGCCGGCGGTCGGATTGTCCAGGTCGAGCATCATCCGCATGGTGGTGGACTTGCCCGCACCATTGGGGCCGAGGAAGCCGGTGACGATACCGGGCCGCACCGTGAAGGTGAGGTGGTCGACGGCGACCTTGTCGCCGTAATGCTTGGTCAGCCCGTCGAGCTCGATCATGTAGAGCACGCTAGGCGCGGCCCCGGGCCCGTGCCACCGGGGCTCCGCCGCCCGGCGGAGCCCCCGCCACGACAACGCCCCCGCACCACCACAAGGGCGGTACGGGGGCGGAGGAAACCGCTGGGCGCGGCCCGCGGAGCGTCAGCGGGACTGCTGGGCGGGCACGCCGCGGGAGACGGACTCGTCGTCGCCCGGCGCGCCGGCGGCGGCCACGGCCGCACCCGTCAGCGTCGCCAGCATCTCGCGGACGTTCGTGAGCTGGGCGTTGATGGAGTCGCGGCGGTTGGTCAGCGCCGCCAGCTCGCGCTCCGATTCGCTGCGGATCCGGTCGGCCTTGGCGTTGGCGTCGGCCACGATGTCCTCGGCCTGGCGCTGCGCGGTCTCCACCGTCTGGCGGGCCCGGCGCTCGGCGTCCGTACGCAGCTTCTCCGCCTCCAGGCGGAGCTGCTCGGCGCGGTGCTCGATCTCCGCGAGACGCTTCTCGGCCTTGGCCTGACGCGAGGCAAGGTCACGCTCGGACTGCTCGCGGCGCTTGGCGAGGTTGGTCTCGAAGTCCGCGGCGGCCTGCGCGGCCTTGGCCCGGGTCTCCTCGAAGAGGGAGTCCGCCTCCTCGCGCTTGGACTGCGCGTCCTTCTGCGCCTCGGCACGCAGCGTGGACGCCTCGCCCTTGGCCTTCTCGACGATCCGGGCGCCCTCGTCCTCCGCCTTCGACTTCCGCTCGGCGGCGAACGCCTCGGCGTCGTTACGGACCTGCTGGGCGGCCGACTCGGCCAGCTCGCGGTGCTGCTCGGCGGCCCGGCGGGCCTCCTCGCGCAGGTCCTTGGCCTCCTCCTCGGCGAGACGGAGGATCTTCTCCACGCGCGCACCGAGGCCCGCGTAGGACGGTTCGGCGTCATTGACCTGGGCCTGGGCGTTCTGCGTTTCGAGGTGCAGCTCCTCGATCCGCTTTTCCAGCGAGGTGATACGGGCCAGCGCGCTGTCACGGTCGGCGACGAGCTTCGTAATGCGGTCGTCCACCTGACCGCGGTCGTACCCACGCCGCACGAGCTCGAAGCCGAATGGGGAGGATGTGTCGCTCATGGGGTTCCTGTCGAAAGAGACCGGTGAGGTGATAAGGGGAATCCTAGGGGCCACAACGGCGTGTCATCGAGTCAATGCCCGTTTGATCTGGAGAATGACCCCTCATTTGAGTGGCTACCCTTCAGACTGCTTGCCACTCGAACGAGTTGCGCCCGCTCCCGCGGCGGCTTTCACGCCGCCGCTCTTGCCTTCCGCGCCCCCCGTGGGCACCTCGAACGACTCCAAAGCCTCCAAAACGTCCTGAACGCGGGAGATTTCGGCGTTGATGTCCTCGCGCCGGCGCACCAGGACCTCCAGCTCGCGCTTGCCCTCGTCCACGATCCGGGTGGCCTCCGCCTCGGCCTCCGCGCGCATCCGCTCCGCGTCGCGTACCGCCGCGGCCTTCTTGTTCTCGGCCTCCTTGATCAGGCCCTCGGCCTTCTTCACGGCCGAGATCCGGACCTTGCTCGCCTCGCTGTTCGCGTCCGAGATCATCTTCTCGGCCTTCTCCTCGGCCTCCACCTGCTGGGCGGTGGCCTGCGCGATGAGCTTGTCGACGCGCTCGCCGGCGTTCTTCATCGTCTCCGCCGCCTCCCGCCGGGCCCGGTCGTGCAGCTCCTCGACCTCGGCCTCGATCCGCGCCCGCAGCTCTTCGGCGCGCTCCCTTATGGCCGTGGCGTCGCCCCGCGCCTCACCCAGCAGGTTGTTGGCGTCCGTACGCGCCTTCTCCACCCGGGCATTGCCGTCGGCCGTCGCCTCCGTGACGATCCGCTCGGCCTCCTTGCGGGCCGCCCCGACCATCGTGTCCGCCTGCTCCTCGGCGGACGCCGCGGCGCGCAGCGCCTCCTCCTGCGCCTTGGCCACGAGCTGGTCGGCCTGCTCGGCCGCGTCCCCACGACGCTTGGCGGCGTCCTTGCGGGCCTCGTCCAGCAACCGTTCGGCCTCCTGCTGCGCCTCCGTCCGAAGCCGCTCCGCCTCCGCCTCGGCGTCCTCCTTGACCTTGGCGGACTCGCTACGGGTGCGGGTGGCGTGCTCCTGGGCGGAGGTGACCGTCTCGGCGGCCTCGGCACGCATCCGGTCCGCGTCCGCGGTGGCCGCGGCGATCATCCGGTCCGCCTGCTCACGGGCGTCGGCCCGCGTACGGTCCGCCTCCCGCTCGGCGTCGGCGGCCTGCTCCGCTGCCTCCGCGCGCAGCCGCTCGGCCTCCGACGCGGCCTCCGACATCAGCTCGTCGGCCTGCTCCGCGGCGTCCGAACGCGTCTTGTTGGCGGCCTCGCGCGCCTGGTCGCCGGTGCGCTCCGCGTCCGTCCGCGCGCTCTCCAGCACCTCGGCCGCCTCGGACCGCAGCAGCTCCGCGGCCCGCGTCGCCTCCTCGACCCGCGCCTGCGCCTGCTGTTCGGCCTCCGCGCGCAGTCGTTCGGCGGCCTGCCGGGCCTCATGGACCGTGCGGTCCGCGTCCTCCTGCGCCGAGGACGTCAGCTCGGTGGCCTCGGTGACGATCCGTTCGGCCTCGGCACGGGCCTCGGCGACCAGCCGGTCCGCCTGCTCCGCCGCGTCCGACCGCATCCGGTTCGCGTCGTCCCGCGCCTCCGCCCGGGCCCGGGCCGCGTCCTGCTCGCCTGCCGCCAGCGCGTCGGAGGCGTCGGTACGGAGCTGCTGCGCCTTCGCCGACGCGTCCGTGACCAGCTTCTCCGCCTGCGCGGTCGCCTCCGACACCAGCCGGTCGGCCTGCTCCGCCGCGTCCGACCGCGCCGTGTTGGCGTCCCGGCGCGCCTCGTCCAGAACCCCGGCCGCCTCCGTGCGCAGCCGCTCGGCCTCCTCGATGGCCTCCGCCACCGCCCGCTCCGCCAGCGACTTCGCGGCCTCGGACGCCTCCTGCGACTCGCGCCGCGTCCGCGCCGCGTCCGCCGAGGCCCGCTCGCGCTCGTCGTAGGCGTCCGCGCGGACCCGGTCGGCCTCCTCCTGCGCCTCGGTCCTGGTGCGCTCCGCGGCGTGCTCGGCCGCCGACCGCAGCCCGGCGATCTCCTCCTCGGCCTGCTCGTGCAGCCCCGCGACGGCGTCCCGCACCTGCTGCGCGGTCTGCTCGGCCGCCGCGACCAACTCGCTCGCCCGCCGGTCGGCGTCGTCGACCAGCCGCTCCGCCTCGGCCTGCGCCTCGCTCACCCGCGTACGGGCCGACGCCAGCAGCTCCTCGCTCTGCTCCCGCGCCGCCGTGCGCTCCTGGTGGGCCTCCTCGCGGGCCTCGCCCAGCAACTGCTCGGCCTCCCGGCGCCGCCGGGCCGCCTCCTCCTGCGCCGCGGCCAGCGCCTGCGCCGCCTCGGAGTTCGTACGCTCCGCAGCGGCCGCCGCCTCCGCGCGCACCCGGTCCGCGGTCTCCTGCGCCTCGGCCTTGAGCCGCTCCGCCTCGGCCGCCGCCTCACCACGCAGCCGTACGGCCACCGACTCGCCCTCGGCGCGCGCCGACGACGCGTCCGCGGCGGCCTCCGTGCGCAGCCGCTCGGCCTCCTCCTCGGCCTGCTGCTGAAGCGTCCGCAGCCGCTCGGCGGACTCCGCCTTCAGGCGGGCCGCCTCCTCCTGCGTCTCGCGGCGCAGCCGCTCCGCCTCCGCGCGGGCCTCGCGCAGCGCGTCCTCCGCCGCGGTGACCTTGTCCGCCGCCTCGGTCCGCAACCGCGTCAGCTCGGCCTCGGCCTCGGCGCGCCGCTCCTCGGCCGCGCGCTCCGCCTCGGCGCGCAGCCGCGCCGCGGACTCCTCCGCCTCGGACGTCACCATCTCCGCGGCCTGGGCGCCCTCGGTGAGCAGCTCCTCGGCTTCCGTACGGGCCCGCTCCAGGGCCTCCTCGGCCTGCCGGCGCAGCGCCGTGGCGCGCTCGATGGCCTCCGTCCGGACCCGCTCGCTCTCCGCGACGGCACCCGAACGGGTCTCCTCGGCGTCGGCCTTGGCCTTCGCCAGCAGCTCCTCGGCGCTGCCGGCGGCCTCCTCGATCTGCTGGACCGCCTCCCGGCGCGCCTCACTGCGGATCCGCTCGCCCTCGGCGACCGCGTCCGCCCGCAACTGCTCCGCCTCGCCGCGCAGCCGCCGCGCCTCCTCCTGGAGTTCGACGGTCTTGGCGCGGTACTCCTTGGTGTCGTCCTTCGCCGCGCCCTTGAGCTGCGCCGCGGTGTCATGGGCCTGCTCGCGCAGCCGGTCCGCCTCGGACTCGGCGTCCCGGCGCAGCCGTTCGGCCTCCTCCGCGGCAGCCTTGGTGGTGGCCTTGGCGTCCTCCGACGCCTTGGTCAGCACCTCCTCCGCGGTCCGGGCCGCCTTCGCCAACTGGGCCGCGGAGTCCTCCGCCGCCTTCGCCCGCGCGGCCTCCCGCGCCTCGGCGACCAGCCGCTCGGACTCCTCCCGCGCGTCCGCCCGCAGTTGCTCGGCCTCGGCCTTGAGCGCCTCGGCCTCCTTGGTGGCCTCGCCGACCAGACGCGCGATCTCCGCCTTGGCCGTACGGGTGCGCTGCTCGTTCTCCGACTCGGTGGCCGACAGCCGCTTTGTGGCGCTTTGTTGCGCCTCCTCGACCAGCTTCTCCGCCTCGGCGCGCGCCTCGCGCAGCGCCGTGTCGGCCTCCTGGATCCGCGCCTCGGCGGTCCGCGTCAGCTCCGCCGCCAGCCGGCGCGCCTCCTCCGACTCCGTGCCCGCGCTGGTCCGTAGCTGCTCGGCCTGGTCGGTGGCCTCCTGGGCCTGGTTCGAGGCGGCGTTCAACAGCCGCTCGGCGTCCGTACGCGCCCGGCGCAGGATGCTTTCCGCTTCCGCGCGGGCCTCTTCGGCCTCGGTGTTCAGCCGCTCGCGGGCCCGCTCCGCCAGCCGCTGCGCCTCGGCCCGCGCCGAGGCGAGCGCCTGCTCGGCCTCCGCCCGGGACTCCTCCATCAGACGGCGGGCCTGGGACTCCGTACGGGCCCTGAGCTGCTCGGCCCAGGCGACGTTCTCGTTGACGTGCGATTCGACGGTCTGGCGGCGCTCGTTGAGCTCCTCGTCCAGGCGCTGCCGGCGGCTGACCGCCTCGGCGTGCAGCTCGGCCTCCAGCCGGGACTGCCGCTCGGCCTGCTCCTGGAGCAGCCGCTGGGTCTGCGCGCGGGCCTCGCGCAGCTCGCGCTCGGCGTCCGAACGCAGTTGGTCGGCCTGGATCTGCGCGTTGCGCAGGAGCTGTTCGGCCTGATGACTGATGTTGTCGTAGGCAGGGCGGGTCGCGAGGTTGCGGCGCGCCTCGTGGAGCTTGGCGCGCAGCACCTCGACCTGATAGCCGAGATCGTCGGCGTGCTGGACGGCCTTGTCCCGCTCGGTCTTCAGCCGCTCCATCTCGGCTTCGAACTGCGAGAGGTGGTCGTCAGCCTCGTAGCGGTCGTTGCCCCGCACTGCGCGGTCCCATCCGTCCCCTGGTCATGGTGGCGGCCTGCTCCGTCCTGCGTTGCGCTCGTCCCGTACACGTCATGTCGTACCGGATTCCCGCTCTGGAGCTGACCCTTCCGAAGAAATGGTGTCAGATCATCGGCAGAGTATGGACCGGGCCCCACTCCCTTACCCCGGCCGAGGGTGCACTCTACCGGCCGGGGAAGGGGAAGGTCAGTGCTCCGTCGCGGAGGAGGGCGCCGCGGTGACGAGTTCGGTCAGCACACCGTGGCAGTCCTTGGGGTGCAGGAAGGTGATCCGCGACCCCATCGAACCGGTCCTGGGCTCGTCGTAGAGCACCCGCACGCCCTTGCCGCGGATGTCCTCGGAGTCCGCGTCGACGTCCGCCGTGCCGAAGGCGATGTGGTGCACCCCCTCACCGTTCTTGGCCAGCCACTTGCCCACCGCGGAGTCCTCGCGGGTGGGCTCCAGCAACTGCAGGTACGAGGCGCCGCCGTCGGACGTCTCATTGATCTTGAGCATGGCTTCCCGGACGCCCTGCTCCTCGTTGACCTCGGAGTGGAACACCTCGAACCCGTACGTGGCACGGTAGAACTCGACGGTCTTGTCAAGGTCGAAACAGGCGATCCCGATGTGGTCGATTCGCGTCAGCATGGCTCCAGTGCACCGCCCACACAGCCGGTTACGCAACGTGCGCGCGATCACACCCGCTTGCCGGTGACCCGGCGCCTACCGCTCAGTACATTGACGGGAACCCTCGTTAACTTCCCTGCAAAGGAAGGCCGCACCGCATGTCTGCAACGAACGGCACGAACAGCAGCACCTCAGTGATCGTGGCAGGAGCGCGCACCCCCATGGGCCGGCTCCTGGGGTCCCTGCGGACCTTCTCCGGCGCCGACCTGGGCGGAGTGGCCATCAAGGCGGCACTGGACCGGGCCGGCATCGGCGGCGACCAGGTCCAGTACGTGATCATGGGCCAGGTGCTGCAGGCCGGCGCGGGCCAGATCCCCGCCCGCCAGGCCGCGGTCAAGGCCGGCATCCCCATGAACGTCCCCGCGCTGACCGTCAACAAGGTCTGTCTCTCCGGCCTCGACGCCATCGCCCTGGCCGACCAGCTCATCCGCGCCGGAGAGTTCGACGTCATCGTCGCCGGCGGCCAGGAGTCGATGACCAACGCCCCCCACCTGCTGCCCAAGTCCCGCGAGGGCTACAAGTACGGCGCGATCGAAATGCTCGACGCGATGGCGCACGACGGCCTGACCGACGCCTTCGAGAACGTCGCCATGGGCGAGTCGACCGAGAAGCACAACACCCGCCTCGGACTCGACCGGGCCGCCCAGGACGAGATCGCCGCGCTCTCCCACCAGCGCGCCGCCGCCGCCCAGAAGAACGGCCTGTTCGAGGCGGAGATCACCCCCGTGGAGATCCCGCAGCGCAAGGGCGAGCCGGTCGTCTTCAGCAAGGACGAGGGCATCCGCCCGGAGACCACCGCCGAGTCCCTCGGCAAGCTGCGCCCGGCCTTCGCCAAGGACGGCACCATCACCGCCGGCACCTCCTCGCAGATCTCCGACGGCGCCGCCGCCGTCGTCGTCATGAGCAAGGCGAAGGCCGAGGAACTGGGCCTGGAATGGATCGCCGAGATCGGCGCGCACGGCAACGTCGCCGGACCGGACAACTCCCTCCAGTCGCAGCCGTCCAACGCCATCAACCACGCCCTGGACAAGGACGGCCTGACCGTCGAGGATCTTGACCTGATCGAGATCAACGAGGCGTTCGCGGCCGTCGCCGTGCAGTCAATGAAGGACCTCGGGGTGTCCCCGGAAAAGGTGAATGTCAACGGCGGTGCGATCGCCCTCGGACACCCCATCGGCATGTCCGGCGCCCGGATCGTGCTCCACCTCGCGCTGGAGCTGAAGCGCCGGGGCGGCGGAGTGGGCGCCGCGGCGCTGTGCGGTGGCGGCGGTCAGGGCGACGCGCTGATCATCCGCGTCCCGGGTAAGTAAGCCCGTACGAGCCGACCGAAGGAGCCCAGCAGCGATGGTGGACGTCCCGCAGCTTGTGGAGCAGGCACGGCAGGGCCGGCCGAGGGCGGTGGCCCGGCTGATCTCCCTCGTGGAGGGCGCGTCACCACAGCTTCGCGAAGTGATGGCGGCGCTGGCACCGCTCACCGGCGGCGCCTACGTCGTCGGACTGACCGGCTCGCCGGGCGTCGGCAAGTCCACCACCACCTCGGCCCTGGTGACGGCCTACCGCAAGGCGGGCAAGCGGGTCGGCGTCCTCGCCGTCGACCCGTCCTCGCCGTTCTCCGGCGGCGCGCTGCTCGGCGACCGGATCCGCATGAGCGACCACGCCTCCGACCCCGGTGTCTACATCCGCTCGATGGCCACCCGCGGCCACCTGGGCGGCCTCGCCTGGGCGGCGCCGCAGGCCATCCGGGTGCTGGACGCCGCCGGATGCGACGTGGTGCTGGTCGAGACGGTCGGCGTCGGACAGTCCGAGGTCGAGATCGCCTCGCAGGCCGACACGAGCGTCGTCCTCCTGGCACCCGGCATGGGCGACGGCATCCAGGCGGCCAAGGCCGGCATCCTGGAGATCGGCGACGTCTACGTCGTCAACAAGGCCGACCGGGACGGCGCGGACGCCACCGCGCGGGAGCTCAACCACATGCTGGGCCTCGGCGAATCGCGGGCGCCCGGCGACTGGCGGCCGCCGATCGTCAAAACGGTCGCCGCGCGGGGCGAGGGCGTCGACGAGGTGGTCGAGGCGCTGGAGAAGCACCGGGCGTGGATGGAGGAACGCGGCGTACTGGCCCAGCGCCGGCGCGCCCGGGCGGCCCACGAGGTCGAGACGATCGCGGTCACGACGCTGCGGGAACGCATCGGCGACCTCAGCGGCGACCGCCGCCTGGACGCGCTGGCCGACCGGATCGTCAGCGGCGAGACGGATCCTTACCGGGCGGCGGACGAGCTGGTCGCGGGGTTGACGGGCGACTGACCAAGGCCCCGAAAGACGACGAGCGGAGGCCCCCCGAAGGGAACCCCCGCCACGCGGCCTACCGCTCGTGTCAGTCGTCCGCGCCGTCGTTGTCGTTGTCGTCGTCGTCCGCGCCCTCCGCCGGGGCCGCCGTCAGTTGGCCGGAGTGGGGGTCGACCAGGAGCTTGTGCTCCTTGCCGTCCTTCGTGACCGTCTCGACCTCCCAGACGGCCTTCGCCCGGTGGTCGTCGTCCAGGTCGACGGAGGTCACCGTGCCGTGGGAGGCCGCCGTCCGGGCGGCCGCGGCGGCGTCGGTCCGGGCGTTCTCGAGGGCGTCGCGAACGCGCGCCTGGTCGTCGCCGTCCTCGTGGTCGATGTGCTGGTTCAGCACCCGCCCGTTGCCGGCGTCGAGGGTGACGTCGTGCCACTTGCCGTCCTTGCCGAGCACGTCCGCCTCCCAGACCAGGCCGGGCCGGTCCGCGTCCAGGTCGAGGCCGGTGACCGTGCCGGGCACGGCCTTGAGGGCGGCGGCCGCGGCCTGGGCCGCGGTCACCTTGGCGGCCTTCGCCTCGCGGACGTCCTCCTGGCCGTCGTCGTCGTGGTCCCGCGGGTGGACGGCGGCGCCCTGCGGCGCGGACGCGTCGGAGCGCTGGGCGGCCGCGGACGGTGCCGTGGTCGGAGCGTCGCCGCCGGCCGCGACCGCGGTGACGGTGCCGCCCGCGACGAGGGCGGCCGCGGCGGCGGTGGCGATGATGATGTTGCGCTTCATGGTGTCTCTCCCCTGTGGTCGGCTGTGGTCAACACCGTGGCTCACGGAAGCTGAAGCGGAGCTGAAGGCGCCTGAAGGGCGCTTCAGGAACGGGGTGGCAAGGTGGGCGCATGCGCCTGTTGATCGTGGAGGACGAGAAGCGGCTGGCCCTGTCGCTGGCCAAGGGACTGCGGGCCGAGGGCTACGCGGTCGATGTGGTGCACGACGGCCTGGAGGGTTTGCACCAGGCGAGTGAGGGCGCGTACGACCTGGTCGTGCTGGACATCATGCTGCCGGGGATGAACGGCTACCGGGTGTGCGGGGCGCTGCGGGCGGCCGGCCACGACGTGCCGGTGCTGATGCTGACCGCGAAGGACGGCGAGTACGACGAGGCCGAGGGTCTGGACACGGGCGCCGACGACTATCTGACCAAGCCGTTCTCGTACGTGGTGCTGGTGGCGCGGGTCAAGGCGCTGCTGCGGCGGCGGGGGCGGACGGCGCAGCCGGTGCTGCGGGTGGGGGCGCTGACCGTGGACCAGGGCGCGCGCACGGTGCACCGGGACGGCGCGGAGGTGGCGCTGACCGCGAAGGAGTTCGCGGTGCTGGAGCAGTTGGCGCTGCGGGCGGGTGACGTGGTGTCCAAGGCGGAGATCCTGGAGCACGTGTGGGACTTCGCGTACGAGGGCGACGTGAACATCATCGAGGTGTACGTGAGCGCGCTGCGGCGCAAGCTGGGCGCGGACGCCATCGCCACGGTGCGGGGCGCGGGGTACCGGCTGGTGTCCGGTGGGTAGCGTGCTGGGTTCCGTACGGGCCAGGGCGGCGGCGGGCGCGACGCTCGTGGTGGCGCTGGCGCTGATCGCGGCGGGCACCGCGGTGCTGCTGGTGCTGCGCGGCAATCTCCAGGACCAGGCCGGGCTGCAGGCCGAGGTCGCGGCGCGGGAGGTCGCGGCGCAGATCGCGACGGGGACGGCGTACGCGGAGCTGGATCTGCCGGACGGCGATGACCATCCGGTGGTGGTGGTCGGCGAGGACGGGCGGGTGCTGGCGGCCGGGGACGACGTACGGGCGGTGGACGGGCGGGCCGTCGGCGGGGCCGTCGTGGACGGGAGCGCCGTGCCGGGCGCTGAGGAGGACGACGAGGACACCGGGGACGTGGAGCCCGGTGAGGTCGATGACGAGGTCCGTTACCGGAACGGGACGGCGGACGTCGAGGGGACGGTGGCCTCTTACCGGTTCGCCTCGGTGGAGGTCGAGGACACCGGCGGCCGCAAGGCGACGGTGCGGGCGGGTGCGCCGCTGGCGCCGGGGCGGGACGCGGTGGGCACGGTGCGTACCGCGATGCTGATCGGGCTGCCGTTGTTGCTGGTGGTGGTGGCGCGCGTGACGTGGCTGGTGACGCGGCGGGCGCTGCGGCCGGTGGAGGGCATTCGCGGGGAGATGGCCGCGATCACGGCGAGCGCCGATCTGAGCCGGCGGGTGCCGGTGCCGCCGTCGAAGGACGAGATCGGCCGGCTGGCGCGGACGACGAACGAGACGCTGGCGGCCCTGGAGCGGTCGGTGGAGCGGCAGCGACGGTTCGTCGCGGACGCCTCGCACGAGTTGCGCAGTCCGATCGCGAGCCTGCGGACGCAGTTGGAGGTGGGGATGGCGCATCCGGAGTTGCTGGACGTGCCGGGCGCGGTGGAGGACACCGTGCGGTTGCAGCGGCTGGCCGCGGACCTGTTGCTGCTGGCGCGGCTGGACGCGGGGGAGCGGCCGGCGGACGCCCGTGTCGATCTGGCGGCGATGGTGCGCGAGGAGAGTTCGCAGCGGGTCGCGGACCGGATCCCGGTCCGGGCGGGGGAGCTGGCGAGCGTGGAGGTGGCCGGGTCGCGCGGTCAGTTGGTGCGGGTGCTGGGCAATCTGCTGGACAACGCGCAGCGGCATGCCGAGACGTCCGTGCGGGTGACCGTGGTGCGGGAGGGCGCGTGGGCGGTGCTGCGGGTCGACGACGACGGGCCCGGGGTGCCGGCGGCGGAGCGGGAGCGGATCTTCGAGCGGTTCGTGCGGCTCGATGACGCGCGGGCGCGGGATGACGGCGGCGCGGGGCTGGGGCTGGCCATCGCGCGGGATGTCGCGGTGCGGCACGGCGGTTCGCTGGCCGTGCGGGAGGGCTCGGTCTTCGAGCTGCGGCTGCCGGTGGCCGGCTGACCGCGGGCCGGCGCCGCGGCCCGGTGCGGGGCCGCGGCGGCACGGCGGGCGACGTCAGAGGGTGCCGCGCTGTTTGCGCAGGTGTTCGGCCACCGGGGTGAGCGACGCGCGTAGCGACTGGAGGTCCTCGGCGGAGAACAGGTCGATGAAGTGCTTGCGCACGGAGGCGACGTGGTGCGGGGCGACGCGGCGCATGGTGTCCCAGCCCTCTTCGGTCAGGACGGCGTACAGGCCCCGGCGATCCGACTCGCAGCTCTCCCGGCGGACCAGGCCCGCGTTCTCCATGCGGGTGATCTGGTGCGAGAGACGGCTCTTGGACTGCAGGGTGCCGGCTGCCAGGTCGCTCATCCGCAGCCGGTGGTCCTCGGCTTCGGAGAGGTTGACCAGGATCTCGTAGTCGTTGTTGGTCAGGCCGAACGGCTGGAGATCGCGCTCCAGTTGGTGCATCAGCAGTCTGCTGACGTCCAGGTGGGTGCGCCAGGCACACTGCTCCTGGTCGGTCAGCCAGGGGGTGTCGCTGTCGGTCGTCATGGAGGAATTCTATCCGTGAATGTTGAATTTCGAATTAAACAGGCCCGTGATGTGGCGGACGTCGCCGGCCGGGGCCGGGGTTGGTCAGACGTTCGACGTCACCGTCCGCAGACTACCGCTCACAGCCCGAAGCGACGCTGAAGCCCTCCGAGGTTGCCCGGGAGCTGCGGCAGTTGTGAGCCACTTTGCGGAGCCTGGCCGCCCCCGCCCGGAACGCCCGCCTCGTCCGGCACCGCTCCGGTCGCCCGCTCCGGCATGAGCTGCTCGGTCGACTGGAGCAGGACCGTGCCGGCCCCGATGAACTCGAACTGGTGCTCCTCGCCGGACGCCCCGCCGATCCCGGTGTGCGCCCGCAGCCCGCCCAGGAATCCCCGCAGGTACTGGTGGTCGTAGTGATGGCAGGGAGAGGGGCAGTCCGCCCAGCCGACCAGCGCCTGCGGGTCCACCCGGATCGGCGGCTCGGCGAAGACCACCGGGCCGTTGGAGGCGGCGACGAACTTGCCGGTCCCGATGAGCGTGAGAAACCCCGGGATGATCGACTGCTTCAGCGACAGAGATGGCTGAAAGGCGAGCAAGTTGCCGGAGCGAATAGTGAGGTTGCCCTCATCCAGGTCGAAGGAATTCACGTCGAAGGCACGGTCGGCGAGCAGCATCTTGCCCTGGCCCTCGGCGACGACCCAGTCCGCGGCGTGCAGTGGCGAATGAAAACTTCCGGCGACGAGCCGGTCGAGCCGGCCGTGACCGATGCCCTGGAAGTCGATCTGCCCGTAGTAGGCGATCATCTTCCCCTTCTGGAGGAACCACTGGCCGTTCAGATCGACGCTGAAGGCGTACGGGTTGACGTTGTCGTCGACCGGCAGGCTCTGCGCGTCGTGGATGACGGGACCGGTCACAGCTTCTCCTCCGACGCCTGGACGTAGACGGTGCCCTGACCCGACAGCTCCAGCTGGAAGCCCTCGCCGGAGCCGCGGCCGACCATGTCGCGCCAGCCGAGCGCCGTGGACAGTTTGTTGCGGACCTCCCCGCGGTGCGCGACATACGCCTGCGGGTCGACGTGCACGGGCCGCTGAGGGGTGATCGGCAGCGCGACGACGCCGCCGTGGGCCATCACCGCGGCCGAGCCGTGGCCGGCGAGAGTCGTGGTGAACAGGCCCTGGCCGGTGACCTGGCCGCGCACCATGCCCATCACCCCGCCCTGGGACCCCATGAACATCGTGCCCTGCTGGAGCGAGCCGTCGAAGGCCAGCAGCCGGTCGGCCTCGACGTAGAGGGTCTCGCCGGTGAGGTCGATGACCTCGACGTGGTGCCCGCCGTGCCCGAACATCACCGTGCCACTGCCTTCCACCGTCATCAGCGGCGTCGCCTCGCCCGCGACCCGGCGGCCGATCATCGAACCGATGCCGCCCTGGCCGCCCTGGATGTTCGGGGTGAAGGAGACCTCACCGCGATAGGCGAGCATCGCGCCGCGCTGGCTGAACATCCGCTGCCCCGGGGCGATCTGGGCCTGGACCATGCGGGAATTGAGCGAGGTGAACGGCATCAGACCTCGCCCCCGAGGGTGGCGCGCTCGCTGGGCTGCACGTACACCAGGCCCTCGCCCTCGAAACGGATCTGGAACGCCTCGCCGGAGCCCTCGCCCATGACGGTGCGGAAGTTCACGCCGGTCTGGAAGTGCTGCTTGAGGTCGCCGGTGTGCGCGACGTACGCGCCCGGGTCGACCTGGAGCGGGTACTGCTTGGTGACCCGCAGCACCACCGCCGGTCCGGCCGAGGTGATCGCGGCCTGGCCGGTGCCCTCGACGGTGGTGGTGAACAGGCCGTTGCCCTGCGAGGCGCCGCGCAGCCCGGTGAAGGTGGTGCCGGTGCGCAGCGCCGCGTCCACGCACAGCAGGTTGCCGGCCTCGACGTACAGCTTCTCGCCGGTCAGCCCGACGAGGTTGATCTCGCCGGCGCTGTCGGCGAAATAGCAGGTGCCCTGGCCCTTCACCTCCATCACGGCCATCTGCTCACCGGTCAGGCGCCGGGTGACCATGCCGCGCAGCCCCTCGCCGCCGCCGGTCATCTTCTTGAACGACATCTGGCCGTCGTAGGCGACCATCGCACCGTTTTTCGCCTTGACGGCATCGCCCGTCATGTCGACGGCGAGCATCTTGCTCCCCTGGAGCCGAAACTGAGCCACGCGTCAGACCGTATTACGGCCGCGCCCCGGGGGACAGGCGCGTCGCCGCGTCCGGCCCCCGGCGCGAGGTTCGCCGGGGCGGCTGTAACAATGGGAGGCGCTTTGTGAACACTTGCACAAGCGTGCTGCCGCCCCCTGCCACCCGAACGAGGTTCCCGTGGACATCAAGACCGCCTCCGCCCTGCACCGACTGCGCCTGGCATCCATCCCGGAGGCGCTCTCCTTCCCGGCACTGCTGATCTTCGGCACCGGCTTCCGGCTGGCCTTCGACTACGACTCCCTGGTGATGCCGCTCGGCCTGATCCACGGCCTGCTCTTCCTCACCTACCTGGTGCTCCTGCTGGACGTGTGGAACCGCACCAAGTGGCCCTTCAAGCGCGTCGCCTTCTTCTTCGTGCTCTCGGTGCTGCCCTTCGGCGGCCTGTACGGGGACCGGGTGCTCAAGCGCGAGGAGGAGGCCGGCGTGATCGCGGCCCGCGCCCGCAAGGAAGGAACGGTCAACGCGTGATCGTCGCCTTCTCCGTGAGCCCGCTGGGCGTCGGCGAGGACGTCGGCGCGTACGTCGCCGACGCGGTGCGGGTGGTCCGCGAGTCCGGTCTGCCCAACCGGACGGACGCCATGTTCACCTCCATCGAGGGCGACTGGGACCAGGTCATGGACGTCGTCAAACGCGCGGTCGCCGCCGTCGAGGCACGCGCCGGACGGGTCTCGCTGGTCCTCAAGGCCGACATCCGGCCCGGCGTCACGGACGGCCTGACCTCGAAGGTCGCCACCGTCGAGCGACACCTGGCGGCGGGCGGACCCGCCGCGGGGGACGGTTCGGGAGCCGACGGCTCGTAGGAAGCGGCCCCCGCCCGGACCGGCGTGCGGACGGGGCCCGGTGCGGGTGCGGCCGGGTCCGGAAACGGGCGCGGCGCCCTCCCGAAGCCGGCGCCCGTCCGCTTTTCCTGACCGAAACCTGAGACAGGGCTGACCAGCATATGACCGGCGGGTAGGGTCGGTTCCGTGCCGAAGCCGCTCAGCCTTGCCTTTGATCCCATCGCGCGTGCCGACGAGTTGTGGCAGGAGCGCTGGGGAGCCGTGCCCTCGATGGCCGCGATCACCTCGATCATGCGGGCCCACCAGATCCTGCTGGCCGAGGTGGACGCCGTGGTCAAGCCCTACGGCCTCACCTTCGCCCGCTATGAGGCGCTGGTGCTGCTGACGTTCTCCAAGGCCGGCGAGCTGCCGATGTCGAAGATCGGCGAGCGGCTGATGGTGCATCCCACCTCGGTGACCAACACCGTCGACCGGCTGGTGAGGTCCGGCCTGGTGGACAAGCGGCCGAACCCGAACGACGGGCGCGGCACGCTCGCCTCCATCACCGACAAGGGGCGCGAGGTGTGCGACGCGGCCACCCGCGACCTGATGGCGATGGACTTCGGGCTCGGGGTGTACGACGCCGAGGAGTGCGCGGAGATCTTCGCGATGCTGCGGCCGCTGCGGGTGGCCGCGGGCGACTTCTCGGAGGAATGAGCGGCGTTTTCGCGGGCCCGAGCCGCGCCGCGGACGGCGGGGGCGGCGAAGATCGCCCCGGAACGGGCCGTTACGCTCGGGGTATGAAGCCAAGCGTCCTGACCCGTTACCGGGTGATGGCCTACCTCACCGCCGTGATGCTGCTCGTGCTGTGCACCTGCATGATCTTCAAGTACGGCTTCGGGATGGGCAAGGATCTCACCCTGGTCGTCTCCCAGATCCACGGCGTGCTCTACATCATCTACCTGATCTTCGCCTTCGACCTGGGCTCCAAGGCCAAGTGGAAGTTCGGCCAACTGCTGTGGGTGCTGGTCTCGGGCACCATTCCGACGGCCGCGTTCTTCGTCGAGCGCAAGGTCGTCCGCGAGGTCGGACCGCTGGTCACGGACGGCGCCGCGCAGCCCGTCAAGGTCTGATCTCACCCGACCTCACCTCTTGGCGTCGCCGGCGGGTGGACGACTCGTCGGCGTCAGCCATCGACAATTACTAGGACGTCCTAGTAAATTCGAGGTATGGACGCTGACGCGATCGAAGAGGGCCGCCGCCGCTGGCAGGCCCGGTACGACTCCGCCCGGAAGCGCGACGCGGACTTCACCACCCTCTCGGGCGACCCCGTCGAGCCCGCCTACGGCCCCCGGCCCGGGGACACGGTCGAGGGGTTCGAGCGGATCGGGTGGCCGGGCGAGTACCCCTTCACCCGCGGCCTGTATCCCACCGGCTACCGCGGCCGGACCTGGACCATCCGCCAGTTCGCCGGCTTCGGCAACGCCGAGCAGACCAACGAGCGCTACAAGATGATCCTCAAGGCCGGCGGCGGCGGCCTCTCCGTCGCCTTCGACATGCCGACGCTGATGGGCCGCGACTCCGACGACCCGCGCTCCCTCGGCGAGGTCGGCCACTGCGGCGTCGCCATCGACTCCGCCGCCGACATGGAGGTGCTCTTCCAGGACATCCCCCTCGGTGACGTCACGACGTCCATGACGATCAGCGGGCCCGCCGTGCCCGTCTTCTGCATGTATCTCGTCGCGGCCGAGCGCCAGGGCATCGACCCGGGCGTCCTGAACGGCACCCTCCAGACGGACATCTTCAAGGAGTACATCGCCCAGAAGGAGTGGCTCTTCCAGCCCGAGCCCCATCTGCGGCTGATCGGCGACCTCATGGAGCACTGCGCGCGCGGCATCCCCGCGTACAAGCCGCTCTCGGTCTCCGGCTACCACATCCGCGAGGCGGGAGCGACCGCCGCGCAGGAGCTCGCCTACACCCTCGCCGACGGCTTCGGCTACGTCGAACTCGGACTCTCCCGCGGCCTGGACGTCGACACCTTCGCCCCCGGCCTGTCGTTCTTCTTCGACGCCCACCTCGACTTCTTCGAGGAGATCGCCAAGTTCCGGGCCGCCCGCCGGATCTGGGCCCGCTGGATGCGCGACGTCTACGGCGCGAAGAGCGACAAGGCGCAGTGGCTGCGCTTCCACACCCAGACCGCCGGCGTCTCGCTGACCGCCCAGCAGCCGTACAACAACGTCGTACGCACCGCCGTCGAGGCACTGGCCGCGGTGCTCGGCGGCACCAACTCCCTGCACACCAACGCACTCGACGAGACGCTGGCCCTGCCCAGCGAACAGGCCGCCGAGATCGCGCTGCGCACCCAACAGGTGCTGATGGAGGAGACCGGCGTCGCCAACGTCGCCGACCCGCTGGGCGGTTCCTGGTTCGTCGAGGCCCTGACCGACCGGATCGAGGCGGACGCCGAGAAGATCTTCGAGCAGATAAGGGAGCGCGGCGCCCGGGCGGTCCCGCACGGCGCACACCCCATCGGCCCGATGACCTCCGGCATCCTGCGCGGCATCGAGGACGGCTGGTTCACCGGCGAGATCGCCGAATCCGCCTTCCGCTACCAGCAGTCCCTGGAAAAGGGCGACAAGCGGGTCGTCGGCGTCAACTGCCACCACGGCTCGGTCACCGGCGACCTGGAAATCCTGCGCGTCAGCCACGAGGTCGAACGCGAACAGGTACGCGCCCTCACCGCCCGCAAGGCCGCCCGCGACGACGCCCGCGTCACGGCCGCCCTCAAGGCCATGCTGGCCACCGCCCGCGACGGCGGCAACATGATCGAACCGATGCTGGAGGCCGTACGGGCCGAGGCGACGCTCGGCGAGATCTGCGGGGTGCTGCGGGACGAGTGGGGGGTCTACACCGAGCCTGCGGGGTTCTGAGTACTGCTCTTCCGAGTACCGGGGGGGGGGGGGGGGGGGGGGGGGGGGGGGGGGGGGGGGGGGGGGGGGGGGGGGGGGGGGGGGGGGGGGGGGGGGGGGGGGGGGGGGGGGG
>NZ_JBVIHH010000023.1:0-4230 GCF_055570395.1 Streptomyces sp. NPDC031210
CCCGGAGAACCGGGCGGCCACTCCTGCGAAGCCACTGAAGGCAAGAACCCATAAGCCACACCCGGCCCTCCCGGGCCAACTAACAACTTACGGAGGACCCATGTCCGATCGCATTACCGACGTATGGGGCCCGCGGGCCCCGTTTGCCGCCGGCGGGCGCTGGCCGGAGCGGGTCGACCAGCATCTGACGGTGGCGGAGTCGGAGGTCGAACGGTGGGTGCCGTCGGCGTGTGTGCTGTGCTCGAACGGCTGCGGTATGGACGTCGCGGTCGCCGGCGGTCGCATCGTCGGCGTCCGGGGACGGGCGGAAGACCGGATCAACCACGGCCGCCTGGGCCCCAAGGGCCTGTTCGGCTGGCAGGCCAACAACTCGCCGGACCGCCTCACCCGGCCGCTGATGCGCGTCGACGGCGAACTGCGGCCCACGGACTGGGACACGGCGATGGGAGCGGTCGTCGAGCGTTCCCATCGGGTGCTCGCCGAACGCGGGCCCCTGGCGATGGCCTTCTACACGTCGGGGCAACTGTTCGCCGAGGAGTACTACGCCCAGACGCTGGTGGCCCGTGGCGGGATCGGCACACCGCACCTGGACGGGAACACCCGGCTGTGCACCGCGACGGCCGAGTGGGCGCTGATCGAGAGTTTCGGCAGCGACGGCAACCCCGGGTCGTACACGGATATCGACGTCTGCGACACGCTGCTGCTCGTCGGGCACAACGTGGCCGAAACGCAGACGGTGTTGTGGGCCCGCATGCTGGACCGCCTGCACGGGCCGGACCGGCCGCGGCTGGTCGTCATCGACCCCCGCACGACCGCGACCGCGGCGCGGGCCGACGTGCATGTGCCGGTCGCCCCGGGCACGAACGTGGCCGTCCTCAACGCGATCCTCCACGAGCTGATCGCGCACGACCGGATCGACCGGGAATTCGTCGAGGCCCGGACCGTGGGCTTCGAGGACCTGGCCGAGGTGGTCGCGCCGTACACGCCGGAGTACGCGGCGGACCTCTGCGAGGTTCCCGCCGAGACCATCCGGCGCGCCGCGCAGGTGATCGGTGCCGCCGAGCGCCTGGTCTCGACCGTGTTGCAGGGCGTCTACCAGTCGCACCAGGCGACCGCGGCGGCCGTGCAGGTCAACAACATCAACCTGGTGCGCGGCATGATCGGCCGACCGGGGCGCACCGTGTTCCAGATGAACGGGCAGCCGACGGCGGAGAACACCCGGGAGACGGGCGCGGACGGGACGCTGCCGGGCCACCGCAACTGGCAGAACGACGCCCACGTGGCGGAGATCGCGCAGGCGTGGAACATCGAGCCGCTGCGCATCCCGCACTGGTCGCCGCCCACCCACGCGATGGAGATCTTCCGCCACTGCGAGGACGGCTCCATCACCTTCCTGTGGGTCACCGGCACCAACCCCGCCGTCTCACTGCCCGAACTGCGGCGCATCCGCTCGGTCCTCGGGCAGGAGCGCCTCTTCCTGGTCGTGTCCGACGCCTTCGCGACCGAGACCACCGCGCTCGCCGATGTGGTGCTGCCGGCCGCGCTGTGGGGCGAGAAGACCGGCTGCTACACCAACGCCGACCGGACCGTCCATCTGTCGGAGAAGGCCGTCGAGCCGCCCGGCCAGGCCCGCTCCGACTTCGAGACGTTCGTGGACTACGCCCACCGGATGGACCTGCGCGACCAGGACGGCGGGCCCCTGATCCGATGGCGGGACCCCGAGGACGCCTGGAACGCGTTCCTCGCCGTGACCCGCGGCCGGCCCTGCGACCAGAGCGCCCTGACGTACGAGCGGCTGCGGGGCGCGGGCGGCATCCAGTGGCCGTGCACACCGCAGGCGCCGGACGGCACGGAGCGCCTCTACGCCGACCACGTCTTCCCGACCGGAGCCGGACACTGCGAGGACTACGGCCATGACCTGGTCACCGGCGCGCAGAACGAGGCGGACGAATACCAGGCGCACGACCCGGCCGGACGCGCCCTGTTGAAGGCCGCGGCGTATCTGCCGCCGCACGAGCCGGTGGACGAGGACTATCCGCTGCGGCTGACCACGGGACGACGGGTCTACCACTGGCATACGCGCACCAAGACGGGCCGCGTGCCGCGCCTGAATGACGCCGCCCCCGACATGTGGGTGGAGCTGCACCCCGACGACGCGGCGGCCGCCGGTGTGCGCGAGGGCGATCCGGTCCGGGTCCGCTCGCGCCGGGGATTCATCCAGGCGCCGGCGGTACTGAGCGGCAAGCGGCCCGGTACCGTGTTCGCCCCGTTCCACTACGGCTACTTCGACACCCCGGACGGCTCGGGCGACGGCCCGCACCACCGGGCGGCCAACGAACTCACCCGCACCGAATGGGATCCGGTGTCCAAGCAGCCGCTGGTCAAGGTGTCCGCCGTGCGGCTGGAGAAGGCCCCCGACGCCACGGGCGGGGCCACGGACACGGACACCCGCGCCGACACCGCCGTCCCCGGGAGCTGAGCATGAACAAGACCGGCATCCTCTTCTCCGAGCTCCACAACGCCGAGACCGACCTCGCCCAGGAGTTCCGGAAGGTCTCCGAACGCCAGGCCGCGGACCACGGCACCCACTATCCGTGCCTGACCCTGGCCCGGCAGTGCGACGCCCGCGCCGAGCGAATCCGCGCCTTCGCCGCCCGCTACGGCAAGGACCTCACCGCCCCGAGGCGCTCGGAGCGGGTGACCGCCGCCATGGCGTCCGTCCGGGAGAAGGGCTCCCAACTCCTGGGCGGCCGACCGGAGTCGGGACTGCTGCTCCTTCGCGACCTGCGCCGGCTGTACGGCATGGCGCAGGCCGCCGACGTGCACTGGATCATGCTGGGCCAGGTGGCACAGGCCCTGCGGGACGAGGACCTGCTGGGCTGCGTCACCACCCTCCACAAGGAGACCCTGACCCAGGTCAAGTGGCTGAAGACACGCATCAAGGAGGCGGCTCCACAGATCCTCGCGGTCGCCGACTGAGCGCGAGGCCGGGACCACCGTGGTCCCGGCCCGCCCTGCTGTGCTTCCGTTCGGCCGCTCCCGCCGCTCCTCGGCCGCCCCGGCCGTCAGCTCTCGGCCAGCATGCCTTCGCGCAGGGTGCCGCAGATGCGGGAGAGGAGGCGGGAGACGTGCATCTGGGAGATGCCGAGCTCCGCGCCGATCTCGGACTGCGTCATCTCCCGGCCGAAGCGAAGTTCCAGAAGCGTGCGCTCGCGGTCGTCGAGCCGCTTCAGCAGCGGCTTGAGCGCCTGGATGTCTTCGGCCAGGGCGAGTGCCGGGTCCTCGTCACCGATCAGGTCGGCGACGAGCCCGGTCTGCTGCTTGCCGGCGCCCTCGGAGCTGATGGGCCGGTCGATCGAATCGGCGTGGTAGCCGTTGCTGGCCACGAGCCCGTCGACGATTTCCTCTTCCGCGAGATCGAGGCGCTTGGCGAGGTCGCCGGCGGTCGGGGCGTGGTTGCCCTCCCCTTCCAACTCCTCCTTGGCGCGGGCGAGGTCGACGCGCAGTTCCTGAAGTCGGCGCGGCACGTGCACGGACCAGGTGGTGTCGCGGAAGAAACGCTTGATCTCGCCGACGATGTACGGCACGGCGAACGTGGTGAACTCGTTCTCCAGCGAAAGGTCGAACCGGTCGATGGCCTTGATCAGGCCGATCGTGCCGACCTGCACGATGTCTTCCATTTCCTGACCGCGGCTGCGGAAACGGCTGGCGGCATACCGCACCAGCGAAAGGTTCATCTCGATGAGCGTATTGCGCACGTACTGATATTCCCTGGTGCCTTCTTCGAGCACGGAGAGTCGCTCGAAGAACACCTTCGAAAGCCGGCGCGCATCGCGCGGTGCGACGCGACGGGCGTCCCCGACCGGCGGCAGGGAATGCTCCGGCCGAGAACCCGGGGCGTCCGCCCGGTCTGCCGCCGTCCGAGCCTGCACCGCTGCCGTCGCCATGTCCTGCTCCCTCCTGCTCGGTGTTCAGTGCGTTGGCCGACGCCTACCCACCTTCACCGCGAAAAACCTTTCCTGCCCAAGGCGTTGACATTTCCCGTAACACAGTCCGGGTGTATGCGGGACCAGGGTTTCGGACTCCTGGGCGGACTTGGCCACCCGGGCCGTACCGGGCGACATCGTGCTGGCGGGGCGGCTTGTTGGGGCCGGCCCCCGCCCCCCCCCAACCCAACGTCCCACCCCCCCCCCCCACTCCCCCCCCCCCCCCCCCCCCCCCCCCCGCGCT